>JAFGKY010000102.1 GCA_016928305.1 Bacteroidales bacterium
ATTACGGATTTGACAAAGAAAAGGGCTGAAGCCCTCACGGAGATTAATCTCTTGAACCCCGACCTGAAGGTCGGGGCTAATGATATACGTGAAAAATAACATGAAATCTATTTTTCAACCCTTAATTCGCATTAGTAGGTAGTAGTTAGTAGGTTATACGGTTCATGTGGTTATTCGCAGGTTTACAGAGGAATGTACTTTTCACTTTTCACTTTTCGTTTTTCACTGTTCACTGTTCACTGTTCACTGTTCACTGTATACCGGTTCCCCTCTTCAGTATTTTGCCACAAGCGGCATTCTTCTGCCCATACCAAAAGCTTTGCAGGATATTCGAAGGATGGGCGGAGTCTGATAACGCTTGTATTCACTTGCGGTGACCATCCCAATTATTTTTTTTACAAGGGATTCTTCAATACCCATTGCGGCTATTTCTGCCGATGATTTTGCTAATTCAATATAGTGGAATAATACCTTGTCAAGGATTTCATAATCGGGCAGCGAATCACTGTCTTTCTGACCGGGTCGGAGTTCTGCAGAAGGAGGTTTGGTTATGGTGTGTTGTGGAATTATGATCCCGTCATTGTTGATATATGCAGCCAGCTTGTATACGTCTGTTTTGTATACATCCCCAAGTACCGATAAGCCACCGCTCATATCACCATACAAGGTGCCATAGCCTACCGCGGCTTCGCTTTTGTTCGACGTGTTCAGCAGGATATGGCCGAACTTGTTCGACAGGGCCATGAGCAGATTACCGCGTATGCGGGCCTGGATGTTCTCTTCGGCCAGATCCGGTGGAAGATCACAAAACAAGGGTTGCAAGGACTGCTGATATTGACCGAAGATCTCCCTTATCGGAAGGATATCGTACTTTACTCCCAGTTTTTGTGCCAGATCAACGGCATCGTTGACCGAGTGATCCGATGAATATTGTGAAGGCATCAGCAGCACCCTCAGGTTTTCTGCGCCTAATGCCCTGCAGGCCAGAACAAGTGTAACCGCTGAGTCAATCCCTCCTGAAAGGCCGAGAACTGCCCTGGAAAAATGCAGTTTCCTGAAATAATCACGGATGCCTGTTACCAGGGCATCGTGAACAGATGCGGTAATATCTTCAGGTCCCGGTAATGATCTTGCCGTTGTGCTCGATAAAAGCTCGTCTGTATCAATTATTTTGAAATCTTCTTTAAAAAGTTCCATCCTGTCGATCACTGCCCCTTTTGCATTAATTACAAGGGATCCCCCGTCAAAGATCAGCTCGGTATTAGCCCCTGTCTGGTTTACATATATAATGGGTACTTTGTGGATACGGGCATTTCGTGTAATGATTTCTTCCCTTACTTTGCTCTGGGTGTAGGAAAAGGGAGAAGCAGCAATGTTGATCACGAATTCGGGTTTCAGCCGGCTTAGTTCCTTCATGGGATCGACTGTATACAGCCTCTCTTTTCCAAAATTATCCAGTACCGGCTGATGGTACCATAAGTCCTCGCAAATGGTAATGGCAACCTTGTGCCCTTTCAGATCACAAAGCCTGAATTTGCGGTTCCGTTCAAAATACCGGTATTCATCAAAGATATCATAGGTAGGCAGAAGGGTTTTGTAAACAACACCCTGAATGGTCTTATCCTGGATTATATAAGCGGCATTATATATGTTCTTACCGATAGAATTCGTATTGAGTACTGGACTGCCGACGATGGCAGTTATTTCTTCACATTCGTTTGCAATACGAAGAACGGTTTGTTCGCAGTGATCGATAAAATACCGGTATTCCAGCAGATCCATCGGAGGATAGCCACATACCGACAGTTCCGAAAAAACAATAAGGTCTGCCTTTTCCTTTTTAGCTCTTGCAATAGTTGCTATGATCTTCCCGGAATTTTCGTCAAAGGCCCCGATGGTGTAATTTAACTGTGCAAGAGCAATACGCATATACGCTGGTTAAAACAAAATTCCCAGTCTGAGATTGAAAAAGTATATGGATGCCCGGTAATCAGTGCCTTTCTTTTCAAGCAGGTCAATGAACCCGTTATTGAAGAATATGCCCAGGTTAATGGCTGTTGTGCCACCCAGGGAATATTCAATTCCGCCTCCGATAAAATAAGAAAGGTTAAACAGGCTGATTTCTTCGTTGACATTATCCTTATTAAGATCTCCGCCTGAAGCCTTGCTTTTTATATTAAAATGGGGTGTCAGGCCAACCTGCCCGTAATAGCTGATATAGCCGATAGGATTGCTTTTCATTTTCAGGGAGAGCGGAACGGAGATGTACTGTATGGTATATCCCACCGGTACATTTGCAGGAACAACAACCGGGCCACTTTCGGTTTCAATATTCACGGTATCGGCATATTTCAGGTTTCCACCCATGTAGGTGAGATTAATACCGGTGGCAAACGCATAGTTCTTCCTGAAATAGGTTTCGAGCATAAGTCCGGTGTTAAAGCCCAGCTTCGAACCGTCGTATTCAATAAGTTTTGAATCGGGCGAAATCCATGATACCACAGGGTCAAAATTAATACCAAACCGGAAATCCTGACCGGCAAGGTTGACGGAAACGATGATTGCGGCGAAAAGTAATATTTTCTTCATCACAGGTTTTATTATTTTAGTATTACGATCATGAAATAAATTTACAAAATTCAATGCTATAATACGAAAAAAACTAATATTGAATTCTATTTTATACACATCATTTGAAATGAAAAGGAGGCTAATTCAACTGAGTTGTATGTTGCCGGCTATTCTGTTAATGACTTCCTGTCGGCAGCATACATTTGACAGACAGGTACCTGCAGATAAGGTCGCGTTATCCGTTGAACGGTTTGAACAGGATCTTTTTTTCGGTGATCCCAGCCGGACTGACAGTATTGTATCGGTTTTGCAGCAGCGCTATGGCACTTTTTTTGAATTGTTTACGCAACGGATCATCTCCATCGGGAAAAGCAGCACGCCGGGTTTTCAGGAACGGCTTAAGGCTTTTATCACCCATTACGATAACTATACAGCGTATCAAAGAGTGCAACAGGTATTCCCCAGCCTGGACAAGCTTGAAGATGAGCTCACCGGGGCATTCCGGCGCTTTCTTTATCATTTTCCGGAAAAACAGGTGCCAAGAGTTGTCACCTTTGTTTCCGGATTCAATTATTCCGTTGTATCCGATTCCAATTTACTGGCTGTCGGACTTGATAAATACCTGGGATCCGAGGAGGAATTCTACAGCAGGGCAGGTATTTATCGTTACATCAGGCTGAACATGCATCCCGGTAAAATCCCTTCCGATTGCATGCGGCTGTGGGCAGAAACCGAATTTGCCTATTGCGATTCCGTGAATAACCTTTTAACGGCGATGATATACGGAGGGAAAATTATGTATCTTATTAAAACCTTGTTCCCCGATGAACCCGATTCATTGCTGTGGGGTTTCACCGGACCACAAATGAGGTTCTGCACAGCCAATGAAAAACAAATGTGGACTTACCTGGTGGAATATAAATTGTTGTTCAAGACAGACAGGTTTACCATTGACAAGTTTACACGGGAAGGGCCTTTTACTTCTGAATTCTCAGGAAGATCACCCGCCCGTGCCGCTGTATGGATCGGATATAAGATAGTCGAAAAGTATATGAAGAAAAATAAAAAACTCTCCCTGAAAGCATTGATGGAAGAAAACGATTATCAGAAAATACTGACGTTATCAGGCTACAATCCGTAAACAATACGCCGGCGGGATTCTCAACACTCCATCGGGATATAAACAAAAAAGGAAGGCCTGTAACCTTCCCTTCATTATGGTGTGGAACTAAAATCTTCTTATTTGCGGAAGATCTCTTCAGAAACCGTAAGTCTCTTCCTGCCTTTGGCTCTTCTGCGCGATAAAACCTTACGACCGTTGGCAGTAGACATTCTTTCCCTGAAACCGTGTTTGTTGCGCCTTTTCTTATTTGACGGCTGGTATGTCCTTTTCATCTGCTGTTGCTTTTATTATCGTTTCATTCAATCGGATTGCAAAGGTAACTTTTTTTTCCTTTCAGACAAATAATATTTCAGGAGGGTTTAATTTCAAAGTGTAATACTCAATATCGTTTAGTTAAGCACCTTCACAATAGTTAGACATCCTGACCTACTCTTCGACTTCGCTCAGAGTGACGGTCAGGCTGAGCGGAGTGGAAGCTTACTTTCCATAGCTAAACTACATTGATATAATACCTGTAATTTTCGGGTCTGTATTACTTCAGGGAATATTTTATGATTAATTTTATTCGTGAAATTCTAATAACAAAAACCTTTTAGGCACAAGCGGACCTGTCTGCCGACATGGCAGGCGTTTGCGCCAGTGAAGTCAATTGAATGAGTTCGAATACAAATAACCGGGAGAACATAATATGAGAAAGAATAACAACAGCCGCACTTGTACCGGGATCATCATCTTAATTGCTATAACCGTGGTGCTTGTTGCATGCAATGAAGATGATGAAACGGCAGATCAGAAAACGCGATGGGAAAGCATACCTGCCACA
The DNA here is from genome assembly GCA_016928305.1 of Bacteroidales bacterium. Classification (GTDB taxonomy): domain Bacteria; phylum Bacteroidota; class Bacteroidia; order Bacteroidales; family UBA10428; genus UBA5072. The sequence goes on from JAFGKY010000102.1 coordinate 4,518, forward strand.
GCCGTTAAGATAATCCCAGAGACGGATGTTTATCCGCCGGTTTTACACAGTTCGGGGTGGGAATCTCCCGTGCCGCTGGATACGACCATAAATACTGCAGGAGGTGAAGATTCTCCATTTATCCCTGCTGACCGTGATGAGCTTTATTTTTTCTTCACCCCGGATGTTTCAGTTCCTGCTGAAAAACAATTATTTGACGGGGTTACCGGGATCTACGTTTCTCATTATAACGGGAGTGCATGGCAGATCCCTGAAAGAGTCTTGCTTCAGAACCCCGGTAAATTAGCGCTGGACGGGGCTGAATTTGTTCAGGGGAATGAAATGCTTTTTGCCTCTGCAAGGGAAGGATATACCGGTATTCACTGGTTCAGTGCTGAATTTGTTGACGGTAAATGGACAAACTGGCAAAATGCTGATTTCAATCCCGATTTTGAAGTCGGTGAATTGCATATTCACGACAACGAATTGTATTATCATTCTGCACGACAGGGAGGGAAAGGCCAGTACGATATATGGAAATTAACGCAGCAGAATGAAGAGTGGCAGGATCCGGTGAATATTGAAGTTGTCAATTCGTCGGAAAACGATGGATGGCCTTATGTTACCCCGGATGGCAATGAATTGTGGTTCACGCGCACTTATCTGGGGTCACCGGCTGTCTTCAGATCGCTGAAAATGAATGATGAATGGCAGGAGCCGACATTGATCCTGTCTCAATTTGCGGGTGAGCCTACACTGGATAAAGAGGGTAATATTTACTTTGTACATCATTTTTACAAGGATGGACAGATGATAGAAGCCGATATTTACGTGGCTTATAAAAAATGACTCTTATAAATAACCGTTTCTTGTGCAGCAAATCCCTATAGGGTATTTTATTGAAATGTATCCCCGGTAACAGTTTACCTCATATTACTTGCTGAAGGTAATTTTATCGCCTTTAACATTTCTCTTTTACCCGGTGGTCCGGGTATCTTTTTTATCCCAAATCCAGCTTCTTTCAGATTCCGCTTTACCTCACCTTTTACACAATACGTGGTCAATATACCGCCTGGATTAAGCCTGTTGTATAAACGCCGGAATATTTCCACTGTCCACATTTCCGGTTGTTTGTCGGGAGCAAAGGCATCATAGAAAACCACATCGAAATAAAAAAAGGGATCAAAGGAAATAAGATCAGCCTTGATTTTATAAAGCCTGAAAAAGGATGTCACTGCAATTGGTTTTTCCCAGCCGGTTTCATGTAATGTATAAAACAACAATTTGTTTGATTCTTCAGCAGAAAGTAATGAGGGATAATTAAGTTGTTGTACTACATTGAAATCCAGCGGGTATTTCTCGATGGTGTAATACGTGACGGAACGTTTATGTTGCCGGGCATCAAGAAAGGCAAGATAGGCATTCAGTCCGCTGCCGAAACCGACTTCAAAAATCGTCACAGGATCTTTGGAAACGCAATGCAGTCCGTTACGGATAAAGACGTGTTTTGATTCGGTTATGGCTCCGAAGGTTGAATGATAATGTTCGTTCAGGCTGCAATGAAAGATCGTATGGGAACCGTCGCCTGTTATGACTATTTCATTCATGAAAATAGACTCTTTTCACACGCGAAGAAATCCCGGTAAGGATTTCGTAAGGAATTGTACCCACCTGCTCGGCCAGCCTGGAAACCGGATAATGATCGCCGAACACGATCACATCGTCACCTTCATGCGCTTCAATACCGGTAATGTCAGCCATTGTCATATCCATACAGATGTTTCCGATGATGGGTGCCGGTTTCCCGTTGATGAAGAAACTCCCATTACCATTACCCAGCATGCGGTTCAGGCCATCAGCATATCCAACCGGCACAACGGCAATGACAGTCTTTCTGGTCACGGCGCCCTTTCTGCCATACCCCACGCTTTCTCCGGGTTCAATGGTCTTGATCTGGGAAATCTGGCTTTTCAGCGAACTTACATTTCTCAGTTGTTGCTGTGAGTAGCTGCTGATACCATACAGTCCGATGCCCAGGCGCACCATATCGAAACAGGCATGGGGAAATCTTTCAATTCCGCTGGAGTTCAGCACATGCCTGATCACCGGATAACCGAGACTTGCTGAAAGCTTATCGGCAGTCTTTTCGAACCGCTTAATCTGCTCTTCTGTGAAGCTGTCATGGACTTCTTCATCGGCAGCTGCAAGGTGTGAAAAAACGGAATTAACCTTCAGGTTGTGGCATTTCTTGAGTTGCTCCAGCAACTGAGGAATATCGCTTTCCTTAAATCCGAGCCGGTGCATGCCGGTGTCAATTTTGATATGAACAGGATATGCTATTTCCTGGTTCCGGATTACAGCCTGGTTGAAATGATCAAGCATACGCAGGCTGTAAATCTCCGGTTCGAGCTGATATTTTAACAGGATTTCAAAACTTCCCGGCTCGGGGCTCATCACCAGGATGGGCAAGGTAATGCCTGCCTGCCTCAGGCTTACCCCTTCGTCAGCAAAAGCGACACCAAGATAATCGACCTTTTGAAACTGAAGCAATGAGGCAATTTCATGTGTTCCACTGCCGTAAGAAAGAGCTTTTACCATGATCATGATGCGTGTTCCCGCAGGAAGCCTTGACCGGTAATAATTAAGGTTATGAACCAGTGCATCGAGATTTATTTCAAGACGGGTTGTATGGACTTTCTGCTCAAGCTGTGCAGAGATTTTTTCAAATTCAAAAGACCGTGACCCTTTCAGAAGAATAACCTCATTATGAAAGTTCAATGATGCCAAATGGTCAAGTAATTCCTGGGTAGTTTTGTAAAAAGCCCCGGGGATATTAAACAAATGACTGTTTGCATTTATGTCGGGGCCGACACCAATTATCCGACTTACACGTTTTTCCTTTACCAGGTCAGCAACTTTTATGTAAAGGTCTTTGGTCTTTTTCCCCGATTGCATGATATCCGACAACACAAGGGTTTTATCAGGTTGTTGTATGGTCCGGTTTAATACATCGAGGGCAATGGCTAAGGAATTGATATCGGCATTATAGCTGTCATTAATAAGAATGCAGTTGTTAATCCCGCTTTTCTGTTCCAGCCGCATGGCAACCGGGGTCAAACAAAGCATCCTGGAACGGATGTAACCGGGATCAAGATCGAGGAATAATAAAACAGACCACACATGGATGGCATTTTCAACAGAGGCATTATCGGTAAAGGGAATATCAATTTCAACAGGTTTCTTTTTATGGATGGCTTTAATGTTTGTAATCCCTTTGTTTATAGATATTTTCGTCAGTCTTACGTCGGAATCTTCTTTTACCGACCAGGTAAAGATCCGTGTTTTTTGCCGGTCAATATGCTGCTGGATTCCCTGCCATATCAAGGAATGATCTTTGCTGCATATCACTGCCCTGCAATCCGTGAAAAGTTTAAGCTTTTCCTCAACCTTCTGTTCATGTCCCGGAAAACCTTCCTGGTGTGCCTCACCTATGTTTGTAAACAATCCCAGCGTTGGACGGATGACAGGCTGAAGGCGTTTCATTTCACCTGTTGTGGAAATGCCTGCTTCAAAAATTCCCATTTCGCTGTTTTTATCCAGTAATAATACCGACAGAGGAACGCCAACCTGGGAGTTATAGCTTTTCGGACTGCGTGTGATATGCCATTTTTCCTGCAGGCATTGAAAGAGCCATTCCTTAATAATGGTCTTACCGTTACTCCCCGTTATGCCAATGACTTCGATGGGGAAATGGCTGCGATGGTATGCAGCCAATTCCTGCAGGGCAAACAGCGTATCTCTAACATGGATGCAGGAGGCCTCCGGATATGACTGTGCCGGTTCCCAGGTATCTGCTACCATGAAATTACGGACTCCTTTCTGATACAGTGCGGGAATGAAATGATGACCGTCGTGACGCTGTCCTTTAAGCGCAATGAATAAGGTCTCGTCGGGTGTATGCTGAGTACGGCTGTCCGTAAAGATCGTTTTGATCAGGTCGTTTTTGTCTCCTGTAATCCTTCCGGAGACGGCAGCAGCAATTTCCTGTATGGTATAGGCGATCATTTATTGATAATTCGGATTACTACAAATATAAGGATAGATTGTTGATTGAAGGCGAAAGATTTAAGTTTTGGAGACGGAGCGATGGAATATCAGAATAACGGTTGCTTTCAACGGATTGCAATAACTCATGTTTTCATGCAATTTTTTCCTGAAGAAATTGTTAATTCTATTTGGATTAATCGGTTGTGCCATAATACAATTTGGGTTAATTTTATATTTCAATTGGTATTAAACTTATACGGAAATGAATTACAAGCATACGTTTGAGGCGGCAATGGCTAATCTGGCTGAAATAAACGGCCTGATGCAGGCTTTTCAGGATACGGGATCCGTCTCATCCCTGGAAATTGATCTTGTTATGCAAAAAACGCGGAATTTTTATGAAATTCTGTTATTGCTTAAACCTGACGAGAACAGAAAGCCAATGTCCGGCCACCCCGACCTTTCTTCAGTGACAGGCACAGAGACTGACAGGGATCAAAAACCGGTGTCCGGTAAGTCTGTTCAGGGATACGATGATTCATTTGAGATTGACCGGGAACCAGCAGATGAAAACAAGCCCTCAACGGCAGAAACCAAACATAAAAAAGCAGAAAAAGAAGTATTGTCGGATTTGCTTAAAAGGGAGAAGCTGTTGGGAGAAAGCCTTCATGAGAGCACGCAATATCAGGATATATCATCGCGTCTGCATGCAAAACCGGTTACCGATCTGGTTAAGGCTATTGGGATTAATGAAAGGTTTTTATACATCCGTGAGCTTTTTGGAAACGATCCGAAGAAATACGATAAAGCCATTGAAGTTTTAAATAATGCAGCCAATTTCAATGATGCCTATAATTTTATGATCCGTGAATATACCTGGGATATGGATAGTGAGCTGGTTCAGGGGCTTCTTGAAGTGGTGAGGCGCAAGTTTATTACCGGATAGCATGAGTAAGCTTTACATCGTTCCGACACCGCTGGGTAACCTCGAAGATATTACGCTTCGGGCCTTGAGGACGCTTAAAGAAGTAGATCTTATCCTGGCGGAAGATACACGTACTACAGGCATATTGCTGAAAAGATATGCCATTTCCAATAAACTGACTGCACACCATATCTTCAATGAACACAAAACGGTTCAGTCACTTATTGCGCGGATAAAAAACGGAGAAACTGTTGCCCTGGTGAGTGATGCAGGCACACCTTCCATATCGGATCCGGGTTACCTGCTCGTCCGGTCGTGCATCGAAAACAACATTCCGGTTGAATGCCTGCCGGGGCCGACAGCTTTAATACCAGCGTTGGTAAATTCCGGATTCCCAAGTGACAGGTTTTGCTTTGAAGGATTTCTTCCGCATAAAAAGGGACGGCAAAAAAGACTGATGCAGCTTGAAGCTGAAACACGGACGATTATCCTCTATGAATCTCCGCACCGTCTGGCAAAGACACTGGCTGAGCTATCCGGTCACCTTGGAGCTGAGCGTAAATGCTCGGTTTCAAGAGAACTGACAAAAGTGCACGAGGAAACGGTGAGAGGTACACTGAAGGAAGTGCATGATTACTTCGGAAAAAAGAGACCAAAAGGTGAATTGGTCATTATCGTTGAAGGAGGGCATATAAAGTGACAAGTGACAGGTGACGAGTGACAAGTGGCAAGCAGGGACGAGTTGAGTGCGGGGGAAGAGCAATGTCGTTTAGTTTAGCATCTTCAAATTAGATTCACATCCTGACCTACTCTTCGACTTCGCTCAGAGTGACGGTCAGGCTGAGCGGAGTCGAAGCTTATTTTCCTTAACTAAACAACATTGATTTATGATGTACGATTTAAGATTTGTGAAGTAAGATTTATTAGGGACAAGGAAGACCAAAAAAAGCCCCGGAGGGGCGACATAATGGTAGCCCCGGGCATCAGCCCGGCGTAAAAATGAGCGTATGGAATCCGCTGCAAGCATTACCTGCTCATAGGCAGAACAAACCATGCAGCGTAACCGGCAGGAAGGTGAATCCTGAACGCAAAAAGTTACATACGAAAGCGGATGTTGTTATTCTTCAAAGGGCTTAATATCGAATGGTACCTTGCATCCTACGGCATAGTCCTCGCCCATCTCTCTCATCTCAGGTTCATTGGGTGAATAATACCAGCACACACGGACTTTTTTTCCATCCTTAATAATTTGTTCCATTTTGTGGAACAAGATATTGATCACTTTGGCTGAAGAAGTATTAAGATATTCCAGCCTGATGGTCAGAACGGTATCCTCATTTGGGCTTTTTATATACTGATCGATCCATTCCAATACCGGGTTATAGAAATCAAGAACATTTGCCGGAAGAGAAACCCCTGTAATCTCAAAAATATTTGCAGCCTGGTCAAAATACACCGAGGGGGTATCTTTGGCTCCATACAGTATTAATGGTTCCATGGGTTGGTATTAAAAGGTTTGTAATGCTTTTAGAATATACTGTCTGAACAGATAACAATACAATACGTTAAACGTGAATATAAGGAAAAAAGTTATTCAAAAAAATGTTTTCTGTATACAAATTGCACGAAACTGACAAGTAATATAAGGTGGCGGTTGATGCTCCTGTTATTCGTATGATTTGAATTCGAAAGGTATATTGTACATGATCGAGTAGTTCTCTCCCAGTTCTTTCATATCGGGCTCATGAACAGAATAATGCCACAGCACAACGGATTCTTTTCCCTTTTTAATAGCGCGTTCGAGTTTTTTGATAATGAAATTGATAACCTTTGCAGATGCAGAGTTTATGTATTCCAGTCGAATGGAAAGCATTGTCTTCGGATTCGGGGAATCCATATATTCATCAAGCCAGTTTAAAACCGGATCATAAAATTCAAAAACATTGGATGGTTTTGATACGCCCCTGATCTCAAATATGTTATTATCCTTATCAAGATTGATGTAAGGTGTACATTCGGTGGCCTCATAATGCAACGGATTCATGGCGTTTAGAGGATTAGGTTAAATAATATCATTCAATTAATGCATGCAAGATAATAAAGATCAGGATATTAAATTCTATTGTGCAAAAAAAGTTATTAACCATCGGCAGATAGCCGGGATGTAATGCAAAGTGTCTCTATATTTCCCCTTTGATTCTGTTCATGAATTGCTCTCTGTATCCATCTCCAATGCGGATTCTTTTATCTCCGAAGATAACCTGGTTTCTTTCAATTGCATCAATACGGCCAAGGTTTATGATAAAGGATTTGTGGATGCGAATGAATTTTTGCCGGGGCAGCATTTCGGCCATGTTTTTCATTGTTTGCAGTGTCATCACAGGCTTTTTCCCTGTGAGATGGATCCGTATGTAATCTCTTACACCTTCAATATATTGTATATCATCAACGATGATCCTTACAGTCTGGTAATCAGCCCTGACAAAGATATGTTCCGGGCCGGATTCTTCCTGTTTCCCGGTATTAATGGCATTGGTTTGTTTCCGTAAGTTGAAGATCTCATATGCCTTGTTGACAGCAGCAAGGAAACGTTCGAACGGAATGGGCTTTAGCAGGTAATCGGTTGCGTTCAGCGCATAGCTTTCAACGGCGTATTCAGAATATGCGGTAGTTAAGATAAACAAAGGCTTTACGGTCAGGCTTGCAATCAAATCCATTCCGGTAACGACCGGCATGTTGATATCCAGAAAAAGCAAATCGATCTGTATTTGCTGCATGATCTCAATGGCCTCCATGGCATTGGAACATTTGCCGGCGAATTCAAGAAAAGGCACACGGTTAATAAAATCCTCTATGACCTGCTGAGCAAGAGGTTCATCATCCACTATCAGACATTTCATCGCGGTTAAGGTTTAGGATCAGTTCCACGCGAAAAACGGAATCAACAATGGTTGTTTCCAATGTATAATTCTTATCGTATAGTAATTGCAGACGTCTTTCCGCATTATACATTCCAAAACCCTGCTTATCCGGTTGTTGTGTTTCGGATTTTGGCAGAACCGGATTTTCGACACACAGGATTAACCTGGAATCGAACAGTGAAATCCGTATGGAAATGGTACAAGGTTGCTTGTGGCCGATTCCATGCTTGAAGGCATTTTCAATAAATGGCAATAATAACAAGGGTTCAATAAGTTTTTCCGATACCTTGCCATCAACCAGAAAACGAACTTCCACATTGTCACGAAGCCGTAATTTCTCCAGTTCAATATAATTATTGATATAATCAATTTCTTTGCTCAGGGGTACTTTGTCTTTATCCGTATCGTATATTATATATCGCATCAACTGAGAAAGTTTGACGATGGCTTCCGAAGTCCTTTCGGATTTGCGGATAGAAAGGGAATAAATGTTATTCAGCGTGTTGAAGAAAAAATGAGGATTTATCTGTGATTTCAGCAGTTCCAACTCGGTTGACAGCTTTTCATTTTCTGCTTCTTTCCGCTTTTTGTCCATTTTATACCAGTCGCTTGTTACCTTTATACTCGTACTGACTGCCAGCACCAGGAATGTAAAGAAAACAGCTCCCATACCACGATTTCGGGCAATACGGTGCAAAATAAATTCAGCTTTTTCAGGACCATGTCGGCGATGTATGATTTCAAGTTCACGCTGGGAATCGTATTTGAGTGTAATGAAACGAATAGAAGAAAAGGCGATTAACAGCAAAACCAATATGGCCACGGTATATAATCCAAATTTCTTTTTGGTAAGCAAATTCGGAATGAGAATATAATAGTTAATATAAAAAAAGATTACCATTGCGGTCCAGAGAATGATATCGCGCATTTCAATGGTTTCCTGTCCGGGTCGCTGAGATAAATAATGCGGAATCAGAAAAACAGCAATCCACGCCAGTCCGTGTATCAGACCCGTTAAAACATTTCGGGCATGCAACTTTCTCATCATGAGGGTACCTTTCAGCAGGATAAAAATACGGTTTTTATTACGAGTATGAATGTAAAATAGAAGAAAGGAGGTGAAAATCATACGAAGTACGTTGTTACATCGACAAAAGGGATAATAACGGAACGAAAGGGTTAAGGCATATTATTTAGTATTTGCAAATCGATGAATTTGTTGTATATTTTGATAAAAATAGCGGGCGCCGTGAAATACCTGATTCCTTTCCTTATTATGCAGGCATGCGTATGCTGTAATTTTGGTAAAAGTCAGGAGACAGAAACTGTCGCTTCGGTTGATCTTGAAAAATACCTGGGTTTATGGTATGAAATTGCTTCTTTTCCTGCTGATTTCCAGAAAGGATGCCGGTGTACAACGGCAGAATATAAGCGGATCCCGGGTAAGAAAACCATAAAGGTCATCAATAGATGCCTGAAAATTAAACGTAATGGTTCAAAAATGTCGGTGGTTAAAGGGAAGATCTTTACCATTAAGGGATCCAATAATACACGTTTGAAAGTACAGTTTCTCTGGCCCTTCAGGAGCGAATACCACATCATTGTATTGGCCGATGATTACAGTTATGCAATAGTAGTACATCCTTCGCATCATTACCTGTGGATATTAAACCGTGATCCTTACATGACAACAGACACGTATTCAAGGCTTATGCAGGTAATAAAGAACAAAGGTTATGATATTTCCCTGCTGCAAAAAACCGAGCACAATTGTGAAGGCAACTAAAAAACCACCACGCGCAAATGAAAGCAAAGTATGTAAGCATTGAAGAGGTCAGACAACAGAATGTTGATAATTCACTGATTGTGGCCTCAGTATTTGGAGCCATCACTTATATAGTGAGTTTGTTCCGGTTTTTTAAAACCGGATTTAATTATTCTTTTATAATAGAGTTTTTTGTTGTTGCAGGAGTTATTGTCATCACCCTATACCGGTCACGTCTGACCAGTATTGTGAAGACCTATATATTCATTTGTCTATGCATATTGCTGGCGCTTTCCGATGCGGTGAACTACGGATTGTTTTCTGCAGCCAGGGTATATATCATCTTAATTCCTTTTTATGCAATATTTTACCTTTCCCTGAAGCGTACGCTGGCTGTTTTCACACTGACCATATTATGTTTTGTCCTGGTTGGATACCTGCATCATATTGGAATACTGACTTTACCTGCCAGCTATGATCCTGCAAAACATATAGTCAAAATATATCCCTGGATAAACCATGCCATGGGCATTGCTGTTGTAGGAATCATGATCCTTCTTGTAACGCTGAGGTTTTTAAGGACATTTTCGGGGCTTATTTCGGATCTGGAGATAAGCAATGTAATCATATCGGAAAGCGAACGCAGCTATCGTGAGATTTTTAATTCGGCAACCGATGCAATTTTCATTCATGATCTTGACGGGAAAGTCCTGGATGTTAATAATTCCATGCTTAAGATGTATGGTTATCGTAAATCTGAGATTGAAGATGCCGGTATTGGTTATTTCAGCGCAAATATTGCGCCTTACCGGCAGGAAGATGCGGAAAAATATTTTGAGAGAGTCAGACAGGGGTATGAACAGACTTTTGACTGGCAGGCCAGAAAAAAAAGCGGTGAAATTTTCTGGGTAGAAGTAGCTTTAAAGCAGGTTAACATTGGAGGCAACGACAGAATCCTTGCTCTTGTGAGGGACATTAACGAAAAGAAACAAATAGCCATCCAGCTTGAAGATTATAAAAACCGGCTGGAAACACTTGTGAAAGAACGGACTGAAGAACTTGAGACAACCAATAAAGAGCTGATCGCCACCAACAAAGAGTTATTTGGCCAGCGTGCAGAACTTGAAACAGCCCTCGATGATTTGCAGAAAGCTCAAATTCAACTTGCTCAATCTGAAAAAATGGCATCCCTGGGTGTGCTGGCGGCCGGGATTGCGCATGAAATAAACAATCCGCTTAATTTTATATATGGAGGAATTGTTGGGTTGGAGAATTATATTGACGAAAACCTGAAAAAGCATGGAAAAGAGATATTCCCGTTGCTTGAGGGGATTCAGATCGGCGCTAAAAGGGTTGCCGATATCATTACCAGTTTAAACCATTATAGCAGGCGTGATGATATGCCACATATTGAATGTGAAATCCATTCCATCATTGATAACTGCCTGGTTATGCTTAACAACCAGCTTAAACATAAAATTGAAATACAAAAAAAATACACCGGCAGACCTTGTACTTTGGTATGCAATGAAGGAAAAATGCATCAGGCCATATTGAATATCCTCACGAATTCAATCCAGTCCATTCCTGATAAAGGAAAGATTACCATCGGAACAAAAATGGAACAGGAAAAAGTAATCCTGACTGTTACCGATACGGGTTCTGGTATTAATGAAGAAGACCTCCCTAAAATAACGGATCCTTTTTTTACTACCAAAGATCCGGGTAAGGGCATCGGCCTGGGCTTATCAATAACCTATAATATTCTGCAGGAACACGGCGGAACACTTGAATATGAGTCGGAACCCGACAAGGGAACAACGGCCATTATCACATTGCCAATTAAAAACACTGAATCAGCATGAAAGAAATGAATACCCTTCTCTATGTGGACGATGAATCCATAAACCTGAGAATGTTTGCACTCGTGTTTAAAGATAAATTCAACGTAATAACGGCAGAATCCGGATACGAGGCATTGGATAAATTGAAAATGCATCCCGATACGGCGGTTGTCATTACGGATATGAGAATGCCCGGTATGGATGGTCTTGAATTCATCAGAACGGCAAAAAAGGAATTTCCAGGTATTTCTTTTTTCATCCTCACCGGGTATGATATCTCAGAGGAAATAACGGCAGCTGTTAAAGAAGGCCTCATCTATAAATACTTTGGTAAACCATTTAATATAAAGGAAATAGAAACTTCAATCTATGAGGCATTGCGGTTATTGTAATTCCACTAACAGACAAAGTACAGGATTGCCTGAAAATGGTGAATTTCAGGAACATATCAGGATGCCGGCACAGGCGTTGATTGATTCTGTGCTCTTCTTTAAATCTTTTTTTTGGAACAGTACCTATGAAGAATTCGAATGTACGGGACTGAAAGCATTTCTGTACAATGACTGATGCTTTTCGATTTAAATTTTGTTTGAAATATGACGAATTTATTGTAAATTAGAGATATAGTTCTTTCCACCCTAAAAGTACAAACTTGCATTTCCATTGCAGAAATCGAATGTAATGAAAACAAAAATACACACGGTGGAAGAGGTTAAAGTGCAGATCATCGACACTTCCCTGATTGTGGCTTCTGTTATTGGAACCCTGGCATACGCTGTGAGTTTATATCGGCTCTTTAAATTTGGTTTTCATATTTCATTTGTGATCAATTTTTTTATAATAGCAAGCGTTGTTATTATTACCTTATTGCGTTCACGGCTCTCCGTATTGTTGAAAACGTATGTTATTATTGCGTTGATCATCCTGCTTTCATTAGCGGATGCATACAATTATGGATTGTTTTCTGTTGCAAGAATATATCTGATTTTAATCCCCTTCTTTTCAATCCTTTATCTTCCTTTGAAACGATCGCTGGTTGTCTTCATAAGTACAATCGTCGTTTTCTTTTTAATCGGCTACCTTCATCATAAAGAGGTTCTTAAATTTCCGGATGAATACATACCCGGGCTATATATGCTCGAAATGTATCCATGGATCATTATTGTTGTGCACATATCAGCCGTTGCCGTAATTATCCTGTTCGTTATCCGGAAAGTCATCATAACCTATTCTGCGCTTATTTCAGATCTGGAATTGCTGGTTAAAGATCGCACTAAAAATTTTGAAATAGCCAATCAGGAACTTACTTTGGCTAACAGGGAACTGTTCAGTCAAAGAGAAGAACTTGAAACTGCTCTTGACAGCTTGCAGAACGCACAGAAACAACTTGTTCAGTCCGAAAAAATGGCATCGCTTGGCATATTGTCTTCCGGTATTGCTCACGAAATAAACAATCCGCTTAACTTCATCTATGGTGGTATGTTGGCCCTGGAAAACTATATGGACGAACACCTGAAGGATCATCATGAAAAGATGAGGCCTATGATTGAAGGTGTTCGTGAAGGGGCCGGCCGGGCTGCAGAGATTGTCCAGAGCCTCAGCCGGTTTAGCCGGCAGGATGATTCATCCGTTACACGGTGTGACATTCATACGATCATTGACAATTGCCTGATGATACTGAACAATCAGGTGAAGTACCGGGTTGAAATACGAAAGGATTATACCAATGAATCCTATCTTCTAACAGGTAATGAAGGAAAACTGCATCAGGCAATTCTCAATATTCTGATCAATGCCAGTCAGGCAATTGAGGAAAAAGGAATAATAAGCGTTTCAACACAGATAAAGCACCAACAACTATTCATCAAAATTTCAGATACGGGATGTGGAGTCAATCCAAAAGATTTGCCGAGAATAACCGATCCCTTTTTTACCACAAAAGATCCCGGTCAAGGAATCGGACTTGGATTATCCATCGCCTATAATATTGTTCATGATCATAGTGGCACGATAGAATTTGAATCCACGTTGGGAAAGGGTACTAATGTTACCATTATGCTGCCGGTCGAAAAGGAATAAAGAACTTTTGCAGTATCCGGTGGACGATGGGGTTGGGCATATTCTGTGGAAAAGGTTGAGGTTTGTACGGGATGATGATAACAGGTTGCAAGGTTGAAAGTTACGAAATTATTTTTAAATGGGTATTTGAAGGGGGAGCGGCTGTTTTAATATTGAAAATTCGAATAAATTTGTTTATTATGTAACGGTAGAGACGTGATACATCGCGTCTCTACAATTTTTCAATGGATATTTATTATTTCAACACCATACATTTCCAGGTTTGGGTAAAATCGCAGGTGGTTAACCGGTAATAATAAATTCCACCCTGTAATGCGGTCGCATCGAATAAAATAACCTCCTTTTTTATTACATTTGCACCTGATTTTACGGTCAATGGCTGAGAAAAAATCCTATACCATTGCGATTGACGGCTATTCATCCTGCGGTAAAAGCACTTTTGCAAAGGAAATTGCGCGGGAACTGAATCTTTTATACATCGATAGTGGTGCAATGTATCGTGCTGTGGCGCTTTACAGTTTGGAAAACAGGATCTATGAAAACGGGAAGACCGATCTTGAAAGGCTTAAAAAGGCACTCCCGTCCCTGACCATTGAATTCCGCAAAAATGAAACAAACGGTGATCAGGATACTTATTTAAATAACCGGAATGTGGAGAAAGAAATCAGAAATGTGGAAGTTTCAGAAGCGGCATCGACACTAAGCAAGATCAGGGAAGTCCGTGAACATCTGGTTAAACTTCAACGGAGTATGAGTCATCAAACCGTACGGTCAGAAATGGTAAATGGAGTTGTAATGGATGGCCGTGATATCGGCACCGTGGTTTTCCCTCAGGCCGATATGAAGATATTCATGACCGCCGATCCGGATATCAGGGCAAAGCGTAGGTATGATGAGTTGATGGCAAAAGGCGTTGCTGTAAGCTATGAAGAAATCCGGAACAATGTTATGATGCGGGATCATCAGGATGAGACCCGGAAGGAAAGCCCTCTCCGGAAAGCGGATGATGCACTGGTGCTTGATAATAGCAATATGACGGTGTCTGAGCAAATGGAATGGTTTAAAATAAAGTGGGAAAACATAAAGCAACATCATGAAGGTGGAAATTGATCCGCATGCCGGTTTTTGCTTTGGCGTCCGGAAGGCTGTTCAGTCAGCCGAGGAAATACTGACTGCTGAAGGTTCGTTGTTCTGCCTGGGTGACCTGGTGCATAATGAAGAAGAACTTCTCAGACTCAGGGCGCTTGGATTAAAAACCATCAATCATGAAGAATTCGAATCACTCAGAAACTGCAAAGTACTGATCAGAGCGCACGGAGAACCACCGGAGACCTACTGGACAGCTCGTCAGAACAACATCGATCTTATTGATGCAACATGTCCTGTTGTACTGAAACTACAGGGTAAAATTGAAAAGTCGTACCGGGAGATTAAGGATCATGATGGACAACTGGTAATATTCGGGAAGAAAAGCCATGCCGAGGTCAGGGGACTTGAGGGTCAAACCGGTTATAAGGCTATAGTGATTGAAAAAATGGATGACCTGGACAAACTTGACTACACAAAACCCATTCACCTGTATGCTCAAACCACCATGAATCGCGAAGACTACAAGCTGGTGATAAAAGAAGTCACCAACCGGATTGAAAGATCAGGAGGCAATGCGGAGAAATTTCACTGCACGCAATCAATTTGCCAGCAGGTGTCGGGCAGGATTTCGCTGTTAACTGACTTTTGCCGGCGGTTTGATTGTATACTTTTTGTAAGCAGTCCGAAAAGCTCCAACGGCCGTATTTTGTTTGAAGAGTGCAAACGCCTTAAATCCGGTTCCTATTTTGTCACAGGTCCCGGCGATGTTCAACCGCAGTGGTTTGAAAATGTATCCTCCGTGGGCATTACAGGAGCCACATCAACGCCGGTATGGCTGATGGAAAAGATTGCGTTGCATGTTAAGAATAGGACGAAATAATACTGCAATAGATTGAACAGTTTTTAAAATATTTGTACAACAATTATTGAGTGCATTATGGAAGAAATTATGAAAGTTGGCGTTCTGACTTCGGGTGGTGATGCTCCCGGGATGAATGCAGCCATCCGTGCCGTTGTTCGTGCAGGATTGCATCGCAATATGGAAGTTTATGGTATCCGCAGGGGATACCAGGGAATGATTGATGGAGATATTATTAAGTTGGATTCTGTATCGGTTAGCGGTATTATCCACCAGGGGGGTACTATATTACAGACCGCACGTTGTAAGGAATTTACCACCTATGAGGGCAGAAAGAAAGCCTATGAGAATCTTTGTGCCTTCGGGATTAACGCAGTTATTGTAATTGGAGGAGACGGCTCATTCACCGGCGCCGGCATTATGTCAAAAGAATTCAACATTCCGTTTATCGGCATACCCGGTACCATCGATAATGATCTTTATGGGACCGATTATACCATAGGTTTTGATACGGCATTGAATACCGTTGTGAATGCGGTTGACAAGATCAGGGATACAGCCAGCTCACACGGACGTATTTTCTTTGTGGAAGTTATGGGCAAGGAAGCAGGATTTGTTGCCCTGCAAAGTGGCATTGCCTGCGGTGCTGAAGGTATATTGATTCCTGAAGAAAAAGGACAGATCGAAAAGTTAATGAATTACCTTACGATAAGGGCGAAACAAAAGAAATCAAGCATCATAATGGTTGCTGAGGGAGAGGATGAAGGAGGAGCGATTTCAATTGCCAACAAGATCAAGGAAAGGTTCCCTGAATATGATATCCGAACTACTATCCTCGGTCATATACAACGGGGAGGAACACCTTCGGCACTGGACAGGATATGTGCCAGCCGTATGGGTGTGGCTGCCATCGAAGCATTGATCGACGATCAGAAAAGCATTATGATCGGAATGGTAAATAATGAAGTCGTGCATGTGCCACTCAATAAGACGGTTAAACTCGACAAGGACGTCGACAGGGATTTGCTGGGGATTGCGGATATGCTCGTATAAGGATTTGAAGATTTGAAGATTTGAAGATTTGAAGTTAGCAGGTGACAGATAACAATGAATAGTGACCAGTAATCAGTGAATAGTGAAAAACGAAAAACGAAAAGTGACCTGCCAACAAAGCCAAGAGTGTCATTGCGAGTAACCATCCTTTAAACAAGAAAAACAATTCAAATGACGAATCTGAATATCGAACAAGGAACATCGAACACCCAACA
>JAFGKY010000103.1 GCA_016928305.1 Bacteroidales bacterium
AACCAAGCTTTTAAGATTAAATGATCGTCAAGCTCAGCTCATGAAAATGAGTTATTAAAAGTGGGTGCTGCAATGCACAAAACAGGAGATGAGAAAGATGCTCATTGCACTCTCCGTCATGAAAACAGCGGGAAGTTTTCTACGGAAACACACTGGTGACAAACAAAACAATACAAGAAATACAAAAGTGGCCTTGTGCGTTAGAAAGTCCCCCCATTTGGGGGGAATAGGGGGGCTCATTGCACCGTCTCTGTCCGCTCTATCGTCTCCACACCCTTGATACGGCTTAATCCCATTATCAGGTTGTTGATATCCCTGGTGTCGTGCACGTATATTTCCATGGAAGCTTCCCAGATGCCATCATGGCTGTTCAGGTTAATACTCCTTATGTTCACATTCAGCTCATCGGTAAGGACGGTAGTGATATCATGAAAAATGCCAAACCGGTCGATTCCGCCGATTTTTATCTTTACCAGAAAAGAAAGAAGGCGGTGCGTGGTCCATTTGACCGGAACAAACTGCTCACTGTGACTGGACAACATTTTAATGGCCTCAGGGCATTTAGACTGATGGATAATAACGCGGTGTTCAGGTGTTTCCTGGATAAATCCGACCACGTGATCACCGGGAATCGGATTGCAGCACTTGGCAAGGGTATAGTCAGGAGCAACTTTATCGACATTTTCCGAAAGCAGAATGGGTGTCTTATAGTCGGGTTTCTGGGCATTATTACCCATAACCTGGGCTTTTCTTAACTTTTCAGATGTCCTTCCCAGCTGCAGACTCCAGTAGTTAACCCATTTGCTTATGGTATTTTTCTTAAGGATCTCATGCAGGTTTTCCAGCTGAACAATTCCTGTTCCTATTTTACTGTACAGTTCATCTTTGTTGGCTGCCTCGTATGCGGGCAAAAGTTTCCGCATGACCCGGGCGCTTGGCCGAAGCTTAATCTCAAGCAATTTCTCTTCAAGCATTTTTTTCCCTTTTTCGATACGGTTTTTTGTGTCGGCTTTCAGCTGTGATTTAATTGCAGCCTTGGCCTTGGCAGTAATGACATTATTCAGCCAGTTGCGCCGTGAATGAAACGCATCGGAGGTAATGATTTCCACCTGGTCACCGCTTTTCAGGATATGATTCAGGGGAACCAGCTTATGATTAACTTTTGCCCCGATTGCAGAATGGCCTATGTTGGTATGAATTTCATAGGCAAAGTCAAGTACGGTAGAATTTACCGGGAGGGTTTTTATATCACCTTTAGGAGTAAAAATAAAAATCTCGGAGGCAAAAAGGTTCAGTTTAAAATCATCGAGAAATTCCAGTGCATCGTAATTCGGACTCTCCAGCAATTCCCGTATCCGTTTGATCCATTTGTCCAGCTCACTTTCCTGTGAAGATTCGGTTTTGTATTTCCAGTGTGCGGCAAAACCTCTTTCAGCGATCTCATCCATTCTCCGTGAACGGATCTGTATCTCAACCCAGTTGCCATTGGGTCCCATAACCGTTGCATGCAAAGCCTCATAGCCGTTGGCCTTGGGAGTACTCACCCAATCCCTTATCCTTTCAGGCTTTGGCATGTATATATCAGTAATCATTGAATAGATATTCCAGCACTGGGTTTTTTCGGGTATATCGGGCAGCGGATCAAATACAATACGGAACGCCATCAGGTCATAGACTTCTTCAAAAGGAATATTTTTTGATTGCATCTTATGCCATATGGAATAAATGGATTTATACCGTCCGGTTATCTCATGCAGGATATTGTTCTTATTCAGCTGTTCACTGATAGGTTTTGAGAATTCAGCGATGAACTCCTGATGGCTCTTTTCCTTGCTTTTTATATTGTCCTCCAGTTCGTGGTATATCTTGGGGTAGCGATACTTAAGGCTCAGATCTTCCAGTTCGGTTTTAATGGCATAAAAGCCCATCCGGTGTGCCAGTGGTGCATACAGATACAGGGTTTCCGCTGAGATTTTAAGTTGTTTATGCGTCGGCAGTGAATCAAGGGTACGCATATTATGCAACCGGTCGGCCAGTTTAATCAGGATTACCCGTACATCATCCGACAATGTCAGCAACATCTTCCTGAAATTCTCAGCCTGGAATGATGAATTCTTGTCAAAGACACCGGAGATTTTTGTCAGTCCGTCGACAATAGATGCGATTTTTTGTCCGAAATGATTCTCAATATCCTCGAGGGTATAGTCGGTGTCTTCAACAATATCGTGCAACAAGGAAGAAACGATGGAGGTCACCCCCAGGCCCATCTCTTCACTGACGATCCTGCCCACTGCCAGCGGATGGAGAATATACGGATCACCTGATTTTCTGCGGGAATCCTTATGAGCATCATACGCTATTTTGAAGGCTTTCCGGATAAGTGCCTTATCCCCTTTTTTATAGCAACGGGTGCAATTGGTAATCAGGGTATTCAGTTCATCCCTGATCCTTGCTTCTTCGGCTGTCAGAATTGAGCTCATAGGTATATTTCGCGTTCAGCGGCTGCGAAAATACAAAGTTAATGAATTTTAGGGCTGTTGTTACGGCTTTGACAAGGAAAAATTACTGATAAACAACGGCAACCTGTCCGCTGAGCTCACGGCCTGTATTGGTAAAGTTGAATATTTTAATGTGATACAGGTATACTCCTTCGGTAACCTGATCTCCATTCACTTTCCCATCCCAGGGTTCCGATCCTTCCCAGATCTTAAGACCCGACCGGTTGAAGATGGTCAGCTCATAACGTTCGGGTGCAAAGGAGAATATGGGACGAAAGGTATTGTTAATACCATCGTTGCTGTTTGGTATAAATGCATTGGGCATCCGGACATCGGGATTCAGGTTAAAGCATATCCGGTTGGAGCGGCTTGTGTGTTGTGAGCGACCCGGCTCAGCATCCTCATACGCTGTAATGCTATAACAGGTCCTCGTACTCTGTGAGTCTTCATAATTGACCCTTGAAGAAAAGTCATCGCTGAAAAAGGAATCATCGCCCACATTAATTGAATCTGAATATATTCCCTGAAAACCCGTTTCAATGGATACCTGGTAATGATCAACGCCGCCGGTCCAATCAAGGTAGTCATTCCAATTGAGTGAAATCAGTAAATTATCCTGATTGCCTCTCAGGAGCACATTGCTCGCCAGGTTGGAACTGACAACCTCATCGCCGCAATTATTGAAGGCTACCAGCTTGTAGTAATAAACGCCGGAAGTAAAACCGATATCATCGTTATAGTGTATTACCTTCTCAGGTGTATTCAGCGTGGCAATTGTATCAAACGGGCCAACCTGATTGGTTGACCGTAATAACGTATAGGTCTGTAATTCCGAATTCGGATCAACGGTAAAGGAAAGGTCAATGGAATTGTTTGCACCCAGGGTGGCAAAATCCGCATTTATTTCATCAGGCACCTGTGACATGTCGGTAAATAAATCGATACGGTTGGAGGTTGAACTCCGGATATTATCTAAGTGAGTAGCCTCAATAAACAGGCTGTATGTGGTATTCTCCTGAACGTGGGTGAGGGTATACGTACTCGTGCCTTCCGGTATCGATGCGATTACAACATAGAGTCCGCTTCCCAGGCGCTGATAAACTGTATATTTCTGTATATTACCCCTCCATGTGTTGTAATCGTTCCATGCCAGTGTGATAGTGGCCTTGCAGGAGTCAAAAACCGCACGGGCAAAGATGGTGCTGTCAGGACCATCGTAATAGCTGTAGTTGATGGAATCGGCAGACAGGTGGTCTTCGGCCCATACAGAATACCCGACCGATTCAACGCCCGAAGTTGTGAAACGGCTTTCAAAGGATGTAGCGGTATAGTCCACTCTGCCCACCTCAGTACGGGAAGAAGGCTCAAAGGGGTTTAGTATCACCTCCTTACCGATAACATAATAATCAATGCCCGGCGACGGGCTGGGTTGCCAATATATAAGGTCATACCCTGTTTCAGGATCGACAGTTACCCTGATCAGCTCAGGCTTTTCAGGTCGCTGGCAGAACAGTGCTCCACCCCCGCTGATAAGGTAGAGAAACAGGCATAGTTTATATAACCGGTATAATGGTTTCAATGCTTAATTTATTCTTTAAAAAGATTAACGAACAGATCCAATAAATCGTACGTTGTCAAAATTAACAATTCATGGACAATGAAGATCGGGTAATTGCAATTTTTTCCACTACCACCCTGACTTCAGTCAGAGGAAAGAAAAAGCCTTTATTTTATGCAGCTTGTCTGTTTCATGCAAGTGTAAACATCCCGGCACAAGCATCAATTAAGGAGATCAACATTCCCGTGTCATATACTATCAGGCATAGGATAATATTTTGCAAATATAACAAACTGATTACCGAACACCGAATACCCTGTTACCCAAACTGCCACCGCTTCCTGTTGAAAGGCAGGTAGCTGTTCAAGATACTCCCTTCAATGTAAGCTGTATCCGTCGCCTTTCAACGTCCACCTCCAGCACTTTCACGTTGACATGCTGGTGCAGTTTTACGATTTCAGCCGGATTACTGACAAACCGGTCTGCCATTTGTGAAATATGCACCAGTCCGTCCTGTTTCACACCGATATCAACAAATACACCAAAATTCGTAATATTGGTGACTATTCCGGGCAGTACCATGCCCGGTTTAACATCTTCAATTTTAAAAATATCAGCTGCGAATTCAAAAACTTTGATGATGGTCCTGGGATCCCGCCCGGGTTTCGCCAGTTCAGCCATGATATCGTTAAGGGTCGGCAGTCCGACGGAATCTGTAATATACTTATTACAATCTATCTGGTTCCTTAGTTTTTCTTCTTTCAGCAGCTGATCAATTGAAGTATGAAGGTCAGCAGCCATTTTTTCCACTATCGGATAACTTTCGGGGTGCACGGCACTGTTGTCGAGTGGATTGCTACCGTTCCTCACCCTGAGGAAGCCGACCGATTGTTCAAAAGCCTTGATTCCCATACGGGGAACTTTTTTCAGGTCTTCCCGTGAATGAAATGGGCCGCTCTCTGTCCTGTATTCCACTATATTTCGGGCCAGCTGTGGGCCCAGTCCTGAAACATAGTTAAGCAAATGCCGGCTGGCTGTGTTTACCTCCACGCCCACCCGGTTAACACAGCTTTCCACCACCTGATCAAGGCTGTCCTTTAGCTTAACCGGGTCAACATCATGTTGGTACTGACCCACGCCAATAGACTGCGGGTCGATTTTCACCAGTTCGGCCAGCGGGTCCATGAGCCGGCGTCCTATTGACACTGCTCCCCGCACCGTAACGTCATATTGAGGAAATTCCTCTCGGGCAACCTTTGATGCCGAATATACGGACGCACCTGCCTCACTGACCACAAATACTTTAACGTCACGTTCAAAGCGGATCCTTTTTATCATATGTTCGGTTTCGCGGCTTGCTGTCCCGTTCCCGATAGCAACAGCTTCTATTTTATAAGCGTTTACCAGGGAGCTGATCTTCTTCCTGGCAGTTACCGTCTCACTTTGCGGGGGATGGGGAAAGATGGTTTCATTGTGAAGGAGATTTCCCTGGTTGTCGAGGCAAATTACTTTACAGCCTGTACGGTATCCCGGATCAATGGCAAGCACACGCTGTTGCCCGAGGGGAGGAGCCAGCAACAGCTGCCTCAGGTTTTCAGCAAAAACACGGATAGCTTCCTGATCGGCCTTTTCTTTAGCTATCGCCCTGAATTCATTTTCAATGGAAGGAAAGAGCAGGCGCTTATAGGAGTCTTTTACGGCCATCTCCACCTGTTGCGAAGCTTCTCCCGATCCTTTGACAAAGATCCGGTTAAGCGCTATAATTACTTTGTTCTCATCGGGTTCAATGGTAACCTTCAGAAAACCTTCCTCCTGTCCCCTGAAAACAGCGAGTACGCGATGAGAAGGACATCTGCTGAGGGATTCGGAAAAATCAAAATAGTCCTTATATTTTATTCCTTCCTGATCTTTCCCTTTAACAAGTTTCGATTGAATAACTGCCCCGGTTGAAAAATGCCTTCGCAGGCAATTCCGGGCCTGCTGGTCTTCATTGACCCATTCGGCAATTATATCACGTGCACCCTGCAAGGCTTCTTCTACAGTTACTGCTTCATCCGAAAGGAATTTTTCAGCCATTGTCATTATGGCCTTGTCATGTTGTTTCATCAGCATTACTGCAAGAGGCTCCAGTCCTTTTTCCCTGGCCATGGTCGCCCGGGTTTTCTTTTTCGGTTTGAAGGGAAGATAAAAATCTTCCAGTTCGGTAAATGAAGAGGCTCCGTTAATTTT
The DNA here is from genome assembly GCA_016928305.1 of Bacteroidales bacterium. Taxonomy (GTDB): domain Bacteria; phylum Bacteroidota; class Bacteroidia; order Bacteroidales; family UBA10428; genus UBA5072. The sequence goes on from JAFGKY010000103.1 coordinate 6,286, forward strand.
TGCTTTCAGCTCATCGGTCAGTTTTCCCTGCTCATCGATAGACTTCAGGACAGTTTCCCTTCGTTTATCCAGATCGTTAAGCGTCCGGAATAAATCCCTGATCTCAGCGATATGGATCTCGTCCAGGCTTCCGGTGGCTTCTTTACGGTAACGGCTTATGAAGGGGATAGTAGCTCCCTCCTCCAGCAGCTGCAAAGTATTTTTTACCTGCCAGCCGGCTACCTGCAATTCTTTGCTGATAATGTTGATGTAATTAGTTTCCATTTTATTGCTATATCTGCCCTATTCAAATGGCCAAAAATAATCAATTTCGATATTCGGTGGCGTCACTCGGCGGAGCCGAGTGACTGATTTGGATTGTCTTTATTCTTTGTTCTTGAGTCTACTCCGAAAAGTATCATGGTAGATTTTCAGCAACTTTCTACCCCAACCCTAAAGGGTGAAGTTGCTGAAAATCAGG
>JAFGKY010000013.1 GCA_016928305.1 Bacteroidales bacterium
CTTTTCTTCGAAAACTAAGTGTAACTAAATCGGGCTAACCTGCTTTAACACAGAATAATCTGTGTTTTTATGAATAGGGCAGGTTAGAATTTTTTCAGGTCAAAGTCGTAGTTTTCATTCAATAGTCGTATTTTCCTTTCCACCAGGTTTGAAGTCTGGCCCTGATCTCTTCCTCTCGCTTATTTTCCTGGGGATTATACAGCAGTCTCCGGCGTATCTCATCCGGCATAAATTCTTCCTGTGTGAAGTTTCCCTCATAATCATGAGCATATTTGTATCCTTTATGATAACCCAGTTCTTTCATTAATGTTGTAGGGGCGTTACGGATGGCAAGCGGAACGGGTAGATCACCTGTATCCCTGACCAGACCCTGAGCTTCTTCTATGGCAAGATAGGCTGCATTACTTTTAGGAGATGTTGCAAGGTAGATTGCTGTCTCTGAGAGAATGATCCTTGATTCGGGCCAGCCGATAAGGTTGACAGCCTCGAAGCAAGCAGCAGCCAGTAACAGCGCATTGGGATTCGCCATACCGATATCCTCTGCAGCCAGGATCACCATTCTTCTGGCAATGAATTTAGGATCTTCTCCCCCTTCAACCATACGAGCCAGCCAATATACAGCTGCATTTGGATCGCTTCCGCGCATTGACTTAATGAAGGCTGAAATGATATCATAATGCTGGTCACCATTCTTGTCATAAATAGTCATCTTTTCCTGGATGCGGGCCTGTACAAGGTTGTTAGTTATGGTAAGTGTTTCAGCTCCTCCGGCATCAGCGGAGGCAGCTACCAGTTCTATGATGTTCAGCAATTTTCGGGCATCCCCTCCGGAATAGCGTAGTATGGCTTCATATTCCTTGATCTCCATTTTGATTTGCTGCAAATAATAATCTTTTTTAAGTGTGTTTTCCAATATTTTCATTAAGGCAGCCTTATCAAGTGGTTTTAAAATATATACCTGGCAACGGGAGAGCAGGGGAGCAATAACTTCAAACGATGGATTCTCCGTAGTAGCACCAATAAGTGTTACAATACCTTGTTCAACGGAGCTCAATAGAGAATCCTGCTGAGCCTTGTTAAACCGGTGGATTTCATCAATGAATAAAATGGGAGCAGGTTTGTTGAAGAAATGTTGTTTTTTTGCTTTTTCAAGCGTTTCCCTCACGTCTTTTACGCCTGAATGAACCGCACTTAGCTGGTAAAACGAGCGGTTCAGTTTGTTTGCTATGATCCTGGCCAGGGTGGTTTTTCCAACTCCCGGTGGTCCCCAAAGCAGAAATGATGGCAGGTTACCGGAGTCAATGCTTTGCCTGAGAATGGCATGATCCCCCACCAGATGCTCCTGGCCTATATATTCATCCAGATCTTTCGGGCGCATCCTGTCTGCGAGCGGTTGATTTGTGCCAATCATCGGAGGTATGAATAAACGGTTAAAGTTAGGTAATCCTTTCTATTATTTTTTAACACTGATACTTTTTATTACTTTTATCGTTTGTATATACATTTTTTAAACATGAGGGATAAGGTCGTAATTGTAACAGGTTCTTCATCGGGAATTGGACTTGCCACAGCAATTAAATTTGCCAAAAAAGGAGCTAAGGTAATGCTGGCAGCAAGGTCGTATGATATAATCAAAGTTGTTGCAGATGACTTGAATACCTCGGGGTATACTGCAGCTGCATGTAAAACCGATGTGACGAATGAAAATGATTGCCGGAACCTGATTGAAGAAACAATAAATAAATTCGGCCGTATCGATGTGCTTATTAACAATGCGGGTATCTCCATGAGAGCGCTTTTTAAAGACGTTGATATTTCCGTGATGAAAAAATTGTTTGATGTTAATTTCTGGGGTGCGGTTTATTGCACAAAATTTGCCTTACCACACCTGGTCAGTAGTCATGGTTCAGTCGCCGGCCTTTCCTCTGTGGCCGGATTTATTGGTCTTCCCGGCAGGGCAGGATACTCTGCTTCAAAATATGCATTGCATGGATTCCTTGAAACACTGAGGATTGAAAATCTGAAAAATGGATTGCATGTACTCATTATATGTGCCGGCTTCACCCGTTCTGATATACGAAAAAAAGCCCTTACGGCAGACGGTACACCACAAGGATTTACACCGCGTGAAGAAGAGAAAATGATGACCCCCGAACAGGTAGCTAATGCTGTGTACTGGGCCATTAAATGGAGACGCAACTACCGTATCCTGACACTCGAAGGAAAAATGACTGCATTGGTGAAGCGTATTGCACCCCGTTTTCTTGAATATGCAGCCTACCTGAAGATGAAAAATGAACCCGACTCACCACTGAATTAATATGTATTGCAGCGAAACTAAAATACGAGTGCGATACGGTGAAACAGACCGGATGGGTTATCTTTATTATGGACATTATGCTGAATACTTTGAGGTGGGTCGAACTGAAATGTTACGATCGCTGGGATTAACCTATAAATCTATGGAGGATGAAGGTATTATTCTTCCGGTAAGGTCTTTATCCATTAATTTCAGAAATCCTGCCCAGTATGATGATCTGCTTACCGTTAAAACATGCCTGAGATCTTTTCCTGAAGTCAAACTTGATTTCTCTTATGAAATATTTGATGAAAAAGGACTTCTTCTTTGTACCGGCAGTACCATTCTGGTCTTTATTGATGGAGTCACGAAGAAGGTGCGCAAGGCTCCGGAGTATTTTAAGGAAACTGTGAGAAAGTATTTCTAAAGAAAAAAGAAAACAGAAAAGATGTTTCGCGATTAAAAAGAAAAAAGCCTGAAAAAGAGACAATTGCATTTTCAGGCTTTTTGTTCAATGGAATCAGTATTCCCTTAAATTTGATGGAATTAATACTGAGCCCTATTTTGCTTCTCCCGGAAATTCAAATTCTTCATCCGGAATATCCTCATTAAGAATGATCTTTTCAAAGGTAAGGATCTGAATTATCTGTCCGGCTGATTTTACTTCGAATGAGAATGGCATCATCAGACCATCACCCACTTCCTTGTAATCACTGAAATAAGTTTCCATGACCTGGCCAGCCTGAGGTCCCGCTTTAACAAATGTTTTTGTCATAATGGGGATGCACGTTTCTTTGTCAAGATAATAATATTGTGTGTTTTCCTTTTCTGTATTTCCTTTGTATTTTGTCAGATTGATTTTATAACAAGGAACACCCTGCACATCTTCAGTCCCTTCCAGTATTACTTCATGTCCTTTGGCAGCATAATCAATAAAAGGATCTTCAAATTCGGCTTCTTCCATTACAGCTTTTGCCTGTTCATCGGATAACCGCAGTGCCGTATCTCCAACAAAAGGATTCAACATCCATGCGGTTTGTCCATCATAGGCCTGTGCAACAAATTTTTTCCCCATGATGTCCATGACTACTTTTATTTTATTAGGCTTCTCCTGGTAAAACTCAAAAGGAAAATCACCTTGTGGTGTAGGGGCTGTACCTATTGCTTTTGTTGAGGTATGGGCTTTGAACTTATCAAGACCTCCCATACTTTGATGATATTTACTGATTATTTCATCGGCTGTTTGAGCGTAAATACCAAAAATACAGAACGATAATAAGACAAAGACCGAAACGATTTTTTTCATAGAATGAAGTTTAAATATTAATAAAGTTTGGCGCGTTGAAATTAAAGTAAAAAAATCATTTGATCCTACTCTGTTATGTTTTTTTTATTTGGATATCATGTCAGATCTGTTAAAATCTCCTGTTGAATCAGTGTTGTCAATACTATGATAGAAACTGGTTATAGCCGGTCATACGATAGTAAAGAAAAAATCAGCATGCTTTGTAATGAATTTTATTTTCGGTCGTCTTAAAGGAAACGAATTGATCCGAAATCCTTTGTAAGAATTGTAAACCAATTAATAATAAAGAAAATGAAAAAAATTATTGTAAGTTTAATGTTTGTTTTAGCATCGGTATACGGAACCCTTGTGATCGCACAGCAAGATCCTGTCGGCAAACTCTTTGATAAATATGCAGGTCAGGAAGGTTTTACAACGGTTCATATAACCGGAGATCTGTTGAAAATGGCAGCAAAATGTGACCCGGACGATAAAGACCTTCAGTTTCTTTCCAACCTGACTGAGGTTAAAGTACTGGCGCAGGAAGGCATAAAGGATCAGACACCGGGTTTGAATTTTCACGCTGAAATATGGCCGTATCTTGATAAGTCGGCTTACAAAGAACTTCTTATTGTAAAAGAAAAAGACCAGGATGTGAAAATGCTGGCTCGAGAAAATGGTGATGTCATCAGTGAATTTCTGATTATTGTAAGTGGAGTTGATGAAAATGTTCTTGTACAGATTAAGGGAAGCCTTAACCTGAAGGAAATGGATAAGTTATCTGATTCTTTTGACTTTAAGGGATTTGATCAGCTTAAAAAACTGGAAGAGACTCAAAATTAACAGGGATGGGAGGTAATTCCTCCCTTGTGAATAAGCAGGCACGATTTTATGGATGCAGCCGAATTCAAAGAAAAAGTAATTCCATTAACTGGCAAACTATATCATTTTGCCCGCTTGCTTTTAAAGGACAACGCTGAAGCTGAAGATACCGTACAGGAGATATTCCTGAAATTATGGAAATTACGTTCTGAACTGGGTGGATATAGCAGTCTGGAAGCATTTGCCATGCGTATTACACGCAATTGGTGCCTTGACAGGCTGAAAGCCAAGAAACCGCTGTACATTGAAAATTATTCTTTCGGACATGAACCGTTTTCGGATAAAGATAATCCACTGAGGATGCTTGAAAAGACCGACCAAACGTCCATTATCCGGAAAATAATCCAGGCATTACCTGAACAGCAACAGTCAGTAATTCAGCTTAGGGATATCGAAGGGCTTGAATTTGATGAAATAGCAGAGATAATGGATATGAACATTAATGCGGTTCGTGTAACATTGTCACGTGCTCGTTCTAAAATCAGAGAACACTTAATAAAAATCGGAGAATATGGATATTCAGCAAATCAGAATACTGCTCGATAAGTACGAAAAGTCAGAAACCAGTCTCGAAGAAGAGCAGGTACTGTGCGATTATTTTACCAGGCAGACTGACATCCCGGCCGGATTCGAAGCTTACCAAATGCAGTTTCAATACTATGAATCTGTGCGTTCAATATCACACCGGAAACCGGAACTGGAAAAAAAGATAGAGAATCTGATTGACAGGGAATCGGAACAGAAGTCTACAAGTGAAATCGGCCAAAGAACTGTTACCCCGCTTAACCGAAAAATCTACAGATGGATTGCTGCCGCTGCCATAATAATAATAGTTGGGACAATGGTACTGATACTTAACCGGAACCGTAAACCTGACATGGGGACCTTTGATGATCCTCAGTTGGCTTATATCGAAGCACAGAAGACGTTGCTTTATGTCTCACAAAAGCTTAACCATGGAACAAAAGAATTGTCCAATTTATCTAAGTTTAATAGCGGAGTTGAAAACCTCAGGAACCTTGAAAAACTAAACTCGGGACTGGACCAACTCCAACTGATATCATTACTCAATGAAAAATCAAATGATGAAAAAAAGTAAAACAATGAGAAAGATAGCATATCTGATTGTATTGATCTGCCTTTGTGCAGTTAATGAGGCACAAACCGTGGCGGACAAGATTTTTGATAAATATTCCGGAACCGAAGGTTTTACTACGGTTTATATCACAAAGCATATGTTTGACCTCTTCCGTGATGCGTCAGAGGATGCCAAAGAAGATGATATGGCTAAAGTCCTTAGTAATCTTACCAGTATTAAAATTCTTGCAGCAGATGACGATCCTTTAACACCGGTTACAGTAAATCTCTATAAGGAAGTCATGAAAGAGCTTCCTGTGAACCTGTATAAGGAATTGATGGTGATCAAAGAAAAAGATCAGGATGTGAAATTCCTGGTACGTGAAGAAAAGGAAAAGGTGGTTGAATTGTTAATGCTGGTGGGAGGAAAGGATGAAAGCGTATTGATCTGCATCCAGGGGATCATCGATATGAAAACCATAGGTAAATTAGCCAAAGGTATGGACATTGAAGGGATGGAAAACCTGGAAAAGATTGAAGAATGATCAAAATGAGAATGGATGATCTTTTGCAAAATCCGGATTATAAAATCCTGCACTTTCAGGTTCCTGTATCCAGCCATTTTGAAATCCGAGGATTTCCATTTCTTTCACAATGCTGTCGTATTCTTTTTTCGTTATCTTACGTAGCAGGTGTGAAGGAAGTCTCAGCCCGTCTGGCGGATTATATTGTGACATCAGCGAAATATGCACAAAAGGAGACAGCTCTTCAGCAATCCATCGCAAAATGTTTTTGCTTTCATTGACCATTCCCGGCAAAACAAGATGACGGATTATCAATCCGTTCAGCGCAAGTCCTGTATCACTTAATATTAGTGAATTCCCTTTTTGCCGGTACATTTCTTTAATGGACCGCTTCACCGCTTCGGGATAGTTCCTTGCACCGGAATATTGCCAGGCCGTTTTAGCATTGATGTATTTAAAATCGGGAAGATACAAATTGATTTTCTCCTCCAGTGTCTGAAGCAAAGTTACCTTATCATAACCATTGGTGTTGTAAACAATAACCGGATGGTGACCTTTCTGATGCAAAGCATCAATAATCGCATGAACATGTGGTATATAATGTGTCGGACTGACAAATCCCACAGATTCACATCCCTTCCCCAGCAACCGGATGACTTTATCAACAATTGCTTTCAGGGAAGTTTTTGCAGTTGGGTAATCCGAATTATTCCTGCTGATCTGGGAATTCTGGCAATAAATGCATTGCAGGTTACAATGCGGAAAGAATATATTGCAGATTCCATGCCTGCCGCCTATTACCGGCTCCTCGCCATGATGAATGCAGATGGATGCTATCGTATATTCTGCATCGCTTCTGCAATAACCTGTTCCCCCTTCAAACCGGTTGACGTTGCAATTCCTGGGACAAAGATTACAGCTGGTTAATACAGAAAACATTGGGTAAAACTGCTAAAAAACAAGATGAAAACAACGGAATAAGGATTGGTAATTTATATTTTTATTCTATTTTTGCACCTCCTTCGGTCCGTAGCTCAGCTGGTAGAGCACATGACTCTTAATCATGGGGTCCAGGGTTCGATCCCCTGCGGACCGACAGAAAAAACTGTAAAACATTCTCAAGAATATCTGACAGCTTTTTTAATCAGATCATCTAATCTGCTTTCTTTTGCAACATCATTTTCCCAATAAAAACATCCTGAAAATTCTTATCCGTCTCCAGTGAAATATGCCGAGTTTTCTTCAAGACTTCCGCTTCCAGGTCATCTTCCCGGAATAGCAGCATTTTTGCTCCGATAAGCGCCGTATTCCCGGCTTTGACTACCTGCTCATCATTGAATTCAAGTAAACCTGTGGAAATAGCGTTGCTGACTGTGACAAAATGACCAAATCCTCCGGCAATAAAAACACGTTTGAGATCAACAAATGATTTTTCAATACGGTTCAGAAGAATCTGAATGCCGGCAGCCACAGCCGCTTTTGCCAGTATGAATTCATGAATATCTTTTTGTGTTAGCTTCACAGGTGCTGCAATTTCAATACAGGATTCGCCCGTTGTAATTTGACCTACTTCGTCGATCTGCCCCATACGTTGAAAAGCCGACACGGCATCAATAAGACCACTGCCACAAATACCATGCGGTTTTTCATTGCCGATTACATGAAATTCCAGCTTATCATCCCTGAGAAAAACCGAAGAAATGGCACCGTTTGCAGCTCTCATGCCCTGGCTGATATGCGTGCCTTCAAACGCTGGTCCGGCTGCTGTTGACGCTGTCAGTATAAGGTCACGATTGCCCACAACAACTTCACCGTTTGTTCCCAGATCAATTAATGCCATTGGTTCTATGGAGGTATTGATCCCCGTTGCTAAAATCCCGGCAAGAATGTCACTGCCTACAAAGCTTCCCACCGAGGGCATGAATGTAATTCTGGTATCATCAGGAAGTTCCCATCCAAGTTCGGATGCCCTGAACATTTTCTTACCTCCATCACGTGTTTCAAAAGGAAAACACGCAAGTGAACCGACATCAATCCCTGAAAATATGTGATGCATTACGGTATTTCCAACCATAACAACCTTGCGTGGGATAAGGTCATGCTGCTTAATGACGCCTTGAATCAGATTCCATAGCTGTTTACGGATTAATTGGCATAATTTCTTAAGTCCAGCCCGGTTCCTGGCATATGCTATTCTGGAGATGATATCGGATCCGTAACGCCCCTGGACATTGACCGCAGTAACAGCATCCATGACATGACCGTTGGATAAATTAATCAGTTGCAGTACCACCGTTGTAGTGCCAAGGTCAATCGCAATACCAAATCCATCCGCCGGAGTAAATGAAAAGAACGTATTGTCAGCAAGTATCAGTGTGTTCAGCTGTGCAATTTCAAGTATAACATCATTCCTGACTTTACTTTTGCATGCCAGTCTCCACGTGGAATCATAGCCATTTTGCTGAAGAATATCAATGTATTTCTTTGGAGTATCGAGATCGCCTTCAAGAATCCGGACTCTGCAATTAAGACAGCTTCCCTTTCCGCCGCATGGAAATTCAACACCAAATTCATGCAAAACATCCATGAGAGGTGTCCCCGGATTTATTTTAAGGATTTTTCCAAGGGGCTCAAGCCTTACTGTGTGCTTGTTCTTCATTCCCTGAAATCAGGGTTGTGAATTTATATTTAACAATAAAGGTAAAGCGTATTGATTATGATTTTTTTATTGCCTGATCAAAATCGGCAATAATATCATCCACATTTTCCAATCCAACGGATACTCTTATCATACCATCCGTAATACCCGATTCTTTACGTTCTTTTGCGGTTAACTTGGAATGCGTTGTGGTAGGAGGGTGAGTAATTGTTGTCCTCGTATCACCCAGGTTAGAGGTAAGCGATGCAAGCCTGAGTAAATTTAGAAACTTCATGGCTCTTTTTATGCCTCCTTTCAGCTCAAAGGTAACCAGTCCTCCTCCCAGCTCCATTTGCTTTTTAGCAAGCTTATATTGCGGATGAGAGGACAGGTACGGATACTTAACCCATTCGACATGAGCATTGTCCTCAAGATAGCGTGCTAATTTCATGGCATTTGAACAATGTCTGTCCATCCTCACTGCAAGGGTCTCAAGGCTTTTGGAAAGTAACCATGCGGAATGAGGCGACAAAGTCGGCCCGATAATTCTGGAAAGCGTACGCACTTCGTTAATGGTTTCTTTGCTTCCAAGAACAGCTCCTGAGATGGTCCTGCCCTGACCGTCTATGAATTTGGTTGCGGAATGGATCACCATATCAACACCATATTTGATGGGATTTTGCAAATAGGGTGTTGCAAAGCAATTATCAATGACAACATACAATCCATGTTTCTCTGCCAGTTTGCATAACCATTTAAGGTCAATTAACTCAAGCCCTGGATTTGCCGGTGTTTCGGCATAGATCATTTTAGTGGTCGGTAATATATGTTTTTCCCAATCATCTGTGTCATTGATGTTTACAAATGTATGGGAAATTCCCCACCGCGATAGTACCTGGGTTATCAGTAAATAAGTAGTCCCAAAAATCTGTCTTGGAACCAGCAAGTGATCCCCGGGCTGTAAAACCGATATCATACTGAGGAAGACTGCCGCCATTCCCGATGATGTTGCTATTCCATCTTCAGCACCTTCCAATGCACATAATTTCTTTATGTATTCGTCTGTATTTGGATTGGAATAGCGTGTATAAATATTTCCATCCACGGTTTCTGCAAAAACATCACGCGCTTCTTCTGCACTGTTAAAAACAAAACTGGATGTTTCAAAGACCGGAACACTGTGTTCTTTATGCTGTGATCGTTGTGCCTGGATCCGGATAGCATTGGTTTCGAATTTTCTTGTTTTATTCATGATTTGCTATTTACAGGTTGGCCGCAAATTTAAAACAATAAAGACCATTTCTCATTATCGGTTATTAGAATTGATTTCAGAAAAACCTTATTGATTGCTCTATAAAATTCAATGATCCTGTAACGATAATAAGAATTCTATGAAATCCTTTGACCGAGGTGCAAAAAATCCGGACCGCATCCCGTCCGTACCTCTTTCATTTTTTCTTTTTAACGGTTGCCTTAGGTTTAACGGTTGCCTTAGGTTTTACCGTCTTTATCGGTTTAGTTACCTTTTTAACAGCGGGTTTTTTGGTTTCCTTAGCCGTTAATTTAACCGGTGGCTTTTCAATGACCGGAACGATCACAGGTTTCTTTTTTTTGGTACGAGGTCTGGTAACTCCGTATGATTTCAAGGCTATTTTCCCTCTTCTGGTTTTTCTATCTCCTTTTCCCATAGTACATAGTATATATTTATTTCAGTTATTTTTTGGCGGACTAAAAATATAAAATCCTGCGCAATTTAAAAATGCCATGGTTGAAAAGCCATTTTATTGGGTAAAATATACTTGAACACATGATGGCTTTCAACCGTTTTTATATAATTTCTTAAGAATTTTGTTTGTTCGTGAACGAAATCCCATGCTGCCATCGGCATAGTTTTCTTCCAAGATAGAGATCAGTTCATCTCTTATGCCTGTCTCATACAAGGAAGTATTGTAGAGGATTTGCATGGCATGGACACGTATTGCTACCGGTTTTGTAAGATCTTCAAGCCAGTCAAAACACAAACCCAGTAAAATACCTTTGTTTCTTTTTGTAAGTTTGACAGGATAATCTGCCACAATTTTTAATATATTTCTGATAACTCCTTCTGAATTAATGTCATGGAGATAAGGTATTAGCGTATTTTGTTGCATTTCAAATATTTCAGGGAACTTATCAGCACAAATGGAAAAAACTCTTGCTGCCCTGGAGGCAAAAGGATCTTCGTCGGCCAGTATAACATCCGTTAATGCGCTGATCCTTTCAGGTTCTTCAAGAACCATGGAAGCAGCTATATCTGCAAGTTTTCTTGAACTGTCTGATAATACCTTTCTGAAATCAACCGGCATAAAATGAAAAGACTGGTATTTATGAATGAATTATGTTTGTCAGAAAATTGTAAATTTAACAACACTTTAAAAATTTACACCATGATGAAAGTAAGAAAACCAACGGAAACCGAAATCAGGCAGACCGATGCATGGGGTATATGGTCCAAAGAACCATCAACCTTTACCTGGTCATATGATGATAAGGAAACCTGCTATATCCTGGAAGGTAATGCAGCGGTAACCGACGAACAAGGACATAGCATTGAATTCGGTCCCGGTGATTGGGTGGAATTTGAACAGGGACTTGAATGTACATGGACCATCTCCAAAACCATCAGGAAAAAATACAAGTTCGGTTGACATATAAATGCAACGAATAAGCAAACCATTCGCGGTAAACAGCCAATATGATTTCCTAACAAAATGCAGGAATTATTTTTTTTTATTGGTAGAGCACAAAAAATGTAATACAATGCTGAGATGTGCCATTCCTTATTATTTTCGTATTTATTGTTTTGATGGTGAAACACCGGGATCGGCATAAATGCGAATGTTTTTTGCACGTTCTGTGAGATCCGATTCACATCTCTTTACTTTACAATATTTATTGTATGGAAGTATTCTTCATCCTGGTCGAACCGGCAGTGCCCGAAAATATAGGGGCTTCAGCAAGAGCTATTAAAACGATGTCTTTTAACAGGTTACGATTGGTTAATCCATGTGATTATTTAAGTATTGAAGCCCGTAAACTGGCACATGGATCGTTGGATGTGCTTACCGCTGCAGAAGTTTTTTCATCGCTGGATCAGGCAATCCATGATATTGATTTTATTATTGGAACTTCAGCCAAAAGCAGAAGGATTAAGCACGATTATTATCCCGCTGAACAGATGGTTGAATTTATAAAACGAAAGGGAACTACCATTAATGCTGCAGGTATAGTATTTGGCAGGGAAGAATACGGGCTGACGACTGAAGAGGCACATCGCTGTGACATCATATGCAGCATACCCATGGCGGCAAAATACCCTTCACTGAACCTGTCGCAGGCTGTTATGATCATGGCTTACGAATTATCGGCATTGCAGATGAATAAAAATGTCAGATCATCAAAATATCCTGAATCACTGACACTAAAAGCTGCTCGCGCACAAATTGAGGAGGTGCTTGCTTCCATTGGTCTAATAAGCAACAAAGTATTATATGACCGTATTATTGAAAGGATAAATGCAGCCGGAGAGGATGATTTGCACCTGCTTTATTCGGTCTGTAAGTTTTTCAGGAAAAGCAATACCAAACCTGACGGATTCAATTGATCAAAATAACCATTTCCAATAAAAACAGCATTCCATGATGTCAAAAAACAGAAAACGTCTGTATGAAATCATTTTTGAAGCTGATACGCCTGCCGGAAAAGTTTTTGATGAGGTACTGCTTGGGATTATATTATTCAGTGTCCTGGTTGTAATGCTCGAAAGCGTGAGCAATATGAGGATGAGATTTCCTCATGGGCTCAGGATTATTGAATGCATAATCACCGTTATTTTTACGGCAGAATATGTTACGCGTATCTGTGTGGTCGACCGGCCCTTTAAATACATCCTGAGTTTTTATGGACTGATAGACCTTTTGGCAATTCTTCCTACCTACCTGGGTTTATTCTTTACGGGGGCACAAACGTTGATTGTTATCAGGGCACTCCGGTTGCTTAGAATTTTCCGTATTTTGAAATTAAGTCGATACACCCGCGCGGGTAGTTTGATTGTTAAAGCATTGTGGGACAGCCGCGAGAAACTCAGTGTCTTTTTGTTTTTTGTGCTGACATTTACAGCCATTGTCGGCACACTCATGTACCTGATAGAGGGAGAAGAAAACGGTTTTACAAGCATTCCAACAAGTATTTATTGGGCAATTGTCACCCTCACAACCGTGGGCTATGGAGACTTGTCTCCGGTGACGGGACTGGGTAAATTGCTCTCAAGCATTGTGATGATCATGGGTTATGCTATCATTGCCGTGCCTACAGGTATTGTCACAGCTTCATTTGTTAGCGACTATCAAAAAAGAAATACCCAGGTGTGTTCAGAATGTATGTTTGATAATCATGATGATGATGCAGTATTTTGTAAAAAGTGTGGTACAAAACTTTATGTAACAGATAACAAAAGGTTATAAGGCGATACTCGTTGCATATTAATAAAGCCTCTTCTTGTGCTGTGATCGTATGACCGCTATCTCCAGACTCCTGCTATGGCTTCGTGACAGAACTTACACTTTGAATTTACAATGTTGTTGGCGATGATGCTGAATCCTTTTCGTTCAACCACGGTCTTACCACATTTCGGGCAAATGGTATTGTCGGCATTTAATCCGGGTGCATTTCCGATATAAACATATTTTAATCCGGATTTCAATGCAATCTCCCGGCTTTTCAATAAAGTGCTAAGCGGAGTTGCCGGTAGCTGTGTCAGTTTGTACTGGGGATGAAAACGGCTGAAGTGCAAGGGGCTGTTAGCAAAGCCATTGTTGAACAGCCACTTGCACATTTGTTCGATCATCCCGAAATCGTCCGTCCAGTTAGGAACGATCAGATTCGTAATCTCGAGCCATACGTTCAATTCTTTGAGTATCTTTAGGGTATTCAGTACAGGTTCAAGCGATCCGCCGTTAAGCTTCATATAAATCTCGTCACTGAAGGATTTTAGATCGATGTTGGCACCATCAATATACTTGGCCAGTTCACGAAGAGGTTTTTCGTTTATATAGCCGGCGGATACAATAATGTTTTTTATTCCCTTGCTACGGGCTATTTTTGATGTGTCATAGGTATATTCATAAAAAGTAACCGGTTCTGAATAGGTATATGCAATGGACGCGCATTTATTTTTTATTGCCTCTTCAACTACCCGCTGAGGCATCAGATCATAATTCCTTGTTTCCAGTGGACTTGCCTGGGATATCTCCCAGTTCTGACAATTAAGGCATGCCAGGTTGCATCCGGCTGTAGCAATCGAATATGCCCGGGTTCCCGGTAGAAAATTATACAGCGGCTTTTTTTCAATTGGATCGTCATGTATTGCACACGGATTCCCATAAGCAATTGAATAAAGCTTTCCTTTTATATTCATCCGGTTTCGGCAATCTCCGGTCTCATCCTCCTTCAAAACACATTCATTGGGACATATAAGGCATTTAATCCCCCGAGGAGTGGGAGAAGAGAACATAGCTTCTTTCATGAACCGGTTATGACTGTCAGCCGGCGTATTATTGTGATCAGGATAAGATGAAAGTAAGGAGGATGAAAAGAGGTTAGTATACCTCATCAGACAATAAGTACAGCCGACACCCAACAGACTTGTTTTAATAAATGTTCTCTTTTTCATTTTCAGGTACTCACATTCAGACAGATTGTACAACAGCGCTGCCGACTTTGTATATCCAATGATTTTCAAATGGTATGAATTTGTGATCAACGATTTACAAAGTCGTAGTAAATAATTGACATTCAAAATTACGAAAAACGAATGGAGTATGCACGTTAATCGCTTCCAATTCGAGATGTTGTTATCAAAGATGTTTTCGTCTTAGAAAAAGATTCAGCGCATACAACAGGAGCAGACCACCAATGAGATATGAGGTGTTCATAATGCCCAGCAACGGGATCAGGAAAATGGAGGTAAGAAATGCTCCCAGGGCGGAACCGATAAGGTCGGCACTGTATAAAGACGCGACATTATCCGTAAGATTGCCCGATCGCAAATGAACTGCCATTGAAAACAATACTCCGGCAGCGAAGGCAATGAGGAATAATAGCAATAGTACAACCAGCAGGGTATTAATAATACCGGCCTGTACAATCCGTGTAATGAAAAGCGCAGGTAAAAGAATCGCAAGAACGCCTGTAATTATCTGGAATAACATGAACTGCATGTAGGTAACTTTGCGGAATATCAGCATTCTGCTCAGTGCTCCCATGGCCAGTCCTCCCATAAAAACAGCCATACAAACCCCGATAACCTGGTAGATATATCCCGAAAGTATCTGCAGGGCAAGCAAAAGGATTATTTCAAGCGATGAGGCTGAAAATCCCGTGATCATTAATGCTGAGGTCACAGGTTTCATAAAAATACATACAGCTACTAATATGAGAATAAGTACTGCGAATATTATCCATAGCAGGTTTTTACCCAGATTGAACTGGCTTAACCAGTAATTCAGGTAATAGAAGTAGGAAACAGGTTTAAAGTCTTTGTTTGACTGGGTAACCTGTTCCAGGTGTTCAAGCAGGTAATCAGAACGCTCCTTCAGGGACAATGTGTCTATATAGTAGGAGTTTAAGTAATCATTTTTAATATTTTTATTTATAATGTATTGTGTTATATTGATGGTAAGCGGTTCATCCGATAAAAGGTAATAATTCCTTTCTCCAGGAATGATCAAAACATGCTTGAAAACCTCTTTACATGTATTGTATATTACTGAATTTAAACGGATTGCCTCGTCGCTGATATAATTTGCTGTGGAAGGCATGTTTAATGCAACAATGCATTTCTCATTTATAATTTTTCTGATATCATGCAGAAATTCAACTGTATAGAATCGATTTAGCTGTGCAGTGGATGGCTCAGGCAAATTAATCAGAATGATATCATATCGATACGCTGTTTTTTTTATAAACATGCGGGCATCCTTTCGAATCAAATGAATGCGCTCATCCTCCAAAGAAGAAGTATATTTTTTACCGATGGTAAAAATAAACGGATTGATTTCAACATAATCAATATCATCTATGTCATATTTGAGTATTTCATTCGTTATGCCTGAAATGCCTCCTGATATCAATAAGACACGGCGGGGATTGGTATGCTGTGCCATAGCATAATGCACGGCTTCCTCATTAGCGATCTGATTATCGGTAGAGAAAAGTAACTTGCCGTTTTCAAATATGTTAAGCTGCTCGGTACTTTTTGTTACAGCGAGGTTACCGTACGGTGTATCTTTAGAGAGAAGTACTTCCTGTTGAGTAAAAAAAACCGATTTTAAATGGTAGTCCGCTTTTAACAGAAATAGCAGGATGACCAAACTTACTGTAATAAATAAAATTATGATATTGAAAAGATTAGTACCATTTATATGAAGTGGAAATAAAAGTAATAAACAACCGCACAACGGAAGCAGAATCATGATCTGGAAATTTGACAATAGAAAGAAAAGCACGAAACTGGCCAGTATCCCTGCTACAAGGCTTCCTGTTGATTCGATGGCATACGTTTTTTCAGCAGGGATCTTATTGCTGTAATGGCTGATAACCCCTGATAGGTAAGTGAAGAGAAAACCGGATAAAAGGCAGAAGGGCGCTATTATTATGGCTGAGCTGACTATGATCTGAAAAAAACCAATTTCAATACCTGGTTTAAATACCTGGTTCCGGAAGAATTCAATAATAAAGAAAAGTATTGGAGGAATCCAGCCCAGAAAGATCATGGCAACACGCGAAAAGCGGTTGGTATCCTTTATATGAATTGCTTTTTTCCCTATAAAGGCACCGGAGCCCGTCAAAATCATCCAGTTGGCAAGTATTACACCAATAATGAGTTCATTACCACCAAAAATAAACATGAACTCACGCAGTAAAACGATTTGTACGAGCATAGACGTAAGCCCCAGTATGAAAACCTGACCGTACACATGGGATATGCCATATGATCCTGATTGAGTGGAGTTATAAGCCATTTGCTGTAGGATTGCAGAATTAAAATTACATAATTGTACTTAAACGATAAAATTCAAATGGCTAACTTTGCGGTATCATTAACCTTAAATCATATGCCTCCTTCCGGGAATGACTATATTTCTTTGATGAGACACCGGTATGGCATACTGTTAAGAGCCATCCGCAGACACAGGGATTTAAAAGAACCTGCTATGCTTAAACAAGCCTTTTCCCTGATGCTTGAATCATTCAGGGATAAGAAAGACATTACAGGCAGTTATGTTGTTGATTCGGCCATGAAAATTGCATCGATTGCTTTGTCTGAAATAGGATTGGGTGTGACTTCCATTACCGGGATTTTTCTTTATCCGGTTGTCCGTGAAAAGGCATTATTATTACCAGATATACAGAAACAATGGGGAAGTCAGGTTACCCGAATAGTAAGCGGATTGAATTCTATCCAGCGACTTGACAGTCAAGATTTTGCATCACAGGCTGAAAACTTCAGGAGCCTGCTGCTTAACCTTGCCGGTGATGTAAGGGTGATCCTGATAAGGCTAACCGAGCGTTTGTACCTCATGCGCAATATGAAAATCCTTCCACAGGATAAGCAGATTGTTCTTGCCGCGGAGGCATCTTACTTGTATGCCCCTTTGGCACATCGTCTGGGCCTTTACCTCATTAAATCAGAAATGGAAGATATTTCCCTGAAATATACCAACCGGAACACCTATGACCTTATTGCCCGGAAACTGGCTGAAACAATGCGGAGCCGGAGACAGTTCATACATAATTTTATCAAGCCCATACAGGAATCGCTGAAAATGCAGGGTTTTGACTTTGAGATTCATGGCCGGCCAAAATCCATCTATTCCATATGGAATAAAATGCAGAAAAAGAATACCGATTTTGAAAATATCTACGATCTTTTTGCTATCAGAATCATTCTAAACAGTGAACAACGTAATGAAAAAGCGGATTGCTGGCAGGTTTATTCTACCGTTACCGATATATACCAGCCCAATCCATTGAGATTACGCGACTGGATTTCGGTTCCGAAAACAAATGGGTATGAGTCGTTGCATACCACTGTTGTGGGACCAGGTGGCCGCTGGGTGGAAGTTCAGATCAGAACGCGTCGCATGAATGAGATAGCTGAAAAAGGGCTTGCTGCTCATTGGAAATATAAGGGGGCGGATCGTGAAAAAAGTATAGATGACTGGCTGGCAAAGGTCAGAGAAGTGCTGGAAGCTCCTGAATCTGATGCCAAGGAATTTCTGGATGATTTCAAGCTGAGCCTTTATGCAAAGGAGATTTTTGTTTTCACACCCAAGGGCGATCTCCGGAAATTCCCTTCAGGAGCCACTGTTCTTGATTTCGCCTACGACATACATACGCAACTGGGCTCAACCTGCGTAGGAGCTAAAGTAAACGGTAAAAATGTTTCTATAAGGCATGTTTTACGAAATGGAGACAGGGTTGAAATCCTTTCTTCAAAAAATCAAAATCCGAAAATTGACTGGCTTGGTATTGTCGTAACCTCAAAAGCAAAAACCAAGATTAGGTTTAAACTCAACGAAGAAAAGGTAAAGATTGCAGAGAATGGCAAAGAGATCCTGCAGCGCCGGCTGAAGAACTGGAAGATACCTTTCTCCGATGAGAATGTCCGGAAACTGATGAAGCATTATAAGCTTAAGATTGCACAGGACCTGTATTACATGATCAGCACCGATAAAATCGACATGGCAGGGATTAAAGAATTCCTCACCGAACCTGAGCAACCGGAAGTGCAGGAAGAAAAGCCGGGTATCGAAGCTGAAAAGGCTCCTGTCCAAGACATCGAAAAGGCACTTAAATCCGATGATTATCTTATCATCGATGATAAAGTGGCCCATGTTGATTATAAGCTTGCCAGGTGCTGCAATCCGATCTTCGGTGATGAAATATTCGGCTTTGTGACAGTAGGCGAGGGTATTAAGATTCACAGGTTGAATTGTCCCAACGCCGTGCAGCTTATATCACGATATGGATATCGTGTAGTTAAGGCACGATGGAAGGCTACAGGTACCGATGCTCTTTTCCCAGTTGAAATAGCAATGGAAGGAGAACATGATCCGGCCATTCTGAATAATATTTCCAATGTTCTTGCAAAAGACCTTAAGATCAACCTTCAATCGATCAGCATAGACAATGCCGATGGCATATTCACCGGTCGGCTCAAGATAACGGTTAAGGACACGAAGCACCTCGATTCCCTGCTCGCACGACTGTCGACCATAAAAGGTGTTTATCATGTAACCCGACTCCAAAGTATTAATGCAAAAGAATCCTGACCTGTTGTGAACAATGCAGCTAAAATCCGGTGGAAGCTGAGATTATAAGTACTTGCGGATTTTTACCGGTAACGGATATTATAAACTCGATTATTTTTTGCTCGTAGTTTTATTGCTTTGTACTTAACCCATACACCACAGTTCCTTCAGTATTTCATACACCAAACTCAACATGCTTTCCGTATGCTTCAATAATTCATCCATTATTGTTATAATTCAGAATTTTTTTGTTTTTTTGTCTTAAAACAATCTGCCATGGAAGTTAAAGGTACTGCTATAAAAACAACACGGGATTTCATTAAAACACAATTTCCTGAGAAGTATGAAGACTGGATGAATTCACTTCCTCTCAAATCAAAAGCTTTATACGAAGCAGCACTGGATGCTGCGGCATGGTATCCGCTTGATGATGCTTATATCATTCCTATTAACAGGACAATTGAGATGTTTTATCCCAACAATCCCAAAACCGGTGGTGAAGAGATCGGAAAGTACAGTGCTGAAGTAGCATTGAAAGGCTTTTATAAAGTGTTTTTACTGGTTGCATCTCCCACCTATCTTATTCAGCGTGCTTCCAAGATTTTTACTACTTTTTACCAGCCTAGTGTAATATCTGTTGAAGTGGTGGATTCCAATTCGGCCATACTTAAGATCCTCGATTTCAAGGGTATCAATGAAGCACTTGAATATCGTATTGCCGGCTGGATAATTAAAGCACTTGAACTGGCTAATTGCAGGGAGCCTCAATATGAAATAAAATCAGCCCTTTCCAAAGGCGATAAGGAAACGGACATTTTATACCGCTGGAAATAGAATCAGATTTCCACAAGTTTATGCTTAACCGCATATACAACCAGGCTGGCAGCATTGTTGGTATTGGTTTTTGTCATTAAGCTTGCCCGATGGTGATCAACCGTACGCTTACTTATAAATAACTGATCAGCAATTTCCTGATTTGATAATCCTTTGCATATCAGCATCAGAACTTCCTTTTCTCGATCCGAAAGGGTTACTTCGGTTTCAGGTTGAGATGCCTGCTTTGTTTTGAATTTGTTGACAAACCTGTATAATATTTCTTCGGTAAAATAGTTATTGCCTTGCAGTACGTTTGTTACTGCCCGTTTTACTTCCGAAAAATCTGAATTTTTCAGCAGGAAACCACAGGCCCCCGCATCAATCATTTGCTGAAAGTACTCCTCATCACCATACATGGATAAGCCTATAATCTTCAGGTCAGGGTAACGGGCAAGTGCCCGTGATGTTGCATCAATCCCATTCAATATGGGCATTTCAATATCCATGAGTACCAGTTCGGGTTGCTTTTCCTGCAATTTTTCCAGAAATTCTTCACCGGTTGCCGCCTCCCAGATTTCATTGACTTCTTCAAGGTTCTGCAACAACAGTTTTAAACCTTCTCTGAAAAGTTTGTGATCATCAACCAGAAATACGTTAACTTTTTCCATGATTGTTGGCATTGGGTATAGTTTTCAGCAGAATATTGGTCATCATACCCTGTGGTTTAATACGTTTGAATTCAATAGTGCCGTTAATAGTTTTCAGCCGTGAACGCATATTTGAAATACCCATTCCGGTTTCGTTCACCAGACTGTCGGCATCAAATCCGATACCGTCATCAAAGTATTGAGCTACCAGTCTGTTATCGGAATAATGAATCAGCAAAGATACTTTTTCGGCCCTGGCATGTTTAAAAGTATTGTTAAAGAGCTCACAAATGACACGGTATATATTGATTTCAGTCTGTGTTTCAAAACGAATATTCTCAATATTGTTGCTGAATGATATGTCCAGTCCCCCCAAGGCATTGATCTTTTCAATAAAAGAATTCAATGCACTGGCCAATCCGGAACTTTCAAGAGTATGCGGACTTAAATTGTTGGATGTTTCCTTTAGTGATATAATCGATTCATTGATTAACGTGTGAATATTATTAATTATATCATTATTGAAACCATTTATGGTAGATTTATCGATTGCTGAAACAGACATTTTTATATTAGAGAGGAGGGGACCGAGACCATCGTGTAAATCTTTTGCCAGCTGTCTTCTTTCCCTTTCTTCGGTTTCCATAACAGCTTGCAAAACCTTGTTTTCTGATTCAAAACGAACGTCCTCAATTCTCTTAAGATAACGGAATAATTGTTGTATCAAAACAACTCCGGCCAATAGAAATACAGATGTGACGATTCCCAGGATTCGGTCAATTAATGACATTTCTGTTTCGAGCTCTTTGAAATAGACCGGTATAAGATCAATGATACGACGTATTGCCATTAATAAGAACGCAATGGATAAAAATACCCAGCTGATGTTGTATTTTGTTTTGCGTGTTAAACCTAATGCAACTCCGGCTGCAGTAATCTGAAGAAGAATGGATACCAAGAGAGCTATCTTCATAAATCATGCATATGGTAGTTCGTAAAGATATCAAAAAGTATGATGCATATAATTGAATAGCATGTTTACATATGTAACATGATTGTTTTTGACATTTTTTAATCTATAATAAATTTTCTTTATAAACTATATACCAGCATCTTATAAAATTTATTTTAAATTAAAGTTCAAGAAAAAACATCATTTCGATCTTAAAATGCATACAAATAGGCTATTATTTTAATATAAATTATTAATAACCTGTTTTATAATAATTTTATTTGAATTTATACTTTATATATAATTTTAATAGGATTATCGTATCAAATAATATATCAATTCTTTAATTATTAAATGGTCACACTCGTAAATCACTATGCTATTGGATTCTGAACAGGCATATTGTTAAACATTGTATCAGGATAATTACTCACTTTGTTCGTGAGAAATTTCGTCTTCAAGTTTCCAGCCTGCCTGCAGCCGGCAGTTTCACGGTTACGCTCCTGAAAGCTGAGCCTCATTAAAACAAATCTCAGGTAAATGAATTTATTATCAATTTTATGTAAAATTTATAATTGGTTACATGAGTAAACAAAATGAACGTAAATAAGATTACTTATGTAAATTAAAATATCAATCCTTATATTTACATTTGTAATTATGAAAGAACAACTTCTTAAATTATTATCACATTTAAATGTTTCTGCAACACAATTTGCCGAAGAAATAGGTGTTCAACGTTCAAGTATATCGCATATACTTAGTGGAAGAAACAAACCCAGCTATGATTTTATCATTAAATTACTGGAAAAATACCCAAGCATTAATCCGATATGGTTATTAGCCGGAAAAGGAGAAATGTTATTAGATTCAGATGAAACATCAACAGCAGATAGAAGATTGCCTTTAAAAGTACCAATGCGATTAGAAAGGACTGAAAATAATGGTGACAAAAGTACAATGAAAAAGAAAAGGGAATACGAAAATGTAGGTGACAAAAGTAAACTCATTGGTGAAGTTACAAATGTGAACAATATTGAATTAATTATTATATTGTATACAAATGGAACATTTGAGCATTACAGGAAGAAATAAAACATAAGGAAAACGCTGAATTAGATAATACTTTAAATTAAAAAGAGTTATGTGCTTTACCAACCAAGTTTTCTATAGTCTCATTCGTATTGTTTAAATAGTCAGTCATATCTTTAAGAATTTCTTCAAAGATTGCCGTATTGATAAACCATTGTGTTCCTATTCCTGTAGCTGTTGCACCTGCCAATATATACTCCAAAACATCAAAATAATTTGAGATACCTCCTATTCCTATGATAGGAATTTTCTTATTCCTGCATTCCGGTATTTTTTTGAAGCATTCATAAACCATATAAACACCAACCGGTTTAATGCATGGCCCTGACAAGCCTCCAACCTGGTTTCCCAATATTGGCTTCTTCCTGTCTGTATCAATAGCCATTCCCCTCAAAGTGTTTATCATGGACAACGCATCTGTCCCTCCCTGTATGGCCGCTATAGCAATCTGAGTAATATCTGAGACATTCGGACTGAGTTTTGTAATTATGCATAAAGTATTCTGAACGCTGGATTTTACTTCTTTCACAATCTGTTCAACCAGCCGAGGGTCAGCCCCAAATGCAGCGCCGCCCTTTTTTATATTAGGACATGATACATTAATTTCTAAAGCGCTGACCGTATTATTCTTATCCAGATCTTTAATCATTGCAGATAATGTTCCGAATTCATTAACCGAACCTGCTGAAATGTTGACAATAATAGGTATTTCAAATTTTCGCAATTCCGGAATATCTTCCTCAAAAAACCGTTTAACTCCTTTATTCTGCAAACCAATAGAATTAAGTATTCCTGACCTGACTTCAACAATTCTCGGCTCCTTGTTTCCCAGGCTTTCATTTATGGTCACACCTTTTGTCACAAAGGCACCCAGCGATTCCAATATGGACTTCCTGTTTACCAATAAATTTATTTCATCCCTGCTTCCAGATGTACCGGAGGAGGTTATAAGAGGCGTCCTTAAAACAATATCCTTGATTCGGACATTAAGACTTTTATTCATTCCAGTTGATTTGTTTTGATTCTAAAATAGGTCCATCAATACAGACACGGGAATAATGGTTTTCGCCATTTTCGATGATCTTACAGACGCAGGAAAAACATACACCTATTCCACATGCCATTCGTTTTTCCATTAAAACATATGACTTGAGATTATATTGAGCTGTTATATCATGTACTTTTTGCATCATGGGTAATGGGCCACATGAAAAGGCGATACTTCTTAGATGGTTATTTTTCTTGAGGTATGCAGCATATGGTTCTGTAACAAGGCTTCCTTTAAATACATTTTTCACACCCTTTATTTGCTCTTTTGTATTGCATAGCAAGGAAACATATATATCCGAAACCTCAGATAAACCGAAAGACTTTAAATCATCAATATAGATTTTAGCATGGCTGCCATGACTGTTGATCCTCTTTCCGTTATCTTTTGTGTAAATTAAGGAATTGAAATTTTCGATGCCGATAAAAGCTTTAACGTTGAAATTAAAAAAACGCAACAACTGCACTAAATAAACAAGTGGTGCTATCCCTACACCCCCGCCAATTATATGCACTTCATCGATATCTTCTTTTGCAAGCTTCCTTAAATCAAATACTTTCCCAAGAGGGGCTAAAATTTCAACTTTATCACCTTTGGTCAGCCTGGTTAATTCGTTTGTACCCACTCCTTTTTCTAATACTTTGTACACTATCTCAAACACATTGGGCTTTACGGTATACAACATGGCAGCTAGTTCCTTTTCGATACTAAGCCTGGATATATAATCAGGACTATAATTATCATAATATGTCCTGTATATCCCAAATGGACGTTTTAAATAGGATAATTGCTTTGTTCCCAGATTATTCTGAATATCCGGTATTATGGCTGCAAGAGATTCCCGTATTGTTGGCTTATGATGTTTTGATATTTGCTGTTGTTCCTTTAATGTGCAAACCATTATGAACTGACCAGGTAGTATGTCGATGGGTACTTCGGATTTAAATCTCAATTTGTACAACCTGAAATTTTCTTTACCCACAGGTATGTTGTCAATAATTTCTATTTTATATATTCCGGCAGTATTTTTTGGCTGATGGATACTTTTGCACTGGGCCCATTTGTCTGAAAATAAATGTTCACAGGAAACAGGATCAATTTCAATGGCTTGCTCACAAATAATATCAAATGATGTGAAAAAGCTTCTTTTGTAAACATTTGCTTTATTAACCTGCCTTGCTTCATCCAGCTCTTCAGAATTTCTAAATATTATAATATGTATATTTCTATATTTATTATTATCAATCGAAAAGATATGATTGGACAAACGCTGCAAATGCTCCAAACCTTGGTGACCGAAACTGAAAATATAGTTTGTTGTTTTATTTTTTAAGATAAAGGCGCAAGCACGGGTAACGATTTTGTCTTTGATCAGGTCTGACTGACCATTTATGCTGCACGACAAAGACTCATCGATAAAAAGACTTTTATTTATATAACAGATTCTTAAATCAAGCTTATTTATTAAAACATTTATAACATTTAAACAAAATGTATTGTATGGTTTTTTACTGGTCATGAATTGCTTTATAAATCAACTGGCAAATTTAGTATTTTATGTCCAAAAGTGCCTTATGAGTTTATATTCATTGTAAACACGGTAAATCAGATGGCACTTAAATATTTACATGAATGGCAGACTCCTTTTAGAAATTTTCCCTAATTTTATCAACGGATCATTAAGAAGCTGTTATATGGGACTTATTCATAAAATTCTGATTATTTTGTATACCTTGGCGTTCAATACTTTCCTTGTACCTGTGCTTTTTTCACAGGCTAGAAATCTTGTCCCAAATTATAGTTTTGAGAAATATGAAACCTGCCCTGATGATTACACACCCCAGGATATGTCACATAAGCTGGTCCCGTATTGGTCATATCCCACTATTGCCACACCCGATTACTTTAATCGATGCAGTCCACGTAACGTCAGCGTTCCGTTGAATTTTGCGGGAGAGAGTGAACCTAAAACCGGAGATGCATATGTAGGAGCTATTCTAAGCGGAACAGAAGAAAGCTATCGGGAATATATACAGGGGATGGTTGAACAACCCCTGATGCAAGGCAAAAAATACTGTATTCGTTTTTCGTATAAACTTGCTTCTTATTCGCGGTTTGCTGTTGACCGGCTTAGCTTATATTTCAGTGATGTTGAGATCAAGAACACCATCAATGTTAACCTGCCGTATACACCTCAGATTTCCAGTAAAGAAGGACTTTTTCTGGACAACATTGATGAATGGGAGGAATTATGCACCGTGTACACTGCTTCCGGCCATGAGAAATATTTTATTATCGGCAATTTTAAAAACTATGAGAATACCAATTATGTGGTTACTGACAAGAACATCGTAAACTTGCGTAATAAAGCCTATGCATATTATTATATTGATGATGTTATCATTGTGCCACTTGACAATTGCAAAGATTGTCCCTGTGTGCAGCATGATTTTGAATCTCGTATAGTAGACTCTTCCTATACCGGTGGCCGGGATCCGATGACAGGTGAAGTAAAAAAAATCATTGACGACGGACGTATTAAAATTAATGTTATTGGAGGGACTCCTCCTTATTCCATTTCCTGGAACAACGGAATGACAGGTACGGAATTAAAGAACTTGCCTGCAGGAACCTATATATATAGGGCTACTGATGCATTTAATTGTATATCATCGGATACCCTGCATTTTAATGAGCCTGAAATCAGCAGGAGTGATCTGGCGGATAAGCTGAATAATATTGAAGAAGGATCAGCCATTGTTCTTGAAAATATCTTTTTTGAATTCAACAAAACCGACCTTTTGCCTGAATCCTATGCGGAACTCGATAAAGTCGCGCTTTTTATGATCGATAATGATATTAAGAAAATTGAAATTTCAGGTCATACCGATAGCGAGGGCTCCGATATGTATAATCAGAAATTGTCCGAAGGTCGTGCAAAATCGGTTGTAGAATACCTGATAGGCAAAGGGATCAGTCCTGAAAGAATATTGACCGTCGGTTACGGAGAATCCCGCCCCATAGAATCTAATCTGACTGAAAACGGACGGGCACAAAACAGAAGGGTTGAATTTGCCCTTATAAAGAAATAAAATTATAGAAAGAATATCCTAAACTATTACATTAATAAAAATAGCGCAATTATACTAATAATGAAGAAAATAGCAATTATTGTTTTTTCGTTGGTTATTCTTGCTGATGTGGTTTTTCCGCAGAGCATCAAGAAAGGATTCAAATTGCTTGAAAAGCTCGAGTATGATAAAGCCAAATCAGTATTCAGTGAAATTATAACGACAGACAATCAGAATCCTGCTGTTAATTTAGGTTTGGCTCTCATTTATTCCGATGAAAAATCACCCTATTTCAATCTTATTCAAGCATGGTCTCATTGCAGAATTGTACAGGGAAATATGGATAAACTGCTTCAGGAAGATATGGAGATCATTGGTGAGTATTTCATAAATACTGAGCAAAGACGCAGTTCCCAGCCTGTTAAAAAAAAGATCGAATACGCTGTTGGAATCATCGAAGCACACCTGATAAAATACATCAGGGAAGAGAATAGCCTGCCAATAGTATCTGAAGTAATTGAAAAGTTTCCTGATTTCAGGTACTATGAAAATGTAATTCACATAAGGAACCAACTGGAATTCAGAAAATACGAGAAGCAGAACACCCTGGAAGGGTATATTGAGTTTATTAAAGCATATCCAGATGCCGCGCAAATTGAAAAAGCCATACGCTACCGCAATAAACTTGCTTACGAAAGAGCTTGCCAGGTGAACACATTGGAGGCTTATAAAAACTATATCAGAGAGTATCCCGATGCGGAAGAATATAACATGGCTGTTAAGAGGCGGAATGCTGCTGCATTTCATAAGGCAAAAACGATTAATACCATGCAAAGCTATGAGGAATACATTCATGAATATCCGGGTGCACTTGAAGTTGCTGAAGCTAAACTGCAGCAAAAGCAATTGCTGTATGAATATGCAAAAAAAATCAAGACTCTTGAAGCTTATAACGAATTTATCCGAAAATATCCTGAGGGACAGCAATACATAGATATTTTTAATCTTAAGTCCTTGGAAACTGGAATGAAATATTTATCTTGTTCAAGTTTTACTTCAGATAATATACAATGGGCAAGAAGCTTTGATTTTAACGGTGAAAATGAAACAACAGGTACAATTGTTGCATTACCGGGAAAGCAGAAATTTCTTGGTATTACCACCAGGAAAAGTGACACAGTCAGTACTGATATATGGATGCTGGGTGTTGATAATGATGGAAAAATGCTTTGGAATAAAACAACAGGAGGTAATTTTGATGATCAGGTTTTGTTCTCGGCTTTAAATCACAGGAATGAAATCCTGTTAGCCGGTTATACGTGGATTGCTCAAGATTCTGCAGCCCGTGAAGTATGGTTATTTAAACAAGGGTTGGATGGAAAAAACATATGGAGTCAGCAATTGGGAAAATGGACAATCAATTCACTATTGGTTGATGAGGACAACAACATCCTGCTGGGCGGATATCAATTGGATGATTCCCTCAGAAAAAAATACCGCATTACAGTGCTGAATGACATGGCGCGAAAACTATGGAGTAGAACCTATTCCGGCTTTGGCGAAATTAGGTATATGGAAAATCTGCCCGATCATAGCATTCTTGTTGTGGCAAACAACTGGATCTTCAAAATGGATAAAAAAGGGTATATTAAATGGGAATTCATTCCATCACAGGAAATTACCTATTTTAGCGGACTGGTTTCCGCGAACGGGGAGTTTTATCTGGGAGGAGCCAGGAACAATCATTATCTTTTACTGACTAAATTTGGTGCCGACGGGAAAATATTATGGGATAAACAGCATTTATTAACCGATTCACTTGTATCCATTAAAAAGATGATTGCTGCAGGATCCGTAAAGACATTGTTGTTATTTGCAATCTGCAGAAATACAGGCAATGAAGCATTATGGATAAGCAACCTGACAGGTGAAATCCAACATACGACGTCCGTCAGTGATGATCGAGTTAGCGATGCATTGATTGATACTGAGAATAATCTCTGGCTGCTTCTGGAAAACGCGAATGCAGTTCTTATCAAAAACAGGGGAGTTGATTTTTAGCTTTGATCTATCTGAATGATCCGGAGATCAGGATTCCGTATTCATTTGAATATACTGCGAATACTGAGAATTTGAATTCAACATATCATAATGTAAGTATTGATAAAAAAATATCGTTTCACATACGGTAAGGCACCTATGAATAATACAATGCGTATATTTGCGTTACATTAATTTACGAATGAATTAAACAGGTGGGATTAAAGATTTTCGTAATGAACTCATGAAAAATTTTAACGATAGTCAGGTAAAAGATCGTAAAGAGCTCAACGAAAGCCTTAAGTACGCAAGCTATATCCAAAAAGCATTGTTACCTTCACCGCTATCCATGAAAAAGTCCTTGCCTGAACATTTTCTTATATACATGCCCAGGGATATTGTGAGCGGAGACTTTTACTTTCTGGCTCAAAAGAAAAATCAGCTTTTTATAGCTGTGGCGGATTGCACAGGACATGGAGTCCCGGGAGCATTTATGAGCATCCTGGGGTTGACTTTTTTAGGAGAGATTATTCACAACGGATCTTTTTCCTCTGCATCTTCGGTTCTAAATCAGATGCGTGAAAAGGTTATGAAGGCAATGCAGCAAACCGGCGATGATGATGAGCAAAAGGACGGCATTGATATGGCACTGGGTATTATTGACAGCAATAATAATAAGCTCAATTATGCAGGAGCATTTAATCCGATTTATATTGTAAAAAAAAATCGCATCCTGGAAGTACAGGGAGACAAAATGCCTATTGGTGTTGCAGCGAATGAAGAAAGGTCATTCTGTGACCACTATTGCAATTTGGATGAAGGCGATCAGATCTATTTTTTTACAGACGGATTTGTGGATCAATTTGGCGGGCCAATGGGTAAGAAATTCAAATACCAGCCCTTTCGATCGTTGTTGCTCACTATCAGTTCACTACCCATACACAAACAAAAAGAAAAACTGATTGAGACTTTTCTTGCATGGAAAGGAAACCTGCCGCAGCTTGATGACGTATTACTGTTAGGTTGGCGTTATCATCGGAACAATTAACTACTAAACAAACCGAAGAAATGAAATTAAGGGCTTTTCGTATCAGAAATTACCGGTCGATAGTTGATACGGGTTGGTGTTACCTCGCATTTGACGATATCACTGCACTCATTGGTCAGAATGAATCCGGGAAAACCTCGGTTTTGGAGGCATTAAAATGTTTCTATGAACGAAGAATAATGGATGATGTTCTAAGAAGTGACCTGAGTTATCCCATCATTGAATGCACATTTGAAATGGAAAATGAACGTTTTTCCGATTTCCTGAATCGGGAAAATCTTCCGGATGAATTATATATTGCACTGGCTGACAAGAAAGAATTCAGCCTGAGCTGTGAGTGGACTGATTCAAAAACCTATAAACTGAATATTTCAGAACCTTCTATTGTGAAATATTTTGAAACGATGGAGCGAAGCAAGGAAGAAGAAGAAAATAAAATAGGTAAGGCAATTGAAGACCTGTATGCCGCGACCAACATGGTAATACGGGAAATGGAAATAGCTGACAAAGCGAAACATGATGCCCGTAAAGCTTTAAATGAGATGGCTCCGAAACTTGAAGAGACACGAAAGGCAGCTCATAAAAACAAAAAGCCTGATCTTCAGATTATGGCTAAACAGGAATTCGAAAAAATCAGTGCCCTGTTTGAAGAAAAAGAAAAAGATTTTAACGATAAGCTGCAGGTTTTTGAAGCAAAGAAAATGCTAACCCAGGAAATATCCGAGAAAGTCAGCGTGTGTAAAACCTATACAGAATTAAGTGAGCATACAAAGCAGCTGGATGATCAGATCGAAAAAAAATATGCTCAGTTACTTGATACAGAGCATTATCATGATTTATGCTCACATGAAAAAGAAAGGCGCAGCAGCGCGCAACGTTTAGACCAATTAAGATCTGAATATCAACAAATGCAGAAATCTTCTAAAGAATATCATGAACAACTTTTATTAAAGAAAAAAATTGCGTCGCTTGTCCTCGATGGTAAAAAATTCCATGACGCCGAAGTGGATGCTACTATTGAAATCGAGAATTCAAAACATTTTTTGTCACAGGAGGATATTGCTGAAACCATGTTCAATAATATTCCGGTCTTTGAGTTTTTCGAAGATTTCAGCAGTCTTTTACCCAATAAAATAGACCTGGAAGATCTTCTCAATGAAAGTGGTACAGTCGAAGGATATAAGGCAGCTCAGAACTTTCTTAAAGTTGCCGGACTAAATGCCGATTTTTTTCGTGAAAAGAACCAGCGAATACTGAAACAGAAAATTGAAAACCTGAATACTGACATAACAATCGATTTTCAGGATTATTGGAGTCAAAATATCGGGAAGGATAATAAAATCAGGTTGAATTTTGAACTTGAACATTATGATTATACTGTTCCCGAAAAGAGTGGCAAGCCCTATCTTGAATTTTGGATAAAAGACAACACCGAAAGACTGTATCCGAAACAACGCAGCCGCGGTGTACGCTGGTTTCTGTCGTTTTATCTTGAATTGAAGGCAACAGCAAGAAAGAATCACTTCAATCGTGTTCTGCTCATTGATGAACCCGGATTAAGTTTGCATGCCCGGGCACAGGAGGATGTACTGAAGGTTTTTGAAGATCTGAGGAATAAAATGCAAATCATTTACTGTACACATTCTCCTCATCTTGTTGATGCTTCAAAGCTATACAGAATAATGGCTGTTCAACGTGCAGATGAGGAAGATGAAAGGAGTGAAACGGTTGTTATGGATGCCAAGTCTTTGCATGAAGCATCCTCCGATACCTTGACTCCAATTTATTCACTTATGGGAGCCCGGTTATACGATCAACAACTCATACAGCAAAAGAATAATATCATTGTCGAAGATGCCGTTACTTACTATTATCTGACAGAAATGGCACGATTAAGCAATTTTCAGGGTAAGGCATTTTTTATTCCTTCTAACAATGAATCAAGCATTCCTGTACTGGTAAATATTCTCATCGGATGGAAACTTGATTTTATGGCATTGATCTTTGATACATCTGAAAAACGGGAAATTGCGGAATGGTTGAGAAAATCTTCATTCCTATCTTCAGAGGTTCATGCTGGTAGTTATGTTATGATTGCAGAAGGATTCCCAAAAGTGGAAGACCTTTTTTCAACCATCGATTTCAAACGATTTATTTTGCAGAAAAGAATCGGCATTACCGAATCGAATTCAGATTATATCGAGAATAACAGTCTGTCACGAATGATCCTTGTGACTAATTTCCTTCATTATATTCAGCATGAAAAAATCGGTATTCCCGATTTTGATGAGGAAACACGCAAGAATTTTAAGCAGTTATTTGAAAGAATAAAGAAATCACTGAACTAGTTTATTATGGCCAGTTTGGCATATATTTACTAAGTATATAATTAGAAATCAACATTTTATATTTTGCATATCTATTATTATTGTTTTGTAACAAAATTTTGACGAATACGTAAAAATATTTGACGAAAATAATTATATTTGTGACTAAAGTAGATTTTTACAGCATGATTACACTTTTACTTGTTCTTCTTCCCGTTGCCTCCATGGTTGTGCTGGCATACATAGTATTTACAGCACCTGAAGCTAGGGATATATAAAATAATATCAGGAAGGACTGACTGCACCGGAAAGCAAAAGCTCTTTTGCTCCTCATGATTGGTATTTATATACTTAACCATCTTCATTATTGCATCATATTTTACATCTTGATTGAATTTTATAATTTTGATGGCACAACATTTGCCATTGGAATAATATAATTTAATAATTAATAAAGACAACAGGATGATTTCATTTGATATTCGATTTGTTGTGATTTCATTGGTTATGATCGCTTTTTTACCGGATGGTGGATTGACAGCACAAAACAACATCAAGCAATATACAGAAGGACTTAATATAAAATTTGACCTGCTGGAAAGCAAAAAACTGGACCGTGCTATTGATTTGCTTAACCAGGCTGATGTTACACTAACAAATGCTAATCAGTTATACGACCAGCTTTCGTTCGTTGAAAAAAAAGAGCGTATGACAAAAGATTACCAGAAAGCACTGAAAACATTGGTGGAGGCTTCAGAAAAATACAAGGAGGCTCATTCATTGATCTATTCTGTTTATAAGGCAAAAGCAGATGCTTTCTGGAAACAAATGTCAAAGATTAACCATCGGGCTGCTGGTATGGATAAAGCTCACTATTATGAAGGTAAGGCATTGAAAAGCTATAACAGGGGACTTATCAGGAGGGAGCAGGTAATGGAAAGCGACCGTTATGAATATGCTGTCATCATTATGAATGATGCTTATAAACTCGAAAAGCTTGCTATCAGAGATGAAGGCAGAGCTGTTCAAATATGTGTTGATTATCCTGTTGAATATAATTATGGATGGGATGATGATAAAACGCTGGAGGAAATAGTCGCTATAATGAGAGATCCTGCCATCAATGAACCACCGGAAGATATATTTGCAACAGTTGACAAAGAATCAAAGGTAGATAGTGTATTGTTTAAAGAAATCATATTTAAGGTTCAGATTGCTGCTCATACATTACCTTTATCCGATGAATACCTGAGAACATTGTATAAGGGTGATCTGAAAATAGACATGATTTTCGAGGATGATTGGTTTAAATACTCCATTGGTCGATATTTATCATACGATGAGGCAGAAGCTACACGCCGTGAATGCAATATAAAGAAAGCTTTTGTGGTAGCCTACCAAAGTGGAATTCATATTCCAACACAGGAAGCCATTAAGATCCTTGAAAAAAAGATGTCCATTCAATAAGGTTCTGATATAGAATCCATTATTCTGTTATACCTGTTTGCTTCTGGATGCGCGATCTGATCGGGTGGATAACATACCACAGGCTGCAGAAATATCCTGACCTCTGGAAGCCCTTATGGTGGTTAGAATTCCTTTTTCATTTAACCGGTTTTTGAACCGAAGTATGGTCTCATCCGATGAAGACTTCATAGGAACACCCTGAATCTCATGATAGCGAATCAGATTAATACGGCAATTCAGGCCGTTTAATAACCGGGTAATCCCATTCACATGACGCAAGGTATCATTGACGTCTCTGAACATTATATATTCTATCGATATCCTTCGGCGGCGTTTAATCTGATTCTTTTTCAGGTAATCAATTACTTTTTTAACAGGGAAAAACCTTTCAACGGGTATAAGCTTTTGTCTCTCATCTTCAAAAGGACTATGCAGGCTAATGGCTATATGACAATTTGTTTCCTGAATAATTCTAATGAGTCCGGGTAACATCCCTATAGTTGAAATAGTTATGCGGGAGGCACTCCACTCAAAGCCATAACCAGCTGTCATTATTTCAATACTTCTAATAACGTTTTCCACATTAGCAAGAGGTTCTCCCATACCCATAAAAACAATGTTGGTAATGTGATCCCGTTCAGGCAGGGAGGATAACTGGTTAAGAATTTCTCCCGGCGATAGATTACCCTGAAAACCTTGTTTACCGGTCATGCAAAAAACACAATCCATTTTACATCCCACCTGAGAGGAAATGCAAAGCGTATGTCGATTCCTATCAGGTATATAAACGGATTCAACATATTTATTTTCCTTTACCGGAAATAAATATTTGCAGGTTCCATCCTGTGAAACCTGCATCTTCGAAGGAGGTGACTTTTGAATACTGAAATTATCTGTAAGTATTTTTCGTGCCTGTTTTGACAGATCCGACATCTCGTCAAAGGATCCTATATGCTTTTTATATAACCAGTTACTTAACTGCAGACTTGTATAAGAGGGTAACTTCAAGGATAATGTGATTTCCTTTAGTTCAGTGAGGCTTTTTCCGAATATGTTTTCTGCTTTCATGAACAATGGTGGTTCTTTACGGCCGTACTAAAGATAATTACATTATCGTAAAAATAATAAATTAACCAGGTTCATGATTATGGTTATTTCAATCACTTGCATGAAAAGAAGCCGATGGATCATTTGCTTTTTTTTATTTCAGATGAGCTCTACTCTGATATCAGGCTTCGCGGGGATCTGAGAGAATGTAGCGGCAGCCATCAATAACAACCATATGGATGAGTGGTTTTCTATGATTTTATATTTGTGTTCAATGTTCAGTTCGTTCAATACAATTTCCTTTTAAAGAGTAAAACTTGTTTTCATGGAACAGAAAAAGAATTTGTTTTATACTTTTGCAGATTAAAAACAGTTTGGTATGCCTTTAAATATACCCGATCAATTGCCTGCTATAGAAGTTTTGCAGGAGGAGAATATATTCGTTATGCGAGAAACAAGGGCTATTCATCAGGACATCAGGCCACTGAAAATTGCTATTCTTAATTTAATGCCCGTTAAAATTACTGCAGAGACTCAGATTTTAAGGATGCTCTCAAATACGCCTCTGCAGGTTGAAATAGTTCTTTTATACACCCGTGATCATAAGCCCAAGAATACACCACTTGAGCATCTGCAGGCATTTTATAAAACATTCAGAGACATACAACATCAAAAATTTGATGGTATGATCATTACAGGAGCTCCGATCGAACACCTGGAATTCGAGGAAGTAAATTATTGGAATGAACTGAAAGAAATAATGGATTGGGTCAAGCATAATGTCTGGTCCACCATGTTCATATGCTGGGGTGCTCAGGCAGGCCTGTTTCATTATTACGGAATACCTAAATATAAACTAAAAAAAAAGATGTTCGGTGTATTTCCCCATACGGTCAATAATCCCAAAATTCCTCTGGTAAGAGGATTTGACGAGGAGTTTCTGGCTCCACATTCACGTCACACCGAAATAAGGCGCAATGATATAATTCCTGTTAAAGACCTTATTATTGTATCCGAATCCCGGGAAGCTGGTGTGTATATTGTAATGACAAGGGACGGAAGAAGCATTTTTATTACCGGTCATTCCGAATACGATCCAAATACCCTCAGCGATGAATATTTGAGAGATATTCACAAAGGTTTATCCATTGATCTTCCAAAAAATTATTTTCCAAACGATGATCCAACGAAACCTCCCATTGTACGATGGAAAAGCCATGCGAACTTATTATATTACAATTGGCTGAATTATTATGTTTACCAGCAAACTCCTTACGACATTAATACAATTGAATAACAAAGGCGCAATTCATTTGAAATATCGTATTATGGAATATATTTTAGCATTCATACAATATATTCATCCGTTGAGAAAAATTACTCAACCTTATTAGGGAAATTCCGTAATTTTTGGTATATTAGAAATTAAGAATTACATTTAAATAATATGAAACGATTGTTTGTTGATGAAGAAAGGATTGAATTTGCAAAAGATGATCAGGAGCTTATGGATATTCTTATTAATGATACCACAAGGATATGTAAGGGCCTGATGATGGGACATAAAGACGGACTGGAAATATTCGACGAATATTTCGATCTGTTAGGCGGAGTACTTTTGTCTGAGCAATTTTCCACAGGAATACATTTCAGTTATAATATTCCTGTTAATGACAGGGCATTTAAAAATGAAGAAAACAATAAGATTAAAAAGAACTACAATTGGAAAGATAAAGTCATTCTTATTGCAGAAGATGAGGAAACAAACTTTTTATACCTGAAGGCTGCTTTATCACGTACAGGTGCAAATATATTGCGTGCCCGAACAGGAAAAGAGGCTGTTAATGTCATTAAAACCAACAATAATGTCGATATCATCCTCATGGATATCAAGATGCCGGAAATGAATGGCGTTGATGCAACAATGGAAATCCGAGCTCATAACAAAAAAGTAAAAATAATTGCCCAGACAGCATATGCTATGGAAGAAGACAGGAAACTGTATTTCGAGGCAGGATGTATTGATTATCTGGCAAAGCCCATTCAAAGGGATCTTCTGTTAAGCACCATATCAAAATACTTATGAAAATCACTCTGGCCACTCCGGCATTGTTATTTTCAGCTGTTTCTTTGCTCCTGCTGGCATTTACAAATCGCTTTCTGGCACTGGCCAACCTTGTCAGGAACCTGCATGCTCAATACAAAGAAAAACCCAACGAGTTACTTTTTGGCCAGATTAGGAATCTACGAAAGCGGCTTGTGCTTATCCGGAACATGCAGATCTATGGAATATCAAGCTTATTATTATGTGTACTGAGTATGTTCCTGATATACATCGAAACTCAGTACATAGCTGAAATTTTTTTTGGTATTGCGCTGATAGTCATGATTATATCTCTGAGTCTTTCCATTAAGGAAATCTTGATTTCCGTGCATGCATTGAATCTTCATCTGAGTGATATCGAGGGAAAACAATAATTGTGTTGATTAAAAAGATCTTGTTTTCTTCCTCTGTTTATTCTATTTAGCGATCGTTCCTGTTTTTATATATATCGAAATTGCTCAGTATAATATAAACGTATTGGCTTTTAGCTGTGTTTTTTCCGGTTGGCGATCAATTGCTTTACCCAATTAATCATCTCCCGATTAAGCTTGTGCCATGGCATAGGCTGGCGAACCTGTAAATCCGAAAAAGCCACATCTCCATGAACCGGTTTAGGGTGGGTCAGTCCTGTTTCTGTCCCATAATACAAAATCGGAGGCTGGGGGAGACTGAACTGAAAGGCAAGGGCATCTTTAAGCTTTTCCTTGTTCTGTCCGGCATCGAATAGAAAACGGTTCATATCGTGATTATCAATAAAGGTCGGCAGATAAAAATCAGGCTGGAACTTAGCATAATGTGTCTGCATGGCATGCTGCAAAAGGTCAGTATAACGCTTATGATTTTCCTTCCAGGCGATGAATTCGGTTATCCGATGCCGAAAGTAAAAATCAAGTACTCCGTCCAATTCTTCCCTGTATTCAAGCTGAATATCCTGTGGATGAATTCCTGTGAACCAGCGCAGGTACTTGCGATGAATGCCAAGGGTTTTAAGATCACTGAAACCAATGCCTTCCAGCCATGCTTCACCGATTAATACGGCTTCCTTATTGACTTGTTTAATCGCTGAATAAAAGCTTTTCCAGAAATCATGAGAAGGTCCAACGACATGATCGAGTCTGAAGCCATCAAAACCCATAGAAAGCCAATATATTGCCGCATCGATAATATAATTACGTGCCTCGGGATAGTCAAGATTGAATTTCGGAAGTTCGCTGAAATGCAGAAATGTAAAGTATTTCTTATTCCAACGACTAAAATAAAACCATTTCCGGTATCTACTGTTCCGGTCGTTAAATGCTGCCTGGAAATATGGATGCCTGACGGAACAATGATTTGGCACAAAATCAAGGATAATCCTTATATTCTTTTGATGAAATACCTCAAGCAGCTTACGAATGTCGTCCACCGTACCAAAATGAGGATCGGGTTGAAAAAAATCTGTAATATGGTACCCGTGGTAAGCGCTGGTTTTTAAAAAAGGTGAAATCCAAAGTGTATTAATGCCTAATTCAGATAAATAGTTCACTTTTGATATAATGCCTTTCAGGCTGCCTCCCATGAACACTGGCTTATACCAATTTTTGTTTCCATCATATCCGGCAAAACGATCAATGAAGATATGATACACAATTGCCTTGGAAAACCATTTGGGATGTGATGAATTCATAATAAGACCGGTATGATTATTTTTCGGTAACTTCTTTAATCCAATTTCTAGCGTTCACGAAAGCTTCAACCCATGGTGATATTTCATCAAGCTGGCGATTTTCCGGATAGATGGCCCAGTTCCATGGGAAGATTACTCTTTCAATGTGTGGCATTATGGCTAGATGTCTGCCATCAACAGAACAAATACCCGCAACAGCATAATCTGATCCATTAGGATTGCCGGGATATTCGTTATAACTGTATTGCATAGCTATGTTATAATCTGTCGGTTTGCCGGGCAGGCTGAAACGACCTTCTCCATGTGAGACCCATATGCCTAAACGTGCTCCGATTAACGTACTGAACATGATCGTATTGCTATTGGTTATTTCAACGGTAAGAAATGCTGATTCGAATTTTTCTGATTCATTATGGCGCATGGCTGGGGCATTTTTTCCGTAATTCGTTATTAATCCAAGCTCAACCATTAGTTGGCATCCATTGCAAACACCCAGACTAAGTGTATCCTTGCGTTTGTAAAAATTATCCAGTGCAATCCGGGCTTTTTCGTTATAGAGAAATGCTCCGGCCCAGCCTTTTGCACTCCCAAGTACATCGGAATTAGAAAAACCACCCACAAAAACAATAAGGTTGATATCCTCAAGGGTCTCCCTTCCGGCAATCAGGTCAGTCATATGCACGTCTTTTACATCAAAACCTGCCAGATGCATAATGTAGGCCATTTCACGGTCGCCGTTTACACCCTTTTCACGAATTACAGCTGCTTTAAATCCGGTAAATCCTATTCGCATAAGATCAATATTCAGCGAATCAGCTTTTCCTCTGAAATTATCAGGAAAGCGGAACCTAACGGGTTGCCTTTTATAATTTCTATATCTTTTTTCCGCAAGATTTATCCCGCATTGTTTACAGTCAAGAAGATATGAAGTTTTATACCACAGGTCCCTGTAATTTCTTATATCTAATGATTTCTGGAAGGTATCTTTCTTTAGTTCAAGAGTATCCGATTGAACGGGATGACCTATATCGTAAAATAGAACGCCATTATTTTTCAACACTTTTAACGCTGGAGAATCCTCCATTACCTGGATTAGAATCCCCGGATTTTCACTGAGGAGTATCTTTATTATATCCTGTTCGGGTATAAGTGACAGATCAATATCAAGTCCAGTTTGTTCACAGGAAAATGTCATCTCAAGCAAGGCAACAAGCATACCTCCTGCAGAAATATCATGGCCGGCCAGAATTTTTTCTGTCTCAATCAAGTGTTGAACCGTATTGAATACGTTTTTAAAGTATTCCGGATTACTGACGGATGGAGTTTTTGTTCCCATTGCATTCATGACCTGTGCAAAGCAGCTTCCTCCCAAAGAAAATTCACAACCCGACATATCCATATAGATCAACCTGGAGTTGAATTCCGGCTTCAATACCGGTTCAATTGTTTTTCGAAAATCCGTTACTTCACATGCAGCTGAAATAATAACAGTCCCGGGTGAATATACCTTTTTGCCATCTGGATATTTCTGTGTCATGGATAAAGAATCCTTGCCAGTTGGTATATTGATACCTAGCGCTATAACAAAATCATTGGCTGCTTTAACAGCTGAATACAAACGAGCATCCTCTCCGGGATTCTTACATGGCCATACCCAGTTGGCACTTAGGGATATTCCTGAAATACTTTTCTTAATAGGTGCCCATATTATATTGGTAAGTGCTTCTGCTATTGAAAGAATTGATCCGTTTTCAGGGCTTATAAGTCCTGCTACCGGGGCATGTCCAATAGCTGCAGCTATACCCTTGTAAGATGTGAAATCAAGGGCTGTAACAGCTACATTGTTTAATGGCAGCTGATAAATGCCACAGGTTTGTTGTTTTGCCACTCTTCCGGTAACTGAGCGGTCAACTTTATTGGTTAACCAGTCCTTGCAAGCAACACTTTCAAGCTGAAGGATATTTTCAATATATTCTTCCAGGTTTTCAACCGAGTAATTTAAGTCTGGAAATGTCCATGTTTTGGTTACATCACGCATTATCGTTTTTGGAGGACTTCCAAACATGTCCTTAAGTTGAAGGTCGATGGGTTTTGAACCGTCTTTCTCAATAAAAGTAAATTGATGATCTCCGGTAACCTTTCCTATTACATACATGGGTGCTCTTTCCCGTAAGGCAATTCGTTGAAGTAAAGGGATGGCATCTTCTTTCACTACCAATCCTATCCGTTCCTGTGATTCATTTCCAATAATCTCTTTTGCAGAAAGCGTAGGATCTCCAATGGGTAAAAGGGGAATTTCAATTATGCCCCCGGTTTGTTCAACCAGTTCTGAAAGGCAGTTTAAATGGCCGCCAGCGCCGTGATCGTGTATAGATATAATTGGATTATCTTCTGATTCAGCAAGTGCCCGAATTGCATTACACACTCTCTTTTGCATTTCAGGATTCGAACGTTGTACAGCATTTAGTTCTATTTGGTTATCATATTCACCCGTGGCAACCGAAGAAACAGCACCACCCCCTATACCAATACGATAATTATCACCGCCCAGCATCACAATTTTATCATCTTTTGCTGGCAAATCCTTTTGGGCATGTTCTGCATTACCATATCCGACACCTCCAGCCAGCATAACGACTTTATCGTAGGCAAAAAATTGATTATCAATACAATGTTCAAATGTTAAGACACTACCGCATATCAAGGGTTGCCCAAACTTATTTCCGAAGTCACTGGCTCCGTTTGAAGCTTTAATAAGTATCTGTTCAGGTGTTTGGTATAGCCATTTGCGTGGAGGGATATTTTTTTCCCATTTCCGGTTGCCCGATAATCTCGGATAGGCTGTCATATAAACAGCTGTGCCAGCCAGGGGAATTGCACCGCGTCCACCGCCAAGCCGGTCACGGATTTCACCCCCGGTACCTGTAGCAGCACCATTAAATGGCTCGACCGTTGTGGGAAAATTATGCGTTTCAGCCTTTATGGACAATACGGCATTAATCTTCCGCAGGGTGAAGAAGTCCGGTTTGTCCTGTGCCGTAGGAGCAAATTGAAAAATTGCAGGTCCCTGAATAAATGCACAATTGTCTTTGTAGGCAGAGATAACCTGATTCGGATGCCTGTGAGTGGTTTCCTTAATCAGTTGAAAGAGTGAAGATTCATTTTTAATGCCATTAATGATGAAAATACCATTAAAGATTTTATGCCTGCAATGTTCAGAATTAACTTGTGAGAATCCGAATATTTCGCTGTCAGTCAATGCTCTGCCCAGTCTATCACTCAATGCTTCCAGGTACCGGATTTCTTCCTGATTAAGTGCAAGCCCTTCTTTCTTATTGTATGCAGCAATATCTAGAATGGCGATAACTGGGTCGGGAGTTTTTGAAACAGTAAAGATATCCTGGTTAAGCTCATCATAAACTGACTGAAGCATAGGATCATAGATCGGATCTTCATGAAATACCTGACTAAACTGTTCAATTCTTTCAACCCCCGAAGATCCCATATTTTGAATAATTTCAACTGCATTCGTGCTCCAGGGAGTAATCATTTCCTTACGCGGGCCAACATAAATTCCTGGTATGGATTCTGCATGGCAGAGTTCAGCCTTACCAAACAACCACAAAAGTTTTTCAATATCATTTTCAGAAAGTGTTTCATGAACCTTGACTGCATAAACCAACTGGTTTTCTTTTTGGAAGAATAATATCATAGATTATGGAATAATGTTGAGAAAGCTCTGCATAAGCCTTATGCAAAAGTAAAAAATAACATGACAAAAATGAGACGAAGCTGACTATATTGTTAACACGATATTAAGAAGAAAGTACGATTACCAACGAATCCATTTGCAAAACAATAGCCAGCATGTTGCAGAAAGCAAATGAAGAATGAGAAAGACTAAAACTTCAGTATTTTTTCTACCTTTTTCTTTCTCAGGTATGAAACAATTATGCGTTGCACATCACGGTTATCTTTAT
The DNA here is from genome assembly GCA_016928305.1 of Bacteroidales bacterium. Lineage (GTDB taxonomy): Bacteria > Bacteroidota > Bacteroidia > Bacteroidales > UBA10428 > UBA5072. The sequence goes on from JAFGKY010000013.1 coordinate 42,363, forward strand.
AATGTTGTATATACTCATCCAATTCAGACAGATACCGCAAATCAGCATCAACCGGGAAATAACCAAATCCAATAAACCTACCGTTTTCAATTTTTACAGCCGATTTTTCTTCGTTATTTCTGCCTTTATCAATAATAAAAAAATTTTGTCTTTCGTAATGGAAGGCGTTAAAAATCCTTTGTGCACGCTGGTTGTAACTCAAGGTGTCCTCCTTTTGAATACAGGCTCCTTTGCATTCATTTAACGGGTAATAGAAGCAGGCACCCGCTGCATCGTAAAGTCCTGATAACTTCTGACACAAATGATTGATCTTAACCTGCCGGTGCATCTCTTCTCTGGCTTCCCTCACGCTTCTGAAACTGGTGATCGGCAATCCGGATTTTTCTGTGTTTTTATCGATTTTGAAACAAGTATAACCATTGGTGTTGGTATAAGAATAGAGTCCGTAAGTAAAAACAGACCAACGTTGAGATCTGTTGTACAAAGGTTTATGTTTCTTTATTTCGTCTGATTCTTTAAGTAATGCAATCAATTCACTGCCGGTTATTTCTATACCAATTGTGACGATACTTTCTTTCATTTGCAAAGCTCGTTGGCTGGAGTTATTGCTAAGGTGGGAAAGCACTCTTTTATGCAAGTTCCTGCTTTTTCCGATATAGATTACATTGTTATGATCATCCAGAAAATAATATACACCGGTCTCCTCAGGAATTGATAAAAGTTGTTTCTTGTTGAAATCAGGATGCAGACCACGGAATAATGTTTCTTCATTCTCCTCAAACAGTTTGTTGCTTTTTTCTAACCGGATGAGATAATCGAATAGTCGCGCTGTAGCAAGGGCATCACCGGCCGCTCTGTGCCGATTCTGAATATATATATTGAGTTCATTACATATTTTTCCCAGGCTATAGGATCTAAGTCCGGGGATAAGCTTTCTGCTAAGCCTTACCGTACAAAGCTGATGACGTTTAAATTCATAGCCCAGCTGTTTAAATTCGCTTTTAATAAAGCTGTAATCAAAACTGGCATTATGTGCCACGAAAATCCTGCCATCCGTTAATTCTACGATTTCTTTTGCAACCTCGTAAAACTTAGGTGCTGTAGCAACCATTTCATTGGTAATACCGGTAAGTGATGTTATATAAAACGGAATTTCTTTCTCGGGATTAATCAGTGTTGAATATTCCTTTACAACTTTTTCGCCGTCATATAGTAAAATAGCAATCTCGGTAATTTTTTCCGTATGCGGACTGCTCCCTGTAGTCTCGATATCAACAATGGCATACATGAATTAAAGATAGAGGAAATGTAAATGCAGCAAATATTTTTTTACCGGAATTTTTTTTTCTTATATTTATATAAGTTTTTTTTCAATGGATTCTTCTGTATTTTTGATGAATGATTAAAATCATACGATTTAAAACACAATAAAAAAGTTATATCAATAAAATTTTCTATATTTTTGCAGGCTGAAAGAAAAATATCCTGAATATTAAAGGGTTGATATAAACAAATAAATACCTTATGAGAAAAAACGAGACGTTGGAAGAGATGGTAATGCGGCGCAACAAAAGGCTAAAAAGTCTTTTTTCGAGATTTGGGATCAATGTCAGACTTGTTGGGGATGAAAACAAACCGGCTGTCATTAAAGATGAATCAATAGTACTATCCTGTTATGTAAAAAACTTTGATTTGCATTTTACAAAAGAACCTTTCAGTGATGAAATCATAAAAACTATAAAGCTTAAGCAGGAACCCGAGATAACAAAGTTTGAGCTGATTGAGGTTATGGAGTTGTGCAAACACAGGCCTGTTTTTAAAGTTAAACTGGCCGGATCGGATTTGTATCTGGTAGGATATAACTATCTTAATTCAGAGGATGCCGTTGGTCGCTATCCGGTTTTTGCCAAGCATAAACCCAAAGTATATTTTGATTATGAATATGCGCAAAGTGTTGCTGAGAACCTTCAAACGGATGGATATTCTGTTGTGATTGAATAATAAATTTTGAGACGATAAGAAATTCAGGCCGTCCTGCTTTTGAGACGGCCTTTTTTGTAAAAATTAAATAATTAAGGTAATTTTAATAGGGAGAATATAATTACACGGGTCAGTCATGCATCGAAAACCTGCTGTGGGTGGAAAAAATTCAGAAGATGTCGATATCCTGTCAATTGCCCTTGAACAAAGTGCAAATGTGGTTGTTATAACCGATCCTGATGGTAATATTGAATACGTAAACCGGGCATTTACAGTAACAACAGGATATCGGTTCGATGAAGTATTGGGAAAAAATCCCAGGATTTTAAAATCTGGCTTTCAATCCAGTATTTTTTATAAGCATCTCTGGAATACGATAACAAGCGGTAAACAATGGCAGGGAGAATTTCAGAACATAAACAAACAGGGTGAAATCTATTGGGAAAATGCTACCATCACACCGGTAAAGAATAACAAAGGGGAGATAATTCGTTATATTGCCATTAAAGAAAATATTACAGGCCGAAAACATGCTGAGGATGCCCTTAAACAAAGTGAGGAAAAATACCGGACACTCATTGTCAATATCCCCGGCGTCATATACCGCTGTGCTAATGACAGAGAATGGACAATGCATTATATCAGCAATGCCATTGAAGATTTGACAGGATATAAACCTGATGATTTTATCAATAACCATAAAAGGGGTTTTGCCAGTATCATCCATCCTGATGACAGAGAACGTGTTAATGATACTATTACCATTGGTATAGAGAACTTTCAGCAATACAGTATTGAATATAGAATCATTACACATAAGAATTCCATAAAGTGGGTTACTGAAACCGGAAGGCCTGTTTATAACGAGGCAGGTGAAATTATCTGGCTTGACGGTGTTATTTTTGATATTACAGAACGTGTGCATGTACTTGAAGAGTATAAAAAAGCTAAGTCTGCTGCCGAAGAAGCAAACAAGGCAAAAAGTGAATTTCTGGCCAATATTAGCCATGAAATACGTACACCCTTAAATTCTGTACTTGGATTTACCGATTTACTGGAAGACACCATAACTCAGGAAACCGAGAGAGAATACCTTGAAGCCATCAAAACGAGTGGAAAAAATCTGCTAACCCTCATCAACGATTTGCTGGATCTTTCAAAAATAGAGGCAGGCAAACTCTCACTTCATTATGAATTTATCGATCTGAAGAAGCTGATGGAAGAAATAAAGCAGATTTTTTCCCTTCGGATCATTCAGAAAGGTCTGCAATATCATGAATCGATTGATCCGATGTTCCCGCACTATATTTATTCCGACGAATCAAGACTGAGGCAAATTCTAATCAACCTGGTAGGTAACGCAGTTAAATTTACACAAAACGGTAGCATCACATTGAAAATTGAATACGAGAAGGGATCCGGATCAAATACCATCAACATGAAAATATCCGTTATTGATACTGGTATTGGTATTCCTGAAGAATCGTATGATATTATTTTCGAATCTTTCCGACAACATTCCAAACTGGATACACGGAAATACGAAGGTACCGGACTCGGGCTCTCCATTACGAAAAAGCTGGTTGAAGCGTTAAGCGGTACGATTTTCTTTGAAAGCGTTGTAGGCAAAGGAAGTAATTTCAGTGTTGTTTTTCCTGCAGTTTTAGCACAAGGGGATATCGTGTCTGATTTAACCGGAGATGAAATCAGTAAGACAATTGTGAAAAAGGACAAAATCCTGCTTCAGGACTTTACCGGTAGATTTATTACAGACTATAAGGATTTCATGCCCGGGTTTGATTTTATTGAGTTCTTTAGTTTTTATAGAAATCCGGTGTTAACAAACGATGAGATAATGGCTGTATTTGTCGTGACGGGTCTTGATCATAGCATTATAAATCAAAAGCTTCACTATTTTAAAGAACATGATCTTCTAAAAGATCTGCCCCTGGTATTGTTGACAGAGACACATAGTACACAAATACAGGAAGAAGCTAAGAAAATTGTCGACCTCATTATTTCAATGCCTGCTGAGGTACAGACTATGATGAAAAGTATTAACCAGCTGGTAAAAAAATTCGGCAAAGTTCGGCGAAAGTCAATTGTTGAGCATACAAAAGAAAATATTCCGGAACAAGCCTTAACAAATCCTATTATTACGGAATTACAGACCGATCTATATTCTCAATGGGAAGGCTTTCAGAAGAAGCAACCATTGAAAGAAATACGAAATTTTGCCAATCGGATCAGAGAAATTGGAGAGACTACCCGGATTGATTTTCTATATGAATACGGTAATGCTGTGGTAACCGCAATAAATGAATTTAACATTGAAGCAATGCGCGAAAAACTTGCTCAATTTCCAGGCATTATTAACAAACTTGCAAAAACAAGGAATGAATTCAGCTGATCCCAGTATTTTAATCGTGGATGATATGCCTAAAAATATTCAGCTTTTAGGCAGTATCCTGAAGAATGAATCTATCGATATAGAATTTGCCACCAGTGGAAAAGAGGCATTGGAATGGCTACAGTCAAGACATTTCGATCTGGTATTGCTTGATATTATGATGCCGGAGATGGATGGCTTTGAAGTGTGCAGGAAAATCAAGGAAAATCCGGATACAACCGATATCGCTGTAATTTTTATCACGGCAAAGACCGATATTCAGAGTGTTATTCAGGGATTTGAGATCGGAGCCGTTGATTACCTGACGAAACCTTTTAATAAAAATGAACTAGTCGCCAGGGTCAGAACACACCTGACACTGCAGCGGCAGAAAAGAATGCTGGAACAGAATAATGCACTGAAAAACAAGATCTTTTCTATCATCGGCCACGACTTACGTAATCCAGTTGGAAACATTAAGACATACATCGATGCATTTCTTATCTCAGGAATGGAAGTAAGCGATGAGGTCAGATTCTTGCTGAAAGATGTTTCAATTCTCTCTGAACAAGCTTTTTCCTTGCTTGATAACCTGTTGCTTTGGGCTAAAAACCAGTCGGGGGTCTTAACAAGTAAACCCGTCAGAACAGATATCACTGAAATCATAAACAATGCAGTTCATATGGTTCAGAATCAGGCTGACAATAAAATGATCTCTATTCATAAACTTCCGATGAAAAAAATGGAAGCCTTTTTTGATCCCGAGCAAATTGCCATAGTCCTTCGCAACCTCTTATGGAATGCAGTGAAATTTACCCCGAAAGGAGGAGAAATTTTTGTCAGTGCTGATATAGTAAGTGACAGAGACAAATCTTTTGTCAACGTTGAAGTTATTGACAATGGAATAGGTATTAACACTGAAGATCAGAAAAAACTGTTTGATTCACGTCATCATTATACTACTTACGGAACCAATAACGAAAAGGGATCAGGATTAGGTCTTCATCTTTGCAGGGAGTTCATAGAGATGAATGGAGGATCGATTGGGGTTCACAGTGAACCGGGCAAGGGAAGCACATTTTTCTTTGCACTCCCGATATAGCCTTTATAGATTTTTCAGTTTATTGGCCTGCATACCTTTCATTTGAGTTTATTTGTGTCTTTTCACAAGCTTCTTTTAACCCGATCATTCTGCTTTTTACCGGTTTCTTTCCCACGTTCACCGAATTCCGGAATGAGAATGATTACATCTTCAATACTTTTAATGCAGAATTGTTAAACATCTAATTCAAATGAAAATGAGCAGCAGTGTTTTTTGGGGAATTATTCTGATCCTCATCGGATTAAGCCTTATATTAAAGGTGGCTTTTAACGTGGACTTTCCTTTTTTTAAGTTATTATTTGCCTTTTTCCTGATATACCTGGGAATACGGATCTTTATTGGAAAGGATTTCCGTTTATTTTCCGAGGTAAATGATGAACAAACGGTGATCTTCAGCCATCGTACGATCACACATGTGGAAAACGGAAGAGAGTATAATATAATTTTCGGATATGGAGTATTTGATTTACGTAAATTACAATATTCTCAGGATGAGCAACTAAGTATCAAGCTGAACACAGTTTTTGGCAACACTGAAATGTTGATTAACGATACCCTTCCATTGGAAATTGAAGCTCATACTGTTTTTGCAGGATGCAAGATGCCCGATGGGAACGCTACCGCATTCGGAGAGGCAAAATACAGGGATACAAGCAATAGCAATGTACCGCTTTTAAGAATTGAATCCAATACGATCTTCGGAGGTTTCCTGGCAAGGAAACTGTAGATAGGAACTGAGAACATGAAAATCTGCCAGGCAGTCGATTGTTTTTATTGTGCAACACAGCTCTATTTATGATATTTATAAACAGAGTGTTGCACAATGTTTTCTATAAGTGTAATCTTATTTCATGTATCACCAGGCTGGTTTTTTACGTAAAGTCTTTTTAACGGCTTTTTTCCTTTTTGTTTCCAGACGTTCCTCAATTGAAGCAAGAGTGCGTTTTGTAGGCTTCCTTACTTTTTTAGGCAGCAGGGCTTTATTAAGCATACGATAAAACATATCGGCTGTTACCTGTTTGTTTTTATGCTGCGATCGTTCAGATTGTGATGTGATAATCAGATACCCGCTTTCAGTCAATTTTTTCTTCAACCTTGCCATCACCAGCTCTTTCTCAGCATCTGTCAGAAGGCTGGAAGAAGCCGGATGAAAACGTAGCTCTACTTTTGAACATACTTTGTTTACATGCTGACCTCCCGGGCCCTGGCTTTTTGAAGCACTGAAATGCAATTCATTGCTGAAATCCCTGCCAGCTATAGCAGTTAATACTATTTTCTTTTTTCTTTTCACTTCTTTTTTGCTCGTGAAAAAAACCTGAAAGGATTGACTCATAAACACCCGCTTCTAATATATGGAAATCCTATCAGGGTATAATTATTATAAAAGATAATATTAAGGATAATAATTGTATTTTTGCCGATCTGATAATTTAACATACATCCTATGAAACATGCTGAAATCCATACTGAAAAAGGTGTTATGAAAGTTAAATTCTTTGAACAGGATGCGCCCAACACCGTTGCTAATTTTATCAAGCTTTCCCGGCAAGGATTCTACGATGGTTTAACGTTTCATCGTGTTATTCCCGATTTTGTCATTCAGGGAGGTTGTCCTTTAGGAACCGGCGCGGGCGGACCGGGATTTACCATAAAATGTGAACTTGATGGAGACCATCAGTATCACGACAGAGGTGTATTATCAATGGCACATGCAGGAAAGGACACAGGGGGATCACAATTTTTTATATGTCACAACCGCAACAATACCCGACATCTTGACCGGAAACATACTTGTTTTGGTAAGGTGTATGAAGGTTTGGAGGTCGTGGATAAGATACGCCAGGGCGACAGGATGGAAAAAATTATCATTACCGAAGAGGAATAAAATTACAGGAATACCATGGGAAGGGCATTTGAATTCCGTAAGGTCGGAATACTTAAAAGTTGATATTTCAATTTATGGAAGATGGAATTGTATGGAAACAAGAGACCTGTATATTAAACTTAAAGAGGCTTATTCCAATCAGAACCTCACACGGATTACCATAACACTTATAAACTTATACAAGGAAAAACAATTTGGGATTTTGGCAAAAATTGCTGAAATAATAAATGAAACACATGCCATTGAAATTGATCCTGAAGCCCGATATTTCTCAAAACTGATGATGCTTTATCATCCTGATCGAGGGAACTTTCACCGGCAGGAGATAGACAGGCTGGTCACCATTAATGATTACAACGGATTGTCTTCCTATGTTCATATTCTTTCAATGGAAAGCATTGAAGAGATTGCCGTTACGCTGGGAAATTTTGAAGATATTGATTATTCTCCGGTATATGAATGGGATATTAATACCGATGACTTCATTATCATTACCGAAGATGAAAAGCCACAACAGGAGAAGAAATACCGTGGGGCAAAAAAATCCAGAGGTATTTCTTTTTATGATGCTTATAAGATCAGAATGTATGGCAATACCCACGTTGAATTTCTGCCTCATTATCTGGAGGATATCGAAGAATTTGAACTGGCTCATTCGGGGATCGATGATCTTGATGGGGTACAATATTGTATACACGCTGTTTCCCTGAATCTGTCCGGTAATTCAATCGAGGATATTTCAAGGCTATGGGGACTGAAGCAATTGCTGGAAATTGATCTTTCTGATAACAAGATTTCCGACGTGGATACCTTATCGAACCTGAAAAATCTGCGGACTTTAAACCTTTCCAATAATACGATCAGTGATATTTCATCTTTAATGAATCTTGAGAATCTTGAATATCTTGATATTTCGGGGATAAAAGCACCTCATGATCAGATCAGGGTGCTTGAGGAACTCGGTATCACTGTAATTAGAAATCAATGAATTTGCATTCAAACCATGAGATGCTGGTCATTTGGACATGGATCCCTGGTTCATTCATGCTATCAGTTTATTTTGTTTTCAAAATGACTATCGGATGATACTGCAAGGTAAAAGGATTCTTTGACAATCGATAGCTTAAAGACCTGGATACTATCTTATGAGGGTAATAATTATTAAATAAAAAATCTCGCATCGGATAAATACCTGTTTCCCCTATATAACAGCCTGAGCAGTTTTTTATCATCTGATGAACAATCTATATTTCAAGGGCTTGCCTTCAGACGCTTCTGAAGTTGTTCCTGCAGCCATTTAATGGCTGCATCTTCACTGGTGAAAAGGCGGGTGGGAACTTTCGGCTGACTGAATTTCAGATATAGATTTGCAAAGTAACTCGAGATTTTTGAATCTACGATTATGGCTGTGCCGGCTACATGCGCCCGATATTGAGCAGCAGCGTATGCACGGGTTTTTGAATCAATGAACATCATATTTCGGATATCAATCAGGTTTGCACATAACCTGTTTCCGTTCCATGTATCTCCCACTTTGGTCATTTTTTCCAGTGTGTCCATGTCGAGAGAACAGTTGTTTATAGCAGTATACCGGTAAATCTGATCATCTCCCTGGATAACCTTGATCTTATCATTAATAACAGTACTTTGCATACAAATAAGTTAAGAAGTTCGAAAATAGATATTTTTTTTATACCAGGAAAATCCCTATTGGAAAATATTAGATTTGTTGTATCAACCGCACTAATATGCATTTGAATATAAATAAATAGGTTTGTATAACAACCTTTATGCAAATGATTTGTTTCACATGTAAAATACATGGAATGAAGCCAAAAATATTTTTTGTTTTTATTACAGTTTTCTATTTTCACTATTCCTGTTCACAAAACAATAATCGTGAAGAATATTATAAAACCGGACAACTTATGAGTGCACAATTTGATACTGCAACTTTTGGAGCGGGCTGCTATTGGTGTGTTGAAGCTATATTCCAGCGACTTGAAGGTGTAATATCCGTAGTGTCGGGATTTTCCGGAGGCCATGTTAAGAATCCTTCCTATAGGGAGGTCTGTACAGGCATAACAGGGCATGCCGAGGTATGTCAGATTACCTTCGATCCTTCCATTATCAGTTATGTTGAGCTGTTGGAGGTATTCTGGAAAACCCATGATCCTACTACGCTCAACCGACAGGGTAACGATGTAGGCACACAATATCGTTCAGCTATATTTTATCACACTAAAGAACAACAAAGACTTGCCCTGGAAATGAAAAAAGAACTTGATGCAGCGCAAATTTGGAATGATTCTATCGTCACTGAGATTGTACCTTTTAATGTTTTTTACAGGGCTAAAGATTATCATCAGGACTATTATAACCAGAATAAATCCCAGCCATATTGCACCTTCGTAATTACACCAAAAATTGAGAAATTTGAAAAGGTCTTTAAGGATAAGATTGTAAAAAATCCATAAAATTCTTTTCAGTTTTTTGCAGGGTGGATTTCAAATCAACACAACCTGACTATCTTTGATTTATCCACAATGATGATACCCTGTATGAAAAAACTGATTTCTTTTCTTTCTTCTCCCTGGTTCATGACCACAATCATTGTTATTTTCTTTATATCCATTGCAACGGCCACATTCATTGAATACAATTTAGGTACTGCCACTGCGCGAGCTCTTATATATGATGCCGCCTGGTTCTACCTTCTTCTGTTATTTGTCTGCATGAGTCTAATTGTCTCCATTATTAAGCACAAACTTTATCAGAGAAAAAAATTTACTGTATTTGTTTTTCATATCGGCTTTGTTGTGATTATTGTCGGAGCCGGTATAACCCGGTTTACAGGTTCCGAAGGTTCAATGATGATAAGAGAAGGGGAGGCTGCAGATTGGTTTTTCTGCGATAAGGATAGACTTACACTCTCTGTAATGGATGAAGGCAGGTCGGTTACTGTTTCAAAAGCAATTACCCATCGTACTTATGGTAAGAAAAAGCATTTTATCAAAATGAACTTTGAACAACAGAAAATAATGATATGGATATTGCAATACCTGTCTGATGCTGTGCAACGGCCAGTTTCCTTTCCGGGGGGAGCGCCAATGGCTGAACTGGTCGTGTCGGATGGAGAAACACGTGATAAAATTATCCTTCAAAGGAGCGAAATCCAAAGGGTAGGAAAACTTGTTTTTGCTTTTGAAGAAGAGGATATTCATAAGGCTGATATACACCTTTTTCAAAAGGAGGACAGGTTATACTTTACATCTGATTTTGAAGTGGAACAAATATCCATGACCGATCACACCGGACAGCGGTTACCGGCTGACAGCATTCATGCATTTGAGACACGGCAATTGTATTATTTCGGAGGACATGCGGTTGTGCTTACAAATTATTACCCAAAAGGAAGGATAATTGCTGCTATGGATCAGCATCAAAACAACTCTAACGGAAGAGATGCATTGTTGATCCGCATAGAGAAGGATACAGCCCGGAGAGAGGTGCTGGTATGGAAAGATACTGATGGATTTACTGGTCATAGTGCTGTTGCTATCGGAGATGAGAAATTCCGGATTTCTTTTGGTCCCGGGAAGATAAAACTTCCTTTCAGATTATACCTGAAGGATTTTCACATTGAACGATATCCCGGATCCAAAAGTCCTTCCTGGTACGAAAGCAAGGTCATTGTGCAGGACAGCATCAACGGAATGAATGAATGCAAAAAAATATACATGAATAATGTTCTCCGTTACAAAGGATACCGGTTTTATCAATCTTCCTATGATAACGATGAAAAAGGCACGGTTTTATCAGTGAATCATGATATTGCAGGTACACTTGTTACTTATGCCGGTTACCTGTTAATGACACTGGGCATGGTCATTAGCCTGATTAACAGGAACAGCCGGTTTCGGCGTCTTGCAAGAGAAACCGTTGCTATTAGCCGGCTAAAAAAAATGCTTTCACTGCTGACTTTGTTTACATTGATTTCACTTACCAGTCCTGCACAAAAGCAACATGAAAAACAACTTAAACCAGTGGATGGGACACATGCTACGGAGTTTGGAAAGTTATTAATCCAGGATGTCGGAGGCCGGATTGAGCCCGTTAATACAATGAGTTCACAGGTTTTACGAAAGTTTTACCGGAAGGATAAATACAGGGGAATGAGTGCTGACCAGGTAATACTGGGTATGATAATTGAACCTGATGTCTGGCAGCATGAACCTATAATACGAACAAGACGTCCACTGATAAAGGAGATTTCAGGAAACATTGACAATTATCTCTCTTTTTCTTCCTTTTTCAATGGTTCTGGCTATTTATTGCAGCCTTATGTTGAAAATGCTTACCGAAAAAAGCCGGCTTACAGGAGCAAATTCGATAATGAAATCATACGGCTTGATGAACGGATTAATATCATGTACCTTGTTTTTACAGGAGACCTTCTCCGTATCTTTCCAAAACGCGGTGACAGCACCTTATCCTGGTATGCACCTTCTTACATTAACTCGCATTTTGATTCTACCGGATCTGTACTTGTGCAGGACCTTTTCCCCAATTATGTTACTGCTTGCAGGAAAAGTCTGTTATCAGGGAACTGGAAAGAAGCAGACAGGTATTTAACCGCAATGGCAAATTATCAGCGGGAATACGGATCATCCATTATTCCTCCGCAAAGGAGAATAAATGCCGAATTATACCTGAACCGATACAATGTTTTCGAAAGAATTGCTTTTGCCTACGGATTGGTCGGATCTGTTCTTCTAATATATCAGCTCGTTTGTTTGTTTTACTCAAGGATCAGAAGCCGGATCCCGATTGTGATTGCCATTTCATTTATTCTGATATTATTTACATTACATACAGCGGGTCTTGTATTTCGCTGGTATGTTTCCGGACATGCTCCTTGGAGCAATGGATACGAAGTTCTGGTTTTCATTGCCTGGGCGTCCGTGATGGCAGGCATAATATTTGCTTTCCGCTCAGGTATTGCATTGAGTGTTACATCGGTTTTAGCCTGTCTGATTCTGCATACCGCTCACCTAAGCTGGATGGATCCTCAAATCACCAATCTTGTTCCTGTTTTAAAATCCTATTGGCTGGTTTTGCATGTAGCGACCATCACGGTTAGTTATGGTTTTCTTGCACTGGGAACATTCATGGCTTTCATTAACCTTTGGCTGATGGTTTTTCAAAACAGACAACGCTTTCAATATATTCAATTGTCTATAGAAGAATTATCCCGCATCATTGAAATGACACTTATTATTGGTTTGTATTTGCTGGCAATCGGCACATTTCTGGGTGGTGTCTGGGCAAATCAATCATGGGGAAGGTACTGGGGATGGGATCCAAAAGAAACCTGGGCACTGGCAACCATTCTGGTATATGCTTTTATTGTTCATATAAGACTGGTCCCTGGACTGAAAGGCCTCTGGTGTTTTAACCTGGCAGCATTGCTGGGATTCAGTTCGGTTATTATGACCTACTTCGGAGTCAACTATTACCTTTCGGGCCTTCACTCCTATGCTGCAGGAGATCCTTTGCCGGTACCTGCATTTGTATATTACACCCTGGGCATAATTGCTCTTTTGGCTGTTTCGGCATACTTGAATCAACGTAGGCTTGGCAGACAAATGACCAATGGTGTTTCCAGGCCAATGACATCGCATTTTCAAATAGACGATGACAAATAAAATCAAATATTTTCAAACAATGAAACGGTTTTCACTGTCCGAAGGGATCATCATTGGTTACTGAGTGCGAAAAAATGATCAATCCGCTTGCCCTGGAATGTGGGCTGGGAGTATACCTGTATACGCAACCAGACAGTACCTTCAATGAATTCTATTCTGCCAGGGCGTATTCAAGAATCGGTTCAGGTATATTAGGAAGATAATTTCAGCCATTTCAAATTCTACATTTTTTGGCCTTGTTGTAAACTTTAGTAACTTTAGCCTGTATAATATATGAATTTCTTTTAATGAACAAATTACGATTAAATTACACTAACTTTTCTTCGAAAACTAAGTGTAACTAAATCGGGCTAACCTGCTTTAGCATAGAATAATCTGTGTTCTTATGAATAGGGCAGGTTAGATTAATATTTAAAAAAGGAATAATTTAGATTATAAAACCTTAAATACAGAAAACATGAATATCATTGAAAGAGCAAAAAAGATCATTCTCAAACCAAAAGAAGAATGGGTGGTAATTGAACAGGAAAGTACCAGTGTTCAGGGGCTGATAACCATGTATCTTTTCCCCCTTGCCCTGATACCTGCAATTGCCAGTTTAATCGGATACGGATTCTTTTTCAAATTTCATTCCTTAGGATTTGGTTTGAAATATGGAATTTTGTACCTGATAACTTACGTTGTTGGTGCCTTGTTGACGGCCTGGGTCATTGATATCCTGGCTCCTTCCTTTGGCTCAACGAAAGATTTCCGGAAAGCTTTTCAGCTGGTGGTTTATTCCTACACACCGATGATGGTGGCCGGTGTTGTAATGATTTTTCCGTCACTGAGTCCAATAATGCTGTTAGCTGGATTATATTCGTTGTATATACTATACCTGGGCTTTAAACCCTTAATGAAAACCCCTGATGATAAGGTAACAACTTATTTTGTGGTTAGCCTGGTGGTGCTGGTAGTTATCTACTTTGTTATTTCTACCGTTCTCATGCGAATAATAGTGGGAAATCCCTTATCGGTGTATGGTAACTTATAAAGGTAAGTATCGTGTAACTAACCGGCAAAAGACCGTCTTCTTTATAGAAGGCGGTCTTTTATAAATAAACTATTCTCCCAGGTTCTGCTCCCCGAAAATGATAGCCTCATAGGTAAACAGCTCCGCATCTTTCCATCCATCCCAGCCGATTCCTGCCTTATCCTGTGCACAATGCCCCAGAAATTCTTCTTTCGTCCATTTTGTATCCTTTGCTACCTGGGGAAGGAAAGTACCGGAGTGATATCCCTTCTTGATATAAATACCGTGTTTGCCCAGGATAATTTCATCAACCGATTGAATTTTACGAAGCGGAGTAAGGACAGATATCTCGATATCCAGATCGGGCAACTCGGTTGTTGTTACCGGAGAAAACCTCGAATCCTTTGTAGCTGAGGCAATAGCCATCTCCTGAACGACTTTATACAGAGGCAGGGTTGCATCAAAACGACCAATGCAACCCCTGAGTTTGCCGTTTTTATGCAAGGTGACAAATGCACCGGAAGGTGCTAGAAGCATGGCTGAATAGTCACCTGTTTCTGGTTTATAGGATTCCCCGGAAGTAATATATATTTCAATAGTTTTTCGTGCCAGGGAAAGCAATTCTTTTTTTTCTTCCAACGAGAAAGTTACCTCACTTGCCTGATCCGATGCATGGATTATAGATTCACCTGTAACAGCAATGGAATAGTATCCCACTACTCTTGATTTATCACCATACCCTTTGGCATCACCGGAATTTTTATAGGTTACCGGTATATATTGTATACCTTCCATTTTTTCTGTAATATACATGAGCGTTAATACCGATGTCCAGCCACAAAGGCTTGTTGCAAGGTTTTCTATCCGCTTATATTCATTGGCATCAAGGGTTTTTATCAGTTCCTGTGGACGGTTGGTGAGAATTGCATCAGCGGTTGCCTTATCGACTTTAACTGCGTCTTCATAAGTGGGATAGTGCGAAAAATCAGTGCTGATGACAAATAAATTCTCAGGGGTAAAGTAAGGTCGCAATGCATCGGCAATTTTCTTGCAGGTTTCACGGTATTGTGTTGCAATTACAATAGGAACGATAACAAATTCATTTTTTAACCGGTATTGAAGAAAGGGGATTTCTACCTCGAGGCTGTGTTCATACAAATGAGCATCCGTACGTGCGTTAAAACATCTATGCTCGTTAATCAATTGATTGGCAAGTTCAATATCTACCGGAACAACTCCCAGGGGTGTTTTGTAATTTCCCTTGTTATAAATGGAAGCACCATCAAATGTTGTTCTATGACTTGAACCAATAACAAAGATAGTCTTATATTTCTTATTGTTATCCAATTGATTAAAACTTGAAGCTGCAACCTCTCCTGAGAATACATATCCGGCGTGGGGTGCAATGACGGCCAGTACATTCTTATCGGTTATTCGTTTTGTTGCACTGGCAAAGAGCTTGTTCAGCTCGGACCGGAGTTCATCAGCTTTCCCCGGATAAAATTGCCCGGCCACAACAGGTTCCCGGGTAATCAATTCCTGGTTTGATTCCTGCATGGTTATGATTTTATTATGTTGAGGTTTACACGAAATATCAATCATCAGAAGAACAGCCAGTAATATCCTTGTTTTCATGTAGGTTATTTTATATGAACTGATAAATGATACAAATTATATGCAAAGGTACGAAATATACGGCCGGGTAGAATGAAATCGGAGAATATTTTGATCACATGTAAAATCCTGATTTAATGCATCATGCGTTATCAGCAGGCGGACACAATAAGAATCAAGGGACCATTCATGGTTTCGGTTCATACGGCAATGAACTGCCGATTATTTCTCTAGCATGATTGATCAGCTCCAGGATATTATTCTCGTTATATTTTTTGATGTCAATTGACGGATGAATTATCATTTTGGCTTTTCCTGGAAAAATATTGAGTGTTCCGGCAGGAAGTATTTCTTTGGTTCCGGTAACCGTAATCGGAAGAAGGGGTAAACCAAGATCTATGGCTATTTTGAAAGCACCTCGTTTGAAAACACCTAGTTCCCCTGTAATACTTCGGGTACCTTCAGGAAAGAAAACAACCGAGATTCCATTTACCAGTCTTTTTTTTGCTTCATTCAGGCTTTCCATAGCCACACGACTGTTTGAACGGTCGAGAAAAATATGGCCGACCTTTCTGCTGCCAAAACCCACACCTGGTATTTTTCGGGCTTCTTTCTTCATGATCCATTTAATATCGATCCCGAGCCAGCCATATATTAGAAATATATCATAGATGCTTTGATGATTGGAAATGATAACGTAAGAAGTATGTTTACAGACATTCTTCCGACCTGTCACAGTGACAAACATAGGTGTAAAAAAGGCATTAACCCTCGACCAGATAACTCCTCCGAAATAGCTTCCAATTCGTTGACTCACAAGTGAGGATAACACTACTGCCGCCACACCAAAAAAAAATGTGTTCAGGAATATAAAAGGTATTAAGAAAAGCCATTTGTAAGGCTGATATAAATAATACAACAGTGTATGAAAGGACCTTGCCATAATCAGATTTGTGAGCCAAATATAGAAAAATCGATTTAAATTGCATGTCTCTTTGGGTTATCACGTTTTATTTGGATATTTGCTTGACATGAGGTATTAAAAATAAATGGAAATTTCAGAAATTCAATCTCAATGGCTTGTTATCGTTAATCCGAATGCCGGTCGTGGAAAAGGCTGCAAAGACTGGGGAAAAATAGAAGCTCTTTTGAAATTATATGGATTATTGTCTCAGGTTTATTTCACCAGGGCCAGGCACCATGCCATCAATATTACGATTGATGCCATTGAAAAGGGATATCGCAAAATCATCGTAGTTGGCGGTGACGGTACCATGAATGAGGTAGTGAATGGTTGTTTCATACAGAAGACATGCCCGACAACCGATATTACGCTTGCCATCATCACTGTGGGAACCGGTAACGATTGGGGCAGATTATTCGGAATACCGCATGATTATGAAGCTGCAATTAAGATTATTAAAACCGGGAGGATTCATCTCCAGGATACCGGTAATGTAAATTATTATCACGGTGTAAAAAAAGAGAACCGGTATTTTCTGAACATTGCCGGTCTCGGCTTTGATGCTGTGGTGGTAAAGCGAGCTAACCTTCAGAAAGAAAAGGGAAGAAGCGGGAAGGCTTTATATTTATGGAATCTGTTGCGAAGTCTGATTGCCTACAAGGATACACAGGTAGAAGTAATTATCGATGGCACCATCATACGAAATAAAGTCTTTACCATCAGCCTTGGCATTGGTAAATACTCAGGGGGTGGGATGATGCAGACTCCCAATGCCATTACGGATGACGGACTTTTTGATATTACCATAATTAATAAAATCCGTAAAGCGGATGTTATCATAAGTCTTAAAATGCTGTATGATGGTTCCATTTATGATCATCCCAAAATTGAAGGGTATACAGGCAAGCGTATATTGATTGATTCCGATCCCCTCATACATGTTGAAGCCGATGGTGAATCATTAGGTCATTCCCCCATAGAATTTAATATTATACCCAAAAGCATCAACGTCATTTGCAATCCGGAGATCCAGTTAAAATCTTAATCTGAGGTAATCATTCAACATCTAACAGCAGGGATATTATCGATAATCCTTTTTGTTGAATTATTTCATCTACCTGAAATCATAGAACAGAATTAATCGAATTTGTTATACGGTTTTTATACCCGTAAAGCATTCCTTATCATATAATAATATTCAAATATTACTACTTACAATATAAAATTATATGGGTATAAATAAAAACAATTGGTAAATATTATAATATAACCCCCAAAAAATTATAGTATACTTACGAAATATTGCAATATTAAAAAAAATAAAACTATATTTGAATTTTAATTGATGAATCAGAAGTATAATAGTTGCAATACTAATTTTCAGATAATTCTATGTGTGGAATAATAGGTGTATTTGATTTAAAAGTCAATGCAAATGATTTGCGTTCACAGGTACTTGGGATGGCCAGAAAATTACGTCACAGGGGACCGGACTGGTCGGGAATCTATGTTCATGACCATGCAATTCTGGCTCATGAGCGTCTTGCCATTGTCGATCCTCAGTCAGGAAAACAGCCATTTTTCAGCAAAGATGGAAACCTTATCCTGGCAGTTAACGGAGAAATATACAATCATCAGCCAATTCGAAATCGCTATAAACAAAGTTATGAATTTGTGACCCATTCGGATTGCGAAGTGATTTTGCCTTTATATCGTGAAAAAGGAGCCACATTTCTGGAAGAACTCAATGGTATTTTTGCCTTTGCACTTTTCGATAAAGAAAAAAACCGATACCTGATTGCCCGTGATCATATAGGAATTATACCTTTATTCACAGGCTGGGACAAACATGGCAATTTCTATGTGGCATCAGAATTAAAGGCTTTGGAAGGCATTTGCCCCAAAATACAGGAATTTCCTCCCGGCCATTATTTATCCAGTGATGAAGGGGAGCTTAAACGCTGGTATAACCGCGACTGGATGGACTTTCAATCGGTGAAGGATAATGTAAGCACTATTGAACAAATACGACGTGCAATGGAGGATGCTGTACACCGGCAGTTAATGTCAGATGTCCCATACGGTGTATTGCTTTCAGGTGGCCTTGATTCAACGGTAATCTCCGCTGTAGCCAAAAAATTTGCTGCACGGCGTATTGAATCAAACGACCTGGAGGATGCCTGGTGGCCCAGCCTGCATTCTTTTGCCATCGGACTGAAAGGATCTCCTGACCTGGATGCTGCCCGTAAAGCAGCCGAACATATTGGCACCATACATCATGAGGTGCATTTTACCGTACAGGAAGGTCTCGACGCCCTTCGTGACGTTATATATCACATTGAGACGTATGATGTAACAACGGTTCGTGCTTCCACCCCAATGTATATGATCGCTCGTGTAATCAAATCTATGGGTATTAAAATGGTGCTTACGGGTGAAGGTGCTGATGAAATCTTCGGAGGCTACCTCTATTTTCATAAAGCACCCGATGCAAAAGCCTTTCATGAAGAAACACTTCGCAAACTTGAAAAACTTCATTTGTATGACTGCCTTCGTGCTAATAAATCGCTGGCAGCATGGGGAGTAGAAGGTCGTGTGCCTTTTCTTGACAAGGAGTTTCTGGATGTAGCCATGCGCCTTAATCCTGAAGATAAAAGGCCAAGAGAAGGGCGTATTGAAAAATGGATCGTTCGGAAAGCTTTTGAAGACATACTGCCGGAGAGTATTGCCTGGCGTCAGAAAGAACAATTCTCAGATGGCGTCGGATACAACTGGATTAATACACTGAAAGAACTAACGGCCCGTGAAGTGTCTGATGAACAACTGGTTAATGCTAAATACCGTTTCCCCATTAACACACCCATGTCAAAAGAAGAGTATTATTACCGTTCTATTTTTTCAGAACACTTTCCTTCGGATGCCGCTGCTGCCTGTGTTCCTTCAGTGCCATCAGTTGCCTGCAGCACTGCTGAAGCATTGGCCTGGGATGAAGAATTTCAAAAGATGATCGATCCTTCCGGCCGGGCTGTAAAAAATGTTCATATAGAAGCGTATAAATAGAATGATTTACATTTATAACTATTTGTTATACAAGATATAAAATATTTATATTTAATCCATTAGTTTAAATATAAAGGAATTTTACGGCCGTTCCATTTTATGTATTTGCCTGTTGCGGCTATTACTTTGGCCTTTCCATCACATTCATCGACGAAATCCAATACCAGCGTTTTAAAATCCAATTGGTCACCTGCCACGATATATTGAATCAGTGCCTGGCCATCCAATGGATTTTTATCACATGCCAAATAATTCAGGTATGTTTCAATTACTGCATGATAGATTATTCCTGCTGTATTGTCAGTGGCCTCTGCCATCTGACCGCCTCCATTAATGGTAATGCCATCATCCAAAAATTCCGAAAAAGTATGGTTCTGATTCACAGTGACAAACCAAACATTTTGCTTTACGGCAACATATAAATCTTCAGGTTTTTCTGTATTCAGGCGCTCTATTTCAAGATCGAACTGGGGTTTTGTAAAACTCAATGAGAGAATAGTATCCGATCCCTCACCTATGATAATATCCTCACGGGCAAACAATGTCAGCAGGGATCCATCATCCTGTAGAATCACCGGGACAGTGTATATTCCATACAGAATTGATTCACCCCTTAGCAAACTAATATCAACCAAAACAACAGATATTATTCCACTGTTGCCCTGATCCCATAGTCCACCAATAATTATCTGACCAACATTTTTATTAAACGGCAGAGGATGTTGTGTGCTTGTATTGATTATAATCAGACCTGAACAATGAAATTCATTACAGTTCCCTTTTGTGAATAGCATGTTAGAAGGCAAGGGATTCCCACGAAAAGCACTCATGGCAACGGAAGCACAATATCCAACTGCAACTGAAGTTGCAATACCGTCTCGAAGATATTCAACATCTGGTTCTTTGTTATATTCATCTATCTTTTTACATGAAGTGAATGAAAACAAAAAACAGATAATCAATACAATATTTTCTATATAAAGTTTTGGTTTCATAATACTAATTAAGGAATTAAGTTACTCTTTTCTGGTTAAAAAAAAGCAATATCATTATCTTTAATAATTATTTTAAATATTGTTTCTTTCTGTTTGATTCATTTCCTGTTCATGACTGAATACACTCACTATGGCATTGTTTATGAAAATGGTCTTGTTGATGAAACTGACTCAACCGAAGATGATTCTATCCTTAAAGTCAGCGATGCAGACGACGGCATCCTGATGAGCAATCCGGAACCCGGAAATTTTGAGTGGTGGTATTTTGATATTTGTGAACCAGCTCGTTCCATATTACTGAAAATCGTATTACACATGGGTACGGATCCCTTACGAAGAAAATTATTCCCTCAACTTGCGGTTTCTGTCAATACGGGTCAAAAACATTATGCCTTAACAAGGTCATATACCTGGAATGATATTTATTTGTCAAAAGACAGTTGCGAACTGTCCGTAAAAAACGAATTTGTGCTTAAATGTGAGACAACAAACAGCGAATTAGGCTTATTTCGATATCATATCAAAATTGACACCGATGAATTCAATGGAACACTTACTTTTAATGGCATTATCTCCGGGTGGAAACCATTGGGAAAATGTGTTAACTTTCGCCGTGCTGGTAAAAAGGGTTCGTTTTATTGGATCGTACCAACACCCAGGGCAACCGTCAACGGTGAATATACAGTTAATGGCAACGTAAACAAGGTTGTTGATGCAATTGGCTATCATGATCATAATGCATGGATCGTAGAGGTCAGGAATAAATATTTTATGGATGATGCAATAGGCAAATGGTTGTGGGGTAAGGCCTATGCAAACAGATATACATGTGTTTTCATGGAACTGTTCTGTAAATCTGTCCGTTTAGGATCAATGCTAATCGCAGATCACAACCAAATAATCCACAGTTCAAATAATATTGCTGTCTTTTCTTATCAGGATTACAGGAAAGATGAGCAATTGAAAACAATGCTCCCGTTCAGGATAACAGCCAACATTAACCACCAAGGCCTAAAAGGCGAAATCCTGTTAATGGCTTCAAAAATACTTGAAAGAAAGGATTTGCTGGAGGAGGTATCACAACCTGCAAAATGGATCATTAAAAATTGCATTACACAACCGGCATACCATGGATTGTCTGCTAAAGTAAAAATTCATTTAAAGGGCGAAACACACGAAGGTTTCGGTAATTATGAACACATGTATTTTAGAGGCAAAAACCGGATTTAAGAATTCACTTTCTTTGATGATTGTTTCAATGCTGAAAGATGCCTCCTAAGCTTGAATATTAACTTCAAAATTAGCATTGTATTTATCTGAAAATAAATTTTTTATAATAAAAAATATTTCTGTTTTTTCGACCATAAAAACATGGGCCGCTGGTTATTTAAGCATATCCATTAGCCTTGTTGGTAAGTTAAAAAAGCTTAATCAATATTTGAGGCTTTTTTGGTATCTTGGTGTATTGTTATGGAGATGAAAAAGGATATCAAGATGCCTGTTGCAATGAAATACCTGTTTAATATAGCAGTTGTTCTTATTGTTTTAGCAGTGGGAGTTTTCAACCTGCAAGCACAACATGATTCTGTTCTTGTTTCACAGAAACTAATGGGCCCGGATGATCTGGTTTTTCATATTGATTCCTTTAAAACCAAGGTTATTGCAGCCAGCCGTAGTACTAAAAACATTGAAGACCTTCCCTTCACTATTTATGTGATAACACATGAAGAGATAATTAATAATCATTATGTTACGCTTGCAGACCTTTTAAAATCACTACCCGGTATCAGGGTTTCGCAACCCGGTAACGGTGAGTTAGGGGAGATATTTCTTTTGCGTAACCTGGCTGGAAATTACTATACGAAAATCTTGCTGGATGGAATGCCTGTTAAACCATCCGTTGTTGGCGGCATGCCTATTGGAGGTCAATTGCCTGTTCGTCAGGCTGAACGCATAGAGATCGTTTACGGTCCCGCTGCTTCAATTTATGGCGCTGATGCTGCCTCGGGCGTAATCAATATAATTACCAAAGAGGCAGAAAAAGGAACTTTTGCACGTGCTGATATTCTCTTCGGACAGAATGAATATTCATCTATGAATTATATGATAGGGGGAAAGGCTGGTAAAAATAGAAACCTGCTGCAATACAGTTTTTATGGAAGCAAAACCGATTTTAACAATATAAACATAAAACATTCGCTACAGGAATATTACAATCCACTGGAATATTACCAGCGTAAGGGAAAGGAATTTCTTATTGGTGAGCAGTATTATAAACCCATTGATATTAATGAAGATATACTGAGAGAGAACAATATACAATCTGCTGATTTCATGTCAGCCAATTATCCGGTAAATTATACCGGTAATCTTACATATACAGATACTTCAGCAGAACTTTCAACGGGTGATTATATGATAGGCATCAACCTTAAATTCCGTGGTATTAGTTTGTCGTACAACAATATGTACAGAAGAACCCACAGTTCCATAGGTAATTCATCTTTCTTTTACCGGTATAATGATCCTTTAGCATACTGGGGTGAAAGGATTCAACGATCAACACTGGGTTATACGCTGACTCTTGGCAACAAACTGTCCAGCGCCAGTAATCTTTCATATCTGGCTTACCGGATGGATAACAATTCAAGTCAATCACCAACTTTTATTCCCGGTATCAAGACCGTTTATTTATATGCAGCCTCAGACGATATCCTGGTCGAAGAAATACTTACCTATACACCTGTGTTAAATCTTGAAATACTCGGGGGTATTTCCTATCAGGCATCCAGTAATCTACCCAAAACGAATATACTGTCTGATCCTTTTGCCAGGAATACTTATAAACCATTCGGCAATACAAGTTTCCCAACCGATAGTCTTATGAAAAATTTTGGCTATCACACCCTTACGTTTCAAAATTTTTCTGCTTTCGCACAAGCCTACTGGATTTATCGAAGATTAAGACTTATGCTGGGTGTGCGCTATGATTATAACAGTTTGTATGGCGATAACCTGAATCCGAGAATCGCACTTATGTATTGTTTTCCAAAAACATCTGTGCGAGCATCTGCAGGCACTGCAACAAAGGTACCTCCGGCATCTGTTGCCTATGAATCGCTGGCATATCCAACAGCAACCATTCCCGACAGTATTATGTATCTGGTTATTCCTAATCCTAATTTAAAATCTGAAAGGTTTAATGCATTTGAATTTAGTATCTCACGCAGACTATTTAAGCGAATTCAAGTTGAACTTGCAGTCTATTATAATTCAGTGACGAATCTGATAAACTTCAACGCATTCATTCCCTGTCCGGATACCTTACCTTTTTCATGTACCGATTCCGTCAGTACAAAATTGAATGATCAGTATGCAAAAAGCGTTTTGTACGGGGCACAGATTAACCTTAACTGGAATGACATTATTCCTTCAATAAAACTGAGCGCCTCTGCAAGTCTCACGTTTAATGAGGTTAAAAGAAAGAATTTTTCAGCCATTGATGAAGTATTTGATGTTTTTAATTTTACACCGACGCATTATGGTCAATGCAGGATTACAGCATCACCCATAAGAAATATGTACCTACAATTTGACAATACCTGGATGACGGAATGGAAGACGGAATGGATGCAGTTATTCACTCAAACGGACTGGTTTGAGAGCGTAACCGGGTATTACACCCTCGATTTTATGGTTGACTATAACATCGGAACAAATCTGAAGGCTTTCATAAAGGTGTATAATATCTTTAACGAAAAGTATGCTACACCCAACATCATCCGATCCGAACGAGATATGATCAGTATTCCGCAACCCGGCCGAAATATCCGTTTTGGTTTGACCTATACACTCAACTAGGACATTGATGAAATCTATTGTTTGGATACTGTTTTTTTTGCAATCATCCGCTGCTGTTAGTCAGCATATTCCCAATGATTCCATTCATGCAATCTTTTTGAATCAGCATGCGCATTCAGCATTTGACTGTAACAACCTGGATGAAGCATTATCTTTTGCTGAAGAATCGCGGCAGAAAGCAAGTCAGAGAAATGAGGTTGTACTTATTGCTGACAACCTGCTCCTGATAGCAAACATATACGTTAAAAAGCAATCCGAGGAGAATGCACTGAAATATTTCATTCATGCTGTCAGTGCTTATGAAAAGATGCACGATAAAAAGAAACTTTTATTGGTTTATCAGCAGGTTGGTGATTACTTTTATAGCCTGAATGCCTGGTCAAAAGCCCTGGAATACTACCAGCAAGCCATATCTCTGGCTAAAGAGGAAGATACTTATGCGATACTAAAAAAGACCGGGATCTGTTATCATAACCTGATGAATTATGGCAAATCGATAGATGTTTTCAAGCATTTGCTTTCATTATTGCCAGATGATGCATATGTAAAGCGTCTGGATTTGCTTTCACATCTGACACGTTCTTCCGGCAGTATGAATGATTACAATCTCTCACTTTTTTATGACAAGGAAATACTTACTGTTTACACCTTACTTGAAGACCAGGCCGGAATGTTCATAGCTCTCAACAACGTTGCTTTTGATCATGTTCACCTGCAACATTATGATGAAGCAATAAATGCATTCCAAGAGGCATTATCGATTTCCGGTCAGTTAAAAGGTAATCGCAAAGAACAGGTAGATATGTTGATCAATATTGGGATTTGTTACCAGAATAATAATGATCTCGATAATGCACTGAACCATTTGCATCGTGCTCACGAAATTGTTCGTTACATACCTGATCCGCATCCTTTGATGGCAGAGATTGAAAACATCATTGCCATTACATACTATTACAAAGGCGATTATTATAATGCTGAACTCTATAGCAGAAAATCGATTAACTCATCGTACCAATGCAACAACAGGGAATTGCTTCAATCCTGTTTTTTAATCTATTCTCAAATACTTAAAGCAGGCAATGATTTTATCAAAGCGCTTGAATACTATGAAATGCATCTGTCATTAAAAGATTCCCTTGAGAGAGAAAAAAAGATAGCTGAACAAAAGCGCTTACAGGAGAATCTTGTTCTGGAGAAAACAGAGAAGGAATTACGTCTGAGGCTGGCTGATGAAGAAATCCGTGAAATGGAAATCAGACGTATGAAACTCGAAACTGAAAAAAAGGAGAAAGAGCTTGTTTTGTTGCGCAAAGAAAGAGAACTTGAATCTTCAGAAAAAGAACGAATTCTGCAATCTCTGAAAATTGCGAAGCAGCAACATGAAGCAGAACTGCGCAATAAGGAGTTACGATCGCTGGAACAGGATAAAGCAATAAAGGATTTGCAACTCCGGCAAAAGGAAGCTGAAAAAAAACAACAGGAAAAAGAAATAACATTGCTGCAACTCGAAAAGGAGAAGCAGAACGAGGCAAGGAAAAGGGCTATCTATATGTCAATCCTGATCGGGATGATTGGATTGTTGGTACTTATCGGTTTGTTGATTACAAGAAAGAAAAATGTAATTCTTGCCTTTCAGAAACAGGAAATAGAAGAAAAAAACAGGTCTCTTGAGCAAAAAAATGAAGAAATATTAACGCAGACAGAACAGATCATAAATCAGAAAAAAATCATTGAGAATAAAAATATTGCAATAACGGACAGTATATTATATGCCAGCCGTATCCAGGGATCGGTTCTGCCTCCGATGGAAGAGATGCATCAGCTCTTTACGGACTGTTTTATTCTGTTTAAACCCCTTAACATAGTCAGCGGTGACTTTTACTGGGGAATGCGTAAAGATCATCAGGTTATTGTTGCCGCCACCGACTGCACAGGACATGGTGTACCGGGAGCCTTTATGAGCATGTTGGGATGTACTTTCCTGAATGAAATTGCAACCAGAAAACAACTTTCTGATGCAGCCTCTGTTCTCAACGAATTACGAAAAAATGTTATCAAAGCCTTGCGACAGAAAGGAGAAACAGGTGAAGCTCAGGACGGTATGGATATTGCTTTATGCATTCTTGAAACGAACTCAGCTATCATGCATTTTGCCGGTGCCAACAATCCTTTGTACATTATACACGATAATGAAATCAAGGTTATTAAGGGAGACAGGATGCCGATCGGGATACACGCAAATTCACATATTCCTTTCACTAATCATACACTTTCAATTGGGAAAAATGATGCTTTCTATATTTTCTCCGATGGCCTGGCTGACCAGTTTGGAGGTCCTGACAATAAGAAATTTAAAAGTGTGCAATTGCAGGAATTGTTGCTTTCGGTTCATAAGAATCCTTTTAATTTGCAGCAACAATTGATTGAAAAGACTTTCTATGAATGGAAGGGCGATAACGAACAGGTTGATGATATTTTACTGATTGGCTTTAAGCCAGCATTATCATAATTTTTTATATGAAAAAATTTACGAAAGGACAGATAATAGGCGGGCTGTTTCTTCTTAATTCGCTTGTCATGAATAATATTCCTGTTTCAGGGCAGGTTACTCAAATTGAGCTGAGAGAAGGGTTTTATTATATTAATGATCAAAAGTTTTTTATCAAGGGCATTGGATATGAAGTGGGTGCCTATCCGGGAATGCTGCCATGGAACCGCCCTTTTCATGAAGATATTCTCAGGAATGACTTGTTGCGTATAGCAGACGGAGGATTTAACACAATACGTACCTGGAATGCATTTACGGATCAAGAGTTAAAAGTGGTACAGGAATTCGATCTTAAAATAATCATGGGCATCTGGATTGATCCGGCAGGAATTTTTTCGGATCCTTTGTTTTTGAATGCATCGATGCAATTGGTGAGAGATGTGCTGGATTATTCAAAAAACTACAGCAATATTATCGGTTACCTGATAATGAATGAACCCATGCCTGATCATATCTTCAATGTTGGGTTTCAACATGCCTATTCACTCTGGATGAATATAAAAAAACTAATCCATGAATTGCATCCGGGAATACCTGTTTCTTTTGCCAATACATGTGTGGGTGATTTTATTGATCCGGAAATTTTTGATTTTACAGCTCAAAATATTTACCCGTACAATCCTTCAACCGTTAATTATTCATACCAGTATCCGGCTTACGTACATTTTATTAACCATTTGCGTAACGACGGACATCCGCTTGTTGTCACAGAATACGGGCTTTCTGTTTCCCCGTCCGGTGAAGGAAGTTGGGGTTATGGTGGTAATACACTGGAAGAACAAACTGCAGGTATTTTATACATGTATCGCTCTTTGATTGATGGAGGGGCCAGTGGTTCCTGTGTGTTCAATTATTCTGACGGATGGTGGAAGGCCGGAGATGAATTTACACACAACGATGCTGCCGAGGAATGGTTTGGATTGGTGAATTACGACAATCTGAATGATAAATACGGGACGGTTCGACCTGTCTGGGACTCTTTAAAGATCTATAATCGTGCTGTAATTGTATCACCCAAGAATCATGAAATCTATGGGAGCAAAATCCCGGTTGAAATATTTGCCAGTGATACCTTGTCAGCATTGCGTGTAAGTATCAATGACGAAGTGAAACTGGATGCTGTTTTTAAGGAAAACTATTTTCAGGATACACTTGAATTAGATCTGAAATCAACTGAGGATATGCAACTGAAATTTACTTTTTACAATACCATAGGACAAGTAATGAAACATGAGACAATTCATTTACTTGCTTCCAATGTAGGTATTATACTGCCAGCAATTTCTATTGAGGTTTCGCCTCAGCCAATAAAAGGTAATCATCAGATTACTGCAACCTACGGTTTGGTAAATAACGGACCCCTAAAATGCGATTCTGTTCTCAATTTTTCTTTTTATACGCATATTGGATGGGATTATGGTTCAGCGGGAAGTGCAGTGTTAAATCAAGAAAACACCACCTATAAGGCAACGTATCATTACACCGATAATGTTGATGTGATTACCATTTCAGCAGGCCTTAATGCATATTATGGCAGCTTTTTCAGAAGAATTGTCAGCGAGAAGATTTACATAGTAGGAGATACTTCGTATATCGAATTACCTTCTATTATCAAAATGAAGACCCTTAATTCATCTCAGAATATTGTAATGCCTAATCCTGCATCAGAAAAAATTACGATAATCCCTTCTTTTGATTCACCCCAACAATATTATATTTTTGAATCGGGCGGTTGTATTGCAGGCCATGGAGTTATTAATGGCGATTCCCAAATTGACATCCATTCCATACCGGCAGGTTTTTATTTTATTATCTTCTTTGATCATCATGATCATTTCACCTGCTTTACATTTATTAAAAACTAAGCATTCTCAGCAATCTGCCAAAACCTAATTGAAATAAATACGTATATTCGTTTTTCACACCATCAGCCAATGATATACCATATGTTCAGGAAATTGTGTTCGAGCCTGTGTATTTTATTGATATGTTACGTTACAGGCATGACACAACAATACCCGGGTTTCAGGGTAACAGGCCGTCATTTGTATGACCGGTGCGGTGAGAGAGTCATATTGCGCGGCATCGCAAATCCGAATATCTGGTTTGAGAAAGATGGAATTCCCAGGTATGAAGAGATTGAAAAAACAGGAGCCAATGTGGTAAGGATCGTATGGCAAACCAATGGTTCATCTGCTGATCTTGATCTGGCCATTTCGAATTGCAGGGCAATGAAAATGATACCCATGGTTGAATTGCATGATGCTACAGGAGACTGGAGCAAACTGCAAAGTTGTGTCGATTATTGGATCCGTGCAGACGTGGCTGAAATCCTCCGGAATCATGAAGAATATCTTCTGATCAATATTGCCAACGAATGTGGAAAAGACGTTTCAACGACTTCTTTCCGTACCGGATATGAAAATGCTGTAAATGATATGCGGAATGCAGGAATTCATGTTCCGCTGATTATTGATGGGTCGAACTGGGGCCAAAATATCAACATTCTTCAATCGGAAGGTCCATATCTTATAACTGCTGATCCAGATCATAATTTGATGTTCTCAGTGCATATGTGGTGGCCTCCAATGTATGGATACACAGAAAATGATATTGCAGATGAAATAACTGAATCGGTAAACATGAATCTTCCATTCATTGTTGGAGAGTTTTCACAAATGCATGGTGGCTGCACTGACGATATTACTCCGGCAAACTCAATTGCATATAAAACAATCATCAGGGAATGTCAGAAAAATCAGGTAGGGTATATTGCCTGGTCATGGTTTGGAAACTGCAATGATCTGTGGGATATGTCTACCGAAGGAACATTTGCAACCCTGTACAGCTGGGGTCTTGAAGTCGCCGTGACAGATACCAACAGCATATTGAACACTTCCGTTCGACCTTATTTGCTTGTTAACGAAAGATGTGATCCAACCGGTTTAAAGAATACTCCAAATTATTTATCAACAATTTTTAATTTATTTCAAAATTATCCTAATCCATTTTCTGAAATCACTACCATAGGATACAGATTGAATGAACATACTCATGTGATATTAAAAATCTATAACGATAAGGGTGTGGAAATACAAACATTGATAAACGCAAATCAGGCTGCCGGTGAGCATTTCATTGCTTTCAACGCAACAGGATTTGCATCGGGAATTTATTTCTATTCTCTTGAAGTTGATCAATTCAAGGAATTCCGAAAAATGATTATTATAAAATAAAAATTATCCAACAACACGATTGCTGCTAACCTGTGTTAATAACAATGTGGCGAGATATAAAACCCTTTTTGTATTTTTAAATAGTAATTAATTTTTTTTAAAACGAACTACAATGATTAAGAAAAGTAAACCTGTAGCTAAAAAAGCTAAAGCTGCTTCGAAAAAGGCAAAACCAGCAGCAAAGAAAACAAAAGCTGTAGCAAAGAAAAAACCTGCAGCAAAGAAAAAACCTGCAGCAAAGAAAGCTAAACCCGCTGCAAAAAAGGCTAAGAAACCTGCAGCAAAGAAAAAGGTTGCTGCAAAAAAAAAGTAACTAAAAAGCCTCAAAAAAGTTTTTTAGGTAAGGCTAAAAAACTTTTCAACAAAGCTGAAGATTTTGTTGAAGATAAAATGGATGATTTTGAAAAAAGTCGTCTGAAGGGCAGGCTTGAATCACTGGCAGATAAAGCTGAAGACAAAGCAGAAGATGCACTAAAAAAAATAAAAGTTGTAGGAAAAAACCTTGCAGATAAGGCCGGTGATAAGTTTGATGAACTTACCGGGGGTGGCAAGACCAAACCCAAAGGTAAAAAATAAGCTTGCAAAGCTTAGTTAAGAATGAATGAAATTGAATTAATTTTCTTAATCGAAAATTGGCTTAAAAAAAGGGCAGAAAGATATTAATCTATCTGCCCTTTTTTGTTGCTTAGCCCATGACTTCAAAGGTAATCTTTACATTCACCCGGTATTCGGTAATTTTGTTCTTTTTCACTACAGCACTCATGTCCTGCACGTAAACAGATCGTATTTCCTTAACCGTTTTTCCTGCTGTTTTAACAGCATTACCTGCTGCATCTTCCCAGCTTTTAGCTGAAGATGCCATAATCTCAATTACTTTTAATACTGCCATTTTTTTTCGTATTAGTTAATTTGTAAAAATGAAATACTTATTGTTTTTGGTTTTCGTGTATGCATATCAATAATGCTATTATATATAAAAAGTATTCATTTTCCGTATATATGCGCCCAAACAGGTTCTTTCTTCAGATAATATTTACATGCGTTATACCACGAATGTCATATATATAAATATAATCTTTTTATTTGAATTGTTGATGGATTTATTGCATCGACGTGGGTAATAACGGATAACACATTCAATCATCGCTTCGAATTCGTGTACTATAAATTAAATATCATCAAAGCATCAGAAACAAACCGGGTAATCGGTTTCCCGGTGGAAAACTTTGAGCGGTGTATGATGAAAAAATGTGCAAGTGTTGAAGCTCCCAGTACAGAAATATATGAGAGGGTATAACAAAAGACCTCATTCTCAGATAACAGGTCTTATCTGAGAATAGAAAAAAAACCGGAAACAGTGTATAATTGAATACGTATAACTAAAGGTTCAGACAAATATCACCGGCTGATTCAGCACATCGTTTTGAAGTTGCGCCCAATGCAGTTTTAAAGGTGAAGCATGATAATCCATCATCACAATCATAATCGCTGTCACACTTATCACATCTTGAACCGGATTCTCTTTCACAGCCTGATGTCATAACTAAAACAGAAATTCCAACAACCAGGAAAAACAAGGAAGGCAATACTACAACTTTAAAATACTTTTTCATTTTGGTGGTTAATTACGGATTATATTTGGATTTGTCTTTAATTATCAACCTGAGTAATTTGATGTTTGTCCATTGTTGGAACTCCCTGTTGTTAATATATATCGTGGGTGTTCCTGAAACGCTGTATTTTGACGCAAAGATAATATTCCTGACCAAAATGCTGTCATTTTCCGGTGAAAAAAAACCACGCATAAACGCATTAAAATCATTCAGGTATTGTTCAGCCAGTATGAATGTTTCAATACTGTCCAGCCTGTGGGATTCCTCAATAACTACATCATGAAATCTCCAGAATTCTTTGTCGTTTCTGGCGGCTAACATTATTTTGGACACAAATACATTCATGGCCATTGATGGCGACGACTTGCTTTTCCGATAATGCAGCGGGTAACTTATGAACGAAATTTTTACATTCGGATCATCCTTCCCAACCAACTGCCGATATCTTTTACTTGCTATTTTGCAGTATTCACAAAGAAAATCATTAAAAATTATTATTTCATTTTTTGCTTTGGCATTGCCCCAAAGGATTGCATCGGAAATATCAACATCACGGACAGGTTCCTGACTGTAATGCATTTCCAGCAAGACAATGTTTTTCCGGCTATTTAATACCTGATACACTTTATACAATGATAATCCTGTTACAAACAGCAGTATAAAAGAAAGTACTATTAGCTTGTTTACAAGGAAAAACTGACTGAGACTTTCATTGGATCTATTGAGCATTCTCACGCTGTATGGCAATAATAGAATACAATTCAGTAACACAACAAGATCAACGAGAAGACACGAAATGCATATATTCCTGAGAATGAACAAAAGAATATACAGATAACACAGGCAAATTAAAAGAGCTACTATATTCAGCAAACCCAGGAGAGAAAAAGAACAGGTTTCGATTTGCTTATAGTTATTTAATACAAGTACGGTTAAAACAAACCAGAAAAATAGAACAGCAAAAAGGGATATCGGTATCCCCACAAAGAAAGCATATTCGGAAATATATGTTGTACTGCAGGAGATTAACTTACTGACATCACAGATCAGTTTATGCTGTAACATAAAACTATTCAGCCTTTCCGTTTGAATCAATGAATAAACAGATACCAGTATTCCAATTGTATTTAGTGTGATCAGGAGTATATATCGCAATTTTGTCATCGGTTTCAGTATGGTTGTGTAAGTCAATTCTTTTTAACAAAATCCGTATGCTTATGGATCAGGCTTATGACAAAATGAGGGATGCATGGAAGCAGCAGAATTATCAGCTTGTTCAACAATCCGGGAATGCATTCTGCACGATTGCCAGAGAGTGCTTTGACTGCTTTCAGGGCTACCGTTTCCGGCTTTTTTACAATTCCCAGTCTCATTAACAAAGGCATATTGATATTATTTGCATTGTATAAGGCCGTGGCAGTGGCTCCCGGAATCAGGCATGTTACATGAACACCATAGGATTTCATCTCTGTTCTCAGAGCCCTGGTATAGTATCGAAGGAACGCTTTCGTGGGTCCATAGAGTGATATACCCGGATAAGGCATTACAGCGGATATTGATGATACATTCAGGATAAATCCCTTCTTTCGCAAAATCATTATTGCTCCAAACAAGCGACAAAGAAAGGCAGGAGTTGTCATATGCAAATTCACAATTGTCTTTAATTGTGAATATTCAACTTTCATAACTTCCCCAAAAACCAGGATTCCGGCATTATTGATCAAAACTTCCACTTCCAGTTTATTGTTTTCGCAGAAGTCGAAGATCTGATCAGCCGAATTTTCTTTTGCCAGGTCTATATTGAGTGTATGCACTTTAATTGAGCAACATTGCTCCAGTTTTTCTTTCAGATCATACAACTGTTCGGGTTGATTGCTTACAGCTATGATATTATAACCCTGCTGTGCCAAAACAACTGAAATTTGTCGGCCTATTCCGGAGGATGCACCGGTTACCAAAGCATATTTCCCTGTGCCATTCATTCAGTTCATCATTCTTATGATTGCCGGATCTGGGTTTTCTTCATTCTGAATGCACACAGCCTTATGGGTGTACATTACGGCAATACAGTAATTACAGATATCGCATTCCGAGTGGAAACCTCCGTCATGCTGCAATTTTTTAATGAAATCGGTGTCTTTGATCAATGCACGGGCGAATGCTACCAATTCAAATCCTTTATGGAGCACTTCGTTGATTTTTTCGTACGAAAGCAGTCCGCCCACATATACCAATGGCAATTTGATCCGGGTTCTGAATTTAAGTGCATCATCCAGAAAATATGCCTCATTAAAAGGAACTTCCTTTACCAGGAAGTTTCCTAAGTGGCGGACAAAGAATCTCATCCAGCATTCATCAATGTAATGTGCAAAGATTTTGATTGGCATTGACCCACGCATTACATACATGGGTGCTTTGCTCACAAAACCTCCACTCAGAACAAGTGCGTCAGCACCGGTTCTTTCGAGCATACCAGCCACCTCAAGGCATTCGTCCAGTTCCATACCCCCGTTGAAGCCATCGCGCATATTCATCTTAACCAGTACTGCCAGATCACTGCCGGCGACCTTTTTCACTTCTTCCATTACCATATGCATAAACCGGGCCCTGTTGATCAGTGAACCTCCGAATTCATCATGTCGTCTGTTCGTGTAAGGTGACAGAAACTGGCTGATCAGATAACCGTGCCCGGCATGTACTTCAACGGCATCAAAGCCCGCTTCGCGTGCCAGAGTAACAGCTTTGCCAAAGCTTTTGGAAACTTTTTGTATATCATCTTTATCCATGGTACGGGGGAATGTAGGTCCATACAGATTGATCCGGGCAGAGGGCGCCATAGGTCTTCCGCCAGCCACAGAAGACTTAGCCATATTGCCGCAATGGCCAATCTGTATTGAACATGCAGCACCTTCCCTGTGAATGGCCTCCGTCAGTCTCTTTAAGGCCGGAACGAATTCTCTATCAAGTAAAAGCTGATGTTTGAATGAAAGAGCTGAACGATCGACGGCTGCATATGCCACAGTTGTCATTCCAATGCCTCCGGCTGCCACAGCACGATGATAGTTAAACAAATCTTCCGATGGCTTGTTACCGGGGCACATACCCTCAAAAGCCGCTGCACGTATTGTCCTGTTCCGCAAGGTAACCGGACCAAGTTTGAAAGGAGTGAATAACATAAAATGCAGTGATTTTATAACAGCGATAAATATAACTTTTCTGTTTCAATTCTTCATTAACGAAATAAAAAGTTAATCGGCAAAAAAAAATCAAAAACATTTTTGACAACAATAATTCATGCAAAGGCCTTGAAAAATAATTCCTGGAAGTCTTATTTCAGAATTATCAATTTACAGGTACTTATCAGCCGTTGATTTTTATAGAGGCGGACAAAAAACAAACCATCGTCCAGCTTTGTAAGGTTTATATAATTTCTGCTGCTGTTAATCCATACCTGCGGATACAATACCTTGCCGCAGATATCAATCACGTCCATCGAATACAGGTTTGATGCCATATTGCTTTCATTGATGGAAACACAGACATTGCCATCGGATGGATTGGGAAAAATGCTCAGGTCAAGTGAAAACTCAATGATTTCTCTGACAGGAACAAGTTCTGCCGGGTCATTCGGACTGCCCGGTGTCATATTTGCCATGTGCAACCAGTCACCTGTACCATCAAAATATTTGCCGAAAGAGTGATTGAAGAATAATTGTGAAAAGGATACCGAATCGAAAATATGCATATCCGAACCTGATTTCTGAGACAAGTAAATCGACTCGCCATCGGTATCCGCTTTGAAAGATGTGTGTTTGACGCTCTGCCTGGCTTCTCCATCGAGAAAATAAAACAGGAAACCATGAGCGGGTATTACAGTAGAGTCGGGCAGGGCATAACGCAAAAGATTATCCTTGTCATCCGACAGGAAAAAACTGAATAATGTCTTATCCTCATTGTTGTTGTTATATATTTCCACAAATCCGGATTTTTCATCAAATTCATCCCTGAATAAAGATGATACAGGGGCGACCTCATTCAGAAAGATTCCTTCGGTTAAATAAAGGGGCTCAAATACCGGTTCAATAGACAGGTTAAAGCTGGTGTCAGAAACAATTTCGATTTCTTCACTGTACAGGGTTGACTGGTCGGAATGGTTCCACTGCACAAACCGGTATCCCTTTTCAGGTATGGCTCTTATGTGCAGGGGCAGCTCCCTGTAAGTTGTCATGTTAAGCGGATACATTTGTATCACTGCATGGTTTACATCAACCTTACCCTTGCGCAAGTCCGGATTGGTTATGGTAACATTGGCATTATCGGATGACAGGCTGAAAAAGGATTTCACATATGCCGGCATGAAATTGCTTCGGTTTGCCGCATACTTCCTGAGCACATCCAAATATTGCAGCCATTGTTCTTTTGTCCGTCCGTACTTAATCTGGTTATATAAAATCTCATAATCAATACGGCCTGAAAGGCTGTCAAGTACATAATTGCACCATTCCGGACTAAAAGAAGAATACATGTGGGCAACATAAGTGCTCAGAAACTGTTTTTTAAATCCTTCGTTTTCCAGTAATTTTCTGAAAAGCAGAGTCGACCAGGGAGGATTGGGATGGTTATCCCCATCGGGTGCCGTAGCAAAGTCAAAGGTCTCGTGGGTATAAGTTGGGGGATCAAGCCTGAAGCCGAAAGCATAATCCAGATCAAAAACCATCCATCTCCATCTGCCATTAACTGATTTTTTCCATATTTTCAGGTTATTGCCCGGCCAGTCGGTATTTGCAATATAAATCTGTAAGGTCATGTAGTTGATATACTCCTGAAGATCGAGCTGGGAAGTAACAAATGCATATTTGGCATCATCGGTAAGGCTGTTGAATGAAACATACGAAATGAGGTTGTAGTAGTCATCCGCTGATCCCCTGACCGTAGCATAACAATCCTCCGTTTCGCAAAACAGGATGCCTTCAATGAAGTCAATTTCATCACTGCTCAGGGCATAATTTGAGATGAAATAATCTTCATCGGTTTTTTCCCTGAGGTTCATGATCCCCCTGTATTCGTCATTAAAGTATACAATAGCCGGTTGGTACGATTGAAAATCAAGGTCCATTGACTGGTTGACCAGGGCCTGCAGAAAGGCATCGCGAAGCAGGGTTTGATCCTGGTCATTGCCTGAATTCCTAAGTAACAGAGATTTATAGCTGTTTATTTCAGGTTTTTGTTTAAATACGGCATAATCAAAATCATTGTTCCCGTATTTACTTCGGGCATAAAGCGACAGTGATTTCTGGGGCCTTCCGCGGGTGCAACCTCCGGCCAGCTTCACCCCAATGGGCTGCGAGATCTGTTTTACTCCTTCAGCATCGAAATATTCGAGATATGCGGCGCGTTCCCAGTTCTGGTTCCAATTGGCGATGGTGCCGGCGCAATTGCCTTCCGTTCCGTTGGTGCCCCTTACATGGATTCCGATTATATCATCGTAAAAATAATCGGGAGTAAAGGAAAGTACAACAACAGGCAGGGTAAAGTTGTGCTCGCCTAAAAAATATGTGTTGGCATAAGTTTCACCGGGAAGGTACCCATCCTGGTATGTTATGGTTTTTACAACCATTGTCTTATTTATTTTTAACGGTTGTGAATAGGAGAGAGAAGTGGGATCGGGATCTGACCCGTTTATGGTGTATTTTATACCGGTACCTTCCAGCTCAAGCGAAGTTGAAGCATTTAGCCTTCCAGCCGGAACGGAGTAAGATGTTCCGGGTACCTGTTCGGTAGCGGTAGTTGTTGAATTGACTTTACCCGGAGTAGGTGTAGAGCAATACAACCACTTATTCATATCTGCAGGGTTTCTGCCATACGAAATATCCGGAAATTGCCTATAATAGGTCACCTGATCAATTACAATTCCTGAATTGTTGCTTAGATAAATGGTTTCACCATCTGCGCTTAATCCAAACGTAGTGTGCGTTCCGGTCCCTTCTTTGTCACAATAAACTAAATAATACTGGTCGGTGCCAAGTACTACCGATGGAAACCGCCATTTTTTTAATGCATCGGGATCGTCCGATAAATAATAATCCGAGAGATTAACACCGGTTGTCCCTTTATTATAGATTTCAACCCAGTCGGGAAAATTATAATAATCCGTTTCAATAAGAACAGTGGCATTGGCAGCCATTATTTCGTTAATAACAACCTGGGAACGGGAAGTAGCTGAAAAAAGAAGTAATGCTGTAAAAAAGATGGAGTGAAATCTCATATATCTCCGGGTGCAAAATCAATCAATCCTTAAATATAAAATTTATTATGATAATAACCCAAATATAGATCGTAGATAGCACAAACTTATTCTGATTTCGGTTTATATTTAGAAACCTTCGTTACTTTTGAGGTTAATAAAAAAATATTTTATGAAAAAAATTATAACGAATTTTCTTATTTATCTGTTTATTTTACCGGTATTAGCCCAGCAGTATCAGAATTTCAGGGTTTCAGTTTACTGCACGGCTCGTGATGTAGCTCAGATGAATGATACAACAAAATATCTCCTGCCACGGTGGAATGAGATAAGCAGGCAAATGAGAGTTGACAAGGTATACCTTGAAACACATCGTGATCTGTTGATCGTTGATCAGAAAACGCTGGATATTGCAAAGAAATTCTTTAACGACAGGGGAGTCGAAATTGCAGGGGGTATTACCTATACGGTTCAGGAATCCGAGCATTTCCGGACCTTTTGTTATAATGATCCCGATGATAGGAAAATGGTAAAAGAGATTGCCGAGTACACTGCAATAAATTTCAATGAAATCATACTTGATGATTTTTTCTTTACCAGCTGTAAATCCGATGGAGCCATTCAGGATAAGGGCAACAGGAGCTGGACCGAATACCGGTTGAACCTGATGGCTGATGCTGCGCAAAATCTTATTGTCGGACCCGCAAAAAAAGTTAATCCCGGTGTCAGGGTGATCATTAAATATCCTAACTGGTACGAGCATTTTCAGGGTCTTGGTTTTAACCTGGAAAAGGAACCCGGAATATTTGATGGCATATATACAGGCACCGAGACACGCGATGCCGTATTAAGCGAACAGCATTTGCAGCAATACCTGGGTTACAATATTTTCCGTTTCTTCGAGAACATCGCTCCCGGCCGCAACGGAGGTGGTTGGGTCGATCCTTTCGGGATGGGGAACTACGACCGGTATGCCGAACAGTTGTGGATAACGGCCTTCGCCAAAGCACCTGAAATAACCTTGTTCAATTTCAGTATGCTGAGCCGTCCTATTGATCAATCTTTTCGGTCTCCGTGGCAGGGTCAGAATACCAGTTTCGATTATGAAACCATGATGCAACCGGTAAATTATAACGGGACAACACCTGTAAAACCAACAACACTGGCAAGGGTTGCAGGTTACGCCCTGGAAACCGTCGATGAAATTCTGGGTGAAACAGGTAATCCCATTGGTATTAAAAGTTATAAACCGTTTCATTCAACCGGAGAAGATTTTTTAATAAACTATTTGGGCATGATTGGGCTGCCAATGGATGAAAGACCCGGATTTCCGGCAGGGGAGAAGCTCGTACTGTTAACCGAAAAAGCCAAATACGATCCTGAAATTATTGAAAAGATGAAAAACCAGCTGAATGAAGGGAAAAAGGTGGTGATCACATCGGGTTTGTTGAGAGAATTACAGGAAAAAGGGTTACGTGACATTGTTGAATTACGATACACCGACAGGAAAGCGATTGTGCAGGACTTTACATGTGGCAACTACAAACTGGTGCATGGCGATAAACCTGTGTTGATGCAGCAAATACAATACCTTACAAATGATTCCTGGGAGATTGTGTCGGGTATTTCAGGAGCCAATGGCTGGCCCATACTGCATATGGCAGACTATTCAAAAGGGAAGCTTTTTGTATTAACCATACCGGATAATTTTGCTGATTTATACAATCTGCCAACTGCAGTACTGAATAAAATCAGGGAAACCCTTTGCTGTGACCTGGAGGTTTATATGGAAGGGCCATCGAATATTAGTCTGTATCTATATGACAATAAAACTTTTATTATAGAATCATTCCTGGACAGCGATACAACTCTTGAAATCATTACATTCCGTCAGTACAATAAAATAACCGATATTGCTGCGAATCAGTTTTATACCGGTGAATTACGTCAACACAGGTCCGATCGAAGGACTTTCGGTATGCAGGAAAGAAATGCATTCCGTGTAACTATAAAACCACATTCATTCAGGATTTTCAGGTATGAATAATAAAATCCGCAACTTATACAAGAAGGTAGTCATCATTAAAAAATGATGCATGAAGGCATTTTATTTGACCTTTTTGCATAAAGACTATAAGCTTATTTGTTATTTTTGGCATAACAACAATTAAAATCTGCAAGTATGAAATACGTTTTAAGCCTTTTTATGTTTTTTTTCACAAGTAATCTGGTTTTTACTCAGAATAAGACAGACATCAGCTTAAAATGGAAAGATTCTGTCAAACAAGAAGTTAGCATTTCTTCAGAGACTGGCAATTTGTATAACCAGTTGAGCCATCACGGGCCCGCCGTTGAAAACGAATGGTTAGGATTAAGGATCTATTTTGATTACAAATGCGCCATTGACGTTTACAACAAATCACAGACCCGTCTTGAGCTGGCTGAAGCCGCCTGGTACCCGACGCCTGAGCAGCAAAAAGAAGGGTGGGGAGCTGATCAGTACAAAGTAGGAACTACAGTAGGACTAGGCGGAGTCCGCTTGTGGGACGGCGAAAAAGTCGTATATCTTGATCCGGTAAGAAAAAGAACAGCCAGGGTATGTAAGGAAGCCAATATTTCGTATATGGAAATGCTGTCAGAGGGGGTACCGTATCTTGGAGACAGTATTGATATATTGGTGCGTGTCACCGTTTTTTCAGGTATTCGTGCAGCGAAGGTGGAAGCCTTTGCATTATGCGACAATCCGGTTCAATTCTTAACAGGCGTCAATTACCATCCGGGAATGGAAACAAAACAGGGAGATGACTATATATGTACCTGGGGTATTCATCCGGAGGATGTAGCTGCATTTCAACTGGCAATAGGTTCGGGTATAACATACGATCCAAATGATTTTGTATCTGTGAAAAAGGAAGAGAAAGAATATCAGATGATATCAAAACCTGCCAAATATCTTACAACATGGATTAATTCTGCCAGCGAAAAAGATCCTGATCTGAATTCCATGGAGAAATTTGTTGAATACCTGGAGGGTTTTAAAAAGTAGTTTTAATTTGATGACTTAAAGTTTAATGATCCTTCATTGATTATCCGGGTATGGAAACCTACCTGGCTGGTGAATATCATTTTAAAACATAATCGTTGGATCAGTGCTCATTCAGGTCTGTCAGCCGGTATTCATGTTTTTCCTGAACACGATACCGTGCGATTCCAGTAACGCTTCCGAATATTGCCAGAGCCTTATTCCGTTCTTTATATCCGTGGCTTTTGGATCCATCTCCTTTCTGCTCATGCGAAAAAGATAACCTACAGCATTTCCCTCCACCTCAGGTGAACATCCTAAATATAGAACCGGTTTCACAGCCTGTTCCGGTGACTTGAAAAATACCACGAAAATCAGTTTTAACAAAGATTTGAAGATGACAGGCGCTTCCCTGGCAATATGGGTGTTCACCGGACCGGGACAAAGGGCAAAAATAGAACACCGGGTCTGACCGGACTGGTTGAGCCGGCGTGAAAGCTCGTTGGCAAAAGTTGTCATCAGTAGTTTATAATATCCATAAAGTTCAATGGTTTTACCCATGGAGTATTCCCTGAATCTGCCAAATCCTTCCCAGTCGAATGCCTTTGGATTTCTGTGGGCTTCCGAAGAAATAAAAATTATACGCGGTACAGAATTACCATTCATGTTAATTAGATTATGTTCCAGGAGTAATCGCACCAAAAGGTATTTTGCCAGGTAGTTTACCATGAACATTTCCTCCAGACCCTGATGGGTTTTTCTGCTTGCTGAAGGAACAACTGCCGCATTGCAGATCAGCCTATCGATTTTCAGGGACGATTCTTTCAGTGAATCCACCAGCCTGATAATGGATTTCATGTCGGAAAGATCAACCGGCAGCATTTTCACATGATCATTACCCGAAAGTCGGCGAACCCGGTCCCCCTTTTCCGGTATGCCGCTCCGGCAGGCCATCCACACACGAGCTCCGCGTTTGGCAAGCTGCACAGCCGTCTCAAATCCAAGACCCGAACTGGCGCCTGTTATCAGAATATTTTTGTCTGTAAGGCTGATTTCCTCCTTTAAAAATACCTTGTTTTTTTGTTTACGGAACAGGTCGGTTATGCCGCTAATGGTTGCAGTAAAAGCATTTGAATATCTTTCTTTATGAGGGTTCATGAATTAACGCCGCACCGTTTTAAGAAAATTAACATAATGGTTTAATATACCATGCAGCTCATCCGGTTTAAGGGCGAAATCTTCAAGATTGTAAACATGGTTTCCAAAACGGTTTGGTGCATTCAGTCTTTCCGCGTCAAGAAACTTCTGAAAAAGTTCCGGGGAGATGATTTGACCATTTATGTATAGTTTTCCCAGAACGCTCATGGGTGATGCTATTAGATCTTCATAAAATACATCGGTAAATTTCTGATCCGGATTAGCTTCCCTGAATGCAATACCCTTTGAAAGCATGTAGCCGGTTTTTCTTACCCAATGTCCGGCCACCCTTTCCAGAGATACATGGTCACTGAAAATAGCCTGGCTGAGTGCTACCATACTCATAAAAGAGGGCAGACTTTCAGAGACATCTCTGTGTGTCCAGATAAAGTGCACATGTCCGAAATACTTTTTTGCCAGATCGAGAAATTCCATGTGATGGGGACTTTTCAAGACCCATTGCTTCGCAGGCCGCTGACATTGCAGAAATTTCAGCAATTTAACCATATACTCATAGGCATAAGATTGATTGGTTTGTTCCAGCCAGGCTGCATAGGAGGGAACATACATTGTTGCTTCGGGAGTCGTGCTCAGAAAAGTGGTATCCAGCAACAGGATATCTTCCTCCGGTTTTTCGTATTCCACCGGATGAATGGAGAAAAACCCGGGAGCCATCAGCTTCAGTGCTTTTTCGCTGATGCGGGCGGCTTTGATTCGCCGGGCGACCTCTGTAGGTTTTTCATTCAGCGGCACGGGATTTATGGCTTCCCAGCTCGACAAGACCCTGTTCCCGGGATCGGCTGCAAGCAACCGGTGCAATTTGGTCGTTCCGGTCCGCTGAAGACCGCATATTAAAATCACCGGATATAGCTGCTTATCAAGAATTTCAGGATACTTTTTAAACCAATATTCTGCCCTGAGCCGTGTGGCCAAAAGGCCGGTCAGCCGTTTCTGCGTGATAAACCGCCCGACAGGATTAAGTTCGGCTTCCTGGTTGATGGAATCGATGAGTCTGTCCAGGGGTTCTTCCCAGAAATTATTGCCGAATGAATGCAGTCCGGTTTGTTTCCTGGCAAGCCTGATCAGGTGGT
Organism: Bacteroidales bacterium; assembly: GCA_016928305.1. Taxonomy (GTDB): domain Bacteria; phylum Bacteroidota; class Bacteroidia; order Bacteroidales; family UBA10428; genus UBA5072. Next base: position 85,887 of record JAFGKY010000013.1, read on the forward strand.
CTTTATCGAGTCTAATCTTTGTACCCAGAAAATAAGAACCTTCCCAGGCGGTATTGAGCATTCTTAGCCATAATGGCTTTTTCTTAAAGCTGTTCGGAGTAACGATACAGTGTTTTATCATGTTAGATAAGGTCTGAAGTCTTAACCACACTGCAAACGGGCTCTACGGGTCTGACACCGTTTTTTAGACGATACCATCGGAGGCACATGGTACCTTCGTTGTGATGGCAGGTATCGATCCAGTTAAGCAATCCGGGATTTATTTTTGACACAATGATCCTGACGCTGCCATCTGCCCCAGCTTTTGCAGTATGCTTATTGATGCAAACAGGGAAGTACCTGTAGTCCAATGATTCCATCCAGTAATTGTTCAGCTGAAAGTTCCAGGTCTCGCATTCGGGTGGTATAAAATCAATGACAAGGGCTTGATTATCCTGTAATTTCCAGTAACTGTGATGGTATATTATGCCGGCATCACCACCTGCCGCATTGGATATTTCCGGATCAAACACCGGCAGTTGGTTAACGTGTTTCTGAAAATCCTTTGCCCACCGGGCAAATAACATGGGGGCCCCGGCAACAAACAGTGCTGCCGTTTCAAGCCCTTTATCAATTTTTTCGGGTGTAACCGGCAGGGGAACTTTCCTCCCGTTTAAATTTTCAATTTTCAGGGTTGCAGGGATTTCCGTATTCCGGTCATAAAAGGTTTGTCTTACCATCAACAAGCTTGTATCCTCTTCGATCTTCAGCCAGTTCCTGCCTTTCCTTGTTTTACTCAGGATGATCTCAAAACTGCCGTCATCCTCAATCTGCAGGTCTTTTGACTCCAGTACACCACAAGGCAGCATTCCGCCGGTAGTGCCATAGTTACCGTTCTGGGTGAAAAATCCCACGTAATCGATGGTATTTCGCTTTCCCGTGATACGGTATTCATATTGACCACTTATCTGGGCATTCATGTAATAATTATCCGGATTATCAGCCCCGAGCTTTGCCGTCTCGTGCACCATTCTTCTCAATTCAGGAAACTCAACATCACCATATTCCACATATGCTTCCAGCGCTGCTCTCGTCAGTCGCGACAAATATCGCACACCTTCCGCCTGCTGAAAAGCATCCCTGGGTGTGCCCGGGTAGGTGAGGGCTGCCCCGGCTGTTTTCAGGTGTTCACAGAAACCTGACCAGCTTTTTCCGGTAACGATCCGGTTTGCATGTATATTCGCTTCTGTTTTCCCGGCTATACGCAGCCACAGAAGGCGGAAATTCCTATAATATCCGAGAATGGCAAATAACAGATTTTTCATTATAATGATTTTTAAATAAACACAGCATACAACATGCTTTCCTGATAACAAAAATAACGTTATATGTGAATTATGAAAATTCTTTTTCGCAGGATTTTTTTATTACGGGTATATAATATTGAATAAGTTATGGTTGAGGATGCAATATTACACCTTGTGTGGGTGAGGCACAAGCGGATATTTGCTCAAGTGCGGGGATTGAGTTCTGCTTATTCTATCCAATTGCCACGTCCGCCAAAATCATTATTCAAGACTAATTCATCCAGCACAGCGTCCTCGCAATAACGCAATGACCGCTTTGGTGTGGCTATATACTTAGTCACTCGGTAAAGCCGAGCGACTGTGAGGGGTGTTATACGTAAAGTTGATTCCTGCCGGAAAATTTTTGATAAAAGTAATTAAAATCATTCACCTGAAGAAATAACGGAAATGGTTCCTGATTTTTCACAAAACAGCAAATATCTTCAGCATTACAACGAACCGGTTTTTATGGATGCAGCAAACGGTGATTTTCATATATTGAAGGAATTTGCGGACAAAAACAAAGGAGCAAGCCTTCCTGATGAAGTAATCAAAGTCATGGGATTAAACGATCAGAAGGCTGCATTTATCGGTGCTTACCCGGTGAAATAGAGGGCTTGAGGTGCAAGCCCAAACCAGCAGAGGGCATAGCACATTCAACGAACTGATGTGTAAACTTTGAAATTTTAGAATAAAAGGGGAGAGACGGCCTGCTATAAATACCAAAGGCAATATGCTGTTTGCGACGTCAGAAGCGAAATGAAGGTGTTTCGGCTGTTTTAATGGCTATGATTTCTTTCTCTCCTTTACCTGATAAATACCGGTACTTTTTCTTTTGCCTTTCAATTTAATTCTTCCGATTTCTTTGAAGAGGTATGCATCTTTGTCTTCTGTTCGTTTATACAGATCCTCAGAAATCAATAAATCCTGCTGATATTCATTGCACATACCTTCAATACGGGCTGCGGTGTTAATGGTATCGCCGTTGTAGGAAATATCCCTTCGTGTTTGTCCAACCTGCAGCGCCATTACCGGTCCCACATGTACGCCGGCTTTAAATACCGGTACCAGTTTATATTTCCGGTTGAAGTACCTCTCCCGTCTTGAGATTCGTTTCCGAAATGCAAAGTAGGCTTTCAGATAATTACAATCCAGGATCCCGCTTTTTACTTGCCACGAGATTATGACGCCATCACCCAGATACTGGTATATTTCACCGTGATAAGAATCAAAGATCGTCATGATATTAAAAACATCCTGCATGAGGTAGCTGAATTTCTTATGAAAAAGCTTCTCGGCAATTGCAGTAGACGATTTCATATCAAGAAACATAAATATTCGCTCTTCCTCCCTGGGTTTGCCAAGGATCCCAAAGAACCAGCGGATGAAATTCATTCTCCCCATTCTCATTCGCATGTCCTTTAAAAAGTTGAAAATAATTCCGCTTAAATAGAAATAGGCAAGAAAGCGAAAGAAATGAATATTCATTTCCGGAATTTGCTTAAGGATTTCTTCATAGTTGGATTCACGTATCTTATTAACTGAAAATCGCGCTGCTACTAACATTAAGGCAAATGCTGAGCCGAAATAAACCAGCCACTTGAAAAATACGATCATCCGTGTGGGAAGAAAGCGAACCAAACGGTCAGTAAAAAGGAGATTCAGCAGAAAGAACAGAAAGGAGATGGCCGATGCAAATACCAAAAGAATAAGGTATAAATTATCGAACTGAAGTAAATTGAAGTAGGTAGTGAAAACCGTATCATCACCGGTTATGAAAATATAAAACAGGAAGATAGCATACCAGAATATGATCTGGTATAGAAGATATTTAAGATGTTTTAATAATCTGTTTGACATCATTATTTTGTATATTAGTTATCGAAATATTTATAAAACTCCAAACATATGAAAATACTGAAAACACTCATAGCATTCAGTCTGATCTTATTTACAAATGAGATCTTTGGTCAGCATTTACCCCAGTCATATCAGGCTATGTTAAATGAAATCGTTATCCATTTTGAGACTATTCGTGGTTCAAATACTGTAACACAAGGTAAGAATACTTTAAGTATTGTTGACGCGAACAAAATTGCACTTCGAATTGAGCATAAAAAGACGGTAAAGAACCTGACTTTTATAAAGGAACCTGACGAAGAAAACAAACTGGTCTGGATAGCTGCAAATGAGATTACTACAGACATGGTAAATAAGTATGAAGATTTGCTGACTAAGATATTAAGGTCAATGCATGAATTATCAGAAAAGAGATCGAAAGAATAATACTTAGAGTACATTTTTCACAGTAGAGGCAAAAAGCTTTTGTTTTTGATGAGTTTCCCTTCGCTGAAGCTTCGGGGATCGAAGCGGAACATTCTTTTTGCGCCGTATAACGTAGCAAAATGGGTGTGGAGTAATAATTTCTCTAAAAATATTACAAATAAATAAGAAAATAACTCAATATATATTACATTTCTTCAAATATTTTACCCTAACTTTATGACATGTTTAAAAGAGATATCATACATGAACTTGAAAACTGGAGGTTATCCTCAAATCGGAAACCCTTGATTTTAAGGGGTGCCAGGCAAGTTGGCAAAACTACAGCAGTAAATATATTTGCAGAGCAATTTGAACAATACATATACCTGAACCTGGAAAGATCGGAAGACAGAGAAATATTTGAAAAGTATCCTAATACGGAAGATCTTATACAAGCGATATTTTTAATAAAGAATAAACAAAGGAAAATAAAGAACACATTGTTATTCATTGATGAGATTCAAGAAGCTCCCTCTGCAATAGCTCAACTCAGATACTTCTATGAACAAGCACCTGACATATTTATATTAGCTGCTGGTTCATTATTAGAAACCTTATTTGATAAATCTATTCGTTTTCCTGTCGGACGTGTTGAATATAGAGTAATTCGTCCTGTGTCATTTATTGAATTTTTAGAAGCAAGCCAAGAAAACACTGTTTTGGAATTGCTAAATACTACTCCTATTCCGGCATATGCACATGACAAAATCCTAAAATTGTTTAATACTTACGCTTTGCTCGGTGGTATGCCTGAAATCATTGAGAATTATATTAAGAATCATGATTTAACATCATTAAAACAGATTTATGAATCATTATTGATATCCTATATGGATGATGTAGAAAAATATGCCCGTAATTCCACCCAGGTTCAACTCATAAGGCATGCAATACGATCAGCTTTTGATGAAGCCGGCAAAAGAATCAGATTTCATGGTTTTGGCAGTTCAAATTATGGCTCCAGGGAGATGGGGGAGGGTCTAAGGATTCTTGAAAAAGCGATGTTAATCAAACTTGTATATCCAACCACAGGCACTGAAAATCCGATAGTCCCAAACAAAAGAAAATCTCCAAGGCTGCAGGTTCTGGACACTGGTTTGTTAAATTACTTTGTTGGAATTCAGCAGGAATTAATTGGAATAAAGGACTTAAGTGATTCATACAGAGGTATTATTGCAGAACATTTAGTAGGACAAGAATTATTAGCAAAAGAATACAACATTCTTAGTGACATTATCTTTTGGATTAGGGAGAAAAAAACATCCACAGCTGAAGTAGATTATTTATATAAATTTAAGAATTTCATTATACCTATCGAAGTCAAATCAGGTGCAACCGGTAAACTCAAATCGCTGCATCTTTTTATGGATCTTGCCAATCATAATATGGCTATTAGAATTTATTCCGGGAACCTTACCATAGATAAAGTAATTACACATCAAAACAAAGAATATTATTTATTAAATCTTCCATATTATTTATTATCAAAACTAGATAATTATTTAATTTGGTTTGAAAAAGAGATAAGCCAATAAGTTATTTTCAAAACCCGTATACACTTATTAACCTCAAGCTAATTAATAAAATGCCAATTACTCGCTACGCTTATGAGATCGTTCACCCGATAAATCGGGATCACTAAGTTATAAAACATATGTAAATATGTGTCCTATAATTAATATTATGTTAAATAGAGTATTTAAATAGTAAAGGGGAGTTTTTAAGGCTCCCCTTTTATAGTTATCAGAGTTATCAGAAGTATTGTAGCTTATTTTGAACTTCCTGGTATTTGTCATTCATCTGCAGACGGAAATACAATGTTTTCAGTGTTTCCAGGGGTTCCTTATTATCCGGATCTATTTCACTGGCTTTTTCCATGTACGGTATGGCAGCTTTGAACATATCATCGGCTTCTGCTTTTGCTTTTTCATACTCCTGGTTATCGGTGATATTGACCATTTCTTCGTACATCTTTACAGCTTTGTTATAATGAAGAACGCCTAAATTAAATGCTGCATTATAAAATGTTGAATCAATCTCAATGCATTTCTCGTATACTTTTTTGGCTTCATCAAAATTACCCATTTTATCGTGTATAGTACCTTCTGCAAAAATGTAAGAAACATTGTTCGGATCACCCTCTTTTGCTATGTTCAGAAAATCCAATGCTTTCTGAGACTGTTGTGAAACCAGGTAGTAATTAATGAGCTCAATCAGGATTGATTCATTATCGGGATATTTCTTAAATCCTTCATAAAGGATCTCTTCACCAGCAAGGGTATCCCCTACTCCGAAATAGCTGTTTTTAAGGAATACATGAAGAAAAGGCTCTTCAAACCCAAGGTTTTTAACCTCCTTAAAAAGCTTGAGTGATTCATCATAATTTTTCATTTCATATGCAGCACGACCGGTATTATACAAAATAATGGTATCCTTCAGGTTTTCCATAACCGGAAGTTTGTTGATATTCAAAATTTTAGAGAAATTATTATAGGCTGCTTCATAATCCTTAAGGTTATAAGCTAAAACAGCTTCGGTTTCATAAGCCAGTTTAAGGTTATTAAGGGTAGATTTAATACCCTTGGTTTCCTTTCCTTCTGTATCAAGTTTTATGGCTTCGTCGATGCTTTTCTGTGCTTCTTCAAGCGGTTTTTCATGAATTTTATTTGTCTCTGTCCATGAGTCCAGTGCACTGTTTCTGTATGTTAGTGTAATTCGTTCATATACATGATCTTCCATAGCATCCGACCCGTCCTGATAGCTCTTTACTTCCTTGGGTTCTTTAAAGAACAGCTTGGCTTCACTTGAAGGCATCCCCTTCCGCAAATACTGAATATGGACATTATAGATCTCAATCATTACGTCTGCCCTGTTGATCCAGGTTTTGGCCTTGATGTTCTTTTTCGGGTTTTCAATATCAGCATTACTCTTTTTCAACTTATTTTCCACGGAGGAATAATTAATGAGGTTTGCCTGGGCAGCCATGGGATCTGTCTGGGCTTTCACCGCCAGATTTATTAAAAACATGACCACAATTAGAAAGCTTATTTTTTTCATTTTTTTGTTTTTTTAGATGCTATTTTCTTTATACTCAAAAAATTTGCCAAAAATAAAATTAAAAATAAAATTGTCCAAGAAAAGCTGTCAATAATTCAATATATAAACAGGCTAATCTACATTTTCTTTTTGATCAGGCACTGACATCGGTATCTGTACTTTCTCCAGATTCGGCTATCAGTTTGTCGGTACCATTTTCCGAAGATGTTACAACACTTGTAACAGCAGCAATAGAATCGCCCTGCCGCAGATTTATCAGCCTTACTCCCTGGGTTGCACGACCCATAAGTCTTAGAGACGCTACTGCCAATCGTATTGCAAGTCCCGATTTATTGATGATCATCAGGTCATCTTTATCGGTCACCGCCTTAATGGCAATGAGTTTTCCGGTTTTTTCAGTCACGTTGATAGTTTTTACGCCTTTGCCTCCCCGGTTGGTCACCCGGTAATCTTCCAGGTGAGTACGTTTGCCAAATCCTTTTTCAGATACCACAAGAATGGTAGTGTCCGGGTCCTGAACACAGACCATACCTATCACTTCATCCGTATAGGCCTCACCGGTATTAATTCCTCTCACTCCGGAAGCATTTCTTCCCATGGGCCTGACTTTCTTTTCATTGAACCGTATGGCCTTGCCCGATCGCACAGCCAGCAATATTTCATGTTTACCGTTTGTTAACCTTGCCTGTATAAGCCTGTCACCTTCCCTGATGTTAATGGCATTAATACCGGATTGCCTGGGTCTGGAATAAGCCTCAAGGGCAGTTTTTTTAATAATGCCATGCTGTGTACAGAGGACAATGTAATTGTTGTTGATATAGGTTTCGTCAACAAGACTTTTCACATTGATGAATGCCCTTACTTTATCACCCTGTTCAATATTGATCAGGTTTTGAATGGCTCTTCCTTTGGATGATTTTGTTCCTTCAGGGATATCATAGACCTTCAGCCAGAAGCACTTTCCGTTTTCAGTAAAAAACAGCAAGGTATTGTGCATGGTGGCATGAAACATATGTTCGAGGAAATCCTCATCACGGGTTTCGCTTCCTTTGGATCCCACTCCGCCTCTTTGCTGTGTACGAAATTCAGTCAGTGGTGTACGTTTAATGTATCCCAGGTGGGATATGGTGATGATCATATCCTGGTCGGCATAGAAATCCTCGGGATTGAATTCCTCTGCATTGGGTACAATGACTGTACGGCGTTCATCACCATAATTATCAATTAATTCCTGCAATTCATCCTTAATGATTTTCATGCGTAAATTCATGTCAGACAGGATTTCCTTAAGGTAGGCAATGAGTTTCTGAATTTCGTCATAATCCAGTTTTATTTTTTCCCTCTCTAAACCTGTGAGCCGCTGTAAACGCATATCAAGAATTGCCTTAGCCTGGGCCTCAGAGAGAGCAAATGTACCTATCAGTCCGTTTTTAGCATCTTCAGGGGTTTTAGAAGCGCGGATGAGGCTGATCACTTCATCAAGGTGATCAAGGGCAATCAGCAAACCTTCCAGAATGTGTGCTTTCTTTTCAGATTCCTCGAGGTCGAATTGTGTTCTTTTAATAACTACTTCATGCCGGTGTTCAACAAAGTACCGGATGGTACTTTTCAGGGACAATATGCGTGGGCGGCCGTGGACAAGCGCAATATTATTTACATTGAAAGATGTTTGCAACGGGGTAAGGCGGAATAAATTGTTGAGAACAACTCCGGATTGTGCTTCCTTCTTCAGGATTATCACTACACGCAAACCATTCCTGTCCGATTCATCGTTGATATAAGAAATGCCTTCCAGCTTCTTCTCGTCGATAAGTTCGGCAATTTTCCGGATCATCTCGGCTTTGTTTGTCTGGTAAGGGACTTCGGTCACAACAATAACTTCCCTGCCGCTATGTGTTACTTCAATATCCGTTTTTGCTCTCAGGACGATTTTCCCTTTCCCCGTTTCGTAAGCTTCTTTAACGCCCTGATGACCATATATTACTCCTCCTGTCGGAAAATCAGGTCCCTTAATATGAACCATAAGTTCATCCGTCGTAACCTCATTGTTATCGATATAGGCCATAGTGGCTTTACAGACTTCCACAAGATTATGGGGTGGTATGTTGGTGGCCATTCCGACAGCAATTCCTGATGCCCCGTTTATAAGCAGATTAGGTATACGGGAAGGCAAAACCGTGGGTTCCTGCAGTGAGTCATCGAAATTGAGCTGGAAATCAACCGTATTTTTTTCAATATCAGCCAGCATATCTTCAGCAATTTTTTGCAGCCTTGCCTCTGTATAACGCATAGCCGCCGGATTATCACCGTCCATTGAACCGAAATTTCCCTGTCCTTCCACCAGCGGGTATCGCAATGACCAGTCCTGTGCCATCCTCACCATAGCATCATAAACCGACGTATCACCATGGGGATGATACTTTCCCAGAACCTCCCCCACTATCCTGGCTGATTTCTTATAGGGCCGGTTGGATGAAACACCCAATTCCTGCATTCCGTATAAAACACGGCGGTGCACCGGTTTAAGACCATCCCTCACATCCGGTAATGCACGCGACACGATAACCGACATCGAATAATCGATGTAGGCCGATTTCATTTCCTCCTCAATGTTAATCTTTACAATTCTTTCGCTTCCTGCCATCTTGGCTATATCATTAATAGGTTAAAAAAAAATCATTATATTTATAATATAAACGGCTTTTCACACGAAAGTGATAGAAAGTCCGTTATAGATTTTAAGATATATCTTTGAAACAGGGCTTAAATTTAGGTATTTATTGCCGTTATGCTGTTGATTTTATGAGCAAATTTTTAACAAATGCTGTTCAAAAAAGGTTCTTAATTAATTAGTATATTTGCATAATAAATGCTTATTTGCTATCCTATGAATCATATGATTTGACTATTTATGGATGCTAAATTTTCACAACGGATTAAAGATGTGCTTTCTTACAGCAAGGAAGAAGCCATACGGTTAGGGAATACGGAGATTGCACCGGAGCATTTGTTACTGGGTATTCTCAGGGAAGGAGAAGGTGTTGCAATTGATGTGCTGGTTTCACTTGGAGCCAATCTTTTCCAGTTGCGAAAAGACATTGAGACCTCTCTTTCGCCGGCCGGACCTGTCAAAGTTACGGAAACCGATAATGTTCCCCTGCTGAAATCATCCGAAAGAATTCTTAAACTTGTGTATCTGGAAGCTAAATCACTCAAGAAAACAACCATTGATACCGGACATTTGCTCCTGGCAATCATAAAGGATGAAGGCTCAACCATATCAAGGGTTTTATTCGAACACAGCATCGATTACAACAAAGTAAGACGTGAACTGGTAAGCGAGCACATGGGAGAAACCGAGGATGATGAGCCGAAAAATGAATTTCCGCATGAAGACGATGAACCCATGGGATCCTTCGGATCCGGGAAAGGCGGATCGCCGGAATCTGCTTCAAAGTCAAATTCCGATACGCCGGTCCTTGATAATTTCGGTATAGATCTAACGAAAGCGGCCGAGGAAGACCGGCTTGATCCTATCGTGGGACGGGAAAGAGAAATAGAAAGACTGGCGCAAATCCTAAGCCGCAGGAAAAAAAATAATCCGATACTTATTGGTGAACCGGGCGTTGGTAAATCAGCTATTGTTGAAGGACTTGCTTTGCGGATTACGCAAAAGAAAGTATCGCGTGTTTTATTTGGTAGACGGGTGGTAACGCTCGATCTGGCTGCTATTGTAGCCGGTACGAAATACCGCGGTCAGTTTGAGGAAAGGATGAAAGCCATTCTGAATGAGCTATCCAAAACCAGTAATATTATACTGTTCATTGACGAAATCCACACCATTGTCGGGGCTGGCGGTGCAACCGGTTCACTTGATGCGGCAAACATGCTTAAGCCTGCACTTGCACGGGGTGAGATACAGTGTATTGGCTCGACAACGCTGGATGAATACCGGCAGCATATTGAAAAGGACGGAGCCCTTGAACGGAGGTTTCAAAAAATAATGGTAGAACCAACCTCACCCGAAGAGACTCTTGAGATCCTTAATAACATTAAGGAAAGATATGAAGATCATCATAATGTAGTGTATTCGGATGATGCCATTTCAGCTTGCGTAAAGCTTACTAACCGTTATATCTCCGATCGTCATCTTCCGGATAAGGCCATAGACGCTTTGGATGAATCGGGTTCACGGGTGCATATTTCAAATATAGTGGTGCCCGAAAAGATACTTGAACTTGAAAAGAATATTGAGGAAACCAAGAAAGAAAAAATAAAATCGGTTAAGAACCAGAATTTTGAAAAAGCTGCCAGTTACCGCGATAAAGAAAAGGAATTCATTGAATTGCTCGAAGAGGAAAAGATCCGTTGGGAAAAAGAACTGGCCAGAAACAGGCAGATGGTAGATGCTGAAAAGGTCGCTGAAGTGGTGGCTATGATGACAGGAGTGCCGGTACAACGGATCGCACTGGAAGAAGGACAGCGCCTGCTGAGAATGGGAGATGAACTGAAAGGTAGTGTCATAGGACAGAATGAAGCCATCGAAAAAGTCGTCAAGTCCATTCAACGTAACAGAGCAGGATTGAAAGATCCGAACAAGCCCATCGGCACTTTTATTTTTCTTGGTCCTACCGGAGTTGGGAAAACACAGCTGGCAAAGGTGCTGGCTCATTACCTTTTTGATTCCCACAACAATCTTATCCGTATCGACATGAGCGAGTATATGGAGAAGTTTTCGGTGTCAAGGCTGGTAGGAGCCCCTCCCGGCTATGTTGGTTATGAAGAAGGAGGTCAGCTGACCGAGAAAGTCCGAAGAAGGCCTTACTGTGTAGTCCTGCTGGATGAAATTGAAAAAGCACACCCCGATGTATACAATATCCTCCTTCAGGTGATGGATGAGGGACAACTGACTGACAGCCTTGGGCGCAGGGTGGATTTCAGGAATACCATTGTTATCATGACCTCCAATATCGGAACAAGACAACTAAAAGATTTTGGTCAGGGAGTCGGATTTACCACAGCATCAAAACAGGCTTCAGCAAATGAGTTTGCAAAAAGTGTCATTCAAAACGCTCTGAAAAAAACGTTCTCGCCAGAGTTCCTTAACCGTATTGATGATGTCGTTATTTTTAATGCCCTGACGCGGGAGGACATTCATAAAATTATTGATATTGAACTGAAAGGATTGTATGAGCGCATCTTAAATATGGGTTTCAGCGTGAAAATGAGCAAAGAAGCCAAGGATTTTATTGCAGAACGGGGCTTTGATATTCAGTTTGGCGCCAGGCCGTTGAAACGTGCCATTCAAAAATACCTTGAGGATCCTATGGCCGAGGTAATTATTAAAACAAACATCCAGCCTGATGATGTCATTGAAGTGAACCTTGATAAAGAAAAAGATGAGATCATCATGGAAGTGGTACACCAGGCAAAAGATAAGGAAAAAGAAATTGAAGAAGGCGAAAAAGTCGAAAAGAAGAAATCAAAATAAGCTTTAGCGGTCGGGCTTAATGGCTTTTCCAAATAAATCATAGGTATCTGTTTCATAAATGCTGATGTTGTAAAACTCTCCTGTTTTTAACACCTGTTCTCCTTTAATGATCACTTCGTTATCAACCTCAGGTGAGTCACCTTCCGTTCGTCCGATTAAGTTTTCGCCCTCACGACGATCAATTATTGTTTTGTACGATTTCCCTACCTTATTCTGATTTTTTTCGTGTGATATTCCTTCCTGGATTTTCATGACAGTTGCCATGCGCTCATCTTTCACCTCCTGTGGTATGATATCCCGGTAATGATGAGCTGAAAATGTGCCTTCTTCCTCTGAATACTCAAAAACACCCAGTCTGTCAAATTTCACCCGTGAGATGAATTCCAGCAGTTGCTGAAAATCCTTTTCATCCTCGCCCGGATATCCAACCATGAGTGTAGTACGTAATGTCAGTCCCGGGACAACCGTTCTCAGCCTGTCAATCAGTTCGTATGTCTGCTTAGCGGTTATGCCTCTTCTCATCGATTTCAAAATCTTATCGCTGATGTGCTGGAAAGGAATATCGAGATAGTTGCAAATGTTCTTGCGGTTTCTCATGATCTCAGGAATATCTGTCGGAAACGAGGCGGGATAAGCATATTGTAACCGGATCCATTCCAATTTATCAATTTCGGAAAGTCTTTCCAGCAGGCTTGCCAGGGATTGCCTGTTGTAGATATCCATCCCGTAATACGTCAGATCCTGTGCTATCAGTATGATCTCTTTTACTCCCCTGTCAACAAGTTTTCGCGCTTCTGCAATAATTTCTTCACGGGGTCTTGATACATATTTGCCTCGAATCAACGGTATAGCACAAAAGGAACATCTGCGGTCACAGCCTTCTGATATTTTGAGGTAAGCATAATGAGCGGGTGTAGTGATCAAGCGCTCTCCTACCAGATTGTTCCGGTAATTTCCACCCAGCATTCCAATCAATTCAGACTGGTTATTCACCCCAACAACTCCATCAAGCCCGGGTATCTCATTCATAAGCTGATCCTTGTATCGCTGCGACAGGCATCCCATAACAAAAACACGGTTGATTATGCCCTGTTCTTTAGCCCTGACATGAGCAAGAATGGTATCAACCGATTCCTGTTTGGCATCATGAATAAACCCGCAGGTATTAATGACAACGGTCCTGGCTTCTGTTTGGTCTACATTATGGACAACATCGAAGCTGTTGGCCTGCAACTGAGCAAGGAGTTGCTCGGAGTCAACAAGGTTTTTTGAACATCCGAGAGATATAACGTTGATCAGTCTGTCCTTCCGGTGCGTCTTCATGCAAAGGAATAGTTATATGACGAGTGAAAAGAATATGTTAGCTGAGGTTACCGGGTGAAAAGTGAATCGACAAATTCGTACTTGTCAAATACCTGGAGATCATCCATTTTTTCGCCAATACCCACATATTTTACAGGTATTTTAAATTGGTCGGAGATGCCAATTACCACTCCTCCTTTTGCAGTACCATCAAGTTTTGTAATAGCCAGACTGGTTACCTGGGTAACCGCCGTAAATTGTTTGGCCTGCTCAAAAGCATTTTGTCCGGTAGAACCGTCAAGCACAAGCAATACTTCGTGAGGTGCTCCCGGTATGACTTTTTCCATTACCCTTTTTATCTTGGAGAGTTCATTCATCAGGTTGGCTTTATTGTGCAATCTGCCGGCAGTATCAATAATAACAACATCAGAATTATTGGCCTTGGCAGATCCAAGTGTATCAAAAGCCACGCTGGCAGGATCAGAACCCATTTGCTGTTTAATAACCGGAACATCAACACGCCTGGCCCATATCCCGAGCTGATCGATAGCAGCGGCCCTGAATGTATCGGCAGCACCCAGAAGAACTGATTTGCCCGCCTTTTTATAGTGATAGGCAATTTTGCCAATCGTTGTGGTTTTTCCCACCCCGTTAACGCCAACAACCATTATTATCCATGGTTTTTGGGGAAGATCGGTTGAAAATCCATCAATGGATGAACTGTTGTTTTCTTCCAGCAGGGCTGCAATTTCTTCCTTCAATATGGTATTAAGCTCCTGAGTATTAAGAAATTTATCACGGGCAACACGTTGCTGAATCCGCTCAATGATCCTGAGGGTTGTTGCCACACCGACATCGGAAGTAACAAGTACTTCTTCCAGGTTGTCCAGCACCTCATCATCAACACGGGATTTTCCAACCACAATCCTTGAAATCTTATGGAAAAGATTTTCCTTGGTTTTTTCAAGGCCACGGTTCAGATTCTCTTTTTTCTGGCTGCCGAATAAACCGAATCTCATAGTATTATAAATTATTCAATGCCTTACTTTGCAGATAAAAAAAGCTTTCTCATTGCGAAGAAAGCCTTTTTATTTCCGGTAAAGAATATTCGCCTAGCTTTCCTTAAAAAAATCCTTTATATGATCATTATGTACAATTTCTTCTTTGATAATATAAGCTCCGGTTTTTGGAGACTTTACCATTTTGATACACCGGGTAAAAGATGCTCCGGTTCCAGTCTTTAATGTCGCTATTACTTTCTTTGCCATAGGTCGATATCTTTATTTGATTTCACGATGAACGGTCACTTTCTTAAGAATGGGATTATACTTCTTTAATTCCAGTCTGTCAGGTGTATTCTTCCTGTTCTTGGTTGTAATGTATCGTGATGTTCCAGGCAATCCGCTGTTTTTATGTTCCGTGCATTCCAGGATTACCTGTGTTCTGTTTCCCTTTTTTGCCATATCTTAATATTATCTGATTTTAATAACTGGTTATGAATCCTTTGCTCTGTGCTTCTTCAAGAGCAGCTTTCAATCCTTTTTTATTGATTATTCTTATGCCTGAAGCAGATACCCTTAAGGTGATCCAGCGTTTCTCTTCGGGCAGGAAATATCTTTTATCAAACAAATTAACTTCAAAACGTCTTTTCGTACGTTTTTTCGAGTGTGAAACATTATTTCCAACCATTGCTGACTTCCCTGTGATCTGACAAATACGCGCCATTTTTAGAAATTTTTGCCGTTTTTTAAACAGCTCGCAAAGTACGTTAATTTTATTCAAATATTCAAATATCTTGTCAACATTTTTATGTTGATCCCCTTGATTTTGTATCAGCTAATCGTGATGAGTTCTTTACGCAGCATAAAAAGAGCCGATATAGCCGCTCTCTGAATGTTTCTTCCCCGGTGTTCCCCAAAGCTGAATCTTTGAGATATGGTTGAACCTGCCGTCGATACTGCTATCCAGGTGGTGCCAACAGGTTTTTCCTGAGTTCCGCCTGAAGGACCTGCTATTCCGGTTGTGGCAACAGATACATCAGCGCCGAAACGCTCACGTACACCACGGGCCATTTCTTCGACCACCGGTTGACTGACGGCACCAAATTTTTTAATGAAATCCGGATCAACTCCAAGCAGGTCACACTTGCTGGCATTTGAATAAGCAGTAACAGAGCCCTTGAAATAATCCGAACATCCCGGAACGGAAGTGACCATTGAGGCAATTTTACCGCCGGTGCAACTTTCCGCCACTGACAGTGTATGTCCTTTCTCACGCAACAGGTTTCCCACCAGTTCTTCAAGGGTATCATCGTTGTACCCGAAAATGTGATCATCAATAATATGCTTCAGTCTGGATAATTCTTCGCTGAGCATACGGCCGGCCTCATTGGCACTATCATAAACACTCAGTCTGAGTCTTAATATCCCTGGCGACGGAAGGTATGCCAGCTTAATCGAAGGGGACAGGTTGTTTTCCCACGACGCGATTTTATTAGCCATAGCTGATTCGGCAAGTCCATGTGTAAGTATGGTTAAGTGCTGGATAGGAGAAGGACGGAAAGCTTCTCTGATCATGGGAAGTGCATATTCCATCATAATGGTCTTCATTTCAAAAGGTACTCCCGGAAGTGATATGAATGCTTTGCCGTTTTTTTCAAACCACATTCCCTGGGCTGTCCCCAGGGCGTTGTGCAAAATTCTGCAATTATCGGGCAATTCTGCCTGCCTTCTATTTCTTTCACTGATTTTCACGCCCCTTAAAGAAAGCAGAGTTTTGATATGATCCAGTACCGTCGTATTCAGTACCAACTTGCTGTTAAAATAGTCGGCCAGTGTTTGTTTGGTAATGTCATCATTCGTAGGACCCAGTCCGCCTGTAATTATTATCAGTCCGGCATTTTTTAATGCATCATCAAGGGCGGTGATGATTTGTTCACGGTTATCACCGATTGAAGTGATCTTCCCTACCCTGATGCCTATTTTGTTTAATTCATCTGCAAGGAAAGCGGAATTGGAGTCAATTACCTGTCCGATCAATATTTCATCGCCAATGGTTATGATTTCTGCGAGCATATGAATTGCAAATAAGGATGCAAATATAGGAAATGTAAGGACAGGGACAAGGGACAAGGGACAAGGGAAAAGGGACAAGTGATTAGTGAATAGTGATTAGTGATTAGTGATTAGTGGTTATATGTCAAATGAAAGTTTACCTTTTGATTGAATTTTCTTTAAAGAATTTCGGTTAATTAAAAACGGAAATTCATGTA
>JAFGKY010000104.1 GCA_016928305.1 Bacteroidales bacterium
AGGGAGATAACAGTCGGTGACGAATTCACTGATCCTGCCAGTATTGGATATATCATATTTGAATCGGATTCAGATAAGGTTATCGGATATACGAAATTTTATACCGCAGGGAAGTACCGGGTTGCGATTCCTGCCGTATCAGAGATCAATACAGGTGATATATATATAACCCATATTGCCTCTAATTCAGTCACAGGTTGGGGAACAGGCATAAGCCTTCTTAATACAACTTCGTCCACCAAGAGCCTGACCATTGAGTTTGATAACGGGCAAACAAAAGCAGTAGAACTGGCTGCCAATGAACATGAAGTATTTCTGATCAGAGGCCTTTTTGAGGGGCAGTACCAGCCAGGCATCCACTCTGCCGTGGTAAAGGATGCGAGCGGGGTTATAGGGCTTGAACTATTTACAAACAGTCCTGGAAATCAGATGAGCGGAATACTTTTGAAGGATGATACAACCACGCGTATATATTATCCTCACACTGCAAGTACAGGGGGCTGGGGCACAGGTATTGTTGCCTATAATCCTTCAGAAACTGACTGCGATATCACCATTACACCCTATACCGGTTCAGGCTATCCTCTCACCCCTGCAACCGATACTATTGGAGGCAAGCAGCAGTATATAGGCCTGGTATCTAGTCTTGGTCTGCCTGCGGAAACGGCCTGGGTGATGATTGAAGCTGAGAATGCTATAACTGGCTTTGAGCTGTTTGCAAGGACAAACCTGCTGGCAGGATATACTGGCGTGGGCATCACCGGCAAGGAAGGAATATTCGTGAAGCTGGAAAAAGACGGTGCGACCGGTATTGCTTTTGTGAATATTGAAGACAATCCGGCAGCTGTTAATTTGAACGCGTATAATGATAGTGGAGTTGTGGTAGCAACGAGGACGATTTATCTGAATGCCCATGAAAAAACCGTAGGCACCCCTGACAGCATATTTATGGGAGACATCAGTAATGCTACCTATATCAGTTATTCATCTGACAGGGAACTCGCCGCTTTTCAGCTCAATGCGTCTTCAGACGGCATGATGCTGGATGCCCTGCCTTCAGCTACATTTGAGACCACTTCTGCAGAATTGCTTACTTCTGAAACCATTGGCGACCAGGGTGGAACGCTGGCGGCTGAAGGTTTTTCTTTGACGATTCCCCCAGGAGTTTTTACCACCCCGTTTGATCTGGAACTATACAAAATGGGCAGCAACAATGACTTTGATACGGAAATGGTCACCGATACCTTTAGAGTCACCGGCATCCCGGATGAATTTTCCACCAACCTTCTGCCGGATTTGCTATACACGGGGATATTGTCTGATGAAAGTTTTATCGTGGTGGGCGAAGAGGTATTTATCTCAAGCCAGTCTGCAGCCGGTATGACCTATCATCTGTTCCCGGCAATGCCGGATCTATCCTTCCTGACCTGTAGCAGGGAAACACTCTCCGTTTTGGACATTGCGCTGTCGAATCATAACCTGTTTTATGCCTATGCAGACACGGAGACCTCTTCCAGATTTCTGGACTTTTCAGGAATTACGGGATGGGCGACCTATACAACACAAAGCGGAAGCGGCCATTTTGCCATACAGTATCCTGTAAAATACGTTACGCTTCCTCAGGTGACTGCACTGGGCCAATACCTGGAAAACGCATATGAAACCTATGAAACTATGGGATTCAGCTATGCGGGCCGTACAGGCTGGCCTGTGGATGTGACGGTCAAAAAACTGGGGGCCCAGGAATACGGCTTCCATTGTCCATCCATGTGGGGACATAACAGTGCAACCCTTCAGTTTAACAGGGACAAGCTCAATGAAACTGAACAAATGGCTATCACGGCAGGTCATGAGTTCTTTCATCTGGTACAGTATCTGTACGATCCAAGGAACGTCCTTAGCAGGGCAAAATCAGCGGCTACGCATCACTGGCTGAACGAGGCATGTGCGGTTTGGGCCGAGGAAAAGTTTTCAGAAGACCCGGATTATGTATCGGATATCCGATCCGGGCACGAAACAAGCCCCTTTAACGGCATGCATGCCGGCGCAGTTACCGGTAATGCGGGCTATCATGGGTATGGGATGTCAGCGTTTATCAAATTTCTGGAGAATCAATATGGCGATTCCATCATCCGTGATATTTATCTGAAGATTTTTGACACCTTTCATCCGGTTGAGGCCATCAATATCGCAACAACTTATAATCTGGTAGTCCTTTGGGAACAGTTTCTTCGCGAATATGTAAGCGGCTCTATCTATGGCCTTGGAAGGGCCATGGTAACCAGTATCAATTCCGGGACGTTTCGAATACAGTCAGAAGCAGACGCAGACACATCATTTACCGAAGACTATCCGGATCTGTCAGCTAAAGTTTTTATGATCAGGCTGGATGATACGAATATCAGTCCGGCGAAGGCTGTCAAATGCACTATTGATAAGGACCTCTGTGACATCACCCTGTTTAAATTCAGGATGGCTGATGCACTGGTACAATTTCTTTCTCATTCTACAACGAAACAATTAACACAGAAAGACCTTCGTTTGCTGACTGATGACGGATATCATCTGCTGGTTATGGTGACTAATTCAAATTTTTTGGCACCCTATACCAACACTAAGCAGATTAAACTTGATATTGTGATTGAATCGATTGCGGCTGCCATGACCCTTTCAGGAGTTCCTGCTTCCGTGGATGCTGATGGAACAAGCACCAGCACCATTACGGCAACCGTCACTGATGACGTTGGGGACCCGGTGGAGGGAGAGACTGTCACCTTTACAGCCGCCGCCGGCAGCCTCTCTCCGGTCAGTGCGGAAACTGATGCTGATGGCGTCGCGTCTGTTGTGTTTACGGCACCCGCTTCACAGCCGTCGGGCGGAACATCAACGGTAACGGCAACCACTACCAATGAAGTGACGGCTACCTGTGCAATTACTATCAACCCTGCCCCGTCCTGGCCCGGCTGGCCTGCCCCTCAGTGGTGTCCCCTGACAGGAGCCAATCATGTGATTGATTACCCGGGTGGCTGTCCGGATTTTGTGACTTGCTGGTATCACGGCAACGATGGATTACTAAGCGAGGAAATGCCATATTACGGCCTCATTCCCGGTACCGGAACACGTTCACGACATGGAATTGAAAAGCAATACTATTCAAGTGGTCAGTTATACATTGAAAGGCCCTGGCTGGATGATGAGATGCACGGTATTGAATTCCAATACTTTGAAAGCGGGCAGATTTACATTGAAAGGCCCTGGCTGGAAGGCAAGAAGAATGGCACTAAAAAAGAGTACTGGCCAAGCGGCTTATTAAAATATGAAACACCCTATGCAGATGATAAGAAAAATGGCATTGAAAAGTACTATTTACTGACCGGCCAGCTATACAGTGAAACGCCATATGTAGATGACAAGAAAAACGGTACATATAAGTCTTACTATGCCAGCGGTCAGATAGAGAATGAATGGCCCTATGTGAATGACCAGCCACATGGTATCTGCAAGAGTTACTATGAAAGCGGGCAATTATGGGGTGAAACACCTTATGTTGATGGCCAGCGGAATGGTCTTCATAAGGGTTATTATGAAAGTGGGCAGGTATGGTATGAGATTTCGTATGTAGATGATGAAAAAAATGGCACCCAGAACGAATACTATGAAAGTGGCTCAATAAAATATGAAACACCCTATGTGGATGGCGAGAAAGACGGCTCTGAAAAAAAATACTATGAAAGCGGGCAACTAAATGTTGAAACCAACTGGCAGAACGACATCAAACACGGTGAGGAAAAGTTTTATAATATCGACGGCGACATGGTCGATTGTGATCTCTATGAAAACGGCATACTCGTCGGCTCATGCATGCCTTGATAATTATTATGCAGTGACTTTGGGGGGAGCATCATTTTTTGAGGCGAGTGACTTGGTTAATATATCCCTGAATTCTCTGGACCGGTGTTTATATGTATGGAGGCGAATGATTTTTTCCCTTGCCTGAATTCCTATTTCCATCCTTTTTTCTTCATTTGCCAGCAGAAACGATATCGCAGAATTCAGGTCCTGGCGGTCTTTGTATGTTACGATCGCATCTCCGAACAATTCTTTCAAGCCGGGGACCTCGTTAGAGATGACACATGCTCCGCAGGACATAGCCTCAAAAGTTCTGCCGTTTATGCATCCCCAGGGTTTGCACATTGGGGTGCAGTCTTCCAGGACTATTTTTGATGAATTGTATATCCTGGAAATTTCCGAGTGAGAGACCTCTCCCCTATGGTATTTGTTGAGACGATGCCTTTTGTTTTCCAGTCTTCCATAAAAGTTAAAGCTTATGCCTGACGGAATGGTCAGTTTTTGACTGAATTCTCTCGGTACCTCAAAGAGATTCCCTACAAAAGATATATCTGCCTCATATTTAGATACGGGCGGTCCTGGTTTAAACTTGTCAGCATCGACAGCCAGCCTCAGGACAGCCAGGCATTTTTCGGAATCTGTGAATTGTTCCGCATATCTTAGAGATTTTTCAGAACTGGCTATGACGATATCATAATCCTTGAACCAGGGATTCCGGCACCATTCATCCACATAACCTCTAATCCAGGCGATGCTTATTATCCCTGGATAATTTCTGAGCAGAATAGGATCGAATGTATGTCTCATAACAACCAGCAAATCAATAGATGACAGGCGGTGCCATTCATAGACAGGTCGCTCAGGAAGATAGACAATTCTGTACCCGAATTTCTTTAACTCATCACCGAGACCATGGGCTGTGAAATAATCTCCGTATATGGTTGACGGGTTGTTCTCTGTAATAATAAACCCTATTGTTAAAGGATCTGAGTCCGTTGAATTATTTATCAGCAGTGACAGGCTATTCGATCGATTTCCTGCGTTTGATTTATGAATATCCCTGATCTTTGCAATGTCAGAAGGCTTTAGATATCCTTTTCTTTTCAGCAGGATTCTTTTAATCAGGAAAAATATCCGGCTTTTCGTTAGATGTTTCCTTATGATTTGATATGCTGGGTATATCAGAGGAGTGCTCAGTATTATTTTCAGCAAGCTTTTGAAAGGAGCAAGTTTTGATTTTATGTGCTTCATCCTGTCCCAAGGGCCGGAAAGGTTATTAAATAGAAATAATAAACCATACGATATAATATGGCGAGTATCAAGGATAGATTATCGGGTGTGTAAGCCAGGATAGATAAGACCTTGACTTAATATTAAAGGTATGAAAAAAACGCTTACTGGGCAGTAAAAAGAATAAGGGGGGATGAACAATCTGACTTTGCTATCTTCCACCAGAAATTTCCTGTTTCGGATATGGCAGCACCGGGATGCCCTGTGGATGATGATAGACAGAGAATTTAAGGCTCGTTATGTGGGGTCATTTGCCGGAATACTCTGGTCCATCATACACCCTCTTATGCTTGTTGCTGTCTACACTCTTATCTTTTCCCTGATATTTGGACGCAGGATTGGAGAAACCCCTTTTGCACTCTGGCTTTTCTGTGCTCTGCTTCCCTGGATCATGTTCACTGAAATCATTAAGGGATCGGCAGGCGTGATTGAAAAGAACAAAAACCTTATTACAAAGACTTCATTTCATTCTGAAATACTTCCGTTTGTCGTAATAGGTACCGCCCTGACAGGACATCTTATAGGATTCTGCGTTTTGCTGTTTCTGCTCCTTTTATGCGGGCAGTCGATTGGCCTTTACGCATTTACTATCCCTTTTTATCTGCTGTGTCTGGTGCTTTTTTCCTTAGGATTAAGCTGGATTGTGGCAGCACTAAATGTTTTTATTAAAGATATAGGTCAGGCTATCAATGTAATTCTTCAGCTCTGGTTTTATTTGTGTCCCATAATTTATCCGGCAAAAATCATTCCGGAAAAGTATCATTTCCTGATGAGGCTGAATCCCATATACTTTATCACAGAGGGATACAGAAAAGCTCTGTTGAACAACCAGGGAATATGCTTAATCGATTCAGTTTATTTCCTCGGAATTACACTGCTTCTGCTCTTTATTGGAGGCTGGACTTTTCGGCGTCTTAAGGGCCAATTTGCAGAGGTTCTGTAGGTATTGTTCAGGGCAATTTCGATGAAAGACTACTCAATACAGGTTAAAAACATATCAAAAAGATTCCGAATATACAAATCGCCCAAAGACAGGCTTAAGGAGGCATTATCTCTTGCAAAGAGGCAATATCACAAAGATTTCTGGGCCTTGCAGAACATTTCCTTTTCTTTGGAAAAGGGCACTACAATGGGTATTCTTGGAGTCAACGGAAGCGGGAAAAGCACCCTGCTCAAGATAGTCTGCGGGTATTTGGTTCCGACCAGCGGATCTGTTAAGACAAATGGCAGAATTTCATCCATTCTTGAACTGGGCACAGGTTTTAACAGGGACTTTTCCGGTCGGGAAAACGTGCTCCTTTATGGCGGATTGATGGGGCTGTCAAAGAAGGAGATAAAAGAAAAGCTTCCCCTTGTAGAAGCGTTCGCCGATATAGGTGATTTTTTTGAAAGACCGATGCGCCTCTATTCAAGCGGAATGTATGCCAGGCTGGCTTTTGCATGTACTATTCACGTTGACCCAGATATTCTGATTATTGATGAGGCTCTGGCTGTTGGAGACATTGCATTTCAACACAAGTGTATGGACCGTATCAACAAGCTTCAGAAGCAGGGCGTTACTGTTCTTTTGGTGAGCCATAGCATTGCTGCGATAAAGAGCCTCTGCCAGGAGGGTATTTTACTGGAGAAAGGCCGTGTAATTAAGGAAGGCAGCGCAGAGGATGTGGCAAATTACTATCATGGCCTTATAGCGGAGCGTGAACAGGGAAAGACGAGGCCTCTGACGCAGAAGCAAAAGCCTGCAAAGCCTGTTGAATCTACCCCTGTTAAAGATGCCTCCCGTGTTGGAACAGGTGAAGTTAGAATAAATGAGGTATTGCTTCTCGACAGTGAAGGGAACCACCTTAAGGCAGTAGATTTTGATCAGGATGTGTGTATATCGGTCCACCTGGAAGCCCGTGTTAATTGCCGTCCTGCAGTTGTAGGCTGCATAATTCGAGATCGTTTTGGAATAGACCTGCTTGGCACCAATACTGCTGTTGAAGATCTGGATCTGCCTGAAATGGACGAGGGAGAGAAATGCTCTGTCGATTTTCGTATGAGGTTGCCTCTTCTAACCGGAACTTATAGTATCACTGCAGCAGTGGGACATGATCCGGGCCAGCCCATTTTTTATGACTGGTGGGATGTTGCCTATACCTTTGAAATGGTTCCTCCGTTGAACAGAAAGATAGTTAATTGCAAGTTGCATCTTCCGATAAAGATAGATATATATAAATTCCAGTAATAGTAAATGGTTAACGCAGACTGTTAACATAAGGATTTGTACGAACGATATTTGTAAAGGCGGGGCATTAAGTTGCATCAAAGTTCTCGGGATAATATGCTGGCTTTCAGGAGCAAATATCTGGAAAGCAGGAAGAATGAAGCATTGTTGATACTAGACCTCGGAAGCCTTGATGTAAATGGTTCCTACAGGGAATATTTTGATTCACCATCCTGGACCTACCGCGGGATTGATATGGCCCCCGGTAAGAATGTGGATATTGTTCTTGAAAACCCGTATAACTGGCGGGAAGTAAAATCGAGTTCAGTCGATGTTTTGATTTCAGGACAGGCCTTTGAACATATAGAGTTCTTCTGGATTACAATGCTTGAAATAGCAAGGGTGTTAAGACCAGGAGGTCTTTGCTGTATTATTGCTCCCTCTGGAGGCCCCGAGCACAGGTACCCTGTTGACTGCTGGCGTTTTTATCCTGATGGACTGGCGGCCATGGCCCGTTTTGCAAAGCTTGAGGTAATAGAAGCGTCCACCAGATGGAAGCCTGAAAAAAAATATTCGGACTTAAGTGATACCTGGCGTGACAGCGTGTTGATTTGCCGGAAGGAACGGGTTTCCATGCTTCACGCTTACTGGAGGCAAATACGGTATTATTTAGTAAACAAGATTTTACCCATGAGGATAATGTAGTTAAAAAAATAACTATATTTAACTGATTTAAGGGCTAATAAGATATGCATAAACTTTGGGACATAATTATTGAACCTGTTCTTAAAGCAATTAGACCTGGTGTCATTGTGGAAATAGGTTCTGATAAAGGAGAGAATACAGAAAAATTGCTAGAGTTTTGTAAGGAAAACAAAGCAATTCTTCATGCTGTTGATCCCGTACCAAAGTTTGATGTGAAGTCCTTCTTAAATAGATATGGGAAAAATTTTATTTTTTATGAATCATTGAGCCTCAATGCAATTCCTAAAATAGGTGTCTCTGATGTAGTTTTGATAGATGGGGATCACAACTGGTATACTGTTATAAACGAACTCAGACTAATAGAACGCTGTCATATTGAATCATCAAAAGTTTTCCCGTTGATTATGGTACATGATATTGGATGGCCATACGGCAGAAGGGATCTTTATTATAATCCCGAAAATATACCTGATAAATTTAGAAAACCTTTTAAGCAAAAGGGAATGATCCCTGGTTTTTCAGAACTTGTTGAAGGGGGCGGTTTAAATCAGCATCTAAATAATTCTATTTATGAAAACGTATTACAGAGCGGTGTTCTTACGGCTGTTGAGGATTTTATCAAAGAAACAGATCAGCTTATTGAGTTGATAAAGATTCCTGGTTTAAGCGGGCTTGGAATTCTTGTGCCATATCAACTTAAAGAAAACAACAAGGCTTTAAGGGCATTATTAGGGACTTTCGATATAGAGCCGTTTATTAAAGATTATATTGAAAAAATTGAGAGAATGAGAATAGATACTAATATTTCTTTATATAATACGGAGGTGTTAGTAAGCCAAAGAAATAAAAAAATAAAATTAATAAAGGAAGAAAGAACAAAAAAAATCCAGGAATTACGCGAAGAACAGCAAGTAGAAATACAAAAACTGTGCGAAGGGCAGCAAGTAGAAATACAAAAATTGCGCGAAGGGCAGAGAAATGAAATAAATGAACTAAGAAAAAAACAGACACTGCAAATAGAACAACTGAGAAAGGAGATTGAAAAAAGAGATTTTTGGATTAATAAGGCTATCTATAGCATTTCTGAATTATTAAATTCGAAGCGTTGGAAGATGGGCGCTATGATCGGAGAGTTATACCGAAAAGCATTTTTTAAATCAAAGGTACGGACAGTAGCCGATTATATTCAAGATCTTATTAAACAAAAACCAATAAAAGAAGATGCGGGCAATCAGACGATTGGTCAACCGCCAAAAAAAAAACTCCGTGACTTAATATCACGCCCGGCTATACAATTTCCAATTTTCCCTGAGGAACAGCTTCCAGAGATTCCTGTCACTATTATTATTCCGATTTTTAATGCTTTTGAATATGTAAAAAAATGCATAGAAAGCGTTCTATTGCACACTCAGCCGCCACACGAGATTTTGCTCATTAATGACGGCAGTAGCGACCAGAGAATAGAACCTTTACTGCAAGGGTATGTTTACAATAACCCTCGTGTCAAACTAATGACAAATATGCAAAATCAAGGTTATACAAGAACGATAAATATCGGGTGTATGAGTTGTTCAACGGATGTCGTTTTGCTGAACAGCGATACGCTTGTTACTTCCCGCTGGATTGATAGACTGCGTGAATCTGCCTATAGAAAAAAAGAAATAGGAACCGTAACGCCTGTATCAAATAACGCTGGTGCATTTTCTGTTCCGGAACTCAATAGGGATAATGAAATACCTCCCGGATATACCCTTGATTCATATGCAGAATTAATCTCAAAGGTTGCAATAGGTCATTTGCCTGAGGTTTTTACAGGGAGCGGATTCTGTATGTATATCAAGCGTGCTGTACTTGATACAATAGGAGTATTTGATGATATAAATTTTCCCATTGGGTATGGTGAGGAGAATGATT
The DNA here is from genome assembly GCA_016928305.1 of Bacteroidales bacterium. Taxonomy (GTDB): domain Bacteria; phylum Bacteroidota; class Bacteroidia; order Bacteroidales; family UBA10428; genus UBA5072. The sequence continues at coordinate 9,965 of JAFGKY010000104.1, forward strand.
TTTGTCTCCGTGCAGTTAAAGCTGGATTTAAGAATGTTTTGGATGATGGTGTTTATATATATCACCGCCGTGAGGCATCCTTTGGAACTGAAAAAGAGCAATTAAGCGAAAAAGCGAGAGTTCAATTGAGGTTGCTTCACCCGGAGTATGATTCACTGTTAAGTGAATTTCAGAATATGCATCCACTGTTTTATTTTTCAGAGTCTGTAAAAAATGCCTTGAAAATTGATAAGATACTTGGTGATGATAAAGATATTGAAGATTTTAAACAGAAAGGCCATATCAGTCCTACTCCAAAACAAGACGCCATCTTATTTATAATACATGATGGCGGTGGTGGGTCTGTTTTTACTACCTGGGACCTTGCAAAATCAATTAATGAGGATTTTAGATGTCTTGTTCTTGCTTGTGGGTCTTATCAATGGCATCTATATGATTTAAAATCTAATCATAAGGAACATACATTTAATTTCGATGAAGAATGGAACCCGATTGAAACAACTGATCCCTTGCGGCTGTCCATGTTTAAATTCATATGCAGAGAATTCGGTATTTCAATTGTCCATATCCGTTCTCTAGTTGGATTAAGTCCTGAATTACTGTCATTTTTGAAATACCTTGATATAAAAATAGTTTTTTCCTTTCATGACCTGTATACCCTTTGTCCTACAATACATCTGATTAATGATAAAGGTGTATTTTGCGGTGGTGATTGCTCGCTGGGCAAAGGTGTATGTCTTATAAGCAACAAGTGGTACTCTGCTATCCCTGAATTGAAAAACGCATATATTCACGAATGGCGCAAAAGGATGAAAGATAATCTTAGATTTTGTGATTCTTTTATTAGTACTTCATATGCAACAAGAGAGATGATTGAAAAATATTATCCTGGAATTAAAGAGAAAACTTTTTTTGTCATTGAGCATGGTCGAGATATAAAAAAGACTGAAATCAAATACAGCCAACCTGAAGGAAAGGAAATTAGGGTGGCTGTTATAGGTGTGGCAGGTGCTTTTAAAGGTGCCAATCTATTAAAAAAGGTTATAGAGCAAAACACCAAACATATAAGAAAAAGGCCTCAAGATATTCAATTCGAATTTCACATTTTTGGAAAAGTCGATAGAATGCTTGATTTGCAAACTCCAGGGGTTGTTAACCATGGTCCTTATGAACGAGATATGTTGCAGGCATGCTTAAAAGTAGTAGAACCTTCGTTTGCGATGATACCATCGATTGTCCCCGAATCATATTGCCATACACTGACAGAATCATGGTGTTACGGGATCCCAGTGTTTGGTTCTGATATTGGTGCCATACGGGAAAGAATATTGAAACACGGTGGGGGGTGGTTGCTTGATTACCGTGACCCTGAAAAATGGTTCGAGAAGATGTTGGAAATTGCCAGAAACTCAGAAGCATATCAAGAAAAAATAAATGAAATTTCCAAAATGCAATTTAGAACCATAAAAGAAATGAAAGAGGAATACAGGAAGGTGTATATGGATTGCTTAACTTTAATCAGATAAAAGGACTCTTTTAACCGGTATTATAGAAGATAAACAGGTGGCATGTGTGGAAAAGGGCTATTAAATTCGAGATGGGAAAATCGATGCAGAATGAAAAGCAAACGACTGTAATGTTAATTCATTATTATTTCCCTCCCCGGGGAGGGGCAGCTGTTCAAAGAATCGTTAAATTCTGTAAATATTTACAGCAATTCAATTGCCGGGTAATTGTTATGACTTCAGGAGTGGATTATGATATTCAGGATTTAGACCTCCTTGAATCAATACCTCCGGATACCAAGGTTTTTACTACCTATCCACCTGGACAGACAAAGGCAATGGAGGGCCAGTTTGGTAGAAGGAATATGATTATCGACGCCTTTTTAGCCTGGGTACCGAGTGCGTTAAAAAAAGCCAGAGAGATAATCGCTGAGTATGATATCGACGTTCTTTTGACTACGAGCCCACCTCACTCACAACATATTATTGGAATGCGCTTGAAAAAGGAAACAGGGCTTCCATGGGTTGCAGATTTCCGCGATCCATGGACTAGCGATCTGAGATTTATGAGATATAAAAAAGGCTGGCGAAGTATTATAGATAGATATGTGGAAAAAAGGATACTTAAACGGGCTGACATTGTTATTGCAACTACGAAATCGGCAACTGAATCATTCAGGCAAAAGGCTCCAGCATCATGCGATCAGACAAAATTTAAGTGTATTGTCAATGGGTATGATCCCGATGACTATAATCAAATAAAACATTCGTCAAATTCTGAAGTAATGACCTTTGCATATGTCGGCTCCGCTGGACCGCTCATCAGCGACCCTTCCTTTTTTTTTCGTGGTTTAAAAATTGCTATTGATAGAGAATCGGATCTTAGAGAAAAAGTCAGAGTTCAATTTATCGGTGGATTGGATCCACAAAACAGGGCTTTGATTAGGGAGCTTGGTTTAAAGGATGTGATTGTATTTTTAGGGTTCTTCCCTCATCAAAAGGCGATTCAATCAATAGTCGACAGCGATGTGCTGCTTCTTTTTGAGTTGCCAGTTGGTACCAATAATGAGCCTACAAGGGTTATTCCTTCAAAGGTTTTTGAATACATAGGTGCAAATCGTCCTATAATGGCAATGGTTGTTGAGGGAGATACTGCGGATTTATTGAAAGGATATAAATTGGCACGAGTCATCGAACCAAATAATCTTAATGATATAAGCGATGCTGTCATAGATTACTTCAGGCAATTTCAGGAAGGGACCCTAGGAAGAGTAACTTTTTCTCCTCCAGCAGAGTTCAGCAGGAAAGAACAGGTTAGGCACCTCTCAGAAATTCTTCATGGGCTTCATAGATGATTTAGGCCTGTATGAACCATGAACCATTAATATATTTGTTTTAGAAAAAAAGAGGGCATTCCTCGAGTGAGCATTGTTCTCAACAGGATAAGATAGATGGTATAAGGTATGCTTAATTGGCGATGGCGATTTATATTTTGGCTTACTTTTGTTCCTCTTGGAATTTCTCTTTTTTTGATCCTCTGTGTAAAAGGAATTCTGAATAAAATACTTATAGTGCCATTAATTTGGATGCTGCGTTGCATACCATTGTTCAAAAGATCCACAGAACATCCGATTCGGCTTTTATGTTTTCCCTGTTTGAATGAAGAAAATGCAAGTGCCCGACATCGGATATATAAATATATCCAGTTTATTGATCCCTCTATTATCTCTTTTCATATTGTTCCACCTACCGGTATCTTTTTTTTCAGGAGATTATTTCTACGCGGTAAAATCAGAAGGCATTACCTGTATTTTATTATTGTTTTTCTGAGCCGTTTTGCAGCTATTTGGTCATCAACTCGTTATGATGCTGTTTTATTGCAGAGAGATATCATAACTGAATTCTTTTACGATCCGCCTTTATTCATCTTTGCTTTAAGACTACTTAATAAAAGGATTATTTATGATGTTGATGATGCTATGTGGATTTTTCCTCCCCACTCAATCCGTGGTGGTAGTCTTTCGTTGAACATTTTGACAAGGCTTCGTTTTTATTGGAATGTTCGCCTAAGCAAAATTGTTATTGTGAGCAATGAATATTTGGCTGAATATGTTAAAAAGATTAATAGATCAGTGGTAGTTATACCTACTCCGGTCAGTATAGGTGATTTTCCCGTGAGGGAACACAAAAATAGGGAAACAGTAGTTATCGGTTGGACAGGAGGTGGCGGAAATCTTGTCTATCTTAAGCTCCTGGAAAAATCACTTGCCAGCCTCGCATCAAAATATCCGATAAAGATGCGTATAATATCATCTCGTCCAGTAAAAATGAACGGCGTTGATGTTGAGTTCATTCAATGGGATAAAGTAACAGAGGCGAAACACATTGCGACATTTGATATCGGTATTATGCCATTATTTGATAATCCGTATACGAGGGGTAAAGGCGGTTTCAAGATACTGGAGTACATGGCTGCCGGTTTGCCTTCGTTGGCTTCTCCTGTGGGCATTAATGCACGCATAATAAAGAACGGAGAAAATGGATTTATAGCTAAAGATGAAAAAGAATGGGAAGACACGTTGTTGATGTTAATCAGAAATGAGGTCATACGCAGTGATATTGGGATCAAAGCACGTGAATTCGTTAGCGGAAACTATGATTATAGTGTATGGGTCCCTTACTTTGTTAGGGCAATTGAACAAGGTTGTGGTAGGACGGCAAGAAGAAGTAAGACGTAGAAGAATATTTTAACTATAAATATTTAATGAATTTTCTTCCGATATCGCATTATCTCCCTGATATCAGGAAGTGCTATAGGATTATATTTCATGTATTTCTTTTTTAAGATAGGTGTTCCTTCTTGGAAAGAGGTTGAGTCTTGGGGAGATTACCATCTTGTTAAGGCGATTGGAAAAGAGCTTGAAAAAAGGGGACATAGCTTCAAAATTCAAATACTTCCTGAATGGAAAGGGCCTGAAGATTCTTTGAGTGATATAACTGTCCATGTCAAAGGGCTGACTCGATATAAACCTAAGCGTGGTCCTATGAATATCATGTGGCTTATCAGTCATCCAGACAAAGTAACAATAAGAGAGTTAAAGCGATATGATCTTATTCTGGTCGCTTCCCGACCTTTTGCAAGTTGGCTTAAAAAGAAGATTGATATCCCTGTTTATACATTGCTTCAGTTTGCTGACTCTGATTTGATGTACCCTGATCCTGAACTCAATACACAATTTCAGCTCGTGTTTCTAGGAAATTCCAGATTGGTTCGGAGAAGAATAATTGCCGACCTTTTGCCGACCAAATTTGATCTTAATGTCTGGGGATCTGATTGGGAAGGCATAATTCCCAAGCAATATATCAAGGGGCGGTATTTTCCCTATGAAAATGTTCGAAAAGTTTATTCTGCCGCCAGCATTGTATTAAATGACCATTGGGAAGATATGCGGAATAAGGGATTTATTAATAACCGCATTTTTGATGCCCTGGCATGTCGCGCATTCGTCCTAAGTGATAGATGCGAGGATCTGGAGATTCTTCTCCATCAAGGGGTTATTACCTATCATGGAAAAAAGGATTTATACGAGAAGATAAGCTATTATTTGGACCACAAATCAGAGCGTGAAGAGATCGCTTTACAGGGATATGAGATGGTTGTAGAGCAGCATTCGGTCCATTGTCGAGTAGATGACTTTTTAAACACAATAAACTGAGTGATCAAAAATATTGACAATTCAGTTTCACAGACAATAGGAGAATCAAGGAGATGCAAGATCCTTCAGGAGAAAGAACGAAAAAAGTCCTTATCGCTGGAGAGTTTGGAACGGATAAAAATCAGGTTTACCTTGATAATTACGAGAGGTTTTTTTCCGACATAAAAAATGAAAACATAACACTTCTTGAACTAGGGATATTTCGTGGAGAATCCTTGCTGCTATGGGAACATTATTTCCCGAGTGGCAAAATAGTAGGGATTGATATAAAAACGGCTGATATAGCCAGCAAAAGTGAAAGGATTTTTGAGTTTCAGGGGTATCAGCAGGATACGGTGTTTTTGGATAAAGTTGCGAAAGAAACTGCACCAGAAGGATTTGATATTATCATTGATGACGCTTCTCATATTGGTGATATTTCAAAGATCACCTTTTGGCATCTTTTTGATAATCACCTGAAGCCCGGCGGTATTTATGTGATTGAGGACTGGAGGACCGGTTATTGGGGTGCATGGATAGACGGCGTAACATACAAACAGGCAAAGGAGAATACCATTATAAGACCGTTTGTGAATGGTTGTATAAAAAAATGCATTGCCTTAACAAAAAGTAATCCTAATGTTGGTTTAATAAAAAAGGTAATCAGTTCATTTTTACGGAAATTAAGAAAAGCGACTTATAAACGTCGCTTCCCCAGCCATGATTTCGGAATGGTGGGTTTTATCAAAGAGTTGGTGGATGAACTCGGTATGGATATGATCACCAATCCTGACCGTGGGAGTAAGATTCCGCAACGTCAACCGAAATTCAAACGCATGGAAATTGGGCCAGGTCAAGTATTTATAATAAAAGATTAAGGATAGCCTTTAGAAATATGGTTGGAATTCTATAGCTATTTGCCCCAGTTTCTTAAAAGACTGACATTATCTTTTAAATAATAGTCATTTTTCCTAATCCAGAGGGCATACTAGTGATTGTTTCAAACGCAAGGGGTTATATTTCCCATGGTTTTTAGCTCCGTAGTATTTCTCTTTTATTTTTTACCATTAGTTCTGCTGATCTATCAGCTTGCTTGGAACAACAAGCTGCGGAATTTTATTCTGCTTATCGCAAGTCTTTTTTTCTATAGTTGGGGCGAGGGCATATTTGTCTGCATTATGCTTTTTTCCATACTCATCAATTATCTCGCCGGGATACATATTGATAAATTTCGTGGGGAAAGAAGAAGGCTTGCTTGGATTATAACAGCAATAGCGATAACGATAAATCTGGGGCTTCTTGCTGTTTTCAAGTACTCAAATTTTATTGTTGATAATTTGAATCCTCTTTTGAATGGAATAGGCATTGAGACCATTGCATTAAAGCCAATTCATTTGCCTATCGGAATTTCTTTTTTTACGTTCCAGGCAATGTCATATGTAATTGATGTCTACAGACAAAAAACTGGTGCCCAAAAGAATCCTTTTTATATAGGTTTGTATATTTCCTGTTTTCCTCAACTTATTGCCGGTCCAATTATCAGATATCATGATGTAGCCAGGCAGATAGTTGAACGTGTACGGAATTACCATGATGTTTCATACGGTATCCAGCGGTTTGTCTTTGGATTAGGTAAAAAGGTGCTTATTGCAAATCCATTGGCCCTTGTAGCAGATGAAATTTTTCAATCCGCGTCAGTATTCAATCTCAGCCCATCCCTAGCATGGTTGGGAATCGTCTGTTATTCCCTTCAAATCTATTTCGATTTTTCAGGATATTCCGATATGGCAATCGGATTAGGCAGAATGTTTGGTTTCCGTTACCTGGAAAATTTCAACTATCCATACATATCTCTATCAATCAGGGAATTCTGGCAGCGCTGGCATATATCACTCTCTAACTGGTTCAAGGATTATCTATATATTCCTCTTGGTGGAAATCAAAAAGGGACTTTCAAAACATACAGAAACCTGTTTGTTGTATTTTGTCTTTGTGGCTTGTGGCATGGAGCAAGCTGGAATTTTCTAATCTGGGGTCTTTTGCATGGTTTTTTTATTGTTTTGGAGCGATGTGGTTTTAGTTTTTTGCTGGAAAAAATGTATAAACCATTACGATTGTCTTACACATTACTGGTTGTTTTAATAGCCTGGGTTTTTTTCAGGGCTGACAGTTTATCAATTGCAACGTTTTATTTAAAAATGATGGCAGGCCTGGGGAAAAGTGGGGAAACTGTATATAATATATCTTATTACTTAGATAACCAACTTATCCTGACTTTGATCGCAGGAGGACTATTTTCAATACCGGTTTATCCTTTCCTTCGTAAATTAAAGGATAAATTGGTTATTTATAGGGAAGGGATTGCCCATTTATCTGTTTTAAATTTAATTGAATTGTCTAAAGTTGTAATAACTATGCTTCTTTTAATTTGCTCGTTGTGCTTTCTGGCAGCTAATTCATATAATCCTTTTATTTATTTCAGGTTTTAATAAACAGATTTTGAAGCTTACATGAATTGCATCGAATAATTAATGTGTTCAGTGAAGTCTGTTGGGTCAATTAAATTCAAATTATTGTAAAGTGGTTCATATTATCTCGACATGATTAAAAAGAATATCAAATTAACTGAATTCATCTTAATCCTTCTTTTTTTTCTGGTAATTTTTTCTCCAGCCGTGGGAACTTTGTTAGGGTTGAAAAATGTTGTTTCAGAATCTGAAAACCGGAATTTAAATAAAATACCTCAATTTAATTTTCATGATCAGTCTTTTGCTGATTACACTAAAAAACTTGAAGCATTTTTAAATGATCACTTTGGTTTTCGTAATAATTTGATTGAATTAAATAATAATATCGTCATCTCTTTATTTAATAAATCCCCTGTAAAAAAAGTACTAATCGGCAAAGAAGGATGGCTGTATTATTGGAATAAATCGATTCTTGAAAATTATTATGGCATGAGATCTTATAATGACAGGCAAATAAAAGCGTGGATAGAGGTCTACGAAAAAAGACGTCTCTGGTTGAAAGAACGGGGTATTGATTTTGCTTTCGTGATAGCCCCGAATAAGATGACGATTTACCCGGAATACTTGCCAAGATTAATCAATACCGATAACCATATAACTCAATTAAAGCAACTGGTAACGATCCTGAAAGAAAAATCAGCGGTGAAAGTAGTTGATTTGAGGCCGCCGCTTATAGCAGCTAAGCCCTTAAATCAGTTGTATTATAAAACGGATACTCATTGGAATTACTACGGCGCTTTTGAAGCTTATAAGTATACATTGAAAGAAGTATTTCCCGGTTTATCTCCAATGTGTTTCTCCACAGTTTCTCATATGTTGGAAGCAGGAAGTAAAATCGATGATAAAACCGGAGATCTTATCCATATGCTAAAGGGAAAAAATACTCGCTATCCAAAATTCCATTATTTAGAAAAGACATGTGCTCAGGAGGTAGATTATTATAATATTATGCCTGACCATGTAGGGGTGAAGCCGCCGGAAAAATGGGAAAAAGGTAAGCCTTCCAGGTATTTATTTGTAAAAGCATGTAAAAATGGTAAGCACCGTGCGATTGTTTTTAGAGATTCTTTTTTTTCCGCTGTGGAAGGATTTTTTTCTGAGCATTTTGAAGTGGTTGTATATGTAAGGAAAAGATATGATCCAACCATTATGGAGTATCTAATAGAAAAGATTAATCCGGATATTGTAATAGAGCAAATTGTAGAAAGGAGCTTGGGACAGGCACCATTGGATGAAATTAAGTTTTATGAACAGGATTCGTAATCCCGGGAGCACTATGCTCGTTACCTGAATTCAAAGACTGTTAATGCTAAATAGTGGGTTGAAGAATGCGGATTTTGTCTTGTCTGTATTTTTCAGGCGAAAGGCTATTGATCAGCCTTTTTACAAATTACTACAATCCTCTTGGCAAGTTAAACTCCCCCCTGAATAAAAACCAGAGAACTGTGTTTAATCAAAAGAATAAAAATTCTCAGTAATTTTTTGAATTTCTTTAATAATTATCCCTTCTGAACTCCTAAAGATTTCAGGATTATTCAACAAGCTTGCCGTCCTTGAAAAGGCCTTTCTCAACCTTTCCATCAGGGTATGTCAGAGTTCCTTCTCCTTCCATCTTGTTTTTCTTAAATTGGCCGACGTATTTTCTTCCATCAGGAAAGGTCATTGTTCCATGGCCCTGGATGTTGTTATATTCTAATTGGCCTTCATATTTCTTTCCGTCTGCAAAAGTGAAAGTCCCTTGACCATGAGGTTTGCCATCTTTAAAATCACCATCATAGATACTGCCGTCAGGGTTTGTCATAACACCCTTTCCATTCATTATCCCTTCTTTGAATTCACCGACATATTTTGCCCCGCTGTAATAAGTCAGGGTTCCTTTGCCATCTCTTACCCCTTCCTTGACGTCACCTATATATTCTTTGCCCATGGGGACCACTGAAGCCCAGTCTTTCCCTTGATCTTGCCAGGTTTTTATCTTGAATTTTATACCTTCAGGATAGTTGAAGGTACCATGACCATTAGGCATACCATCCTTTAGATCGCCAACATATTCAGTGCCATCATCAAATGTTATGGTTCCCTGGGTTTCAGGTGTTGTGGCAGTTTTTTTATCGACTGTTTCGGATGGCATGGAAGGTTCTGCTTTTTCCTCTTTTGCCTCTTCTTTCGAACACATGCACAAAGTGAAAAGGAATGATAAGCAGATTAATAAATAAAACAGTCTATTTAGTAGTATATTCATCTTTTGTCCTCCAGGGCGTAATATTGTCTGGTTATTATGATCAGGATTTTATTATCAGTAATTATACATACAGCAAAAAAAAAGCTCAAGTGTTTTGCCAATCCAGTAAATATTTCAAGTATAAATTTTTATTTTAAATTCTAAAATAAAAATTTCACTATCAAAATGCTATTAGAATCGCAATGCAAAAACCTTTATTTTATTGATGTTAAAAGCCGAAGTTTAAAGTTTGTTAAAATATAATTCCGATAATCAACCCCAAAGATTTTTTTTAAATTCCTGGCACCGCAGAAAAGAATTGCTATTTGAAAATTTCATTGTGTTTCAGGAGATCTTTTATGGTTTGAGGAATGGCGGTGCCGGTGGTTTATAGCCCCATTATCCCGTATCAACCATAATTAAAATATGTGCCATTATATTACGGAAATTATTATTTCTTAGAGAGTATCATTATAATGAAACCAGGGAGCATGGTTAATACATTCCCAATAAGCCATCCGGTTCCAATACCGTGGATGCCTGCTGAGCCAAGAGAAAGAACTGTAATGATAACAGTAACTGCGTAGCAAGCCGAGAAGATTACTATCCATCTGACTTGCCTGCTAACTCGCAACAGCGTGAACAGTAATGTGTTTATGGAAAATGGAACAAAGGAAAGAAGCATTGTCCTTAACAGTGGTGTGTCTACATATGTATCGCCAAAAAAGCCTAATATCCATGGACTGATTGCCCATAAGATCAAAACGCCCGGTATGCCCAAAATTAATATTATTGCAATCGCGGAAGTAAAAGAATGCCAGCGTGATGATTCAGATCGCGATAATTGGGCAAAAAAAGCGGTTGAAACTGTACGTGGGATAATATAGGTGGCATTTGTTATATTCCATGCAATGGTAAATACACCGGCTGACTCAAGCGAGTCAAGAGAAACAGCGAATATCGGCATAATATAGGCCGGCAGTGACCAAAGAATATTGCTCAAGTGATTGGTAAAACCATAACGCCATATATTACGGACTACCGCGAAATCAATAGTTCCCATAACTTGATATCCAGGTATTGCCTTTGGCAAAGAGATATAGCTTGTATACGCAACTACCAGGACATTGGGTAGCATGAATGCATAGGCAACTACTGTTTCAACTTTCATAATGGGTACTAGAACAATTAAAAATAGAGAGGTAGGTATATTACACGCCACATTCCGCCAGAATATGAATTGTGGAGACCTGGCCACAAGCATGGCCATATCCTGGTAGGCCATTATCAGGTTTACTATTGTAAAAAGAAAAAAAAGGAGGCCCAATGATATATTTTTCCGAACTTCTATCAAGTCGGGCGCCCATAACGGCAGTCCTATCAGAAATGCTACAGTTACAATCGTTCCCAGGAGAATTGCAATGCGAATCGCTGTGTTTACAAGGCTATGATAGCTGGTGGCTGATGAACCATAGCGAATAAGGGAAACAGACAATCCCATCTCAGAAAATGAAATTAAAAGGGCGGATGATGCTATTAGCGCTGATGCCAGGCCCACACTGGAAGACGTTGTCAATCTTGCTGCCAGTAACCAGAAGACGAATCCACCTAAAGTCGATGCGACACTCGCACCGATAAGGAATATAGAATCCCCAATTAAACCTGCTCGTATTAGATTAAATTGCTTCCAATTAATGTGCATCATTTTAAGAAAGACCAATGTGGGTTTGATATAAATTGTCTCATTTTGCAAATGGTACCAATTTGCTCAGCTTAATCAATAATTTATTGCAAGGCTTGTGAGAAACTTAAATAGACAGCAAGTTGGCTAAGCAAGCCAGCCTGTTTTAGCTGTTTTTAAAAGGCTATTTTACTTTAACAGTTAATAAGTTATGTGTTTAGTTAGTACTCTTTAGCTACTGATTAAATGCGTTGCTGGTCATAAATTGACGGCAAGCATTTAATCAATCAAATTATTAATGCATCAATTCATATTTCGTATTTCACAGTTATTTGCAGATATTCCTATAATGCTATGCTCGCAGGAAAGTATCTGCAAATTGATTTTTTTTTGTATATGAATAAAGGCACATATTTTTTTTAACTGAATTTACCGATATGACTTCCTTACTTTCAAAATAGTGCGCAATATGTTTAAAAAAGGAACATATCTCTTTTGTAGTATTTCCGTGAATCAGATTTTCTTTTTTTACAAATGTATTCGGCAACATTGTCAAAGCCCGGAATGCCTTGTCGCACCAGCCGACAACTGGCAGGACATCGCGAAAATCTGGATATTTGATATTAACGGGGCCGGTTGCTCCTTTTCGCGCTATGCCCAGGGAGGTGGGGATGCCCCCGGTTGGCTGCTGGGAGCTTAATAAAATGTCAATCAGTTGCACAATCGGCGTTTCGACAAAATCTACATATGGTTGCAGGAGAACCAGTGCCCGGAGTATATCACCATTCGGACTGATCCATGTTGGATGGGTAATGACTCTGCCATCAGGGTAGTGACCGAAATGAGTACCATTGGCTGTAATAAGCTTCAGAAGATAGCGGCCCATAGCAATGGCTGATTCCAGATAACGCTTTTCCGGTAAAACTTTGTAGAGCCTTATCAGAGCTGAAACACAGCGTGCAGTATAAATGCCTATGACCAATCGATACTGCCCTGTACCTAAATGGACGACGCCGCCATAATAAGGTCGCGTATGGTCAGTTACCTGAGCCTTCATGATAAACTCAGCTGTAGGTTTTATGTAAACTCCCATATCGTCATGGCTGAGCTCCTGGTGTAGAATCAAGGCCTCAAGGGTTGTGGCGTTCTTGTTGGCTACTAATGTTTGGTTCCAGGGTTGATCCAGAAAAGCACGTCCATTCCAGAGTCGCTCGATTTGAAAATCGTGGAGATTTCGCCAGGCGATCTCCAGATAATTGCGCCAGCGGGTATCGCCCTTTTGTTGTAACCGAAAGGCCAGTTCGAGCATAGAAACATTGACCGCAGCCTCATGCGGAGTACCACCTTCAATCGGCCCTTGTTGAAAACTGGAGTTGAGATAATTACCTGATGGCATTTGTGCCTTGCGCACATCCTCCGCTGCTTTAACAGCACGGTCAAGCCAGAATTGGTCTCCTGTTATATCAAATAGATTCAGATACCCAATGATAATACCTTCATATCGCCAATCAATTTTGGGACCACAATATAGCAGATTGGATTCCCACCAATGCGTTACTGGACCTCCATATCCCCGTGGCCCTCGCATTGTTTCGAACCAGGCATCCAGTTTACCGATCGCATTGGAAATTTTATCCACCTCTAGATATGTCCCCTCAAATAGTACCATGTATTATAACTATATAGCTTAATAACGCCCTAAGACCTTTGACATAGATAGAATCCAGAGCACTTTGGCTGAACTTGAAATGAAGCGTTGGTATTCGGTGCCCTGCTAATTGAGATATTATTATGCGCCCGATAAAAACAGGATCAAAAAGCCCCCAGGATTCCCGGATAGTATGTGTTCGCTTCAGCCAGTTACGTATGGAGATAATATTATCGGCTACTTTACCGGGATATAATATGGATTTGTATGATAGCTTATTCTCGGCAATGACTACAACATGCTTGGCCCGCGGGGGCGGCAACAGCTTATCTGTCCGGGAGAAAGGAATTAGAACTCCGTCCACGTCTGATTGATCGTAGACATTGGTGTTAATATGATAATCTTCATAGAGGATTTGGGCCATTCTATTCTCATCAACAAGCATCTCATCTAGATTTCCAACAAAGCGCCGGGCAATCGCTCTTGCAATTTCCAAATCTTTGGTTTTCACATAGAGCCTGCGAGGCTTCTGTCGGTGCAGCAAGTACCCGGCCAAATCAAAGCCATATTGGGTAATAATGCTGTGAGGGTCAAATGAGTGCACTGTTGATATCAGCCTCCTTCTTCATGGCTTCTCCTGGTGGAAGCAGTTTGATTTTTCAATGAGAAAGGAACCTGGCGTGGCCCTTGTTGAAAGATGACAGGCGCTTTGCCGGGAGTAATCAGGATCGAAAGAGATGCAGCAAAAGCTACAAAAAGGAGTACGATCGGAGCCCAGGCATACTTCAATAATCGCCAATTGTCACTGTAGACGGCTACTTCAACCGCCAGAGCGGCCCTTCGTCCGATTATCCAGAAAAAGAAAAGTATTGCTGTTACAGAAGGCAAGAAGAGTCCGGTAAGGGACCAAAAAAGCATTCCGAAGAGAAATACTATCAATGCAGTTGCAGCAGCAAGTGCAATAAGGTAGAAGCTGACTGGCTGTAAACCGATACGAGGATTTTCCAGAAAATATCGGCGGTATCGCCATGTAGACGCAAGGTGGGCACGTCGCCACCGGAGTTCATTTCGCCAGTATTCTTTAAGGGTAGCTGGTCGCTGTGTTGAAACTTTAGCCTCTTTTGCAAAACCAACAGTTAAACCCTGCTTTTTCAGCCTGGCGTCCATATCCCAATCAACACCCACAGTAATGTTTGCCGGGAAGCCTCCGGATTGCATAAGGATTTTACGGTGAACAGCAATAGAACCACTACCCTGCAGGATAGCCTTCCGGTGAATAAGATAGCTGGAGATTTTTTCCATTTGTTCCGACCTGGATACCCATGTGTCGCGGATGGGATAGTAGTTCCCGCAGACGGCAGAGAAGCCGCAATCCAGTCTGCCAAGCAGGGAAGAGAGCCAGGACGGTTCGACCACACTGTCGGCGTCAAGGATTACTATCACTTCTCCATCAGCTATTTCTAATGCTTCTGCCAGAGCTGCGTTTTTTCCTTTTGGCAACTGCTCGATTACATTCAGGCGACTATCCTGAGATGAAAGTTCCATGGCTATATTATATGTGCCATCCTGACCTCCAGCGGATATAATCGCCTTCCAATCCCGATATGTCTGGTTCAGAAGTGATTCTATACATTGCTTAATAGTCATTGATTCATTCCATGCAGGGATAAGAATAGTAGTTGAACCCTTAAAACAGGTTTTATTATGTGAGTTTATTGTGTTCAACCGGGCAAGACGACCATTTCGCACTGATCTTATCCAGGTAAAAGCGACATGCAAACATATCAGGAGGGCAAATATAATGCTTATGAGCAACATAAATCCTCGCCCAACAATGCTTTTTCATACTTTTCCACCATTTGCGGAAGGTTGAATTCCATAAGCTTTTGTGGCCTCATACGAGGTAGCGTTAATGCCTGACGAATACCTTTCACAAAACATTCCGGAGTATCAGAAACAAGGACTACATTATCCATTTCAAGCATACGAACCGAGGTAATATCGGTACATACCACTGGAACTTCAGCTGCTAGATATGACAACAAACGCATAGGACTGCTGGCATCAGCTCCCTCAGTCTTTTCATATGGGCAAAGTCCTACATCCAGTGAATTCATCACGAATGGTAGCTGCTCAAAAGGAATAACACCATGGAATCGGATATTTCTCAAACCCAATCGCTGAGCTTCCTGTCGTGTCCACTCTAACTGACTTCCACGCCCGGCTATTAAAAAAGTGAGCGGTTCGTTACGCATTAATGCCGCGACGGCCAACATTAACTCCATCTCATTACGTTTATCATGACTGCCGACATTTCCAATGAGCTTGCCGGATATTTGGAACTGTGATCTGAATTCACGGCCGTCAGCCTTTCTGTACTGACTGATATCGACGCCGTTAGGGATTAGATGAACTGGCGTCCCTTGAGCTATTTTTTTAGCTTTCTCACGCAAAACTGAACTGGCTGCAACGATGGCATTGGCCGTCTTCATATACTCGAACTCAACTGCCTCAATTTCATTTGCATAAGCGCGACCTCTACCAAACCGCCTCCAATAGGATACATTATCATCAAACAGGTCAAAAATTACACGTCTGGCTTTTGGTGGTGGAGCGACAAAGGTGCCGACAACTATGTCAATCTCATAATCGTCTATGATCCTCTGTATGTATTTTGAAAAAATTCGCTGGTTCAATTTTCGGAGTGGGGATGACATGATTGTCGGAGAAATTCGAGGTATACCATGAACGTTAACTCGTTTGTCTCGGTGAAATCGGTAACGGAAGTTACCTAAATAATGGGTAGATAAAAAATCTGAAGGCTTAGTAAAATCGCCATCCCAGTCAGTAACATGAATCTCATGTCTCTCAGACAGCTTATGACAAAACAGATGAGCACGCTGGGGAATATGCCAGGCTGTGTGGGGTATCCAAAGTATTTTCACGTTGCCTCCATACTCTTGTATACGCCTTTCGCATGACATATGCTTTTATGTACTTCTTGTGACAGTATAACGACATGCTGCTATGTTATAATATGTAATTATTCGAATTCTAAGAATTTCCTTTTTGGCAGCTGGAGTATAAGATATGGAAAGTTTGGGTGTCAAGGGAGATTTTGGGATTATATTGGGTCTTGAGAGTTAAACTGGTTTTATGGTATCTGAATGTTTATTGAAATTTAGCTCATCTTATATTCCTGGAGTTTTTTTATTAATTGACATAGAATACAATGCTGTCAGCAATTGAAGTTGGAAAAAGGCATAATCCAGATACTGCCTTTCATTTCTGAAAAGGTAATGTTCAGGTTGATTTAGTTAACCGAAAGGAACTCTGTCGATGAAAACAGCACTTATTACAGGAGTTACAGGGCAAGACGGCGCATATCTTGCTGATTTTCTATTAAAAAAGGGCTATTTAGTTCACGGGATAAAACGCCGTTCATCGTCTTTTAACACGAGCAGGGTTGATCACCTTTACAAAGATATCCATGAAGCAGACGTTCGCTTTTTAATGCACTACGGCGATTTGACCGATGCCACCAACCTTATACGCATAATACAGGAGATGCAGCCTGATGAGATTTACAACCTGGCTGCACAGAGCCATGTCCAGGTGTCTTTTGAAACGCCTGAATATACAGCGAATTCAGACGCTTTGGGGACTCTGCGGCTTCTTGAAGCGATAAGGATATTAAAGCTTGAAGACAAGGTCAGATTTTATCAGGCATCAACGAGCGAATTGTACGGCAAGGTTCAGGAGGTCCCGCAGAGTGAGTCAACGCCATTTTATCCTCGCAGCCCTTATGCAGCGGCCAAACTTTATGCTTACTGGATAACGGTAAATTACAGAGAGGCTTATAACATGTTTGCCTGTAACGGGATCCTGTTTAATCATGAATCACCGATGAGAGGTGAGACATTTGTGACCCGAAAGATTACCAGGGCAATAGCGCGAATTAAACTTGGCCTTAAGTCAAATCTCTATCTGGGAAATCTTGATGCAAAAAGAGACTGGGGTTATGCTGGAGATTTTGTCGAGGCAATGTGGATGATGCTTCAGCAGGATAAGCCTGATGATTTTGTTATTGCAACCGGTGAAACTCATTCAGTAAGGGAATTTGTAGAGAAAGCATTCCATGAGGTAGGCATAGAGATTATATGGGAGGGGAAGGGCATTAAAGAAGTCGGCAAAGACCGGGAAACCGGAGAGATATTTGTTCATGTCGATCCCCGTTATTTCAGGCCTACAGAAGTTGATTTTCTTCTTGGTGATCCTACAAAGGCGCGTAAGGAACTTGGATGGGAGGCCAGTGTTTCTTTTGATGAATTGGTGAAGCTCATGGTTCGTGAAGACCTCAAGGATGCAGAAAAGGATCAGCTTTGCGGGAATGCCGGATATCGTGTATATAACCAGTTTGAATAATTGATTGAAGGATTTTTTATAAGAGTCCAAATCGTGTGGGAAGAAATAAAATTCAGGTAATGGCTTAAGGGGAATAATATGGAAAGGGGCTCCAGGATATATGTTGCCGGACATCTGGGTCTGGTAGGATCAGCAATACATAGAAGACTCAGGGAACTGGGATATGAAAACCTTATACTAAGGTCTGAGAAGGAACTGGATCTTATGAGGCAGGACAAGGTGGAACGGTTTTTTGATAAGGAAAGCCCTGAGTATGTATTTCTGGCGGCGGCAAAGGTGGGAGGAGTCCTGGCTAATTCAACATTTCCGGCTGAATTCATTTATAATAACCTGGCGATTCAGACTAATATTATTCATTCATCATATCTTTACAAGGTTAAGAAGCTCCTTTTTCTCGGTAGTTCATGTATTTATCCAAGAGAATGTCCGCAGCCGATGAAAGAAGGATATCTGCTATCAGGTTATCTGGAGCAGACAAATGAGCCCTATGCTATTGCAAAAATTGCAGGTATCAAGATGTGTCAGTCCTATAACAGGCAATATGGGACATGCTTTATCAGCGTAATGCCCACAAATCTTTACGGACCGAACGATAATTTTAATCTTGAAACATCCCATGTCCTTCCAGCGCTTATAAGAAAATTTCATGAGGCCAAGATTGAAAGCCGAAACGAGGTTGAAGTCTGGGGAACCGGGACGCCGAAAAGGGAATTTCTATATGTGGATGACCTTGCTGATGCCTGTGTATACCTGATGAATAATTATAACGATTCTGAGATAGTAAATATCGGAGTGGGCAAAGACCTGACCATCCTTGATTTGGCAAAACTGGTCGCAAGAGTTGTCGGATTTGAAGGTGCTATTAAACTGGATCCCAGCAAACCGGATGGCACTCTTGTAAAGCGTCTGGATGTGAGCAAGCTGACTGAACTTGGATGGCAGGCAGGGACTCCTATTGAGGAAGGAATAAGTCAGACCTATAAATGGTATCTTGATAATTATTTGTCCCGGCAGGATCGTTCATAAAGATAAATTCTTAATACCGTATTGAGCTTTAAATTATATTCTCTTGAAGTTAGAGAGCACTGAACAGCTATCGCTACCTGTCATTTCGATCATAGAGAGAAATCGAAACAGGCCTGAATTTTTCAGATTTCTTATCATTAGTATTGCTTAAAATGACAAAATTCAAAAGTTATCTTTAATTGTTTATGCATAATTGTCTATATTGAGTGCAAGCATTTGAAAGTTGTTACTGTAATTATTATTAACTGGAATGGAAAGAGATTCCTTGAAGAATGCCTTGAGGCGTTAAGGAATCAATCATTTCAGGATTTCTCAGTTATTGTATGTGATAACGGTTCAATCGATGGTTCAGCTGA
>JAFGKY010000105.1 GCA_016928305.1 Bacteroidales bacterium
AGGGAGCCGAAAATCAAAACTCCCGGAGTCATCGTAAAAATTAATAAATCATTTCAATCGTCTTTATGTCTTCCAAAAGAAAAATCACAAACACCCTTCTTCGCTTTCGCGTAGCTTTGGCGGAGCAAGGCAGGACCGGGGTAAGTTTTTGATTTTTCATATTTAAAAAAGTAATTAACGTGATTCTTTCAACCTATTACAAATAAAGTGTTTCCGGATGAACTGCCCGATTATCGGGTGTATAAAGCTACATTTATTTCCCGTAATTTTTTAACTTGCACACCTGTCCCGATTTAATCGTTTTTGTATGGATGATATTATCAGACTGTTGCCGGAGTCGGTGGCCAACCAGATAGCAGCCGGTGAAGTTATTCAGCGGCCTGCATCGGTTGTCAAAGAACTCATGGAGAATGCCGTTGACGCAGGAAGCACAAGCATTACCGTGGTGGTGAAGGACGGAGGTAAAACGCTGGTACAGATCATTGACAACGGATGCGGCATGTCGGATACCGATGCACGCATGTGCTTCGAACGGCATGCCACTTCAAAAATAAGGGAGGCATCCGATCTGTTTGCCATCCATACGCTGGGTTTCCGGGGTGAGGCCATGGCATCGATCGTTGCCGTTGCCCAGGTTGTTTTGCGTACACGCCGGGCATCGGATGAGATCGGTACAGAGGTCACCCTGGCCGGTTCTGTTGTTGAATCACAGGAGGCTGTTACCTGTCCTGCAGGCTCCAACTTCATGGTCAGGAACCTGTATTTCAATACACCGGCACGCCGGAAATTCCTTAAATCCAATAATGCCGAACTGAAACATATCATCCACGAATTTCAACGTATAGCCCTGGCCAACACACAGGTTGATTTTTCACTTACCCATAACGAAACCGAAATATACACCTTGCCTGCTGCCAACCTCAAACAACGAATCGTTCATCTTTTCGGAAAATCAATCAATCAGAGCCTTACGTCCATTGATGTCAGCACCACGCTGATACAGATCAGCGGTTTTCTGGGGAAACCCGAGTTTGCAAAGAAAACTTCGGGTGAGCAGTTTTTCTTTATTAACAACCGGTTTATGAAACATCCTTATTTTCACAAGGGTGTCCTGACTGCCTATGAAAAAATATTGCCTCCCGATTATTTCCCGTCGTATTTTATTTTCCTTGAAGCCGACCCGGCCTCAATCGATATTAATATTCATCCTACTAAAACAGAAATAAAATTCGAAGATGAGCCGGCCATCTTTCAGATTTTGGTGGCAGCCGTGCGCGAAGCACTTGGCCGGTTCAACCTGGTACCCTCTATTGACTTTAACCCTGAACAATCCATTGAGATTCCTCCGTTGCGCAAAAATGAATCATTCCGTGTCCCGGAGATCTCGTATAATACCGACTACAATCCATTTGAACTGGAAAGAAAAGGATTTGAGAATTATGCCTCAAAGGCCGAAAAAGACGCACTGAAACACTGGGAGACCCTTTACCGGGACACCAAAACCGTAACCGGAGAAAGTGCCCTGCCTGTTCCGGAAGAACAACAACAACTAGACCTTGCAGGCAGTGATACCGGAGGCCGTTTTCTGCAGCTTAAAAATAAATACATCCTTACGGCGGTTAAATCAGGTCTGATGGTGATTGACCAGCACCATGCACACGAGAGGATCTTGTACGAAAAATATATTCAAACACTGGCCCATAATCAGCCTGTTCCCCAGCAGATACTTTTCCCCGTGACCGTTGAACTGGAGCCATCGGATTACCTGATGACGCTGGAGCTGATGGGCGACCTGCAAACACTGGGATTCGATATCCGTGATTTCGGAAGCAATACCGTGGTGCTGAACGGTTGTCCTGCCGACATATCCAATCCCGATCCCAAGGCTTTGCTGGAGAGCATACTCGATGAGTATAAAAACAAAAAGGCCGATATTAAGGTAAAAGCCAGGGAACGGCTCATCCTTTCACTGGCATCGGCATCGGCATTAAACTATGGGAGGACATTATCAGCAGGTGAAATGCAGGATCTCGTTGACCGGTTGTTTGCCTGCGAGAATCCCAATTATTCCCCGGGCGGCCATCCGGTGATATCCATTATAAGTCTGGAAGAGATCGAGAAGAGGTTTTGAAGAAGGAAGATTTAATATCGAAAATCGAAGATCTAAGAAGGAAGATTTAATATGGAAGATAGAAGAGGGAAGACTTTCTACTAACTTCTAACTTCTAACTTCTAACTTCTGACTTCTGGCTACTAAAAAAAACTATCTTTGCCTTTCAAGTTTTAACTATCGTATCATGAGTCCGAACGGAATGCGATCTCCTTTATCAATGCCTCCGGTGACAAAAGGCATTCTTATTATTACCATAATTATCTTTGCATTGGACTGGGGGATTACTCATTTTCTCCATACCGATAGAATGATACGTGTAATGGCTCTTTTCAGGGTGCAGTCACCCTTGTTTTTCCCTACCCAGCTGATCACACATATCTTCATGCACGGTAATCTCACACACCTGTTTTTTAATATGTTCGGATTGTTCATGTTTGGCCGTATTCTCGAAACCATATGGGGCGGAAAAAGAATGTTATTCTTTTACCTGATCACAGGTGTTGGCGCAGCCATTATACAGTCGGCTATTACTTACGTGCAGATGCAAAAGATGATTCATCTGGCGGAAACATTTACTTCCGGTCCCAGCTATGCGTTATTCAGTGACTATGTGAATCATTACCTGCTTAAAAGAAGCGACCGGTACAACGAGATCATGGCTTTTGCACAGTCGTGGTTCTATGCTCCCGATAACCTGAGCGTGGTTCCTCAGGCAATAGAGTACACACGGCTGATCATGTATGAGAACCTTAACATCCCTATGATAGGCGCTTCAGGTGCTATTTTTGGTTTGCTGGCTGCCTTTGCCATGGTGTTCCCTGATGTGGAGCTGATGCTGATCTTTCTGCCCATACCCATAAAAGCAAAGTATTTTGTGCCGGTGTATGCGGTAATTGAACTGGTCTTTGGCGTGGCCGGATTCGAATGGGATAACGTGGCCCATTTTGCTCACCTCGGTGGCGCATTGGTTGGCATTATCGTGGTTAAGTACTGGCAAAAGAAGCAATTCAATAAATATTAGTTAACTTTGCATTTCTTAGGAAAGGGTATGACGATATTCGATGAAATAAAGGCTTCTTTCAGGCACGGCACCATGCTTACGCGGCTGATATACATTAATATCGGCATCTTTCTTGCTATCAGCGTGCTGTATGTCATCTTCCGGCTGTTCACCCCGGGCGCCACCCTGGCTGATCTGAAAGGTGTTTTTCATCAGAATGTCATGCAGTACCTGATGCTTCCGGCCAATCCCGTTAAGCTCATCACACGGCCATGGACACTGATAACTTACATGTTTGCTCACCAGAATGTATTGCATATCCTTTTCAACCTCCTTTGGCTTTTCTGGTTCGGCAAAATTTTCCTGCAATACCTTACCGAAAAACAGTTGCTCAGCACGTATCTGCTGGGAGGTCTTGCCGGCGCTGTCTTCTATCTCCTCCTGCTGAACCTGATGCCCTGGTTAAGCGATTATCTGCAACCTTCTATGCTGGGGGCTTCTGCAGCCGTTATGGCCATCGTTATTGCCATCTCTTTTTATGTGCCCGATTTTACCATTTACCTGTTGTTTCTTGGACCTGTGAAATTGAAATACATAGCCATATTCTGTATTGCCCTTGATATTCTGATGATCGCCTCCTATAATGCCGGGGGTCATATCGCTCATCTGGGCGGTGCGCTGTACGGTTATATCTTTATCCGGCAATACCGCAAGGGCAGAGATATCGGTAAATGGCTCAGCAATTTTCTGGACGACCTGGTAACTATTTTCCGGCCCCGGCGAAGCCTGAACATTTCTTTTAAAAGGAAATCAAGACCCCTGACCGACACCGAATACATACAGCGGAAGGCTTCCGACCAGAAAGAGATCGACCGGATCCTGGATAAGATAGCACAATCGGGATACGACAACCTCACACGAAAGGAAAAGGAAACGCTCTTCCGGATGAGTAAACGCAAGTAACTACCCGAAAAACACCAACCCTGCCTTGAGAAATCTGTTCCGGAAAATACTCCTCTTCGTCAACCTTGCACTGGTTGTTCTGTTATTGCTTTCATACATGGCTGTTTACGTCAGTCCGGCAACCGTATGGATTATTGCCTTTATCGGACTCGCTTATCCGTATATTCTCATCGTTAACCTGTTCTTCGTGATCCTCTGGATATTGTTGCGAAAGTGGTATTTTCTTATATCCCTTTTGATGATACTGGCCGGATGGAATGCGCTGAAAAAATCGGTCCAGGTGAAGCTAAAAAAGGAATCCGTTGAAACCGGCGGAGATTCCTTCAGACTTTTGTCCTATAACGTCAGGTTGTTTAATTATTATTTATGGGAAAAAGACACTGCGGTGAAGCAGAAAATTATGGAATACATATATGACGAAGCACCTTCGGTTGTCTGTTTTCAGGAATTCCTTACCCTTTCGGGGGGAGGCATTACCCTCGCTCAGATTAAAAGCGAGCTGAAAGAATGGCCGTATTCTCATGTATATTATATGGACCGCATACAGGGAAAGACAAATTTTGGCCTGGCTACCTTCAGCAAATTTCCGATAATTCATAAAGGATTCATTGAATACAGCAATTCGCTCAACGGAGTTATCTATTCCGATGTAATAATGTTGCATGATACGATACGAATTTATAATTGTCATCTGCAATCCGTGAGGCTGAAACAGGACTATAACAAGGTGCTTGACAGTCTGATCTTTAATTATGACCAGCGCTATCTCAGTGAAGTAAAATCCATTTCTGTAAAGCTAAGGGATGCATACATCCGGAGGGCAAGTCAGGCTGACCAGCTGGCGCGCCATATAAAGGCCTCACCGCATCCCGTCATTGTTTGCGGCGATTTCAATGATACACCGCATTCCTATTGTTACCATAAGCTCAGCCGAAACCTGAAGGATGCCTTTGTGACATCGGGTTCAGGCACTGGCAGTACCTACAGACCCGATTTTGCTCCCATACGCATCGACTTTATTCTTTACAGCCCGATATTGCATTCCTCCAACTATACCAGTACCAAAACAGGCTGGTCCGATCATTATCCCGTACAGTGCGATTTTAAGTATATCCAAAAGGCAGATTCAGCAGGTCTACATTCCCGCCGGTAAGGATGATACCGGTTTTCTTTTCCCTGCATAAGCCGGGGTTTTCCAGGATCACGGCAAGCGCGACGGCAGAAGAAGGCTCGGCGATTATTTTCATGCGTTCCCATATCAGGCGCATAGCACGTACTATGTTCTCTTCCGATACCGTAAAAATATCGTCAACCTTATGGCGGATGATGTCAAATGTAAGCGGGCCGAGTGCTGTCTGCAATCCGTCGGCAATGGTGTTGGGTGGCAGGGGCGGCAAGAGCTGTCCGGTATGAAATGAACGGCATGCGTCATCGGCATTGAGCGGCTCACAACCGTATACCTTGATCTCGGGATTGATGGCTTTTGC
Source organism: Bacteroidales bacterium (assembly GCA_016928305.1). Classification (GTDB taxonomy): domain Bacteria; phylum Bacteroidota; class Bacteroidia; order Bacteroidales; family UBA10428; genus UBA5072. The sequence continues at coordinate 5,564 of JAFGKY010000105.1, forward strand.
AGCAATGGCAGAGCCCGAGAGTATACCACCCCCTCCAACCGGAACAAGCATTATTTCCAGGTCGGGTTCGGCTTCGAGGAATTCCTTTGCAGCCGTACCCTGTCCGCATATTACCGGTAAATAATTATACGGATGGATAAAGGTTGCACCGGTTTTTTTAAGTATCTCCGACAGTGTTTTCTCGCGGCTTTCCAACGCAGGTTCACAAAAGGTAATTGTTGCCCCGTATCCTCTTACCGCTTCGATTTTTACCGGAGGCGCTGTATGAGGCATGGCTACGAAGCATTCAATACCTCTTTTTTTCGCTGCCAGCGCAAGTGCTGCTGCATGATTGCCCGATGAATGTGTGGCCACACCATGACTGCACTCCTCTTCAGTAAGGGAAAGTACAGCGTTGGTGGCCCCCCGGTATTTAAATGCTCCTGCTTTCTGGAAATTCTCACATTTAAAGTATAACCCGGTTTCCAGCATTGCATTAATGCTTTCGGATGTAAGCACCGGTGTGCGGTGAATAAATTTGTGGATGCGGATATGAGTTGCCTGAATATCGTTGAATGTAGGAATTATCATAGTATTGTATGAATTGATTAACTGGTATGCACGGTATGGTGGTCAGGCATTTCGCCGGTTCTATCACTGCCCTTGCCTTCTTTCAGACGGCGGTAATCTGCATATTTCCGGGCAATCATCTCCATCAGATCATACGCATGTGTGTTCAGGATATAAGCATCGCTGAAGTTGCAATATGCCATAAACCGGATGATTTCATTGTCATCGGTTAGACCGGTAATCTTCCTGATGATCTCCGGATTGTATTTTTCATATACCTGGTTTTTATGATTTTCCCTGTTTAGTACCTCTTTTAGCATCATCCTGTGTTTTTCTTCCCGGCTCAGTATAGGTACGGATGCCAGTCTCGCCCCTTCAAGGTACTGTTTGTCCTGCCATATCCTGTCGCCTTCACGTGCAGCCGATAACGATTGTTGCTGCAGGTTCCTGCGAAGAACTTCAGTTTTCTCTTTTGACAGGTCAAGATTAATGAACTGCTGTTTGAAATGCTCGTAGGTGCTGAAAGCATATACATTGGCTTCTGTGATCCTGTAAACCAGGGGTTCCATCCTGAATTGCAGGATGTCTTTGGCATTCAGCAGGGAATCGTTAACCAGCAAAACACGGTAATAATAGCCGGAAGCTGAAAATACAAGGGTGTCTCCGAAGTCGGCAGAGATCCTGAAAAACCCTGAAGTATCGGAATAAGCAGAACTACGGGAACTGACATTTTGAACAAGGGCCAGCTGAACCGGCCATCGGGTATCTCCTTCCATTATCCTTCCGGTCAGACCGGATTCCTGCCCTGTCATAAGGCTTACCTGCAGAAAAATAACGGCAATAGTGAATATTATTTTATGTACAGATTGAATCATACCCGGTATGATATCTTGTCAAAATTATGAAATGATTGACCATTAAAAAAAAGGTTGTGTTAATAATTGTTAATCAATTTCGTTTAGTTAAGCATCTTAATATTAGCTTCATATTCTGACCTACTCTTCGACTCCGCTCAGAGTGACGGTGACTCTGCTCAGAGTGACGGTCAGGCTGAGCGGAGTCGAAGCCTGCTTTCCCTGACCAAACGACATTGAATGATAAATTCAAATCATTCCATAGGAGCTTTATGCTACCTGGTTCATTGAGATATATTCGGGTATACCGTTTGTGTTAAACGCAACATTTTGTAATTTTGAATGTTGTATAATTGACAATAAGGTAATTATGAAAGCAACAGCGTGCCGGAAAACACATTTTAATGCCGCTCACCGGCTTATGAATCCTGCATGGGATGATAACCGCAACAAAGAAATATTCGGGGTATGCAGCAATCCGAACTACCACGGACATAATTATGATCTGATCATAAAGGTAACCGGAGATATTGATCCCGCCACCGGTTATGTAATGGATATGAAGTTATTGAAAGAACTGACCGATAAGCATGTCATTCAGAAATTCGATCATAAGAACCTCAACCTGGATGTCGACGAATTCCGGCAGCTCAATCCCACAGCTGAGAATATTGCCATGATCATCTGGAACATTCTCCGGAAAGAGATTGACCATAAATTCAGCCTTTCAGTGGTGCTTTACGAAACAGAACGTAATTTTGTTGAATATACAGGCAAATAAGCTTCCACTCAGATCAGTCTGACCGTGAAAATACTGCAATCCATACATGCCTTCATCATAAAACTGCTGATATTACCGGTAAGATTATACCAGTATACCATTTCCCCGCTCTTCCCGTCAAGCTGCCGTCATTATCCAAGCTGCTCGGAATATACCATCAATGCCCTGAAAGTGCACGGCATACTGAAGGGCAGCATTCTGTCAATATGGCGCATATTGCGCTGTAATCCATGGGGTACCAGTGGATATGATCCGGTACCTCCGAAAAAAAAATAATATTACGCTATTCTGCCTTTCCCGACTTACAGCCCTGATGTGCAAGCACACACAATATCGCCAGCAACAGGAAGCTGTTTGCAGTAATGAAATAATTTGCCTCGTGCTGGATACTGAAGAGATTTGTTTTGGCAATAAGGGCAATGAATCCCAGAATCATAATGACTATGGCAATAATTCCGCTTGCCCAGGCAGCTAGTTTAAATAATTTCATAGTGTATAGTTTTTGGTTAATTAAACCGGTCAACACTCGAAAGGTAATAAATAATAATATGCAAGTCAATAACCGGAATTGGTAACATCCGTAAAATTTCATAATTTTCCGCCTTAATTTACTTTACCTACTACACCATGAATTTCATTAAACGGCAATTCCTGGAAGCAAAACATATACTGGATAGCTTTATATCGGATGATCTTCATTTTCAGCAAATTGAAAAGGCCGGAGTCATTATGGCCGAGGCGATCCGGAATAACCACAAAATCATGTCATGCGGTAATGGCGGTTCAATGTGCGATGCCATGCATTTTGCCGAAGAACTGTCGGGACTTTTCCGCGATGACAGGCGTGCGCTGCCTGCCATGGCCATCTCTGATCCTTCCTACCTTACCTGTACTGCCAACGACTATGGTTTTAAAGCTATTTTCTCACGCTTCATCGAAGCATTGGGACAACCGGGAGATATATTGCTGGCTATCAGCACAAGCGGAAATTCGGAAAATGTGATAAATGCAGCCTTGGAAGCTAAAAGCAAGGGTATGTCCGTGGTAGGACTTACCGGGAAAACCGGGGGCAGGCTGGCTGAAATATGCGACGTGGAAATCCGTGCCCCCCATTCGGAATATTCCGACCGGACTCAGGAAATCCATATTAAAATAATTCATTCTTTAATACTCGTGGTGGAAAAAGAGCTGGTCAAATAATCGCTGTGACCATAAAAATGCTTCAGGACACAATAATTCGTTTGCGGCATTGTTAAAATTCTTAAGTGAATTTGCTAACTTTAAACAGGATTGATCGGGATTAAGTAAATATTTGTCCGGTTGGTTGTATATTTTCTTTTTCCTGATGCAGGTTGCTGTTTTAGCTGCCCGTGACTGCATGTATTACTGTTTTTTTAATAAAGAAAGGTAAAGATGCCGGCCATAAAAAACCATATAATATTACTGGTCCTGTTGATTGTGTGGGGATGCATCGATGAAAATATTACACAGGTCTCGGAAGATTTAGAGATCACTTCGAGTTATTCCATCCCTGTGGGACCGCTCACTTATGATATTAACGATTACCTGGAAAATCTGGATTCGTTGAATGTTCCCTGGCCCGATTCGCTGTATTACAACGATACACTCTATCCGAATTATCGTTCGTACCTGATCCGGGATGATATCAAGTCATTTAATTTCAACCAGATCACTGAAAACCTTGATATTATTGAAGCCATTATGTTCCGGCTGATCATTTCCAACGGATATCCTACCGGTGCTCTCACACAGGTATATTTTGCCGACGGAGACAATGTATATGTTGATTCATTATTTGCTGACGGACCTTATTTAATACCCCCTGCAGCAGTTGATAACGAAGGGATTGTGACAGCTCCCTATGAGGAAATACGGGATGTCTATATGTCACCCTACCTGATTAATCATCTGGAAGATATCCGGCTTATTATTATTGAAAGTACAATTTTTACCACCCGTCCTGATATCCTGCATGTGAAATTCTATTCTCATTATTGCTTTAATCTTCATATTGCTGTAAGAATACGGTTACGGTTTAACATTAACGAATTATAATCTGTTGAAACTCCTGAATACATTTGTGTCATCAATCCTGCAATCTTTTCAAAGAAGCAGTACGCTGAAGTATTTATGTTGCCTTGTATTCTTTTTACCCGTACTTGTTTTTTCGCAGCAAAACAACACCTTGTTTTTTATGCATTTCGTCCCGCAGTCAAATTTTCTTAATCCTGCCGTACAGCAGGAATGCAGGTTATTTATCGGGTTGCCCGTTATTTCATCGGTTCATGTCAATGTGGCCAACAGCGGTTTCACCCTAAACCAGCTGCTGGAAAAACAATCCGAAACCAGTTATGTGATTGATGCTGACTTTGTGGCCAACAAACTGGCCGGTCGGAATTATCTGACAACGGAGATCCATACAACCATTCTGGCCATTGGAGTTCGTTACAACCAGTATTATTTTACCTTTACCATAAATGAGAAAGACAATTCCTTTATTGCTTATCCGCGTAACCTGGTTTCACTGGCTCTTGACGGAAACACACAGTTCGAAGGTGAAAGACTGTCGCTGAACAGCACCGGTGTTTTTTTCAATCACTACCGTGAATATGCCCTCGGAGTATCCAAACAGGTTAATAATGCAACAACGGTAGGTGTGAGGGCAAAGCTGCTTTTTGGAAAGCTGAATATCGAAACACAAAAGATGGATGTGAGTCTTTTTACCGCGGAAAACACCTTCGATCTGCTTTTTGATATCGATACACGTATCAACGCATCATTGCCTTATTCACTTGAAATCGTTGACGACAGTTATGAACTGGCAGACCGATACGATGCTCCGGTGATGGATTATATTATGAACCGCCGTAATCCCGGCATAGCCCTTGATGCAGGGTTTATTTACAGGTATACCGATAACATCGTCTTTTCCGGAAGCGTTCTCGACCTGGGCTGTATATATTATAGAAGCAATCTCACCAATTATTCGCTTCGGGGAGACTATCTCTATGACGGACCGTTGAATAATTCCATTATTGATGAAGGGTATTACGATGCCTTATGGGATTCCCTGAATGTAAGTATGGATGATGAACTGACCTATGATTCCTATTATCATTTTCTTGATCCGAGATTGCTATTGGGAGCAACTTTTGTCGTGAATCCGAAAATAAGCGTTAATGCATTATCATACAATCGTTATAACAAAATGAAATTTCAGAGCGGTGTTATGCTTTCAGCCCTTATTCGTCCGGTAAAAAATCTTGAAACCAGCCTGAGCTGGTCGTATATGAACAGAAGTGCCCTGAATCTTGGTATTGGTATCGCATACGGCAAGTCGCCATTGCAACTTTACATAGTCACCGATAATGTTTTAGCCCCCCTTTTTCCCATGAGCACCAAAAACCTGAATATCCGGTTTGGTTTGAACATCATCGTGGGTTGCCGTAGGAAGGAAAATATCGATGGATGTGGTTGCTACTGGATACGCGAGGCGGAAAAGAAAAGAGCCCGAAAGGAACGGTTATTGCATAAGTAAACCTATCTTCTGATGATCAGTTTCTGCAATCCTAAGAATCGCTTATCAGACGTTATCCTCATGAGATAAAATCCTTCCGGATAGTCTTTTATAGAGACTTCATAAAGTGTGAGGCCCTGATTCAATTCTTTTGTCAGGACAAGTTTCCCGTTAATGTCAAATAGCTCAGCTTTGGCTTTACTTCCGGGTGCTTTGTTGAACTTTATATAAATTTCGTGGCAGGTCGGATTGGGATAGAGAATAAAACCGGTGTTTTCCGATGCACGGTGAAAGACCTGATTATCGCCGAGTGCCGTGCTCATATCAAACCTGTCGATCATGGCCTGGTAGACTTCTTTGGTCGCTTCATCCTGAACAAAGGCTATAACCCTTATTTCATCTGTATCGTATGTATTTTTAAAATTCCATTGTTCGGTAACGATTTCTACTTCCGCCTCGGGATACCAGTTGTGTGTATAAGAAGTGCTTGATAATATGGTTTTTAATACACTCTCGAACAATGTATCTCCGTTTTCCCCCGTAACACCTCTTATTTTGCGTTCAACAACGGCAATATGCAGTGTGAGCTGTCGGTTCTCAATGGTATCCAGTGCTCTGAGCTCAGCTTCAACCGATAACGCATTATCCAGGAAGGTATTCAGCAAATCTATGCTGAATTTCGGATCCAGCAGCGACTGATTTTTTACACGTGTGGTATCCATAAGCCTTTCGGCATAATCGAAACGGAAGCTGCTGCCACCTGCGCCCCCGTTCAATATAGACATCGGTACGGTAGATAACTGGTATAATAAAACACGTGTGCCCGGATCTACTTTGTTTTGCTCATTGAACGGATCGGGTCCGGCAAGTGAAGTGTGGTACTGAATATCGATGATATCCAGCGGCAGGCTGTTAGCCAGTGCATCAAGTATGGAGTCGGCCGACCTGGAAGCGATGTCACTTGAATTGGTGAAATGTTCAATCAGCACCATTTTGCTGCGGTTACCGATCCATATGTCATCGAATGCCATTCCCGAGGTGCCGTCTGTCCCATCCGAACCGTAGGCTATCCTGAACTGAACATCCGTCAAGCCCTTGAGGTCATCAAGGCTGTGCCTGGCCTCAGTCCAGTTGTTATCCTGCGGATCGTCGGACCACCCGATGTTGTATTCTCCCGGATTTCCCCTGATGCTATAGCTGTTGTACCAGTTGATCCCATCATAAAGGTCTCCTACATTCTTCCAGCTTTTACAGCTGTCAGCAGAATATTGCAGAACTGCACCATCATGATTTTTATTAAAGCGTTTCCACATCTTCAGTTTTATCATGGGTTTACTGATACCACTGAAATTATAACAGGGTGAGGTTACATAGGAATGTTCAACGGGTGATCGCCCGGTGACCGGATCAAATGTTATATCTGTATACCAGGCATATTTGCCGGAAGAAGCCCCGCGAAATCCTTTTCCCAGTGAATCCATAACGGGTTCACCCAGCGTCCAGGAATTAACATGCGGTAATCCCGATCCACTCGTCCATCCTGTCAGCTTGTTTTCAAAGCTTTCATAATAGGATGCTCCTTCCTGCAGCTGAAAGGCAGGCCTGACAGTAATCGTTTTATGAAGGGCATCCGAACATCCGTAATTGGTACGGACATACAGATCAACCTCGTAATTGCCGGGTGAATCATAAATATAATCGGCATTTTGCGTTAAACTGCTGTCACAGGTCTGGCCGGAATAAAACCTCCACATGTTATAGTTAATGACGCCTTCTCCGATGCTGGAAATATTAACGAATTTTATGGGCTGCCCCGCATGGAAACATTCGCTTTTCAAACTGAAATCAGCTTTTGGCTCGTCTCCGAAATTGAATATAACGGTACGCTGGTTGATGCAGTTCCCGGAAGTTGTTGCCTGCAATGTCACATTTTTTTGACCGGCACTCTTATACAGGTGTTTGGGATGCCTGAGGGTGGAATTGTTATCGGTCAGACTGGACGGGTCTCCAAAATCCCATTCCCAGCTTATAATACCGGGAGTTGTTGTAAGGTTGATAAAAACCGTGGAGTCCTTCTCTTCGTCATCGATACAGGTATTGTTAACGACAAAGTTGATATCCGCCACTTCAAGTATGGTCAGCGCTTTATAAACCCTGAGAACACAACCTCTGGGTGTTGTATAGGTATAAAAAATCGTATCCGGGCCCGGAGCGGACTTGGTTGGATCAAAATGAAATCCGGTGCCCGGGCTGCCATATACTGCTTTGCCCGAAAAGATTCCGCCCGGTACACTGCCGTACAGGTCAATTACATCTTCATTATTGCAGTATGAGGTCTTATCAAAGCCGATAAAGTCGATATCTGCAACATATTCAATCTCAAAGTTTTCATAGACACTTTTCCAGTCTCCCTGCCAGTAATAGCTGTAGTAAACAGTATATTCGCCTCCCTGGGTAAATTGCGATGGATCAATGGTTGCTGTATTGTCTCCGTTGTCGGTAAGGCCGGTTCCTCCGCTTATTGTAAAGTGTCCGATGGAATTCTCGATATTATCTCCCCTGATTGTAAAAGGATCTTCATTAAAGCAGTAAAACTTCTTATCGTTGGGAAAGGTAATCGTTGCCTCAGCCAGCAATACCACAACCTGAACTGTATCGTAGCCATAGCAGGTGGTGTTGACGTCCTGGTATGCATATACAATATTATGAACGCCCAGGCCGGCCGAGGATGGAAAGAAATATGTCCTGCCCTCGGATGTATACAAACCGTGTCCCGAGAATGTGCCGCCCGGAGGAGTGCCGGTGACCAGTATATTGCCCGTATCAATCTTATAAGCCGGTAAGAGCCCGGAGATGCTGACTTCCGGTGCCGGGATGAAGGATATGGTAGCGCTGCCGGAAACGGTTCCTGTACAATGCTTATCGGATACGCTAACAAGGGTGTATGTGCCCGATTTGGTAACCGGTATGTATTTGGGTGAGGAAATCACGTTGGGTACGACGGCAGGGTTTTCCATGTTCCGGCGATAACTGATGTTCCAGGGAGCCGATCCGGTAAGATCGACGCGAAGGTTCGTAGGTGTGGTTTCACAAATGGAGGCTGATCCTGAAATCACTGCAGTAGGGACCGTGTAATAAATAACCGTACCGGTACCCGAAACACATCCGCTGCGTACCGGATCTGAAACAGCAGAAAGGGTGTAGGTTCCGTCACCGGTAACCTTTAATGCATAATCCGTATCGGTTATATTGTTTATGGTTGTAGCATTGGAGCCATTGCGTAAATAGGTAATGCTGAACGGGGAAGTGCCCTCCAGCTGAACATGCAGTGTGGCTTCATCACCGGGGCAAACCGTATCGATGCCATAAATAACAGCGGTTGGTTTCAGGTCATAGGTAACCGTGGCCTGCCCATAAACAATACCGGAATTAAACTGCCTGTCAGACACATTCAGCAATGTATAGACTCCGTCAATATTGACTGCAAATTTATAGGGAGATGACCGGATACCTGTGATCGCAGTATCTTTGGGCAATGAACCCCCGCTTCGCCTGATGGTTATGGTCCACGGAGCTCTGCCGGTGAGTTCGACCACAATACCTGCTTTTTGCCACGAACCGCAAAGATCGCCACCACCGCTAATCGTGGCACTGGGCCTGAAACTGATATCACGTGATACCGGCTTGCTCGTTGTTTTGCCATCGCTTATACTGAACTGAACAGTGCGTGTATTGGTATTTGGTGAAAAAAATATATAACTAGTGTTATCATACTGAACACTTCGGAGCGCTGCCTGGAATTCTTCCACAGAAGCCGGACCGGTGAGTGTCAGAATGCCTTTGTTCCTGTTAAAGATGCCGGTGATCTTATTGGTATTGGTAAACCTTAGTATGTCCTGATAAGATGTATATTGCGCCGTAATTGCAACCGTTGCATTAAGCAATTCCGTGTCGTCCGGATCGGATACTGTTATAGTATTTGTTATGATAACCGGCCCTGCACCAAGGGAATACGAAAGCGGTGTCTTTTCTATACCCGATAAAACAGGTGCAGCGTCAATGTCTGCCAGATCGGTTATGCTGGAGAAAATATGGCCCGGAAGCGAAATCCCGGGATGGACAAGCGGATAAGCCCGTATAGAGATCAGTAATGTCAATATAAGGATAATGGAATAAGGCCCGGGTAACGGTGAGAGGGTCTTTCTCATGATGGATACTATAAATTCTTCAGTATTTGGTGAATAGCTATCATATCTCTATGTAAATCCAGATAAAAAAACAAACCCGGAAATGATAACAGGATTTGTTTAAAATGCCCTTATTGATCCGCAACACATTGGATCAACCGGAATTACAGTCTGGTAAAAATACAAAATAAAGGTATAAACAGGAAACAGAATTTGATGAACGGCCTGAAAAGTGATCTTAAGTTCATTTTATAAGATGCCGGGAAACAATTACCGGTGTCCTCCACATGCTTCGGCCCCGTTACCGGCCGGAAGTTATCTCAATGCAAAACATGCCTGCCAGCAAGCTCTGCCTGAGTGTATACGGTTGGAAACCGGTCTATTGCTTACCCTCCAAAATCTCGTTCTTTACGAAATCGGGTTCAACAAGCGTATATAGTCGATTTAAAATATTGTATTCTTCGTATGTTTCAATAAAACTATGCTGATCCAAAAAGATTCCTTCAGCACTTTGTTTAACCAGTTCAATAAAAGGCACCGGATTACGGTGTTGGCTTTTAAAGCTGTATTTACCGATAGTAATAATTTCCTGTGATTCCAGTGTAGTAAAATATACATTATCATCCACTTTATCCCAGGTCATCAAACCTTTTTCGGTTTTCTGAATGAGCCATTCCGTAAATGCAACGGGATTCTTAAAATCGTGGGTCATAACTTTAAGTTTTTAGGGTTATTATTAACTTTTATAATTGCATTAACAAAAATTTACCATTTGTATGTTCTTTCATGAAACGATATTGCAATATACAAAAAATTAGGTTTTAAGAAAAGCCGGTAAATACCCAGTTTATTAACAGATTTAATGTTTCTTAATCCGGTGGTGCTTCTGCCTGTCCTGCCTGCCACTGCAGTGAGGACGGACTGAGGATTGGCCAGGGTGTGATGCATACAGAGTTTACCCTCCCTGCTACAAGTTGCGAATAACGATTTTTTTATTTCACATTCATTTGTCGCGTTTGATAAATTTTCCCTATTTTCGGTTGTTGTTAATCCCAATATTTCCACCGTTACTGACAAGGCTTGTTATGATTCATCAAAACCTTTAATCATGCTGATAAAAACATTCGGAAGCGCCGTGTTTGGCGTTAATGCCACCATCGTTACCATTGAAGTAAACATTGTTAACGGTATCCACTTTTTTATAGTGGGATTGCCGGATATTGCAGTAAAGGAAAGCCAGCACCGCATTGAATCGGTCATCAAATCAAACGGATACAGTATGCCGAAAAGAAAGGTAATCGTGAACCTGGCTCCGGCGGATATTAAGAAGGAGGGGTCGGCTTATGATCTGCCTATGGCCATTGGCATACTGGCGGCGACGGAGCAGGTAAGCTGTAATAATCTCGACCGGTATATCATTATGGGCGAGCTGTCGCTCGACGGTGGTGTAAGGCCCATTAAGGGAGCCCTGCCCATAGCCATTGAGTCCCGCAAGAGGGGGTTTCGTGGTATTATCCTTCCACGCCAGAATGCACGCGAGGCGGCTGTTGTCAACGACCTCGATGTCTATGGTGTGAATTCCGTAAGTGAGGCAATTGCCTTTTTGGCCGGAGAGCTGGAAATTGAACCCACCATTGTTGACACCCGGAATGAGTTCTTTACCAATATTAACGATTACAGCGAAGACTTCATCGACGTCAAAGGGCAGGAGAATGTAAAAAGGGCTATGGAAATTGCAGCCGCCGGTGGGCATAACATCATCATGATTGGTCCGCCCGGTTCGGGCAAGACCATGCTGGCCAAGCGCCTGCCCTCGATTTTGCCGCCTCTTTCGCTTAACGAGGCCCTGGAAACCACCAAGATCCATTCCGTGGCCGGTAAGATCGGCAAGGACGCTTCGCTGATGACCACCCGGCCGTTCCGTTCCCCTCATCACACCATATCCGACGTGGCCCTCGTTGGCGGTGGATCTTTTCCCCAGCCAGGGGAGATCTCACTGGCTCATAACGGCGTTTTGTTTCTCGATGAACTGCCCGAATTCAAAAGGTCGGTGCTCGAGGTTATGCGTCAGCCGCTGGAAGACCGGAAGATCATCATATCGCGGTCGCGCTTTTCCATCGAATACCCGGCCAGCTTTATGCTTGTGGCCTCTATGAATCCCTGTCCCTGCGGCTTCTATAACCACCCCGACAGGGATTGTGTGTGCTCTTCGGGAGTGGTGCAGAAATACCTCAACAAAGTGTCCGGACCACTGCTCGACCGTATCGATATCCATATTGAGGTAGTGCCGGTTCCTTTTGATAAGCTGTCGGAACAACGCCAGGCTGAAAGCAGTGAGGCCGTGAGGTATCGCGTGCTGAAAGCACGGACTATTCAGCAGAAAAGATTCAATGGCCTTGACGGTATACATTGCAATGCCATGATGACAACCGCCCTCCTGCGGGAATATTGTATACTCTCGGATGAAGGTCATGCCATCCTCAAAAATGCCATGGAGAAACTGGGCCTGTCAGCCCGTGCCTATGACCGGATCATAAAGGTGTCGCGCACCATTGCTGACCTCGAAGAAAGTGAAAATATACAATCCCATCACCTGGCTGAAGCCATCCAATACCGGAGCCTCGACAGGGAGAACTGGGCGGGATAAAAACAGAGCGGGAATGAGAATGAGAATGAGGAAATAAATGCAGATTGAGCTCTGTTTTTTCATCATTCTCATTCTGTTTCTCATTCTGATTCCCTCTGTCAGTGGTCGGCTTTTAACCGGGCGCTGTTTTTTTCTTCATTCTCATTCTGTTTCTCATTCTGTTTCTCATTCTGCTCCTCATTGCTGACAGGGTGTTGCATTTCCGATAAACATTTTGAAAAAACCATAATGTCAGAGATCGGGTTAGATTTAAGGCGCAACCGTAAATCAACTTGGACTGTTGATAAATTTTGGAAATACTAAACTTGAATTTCGAAGATTAATCAATTCCGGAGTTCATCATAGTCAATCCTCAAATCATTAACATCTGCGGTTCAGACTTCTTTTCCCGGCGATGATCGGGGATTGTGCCCCCGGTAAACACAGTAACTGTATATCAGCAATGGTATTTTTTACCATAATTTATTTGACTTCGATCTGTTATTGTTGTAAATTAATAAATTAAATATATTTCTTTTTCTGTTTATTAATCCTATAATATTTTGGTTATGAAACATTTAATTAATATTTTATTGGCGTTGCTGCTGGTTTTCACATGCAATGATGCTTTTACCCAGAACCGAAAAAAGCTGCATGAACCTGCCGGTCGGGGAGAACTTGAAACCGTGAAAAATGTAATTGAGAAAGGAGGCAATGTTGATAGTAGAGATATTGCCGATCAGACTGCCTTGATGTGGGCGGCCGAATCCGGGAGCCTGGAAGTGGTTAAGTATTTAGTTGAAAAAGGTGCTAATGTGAATGCAGTTTCCGGTGACGCGGGCAGGGGTACGGCATTAATCTATGCAGCGGCTGCCAATCGGCTTGAAGTTGTGAAATATTTGTTGGAAAACCGAGCAAATATCAACCTAACAACTCCTTACCAGCATGAGACCGCACTTTTATGGGCGGTGGCAATGGGGCATGCAGATGTTGTGAAATTATTGCTGGAAAAGGGTGCGGATGAGAATATAAAGAACCGCGACGGACAAACAGTTCTGGAAGTTGCAAAACAACTGAATAAGGAGGATATGGTGAAATTGCTGGAAGGAGAATAAGCCAGGAAATTACGGCATTTGCAGTGCAACCGCGGATCGACAGTGAACAGTGAACAGTGAACAGTGAAAACTGACTACCGGATCACCTGCCGAAGGCATGACAGGAGTAATGAAAAGTCTCAATACTGAATTATACAACATAGGATTATGGGTACAAGCTAAAAACTTGTACCACTGATAGTTTTGATCCCGGAGGGATCACATGTGTATAGAAATTTGTGTAAACATAACATACGACCCCGGATAGGGTCGCATATCCTCCCGCCGAACATCTTCTATAAACATACAAATCCTCCGGATTTGAATACATAAAACCAAAAGAAGACCCCCCCGAGAGATCGGGGAAGTCTGACAGCAGTGTGTGTGCTACCGGGCTGCAACTCTGTCAGTGGTCGGTTTTGAACTCTGACAATGTTAATCCCTAAAACATATTTTCTTATTTTATTATCGTATATTTGCATCGTATATTATAATCGTAATGCTATGAAAATAACAGCCATAATACCGGATGACATCATACATGACGTGCAGGAACATACGGGGGGAAAAAATATTACTGACAGCCTGATCAAAGCCCTTAATGACTGGCTGTATATGAAAAGAATCGAAAAACTCAACAGGGAATTGAAAAACGAACCCCTGCAATTCAAGGAAGGCTTTTCAGCCGAATATGTCCGTAAATTAAACAAAAGGATATGATACTGGTTGATACAAGTGTCTGGATTGAATTTTTAAAACAAAATTCGATTTTTGCATATGAAGTTGAGGTGTTGTTGAAGAAACGAATGGTAGTTGCCTTTGAACCGGTCTTTGCGGAATTATTGTTCGGGGCAAGAAACGACAAAGAAAGGAATAAAATATTATCATACTGGAAAATCCTTCCCAGGATAGATTTTTCAGCAGGCTGCCTGTTGGATGCTGTTGATTTAGCCAACAGGAGTAATTTTCATAAACAGGGTATCGGCCTGATTGATGCAGCCATCATCAGGGCAACCAAAAAGAATCATTATAAAATCTGGACACTGGACAACAAGCTCCTGAAGGGAATGGAAAAACAGTATTTATATCCAGGTGAATGAGAATAAATCATTGGACGCCGGAAATGGGTTTAAAAACAGAGTGGGAATGAGAATGAGGAAAGAAGACCCCCCATTGCTAATTGGATTGAACCCCCAATTCCCCAACCTAATAGAGAATACACTCAGTTATTGTTTACCGTTTTCTTACTGTTCCAGCTTATAATCCTCAAGTCTCCCCAACGCATTGATATCATCACCGTTCAGTGCTATAAGCCGGAATGAGATGGTCTTGTCAGCCTTCACATCAACAATGACAAAATTATCCCGTACCTCACCTCCCATACCGCTCGCAATGAGGGTGATGTTATCGTAATGATGGTACATATATTCATTGCCGTTATTGAAAGCACCAACATCACCTGCAAACATGAATACTGGATTGTTCAGAGAATGAAAAAGAGGCTCCACTTCACCCCAGAAGTTGATACTGTCATCCCTTAAGGCCAGCGAGTTTGGCAATACCTTTTTGTACAGGTTATCCGGTGACCACCATAATACCTGGTGCATGAAAACAAATATATTGTCTGTCTTGCCGGTGTTATTTTGCAATTCATCCTTAAGAAACTGCAACTGCTCGTGTCTGATGTTCCAGCCGTCAAGGTTGGGATCAAGTATGATAAACAGGTCATTATTATAAATAAAGCTGTAGTATGTATCACCGTAACGCGATTCATATAATTCCCGGTTTGACATATCATGATTGCCGACTGCAAAATACACAGGTATACCCAGTTCTTCAGCATCCCTGTCAATTTCATCCCAGTTGGCTGCCGTTCCCGAGATAACAATGTCTCCCGTAAAAACACCAAGTTCAATCAGGGTATCCTGCCTGATCAGGTCAAATTTTTTCCTGAAGGGAGGATGAACGCCGATGTTGTCCACCCCCGGTTTACCATATGTATGGCCTGCAACGAAAAAAGAATATAGATCCGATTGATCGGTTGTTTTCGTATCTGTATTTATATTGCAACCGGCAACCGTATAAACCAGAGCGCCAATAATGCACAGTTTGATTTTCCAATCCACGGAATTACAGATTTTTAAATTTAACTGATAGAATAGCCTGTTCAATAAAACAAATCAGCGACATTTTTTGCTTTTCCTTTCTTGCTGTCACCTTCATCGATCCACACCGACCCTTTTTCAATAAGTGCGAAAACGGACAAGTCCTTTAATACCACCTGATTCGTTTTTATAACAGCTGAACCTCTGAACTCCGATTTTTTGTTGAAAGCTACAAGGCCGTATTTTGATGCTGTAACCGATGAGTTTTTTATATCAACCAATGAGTTATCTTTTGAGGCTATTCCGACATTTACATTGGCTACATAGACGTTCTCTACAATAAGGTTCGAATGTTCACCCCCGCTAATCCCTTTGTCTTTTGCATTTTTAACTGAACAGTTGCGAATAGTAATATTGCTTCCGGAGAAATCAACCGCATCATTTTTAATGTTTTCAAAGTTTGATAATTCAACAATGCCATTCGAAAAATCCGAATCAAAGGCATCACTGAAAATATTATTGAAAAAGCAATTCTTCATTGAGAATTCAGATCGTATTATGTTTAAACCGTCCTCGCTCAGGTTGTTGATAAAATTTACATGTTGCAGTTCTATATTGGTTTCATAAAAGGTAACAGCTCCCGTATAATTCCATCCTTTATAATCTAGTGCTCCAAGCTGATCGAATGTCACGTACCGCAATACAGACTTCTCTTTTGCCTGAAGCACGATAAATCCCATGGACGTACCGTCAACGGATCGTATGGTTATTTTGTTATCAGAGGTGCCCATAGCTATTACCGGCGAATAGGAAAGGAAAAATGATTGATTGATGAAATTCAAATCGGCCCCTGCCCTGATATCACATTCATATCCTTCAGGAATAACAATCGGTTCCGTGAATTCATGGTAACCTTCCGGAATAATGATTTTCCTGCCCGAGTTATATTTTGCAATAAATCCCGAGGACCTGGATTTCTTTATGATATCAGCCCTCGGTGAGTAGGCCACCGGATATTTCCATTTGTAAATATCCATCGTATAGATCTCAGCAAAAGGACTGCAGGTATAAATCAGAGCCTTGCTGTTTGCCGGTACATCAATATCACGTTTGTTTACTTCAGTTTTAATTGACCTCACGGTATACTGTTGCGGAAGGAAGTGCCTTCTGTCATCCATATCAACGTATCCGATGACATTCACATCCACAGTATGGTTGTTTACAACCTTTACCGCAAAGCGAAGGCTATCCTGCTTCCCCTGACAATAGGCACGTATATAATACGGAGGTGCTTCCGGTGATGGAATAACATCATATGTGCCAAGCTTAAAATCGGTTTTCAATCCGTGAGTGGGATCATCTTTAATCAGCGCATCCATTTTTTTGTTCAGCACAACCCGAATTTTGTAAGCATTATTCAACAAAAACGAATCTTTATATTCATAGTAAAAGAATTCTTCTCTTAATAAAGCTTCATTCTTTGCAATCTCCTGTTCTGCATCCTTGAGAAATTGCCTTATATAGGTTTCGTCGGAATATTTTTTCAGGTATTGATAATACAGTTTTCTGAATTTTTTATCCAGGAAATACTGATGCATAAGATTGCTCTGGATGGACACCACTTCTTTCGGGCTGTAAAAGTTACCGATGAAAGCGCGCCAGGTTGAATCATTTACGCCGTCGCTATCATAGCAGTCAAAGGCAATCGGCTCAAGTGTGCATGTTATCGGGTTAAAATAAAACCGTTGATTATGCCATGCCAGTCCGTGATATCCCTTGGTGACATCAATCAATGCCATATAGCGGGCCAGTTTATCAACATCAAAAATGTCCTCCAGGGGATATCCCCATTCTTTATGCATTAGCATCAGGTTTTGTGCATTTTCAAATTGCATAAGCAGGGATAGGATTTCGGAGGTACGGTTGATTTTAAAAGGAATAATATTGCTCGCTTCAAAAGTCGGAATATTAATGAATCGGTCCGAATGCAGGTTAAGCCGGTTGTAATACCAGAATGGTTCTTCGGTGAATTTTACAATTGGACCTTCCCTGCGATCATTGTATTCAATCAGGTATTTATCAAAGTGTTCCTCATAAGCGTATATACCCATATCCTGTCCGTTCAGCTCAATATTAACAAAACCGTACCGGGTTGTCAGCACGTCTTCTTTCTTAAATAGTTGATGCGACAGCCACTCATCAATGAATGACCTGCTTTCGGGAGTCTGGACAGAAAATGTCTTCATTCCCTTCCAGGAGTAATCCGATTTCAGTTTTATCCGGAAAGACCATTTATCTCCCCGTAAATGGTCGAGCCAGTCACCTTTGAGTCGTATGCTGCCTTTCAGGGTATCATCCAGGTATATAAACACGGCTTTGACGTAATCGCCATCATCGGTTTCCAGCACCCCTTTTGCAAGCGCTTCTTCCCTTTTCTTCTTCAATCTTATCCATGATAAAGAATCAACCTGTATTCTGAGCAACATATCCGGTGAAATATCCCGTTTCAGGGGAGGTGTTCTTTCAAATGAAAAATCATCGACATACCCGCCCGTTTCACTTGCATTCCATACAAATAACCTCAGTCTTCCGTTGTGCAAATTACCGGGCGCCCTTACTTTCATACCGATCTTTTTCCAGCCGGTTGAGTCGGTTTCAATGACATTTTTGGAAACCTGATAATATATGTTGCCGCTGTCACTGAATACAAGCAAGGGAGTAAATCCATAGCACCAGAAATCAGCCTGAATGATTTCACCTCTTTTTATTTGATCGACATCAATGGTAAATCCATATGGCTGTTCTTTAGTGACCTTCAGCGAATACTTACCCGAATGGGCTATGGAATCCGAACGGCGACCAGCCAGATCAAGCCTATGGACACTGTCGTTGGAGAGCAGGTATATGCCATCTTCAGATATTACTTCTGCATCCGATTTTACAGACGAGATTCCTTGAACAGCTGAGATATTGAACGGCTGTTGTTGTCTATCATCCTGATTACAGCTGACAACAAGGAGAATGGACAAAACCAAAAGCAGATATGGAAATATGGATTTCATTTATGTTTTGGGGTAAATATATTAAAAAAAGAAATACCTGAAGATTAGGAAGCCTTGGTTATGTATGGTTTTGAATACGTGCAGGTCAACTATGCAACTATCCATCATCCCTTTGTCTGCGGTAAAAATATCGCATGGGCATCAGCATGAATATCCACGATAGCTGATGCATGAAATGTTGGGCCATGTGAAAAAAAATGAAACGAATTTAGGATTAATTAAAACATTTCCTTTCACAGGTCTAAAACTTTATTTTTCTTAGCTTTGATCACTTATTTACAAATACATACTCAGCTCTCCACATCATTATTAAAATTTCAAAAACATAAGTACTATGAAAAAAGACTACATCCTGTTGGTATTGTTGCTTCTTTCTGCTGCAATACTGAATTCACAACCGATCGAATTCCAGGAGCTGCCTTTTGATATGCCACCGGTAACTGTTCCTGTTTTCAGGCCGGACACTTATAATATTGTTGATTATGGTGCCAAACCCGATGGTATTACATTGAATACCAACGCCATAGCCTCAGCCATTGAAGCCTGCAGCCATAACGGCGGAGGTGTGGTTACGGTACCATCCGGGATATGGCTGACCGGTCCCGTAAAATTAGACAACAATATTAACCTGTACCTTGAAAAGGGCGCATTGTTGCTTTTTACCCGGAATATAGACGATTACCCGTTGATCTTCGCTACCTATGAGGGATCAGAACGGGCACGCTGTACCTCACCCATATCGGGAAGCAACCTCGAGAATATTGCTATAACAGGGGAAGGAATTATTGATGGATCAGGTGATGCATGGAGACCGGTAAAAAAATCAAAATTAACCACCCGGCAATGGAATGAGCTTATAAATTCAGGCGGTGTAATAAATAAAGAGGGCAACATCTGGTATCCCAGTGAAAAATCATTGCGGGGAAATTCCCTGCCACATGATGAATTTCAGTTAAGAAAAAGCCTGCAGGACTATGAAGATATAAAGGATGCACTTCGTCCCGTATTGTTGAGCCTGGTTAAATGCCGCAACGTCCTTATCGATGGACCGACATTTCAGAATTCACCGGCCTGGAACCTGCATTCGCTGATGTGTGAAAGTATTGTTATCCGTAATGTTGACGTAAGAAATCCCTGGTATGCGCAAAATGGCGATGGTCTTGACCTGGAATCATGCCGCTATGGTCGTATTGAAAACTGCAGGTTTGACGTGGGGGATGATGCGATCTGCATAAAATCGGGAAGGGATAAAGCAGGTCGTGAAAGAGGTATCCCAACCGAATGTATTGTCATTAATGATTGCATTGTCTATCATGGTCATGGTGGATTTGTCATCGGAAGCGAAATGTCAGGAGGAGTCCGGAATATATATGTTTCAAATTGCACCTTTATGGGTACGGACGTCGGATTGCGTTTTAAAAGCACAAGAGGAAGGGGGGGAATGGTGGATAATATATATGCAACGCATATCAACATGACAGGTATCCCTGCACAGGCTATTTTATTTAATCTTTTTTACGGCGGAAGTGCCCCCATACCCGATGAGGAAGACAAAACACCTGACAATCCGGTAAGCGTTATTCCACCCGTGTCGGAAGAAACACCTCAATTCCGGAATTTTTTCTTTACTGATATTACCTGTACAGGTGCCGGACAGGCTGTATTAATGAAGGGATTGCCGGAAATGAAAATCAGTAATATCCATTTGCAGGATGTCCGTATAGTTGCCGATAAGGGCATAAAATGCTCAGATATAGAAGAATCGAATTTTAAAGGTTTGGAGATCATAACGAAGAAAGGACCTGTATTTGATCTGTATAATTGTAACTCGGTTGTCATCGATGCTGTGAAATACACTGACGGAACTGATGTGTTTGCCAATATCGGGGGGTCAGGTTCAGGTAATATTCAACTGGTAAACATTAACCTGTCAAAGTCAGAAAAAGGAGTTGTGACAGGTGATGAGGTCAGACCGGATGCTCTGAAACAATACGAGAAAAGTGACTGGTGACGGGTAGGAACTCTGAGCATAAGCGGAATGCTTGTTCAGGGGTGAGGCCTGGTCGATAAGTCATTGGTAGTTTCCATTCTGTTCACTAGGATCGTTACTCGCAATGACCTCTCTAGCCGGGCTTTTGCAAAGTATGCGACCAGACCGGTCAATTATGTTCTTTTGTTGGATTCTTATCAGCAGGAAATAATCTTACCTCACCAGCAACCTTTCTGTAAACGTCTGATAGCTATTCCACACCTTCACAAAATAACACCCGCTTCCCAGGCCGGTGACCGGTATGGTAATTTCTTCCTGCCGGGTATGGATACTTTTGATTATTCTTCCATCCATTGAATAAAGGGCAACATCATTCGGTTTATCACCAAGTCCACTGATCCGTATGTACTTTTCTGCCGGATTTGGCCATATCAAAATTCCACCTGTTGTAACCCTACCCGGAATTGAGCTGGGTACTTCACCATTGACGGTCCCGTCCCATCCGGCCAGCCGTGCAAATAACCACCATGCGGCCATGCCTTTTAACACGCAATGAAGCGTTGAATTGTCGGAATGCGCGCAACTGCTGCATGAATTGTTGACCAGCGCAAGCGTATCATCGGGATTGGCCTCGAGCCATTCGTTGCCCCAGTTACCCCTTCCTCCTGCCGGCAGATCATAGGACAGATCTTCACTGAGCTGGTGCAATCCCGTATAATTTCCTTCTGCATCACCATCACCGAAATATACGCCATCGGGATTCCAGTTTTCAATATCATTGAAATCAAACAGGATCCGGTTATTTGTTTTGCAGTGATTCCGGATTTTCTGGTTGGCGTTATGGATATTTTCACACTGGCCGTCCGTGTAAGCATGGCCTGTCATGTAAACAAAGTATACATCGGTACCGGGGTCGGTGCCACCGGGCCCGTATTTCTCCACAAGTGAATCCATGCGCTGCAGATAATAATCGATATTGTGATTATAAATGCTGCACCAGGAATACATAATTACGTTGCAATCGTTGTGCTGCTGCAGGTACTGCTTTACCGAGGGGTACCATTGTTCTTCGTGGCTCAGATCGTATATCAGCTCGCCATCATCACAATATCCGCAACCTTCAAATAAATGCAGCGTGCCCTCATTACCATTGTGACTATACCGATACGGCCCATCCTGATAAAAAGACATGATGGCATTGAGCCCGCTCATGATCTGACTCCCGTGTGATGTGTGACCATAGCCGACATACAATATCTCTTTGGCACGATTGATCCAATCTACGGGCACTTTACTCAGACCGGTACAGGTATGGTCGATAATCATGGGTTGTTGCGACAGGAGTACCGGAAAGTTAAGCATCACCATTATTCCTGTAAAAATCATTGCAGCTCTTTTTCGGATTGGTTTTCGTTTTGTTTTCATCAGTATATAATTTAGTTTTTGATGGTCTGATGAAACCCACATGTATGAAAATAATATTCATACTTGTTTGTGTATTCTATACATGTGGATTTCATGATAGTAAATGATTTGTGTTTTTAATCTTCAGTAACGTATTGGTTTACTATGAGTTTTTGCTGATTATTTTGACATGGTAACGTTTGATAAGCCGGGTTTAAAATAATTATACGGTAAAGAATAAAAAAAGTATACAAAAGATCAGGATCGGGAAAAATTCAGTAATTTTCATAATTCTGATCACCAGCGTTCACCCGCCATTATAAATTTCTTATCTTTCGGATAAGAATCGTTGCTACAGCTAAACAAATAGCCTATGAACAAAAAAATTCTTATTGCATGGGCCGGTAATTATGATTCAACCAAAGAAATAGCTCAGTTTATTGCGGGTATCATTCACGGTATGGGTGGTAGTGTGGGGATCCGGAGTGTGGATGAGATCAGGACAATTACTCCTTATGATTCAGTGATTATTGGCAGTGCAGCCCGCATGGACAAGCTGCTGGGAAAAACCCTGAGATTTGCCCGCCGCCATGCTGACGAGCTTCGCCGGAAGACGACGGCATATTTTGTTTCCTGTATTACCATGAAAGAAGATACACCCGAAAACAGGGAAAAGGCTACGGGATTTCTGCAGCCCTTGTGCCTGATAAAAGAACCTGTCGGCATTGGACTGTTTGGAGGTAAGCTGGAGTACAACAAGATTGGTTATCTCTGGAAAACGCTTTCGCGGCAGGATAATACAGGTCCCATGGCTGAAGGGGATTTTCGTGACTGGGCTAAAATCCGCGACTGGGTCACGGAGGTTGGCCCCAAATTAATACAATAACATCTATAACTTCCTTATTTGATTATATTCGTTATGGAATTTTGTATACTTCTGCATCCAATATAAAAGTCTTCATCCCTGTGAAAGATTTATGATCTGCAGGGGTGAATACGTGAATAATACACTAAATAACAATCATCATGAGAATCATCGCCACCGTGTTCCTGACCCTGTCCTTACTTGCAGGATCTTATTCTGTTATGAACCATAAAAATCAACAACCCGTGAAAAAATACGATTATGCAACTGCCTGGAATAAAGTGCAGGATTTTGAATACAAAGGACTGCCTGAATCGGCACTGAGCGTTGTCAACGAAATTTATACCAGTGCCAGGGCTGAGAACAATGCCCAGCAACTGGTAAAAGCCGTAATCTATAGAATGAAATTCACGGATTATAAGGAGGAAGATTCGTTTGTGAAAAACCTTGCCAGTCTCGACGATGAACTTAAATCGGCTGAATTTCCCGTAAGGCCGTTATTGCATTCCATGCTGGCCGAAGCGTATTGGATATATTATCAGCATAACCGTTACCGGTTTGATGAACGTTCACAGACTATTGATTTTAATAATGATGATATAGCCACCTGGAGCCTTGAAAAAATCGTTCATGAGACCATAAAGAACTACCAGCTTTCACTTGAAGATGCAGACAGGTCGAAGTCAACAAAAATAGATGTATACGATGAAATCCTTATTAACAGCAATACAAAGGGACGTGCATACCGCCCTACATTGTACGACTTTCTGGCTCACCGGGCCGTCGACTTTTACATGGGTGAAGAACCGGCCCTCATTCAGCCGGCCTATGTTTTTACTATCAATTCTGCTGATTACCTGAAAGATGCTGAAAGCTTCTGCAAGCTGGAAATTGTCACAAAAGATACCCTTGCCTACAAATATTATGCCCTGAAGATATTCCAGGACCTTATACGCTTCCACCTGGATGATAAGGACCGGGATGCCCTGGTGGATGTTGATCTTAAGCGGCTTCAGTTTGTCAGCAACCATCTGACACTAACCAATAAATCGGACCTGTACCTTGAGGCCCTGGAACAGCTGGAGCAAAAAACCATGAATTACCCTGTGTCAACCCGGGTTACACGCCAGATGGCCGAGGTTTGGCGCGAAAAGGGCGGACAATACAATCCCCTGCAATCCGATGATCATAAAGAAGATCTGAAGAAAGCTTACGCACTTTGTGAAACGGCCATAAAACGATTCCCCGGATCAGACGGTGCTGCCATGGCATGGAACCTGCAACAGGAAATCCTTCGGAAAAGTATTTCGGTAACTATAGAAAAAGTGAATGTTCCCGGGCTTCCTTTCCGGGCGCTGGTTGCCTATAAGAACTTTACCAGCCTGCATTGGAGGATCATTGAGGTTACCCGTGATGAAGTAAAGGCAGAACGGAAAAGATGGAGGAACAATTACGATGTCAACCAGGAAGAAAAATTTCTGCTCCATTTTGTGACCCGGCCTGCCTTAAAAACAGGTACGATCACGCTTCCTGATGACGGTGATTTCCAGGAACATAAGGTTGAGGTGAAACTGGATGCTTCTCCGTCAGGGGATTATATGGTGCTCTTCAGTCCCGATCCCGGTTTTTTACTCTCGGAGAACATGGTTGCCTATGCCTTTACAACCTTGTCGGATCTTAGCTATATTCACCGTAACCTCGATGACGGTAGCACCGAATTATACGTATTGAACCGGACTACAGGTGAGCCGGTAACGGGAGCCGGAATAAAAGCTTATTCGAGGGTTTACAACGGGAAAACCGGTAATTATGAACGGGTAGAAAGTGCTTCCCTGGTTTCGGATGCGGATGGATGTTGCCGGATCCCATACCTGAGAAAAAATAACCGGTACTATAGTGATCTGGCTATAGAGATAACAGCGGGAACGGACAAAATCAGCACGGCAGATATCGACGAATATTATGAAGGAGGACAAATATCGCAGTATCCGTACCGGAAAGATAATCCCCGGACACAGACCGTTTTCTTCCTTGACCGTTCCATCTACCGGCCCGGACAGACCTTATATTTCAAAGGGCTTGTATATTTAAGTGACGGCAAGAATCCACAGATCATACCGGATAAGCGATTTACGGTGACATTTTATGATGTTAATTACCAGGTGGTGGCAAAGCAGGATGTCACAACCAACGAATACGGAACGTTTAACGGTACCTTTACTACGCCGTCCTCAGGGCTTACCGGACAGATGCACCTGCAGATGAATGACAACCAGGGCAGCAATGTCTATTTCTCAGTTGAAGAATACAAACGGCCCAAATTTGAAGTGAATTTTGAATCCGTAAAAGGCAGTTTCAGGCTGGGAGAGATTGTGCAAACAACCGGTCATGCGAAAGCCTATTCGGGAGCTAATATAGACGGGGCATCGGTTAAATACAGGGTGGTCCGTGAAGCCCGGTTCCCCTTCTGGTGGTGGTGCTGGTACGGTTATTACCCCGTTTCTCCGGCCATGGAAATTACCAATGGCAGTACCGAAACCGATGCTGAAGGCAAATTTACCATCGATTTTAAGGCTATACCCGATGAGAGTGTTGATAGAAAATCGGAACCTGCCTTCACGTTTAGGGTTTATGCTGACGTGACCGATATAAACGGTGAAACACACAGTGGACAAACTTCGGTAAGTATCGGATACAAAGCGCTTGTTTTAGGAGTGACCATTGAAAGCATCGATAAAAACAATGAAGAAGCACGAAAACAGAAATTCCCCATCATAACCAACAATTTAGCCGGAGAATTCGAACCATCCGAAGGTACCATAAAGATCTGGAAACTCAGGAGTCCCGTAAAGGCATTCAGGGAACGGATGTGGCCCAGACCCGATCGTTCGGTTATGACACGTGATGAGTATTACCGGAATTTTCCCCATGACCTCTACGAGGAAGAGAATAACTTCTACAAATGGGAAAAGGAAAAGGAGACATACAACCTGAAGTACAATACCTCGAAGGCAAAAGATTTTTCCATTCCGAACCTTGCTTCCTGGGATCCGGGCAAATACCTGCTTGAGATAACCGGCACCGACCGTTTTGAACAGGCTGTCAGGGAAGTGGTTTATTTTGATGTGTTTGACTCCCGGGGCAAAAGCATCATTTACCCTGCAGTTCACCGGTATACACCGCTGAAGACCACTTGCGAACCCGGTGAGAAAGCCGTTATCATGGCGGTCAGCTCCGAAAAGGTTAATGCACTTTATGAGATAGAACAGGACGGGCGGATAATCGAAAGACAACGATTATTGCTGAACAATGAGAAACACCTGATCGAGCTCCCGGTTAAAGAAGAATACCGTGGCAATATTACGGTGCATTACACCGTGGTTAAAGACAGCAGGCTGTACAAGGAGACTACGGTCATTCATGTGCCTTATACCAATAAGCAGCTTGACATACAGTTTGAGTCATTCCGTGACAAATTGCAGCCCGGTCAGGAGGAGCAATGGAAAATAAAAATCAGCGGTAACAAGGCAGATAAGGTAATGGCTGAAATGGTAGCGTCACTCTATGATGCTTCCCTCGATGTTTTCCGTCCTCACGGCTGGTATGCTGCATTCTATCATTACCTGTGCGGTCGGTTGGTCTGGAACAGCCGGAACGGCTTTGAACAGGCATCATTCAGGAATTATGAGAATAACTGGAATGTATTTGATCTGAAGGAATATGAAAGCCCTGCATACGACGATCTGAACTGGTTCGGGATGAATTTTTATAACTATTACGGAGGAGGTATCCTGTTTAAGGAAGCGGCTGCCCCGGGCATCATGATGGAAAGAGAAGCTGCTTTCAAAAGCACGGATCAAGCTGATATGGAAGCAGCCGATGAAATCGTTGAGGTCGAAAAAAAGCTGGAACAGGTTGTCAGCCAGCCCGGGATAGCTGAACCGGTGAAATCCGACATGGGCGATGTGCAGATCCGCAGGAACTTTAATGAGACAGCCTTTTTTTATCCTGCCCTGATGACGGATGAGAATGGGGAGGTGATCCTGAATTTCACGATTCCCGAGGCGTTAACACGCTGGAAGATGCTGGGTTTTGCGCATACGAAAGAATTGGCTTACGGAAGCATCCTGGAAGAAGTTGTCACACAGAAGGATCTGATGGTTGTTCCCAACCAGCCCCGTTTCTTCCGTGAAAATGATAAAATGATATTTTCAGCAAAGGTCACAAGTCTTGTTGACGACGCTCTTGCCGGCCAGGCACAGCTGGAGTTTTTTGATGCGCTGACGATGAGATCCGTTGACGCGTTGATGAAAAATACCGGTAATATTAGGGATTTTACGGTGGAGGCAAAACAAAGCACAGTACTGGAATGGAGCATAGAGATTCCGGAAGGCATTCAGGCGATTACCTACCGTATTGTTGCCCGGGCCGGCAATTTTTCCGATGGTGAGGAAATGATGCTTCCCGTGGTCACCAACCGCATGCTGGTTACCGAAACCTTACCCCTGCCGGTTCGTGGTAAACAGACAAAAATTTTCCGGCTGGATAAGCTGGTCGATAACACATCAACCACGCTCCGCAATCATCGTTTTACCCTTGAGTTCACGTCCAATCCGGCCTGGTATGCGGTGCAGGCCCTCCCATACATGATGGAATATCCGTATGAATGTACCGAGCAGGTATTCTCGCGGTATTATGCCAACTCCATTGCTTCACACATAGCCAATTCCAATCCGAAGATTAAAAGAGTATTCGACACCTGGGCGACCATTCAGCCCGATGCGCTGCTGTCGAATCTCGAGAAAAACCAGGAGCTGAAATCGGCCCTGCTCGAAGAAACTCCCTGGGTGCTGAATGCAAAAGACGAGAGCCAGCGCAAACGGAATGTTGCACTGCTTTTTGACCTAAACCGTATGGCCAATGAGCAGGAAAGAGCCCTGAAGAAAATACTTGAAGCACAGCTTGGAAATGGTGGTTTCACCTGGTTCCCCGGTTTTCCCGATGACAGGTATATCACACAACATATTACCGCAGGCCTGGGTCACCTCGATGTGATGGGTGTTCAATCGGTGCGCGATGAAAACCGTACCTGGCAGATGGTGAAAAAAGCCCTGGGATATATGGACAGAGAAATGCAGGATCATTATGAGTACCTGAAGGCACAAGCCAAAAAGGGTTATCTGAAGCTTGAAGAGAATCATCTTGATTATATTGAGATACATTATTTATACACCCGGAGCTATTTCAGGGATATTGCAATAGCCGTCCAACATAAGGAAGGATTTGAGTATTTTATGGGTCAGGCAAAGAAGTACTGGCTGCAAAATGATATTTACATGCAGGGTATGATGGCGCTTGCACTGCACCGGTTTGGCAACAGTGAAATCCCGGCAGCCATTATCCGGTCGTTGAACGAACGTGCCCTGCACAATGAAGAGATGGGCATGTACTGGAAAACCGGGCGGGGGTATTTCTGGTACCAGGCACCGATAGAAACCCAGGCATTGATGGTTGAGGTATACGATGAGGTGGCCGGAGACCGGAAGGCCGTTGAAGACCTGAAGACCTGGCTGCTGAAACAGAAGCAGACACAGGACTGGAAGACAACCAAGGCTACATCGGAAGCCTGCTATGCCTTGCTGCGGAGAGGTACCGACGTGCTTGCCACCGATACCCTTGCTGAAATAATGGTTGGCAATGAAAAGATCGATCCTTTTAAAAGACAGGATTCCAACGTTGAGGCAGGTACCGGCTATTTCAAAACCGCGTGGACAGCTGTTGAGATAACACCGGAAATGGGGAATATCAGGGTGAGTAAAAAAGATGAAGGCGTAGCCTGGGGAGCAGTCTACTGGCAGTATTTTGAACAGCTCGATAAGATTACTCCTGCAGAAACACCCTTGAAGATCGTTAAACAATTGTTCCTGCAACAATATACCGATCACGGACCGGTGATCAAACCCGTAAACAGCACTACCGGATTGCATGTAGGCGACCTGGTTAAGGTAAGGATTGAATTGCGGGTGGACAGAACCATGGAATATGTGCATTTAAAAGATATGCGTGCAGCAGGTTTTGAGCCTGTTGAAACGCTTTCATCGTATAAATTCCAGGATGGATTGTATTACTATCAAAGTCCCCGTGACCTGGCTGTCAATTTCTTTTTCGGGTACCTGCCGAAAGGAACCTATGTGTTTGAATACCCCTTGCGGGTGTCACAGAAAGGAGATTTCTCCAACGGCATTACCACCATACAGTGTATGTATGCCCCCGAATTCTCGAGCCATTCCGAAGGAATAAGGGTGAAGGTGGAATAATGTCATTTATAATCCTGACGGATTTTTTCATTCGTACTGCCTGACCGGATGGTGCGTGGTGTTACCATCCGGGTCTTTATTTTTGTATTCTTCAAACCCGAATGGGGCGATCCTGTATATCTGATGTTGTCAGAACCGGCCTTCATCTGCATTAGCCCAGCAATGCAGGCCAACCGGTAAGAAACATATGATGCAGGAGAAAATTACCCAATTGTCTCTGTCATTCGGTTGTTTTTGGTATTTTTAGCGCCGGAATATTGAGAGTAATTTACACTTCCTGATGTTTCTGCTGTAATTATTTGAGTGGCTGATATAATCTTAACTTTTGATGAAGTTTCTTCTGAAAGTATGTCTGCTATTGGCTTTATGTTGGTCTTATGATACCTACTTATGTGCTCAGCTATTTGAGGAAAGTGTCATCCGTAATTACGATAATTTTCAGAAGATCCGCCTGCTTGAAGAGCAATATTCGGTTAGAATATTTTTTGACAGCCTGGCGGTCGGCAAAGCCATGTTAAATGAATTGCCGGTTGATCCGAAATCAGTTGAGGATGCCCTGCAGGAATTGTTAACCGACACTGAACTCACGTTCCGGAAGCTGCAGGATGCTTCTTATGTATTGTTACCGGTGGAAGCGGTCAGAATCATTACGGACAGGTTTGACACCCTCGCTGGTGATCAGAACGGAGGCATCGTTATTGGCAACATAGCCAGCTACAGAAAAAACAAGGCCGCGGCCATTAACGGGCTGGTACTCGATGGTAAATCGGGCAAGTCCCTGCCGGGAGCCGTTGTCGTCATTAAGAGCCTCGAGCTGGGTATCGTAAGCGATGCAAAAGGCATGTTTAAATTATCGCTGAAGCCCGGCAATTACACTATGCAGGTTTCCTGCATGGGCTTTGAAGAATACAGCACGCTGATTAAAGTGCTTAGTTCCGGAGACCTCTCCATTGAATTGTTTGAGAAGTCCATACGACTTGAGGAAGTTGCTGTTTATGCCCGCAGGGCCGACAGGAATATAACCGGTGACAAGATGAGCCTGGTTGAGATCGACAGGAAGAGCATCAAACAGCTCCCGCTGATCACCGGGGAAAAAGACCTGATACGGAGTTTTTCCATGCTGCCCGGAATTAAGTCGACCGGCGAATTTGGAACAGGTATCAGCGTGAGGGGAGGAGGGAATGACCAGAACCTGTTTTTAATGGATGAAACATCGGTGTATAATACATCCCATGTATTCGGGCTGATCTCAGCCATCAGTCCCGATATTGTCAGCAATGTTTCGTTGTATAAAGGATATATCCCGGTTGAATACGGGGAACGGGCATCATCGGTTATTGATATACAGCTGAAACGCGGTAATGAGAAGAAATATACCGGTAACGGAGGCATCGGCTTATTCAGCAGCCGGCTGTCAGTTGAAGGTCCGATAATAAAAAATAAGGCATCTTTTATGGTTGCCGGACGTTCGAGTTATTCCAACTGGCTGTTGAATCAGATGCCCGATGTTCAGCTGGCCAACAGCAAGGCTAATTTCTATGACATATATGCAGGTATCCATGCCGGAATAACTGACAAACACCGGTTATTCTGCATGTTTTACAACAGTTATGATTTTTTTAATTTCGATGATAAGTTGCATTATATCAATAAGAATACGGCGGGTGAAATGAAATGGAACTATTCGAGGAATGCGTCGTCTGACTATTCACTGACCGTATCATACAGTGGCAATGGTATCGAGAAAAAAAACCTCGAAAACAAGGTGGGAAGTTACCTTCTTGAAACTTCCATCAATTCCGTTTCTGTCAAAGGTGATGCAAATTATACGCTGAACAATAAGCATTCATTAAAAGCGGGAGTACAGGCTATCCGTTATCTTGTTGACCAGGGCAGGCAACGACCCTGGGATTCATCGTCCACGGTAAGGAATATTGAACTTGAAACCAACCAGGGCATCGAAACGGCTTTGTATCTGACAGATAATTATATGGCCAGTGACCGGATAAGCCTGAACCTGGGATTGCGGTATTCGGTGTTCTTCAACGTCGGCCCTTTCACCGTTTACAACTACAGGTCATCACCCCTTTCGGACGCCACCCTTAATGGTTCCATGAGATACAAAACCGGTGAACTGATAAAGATGCATCACGGCCCTGAACCACGCATATCATTGCGTTACCAGGTAAGCAACGATGCTTCGGCAAAAGCAAGTTACAGCCGGAATATTCAGTATCTGTCATTGGTTTCTGCCAGTGCGGTACAAAGTCCGGATGACAACTGGCAACTTGCCAATACCTATATCAAACCCATTGTAAGCAATGCTTTCGCATTGGGTTTCTATAAGAATTTCAAACAAAACACAATAGAGACATCCGTGGAATTGTATTACAGGTCATTGCATAATCAGACCGACTATAAAAATGGTGCCAGGCTGACCCTTGAAGCATGGCCTGACACGGTTGAGGATATGCCGCTGGTAAATATGCCCTTTGAAAGGGAATTGATCAATACAACAGGACGTAATTACGGCATAGAACTGATGGTAAAGAAGAATTTGGGCAGCCTGGAAGGATGGATATCCT
This sequence comes from Bacteroidales bacterium, assembly GCA_016928305.1. Taxonomy (GTDB): domain Bacteria; phylum Bacteroidota; class Bacteroidia; order Bacteroidales; family UBA10428; genus UBA5072. The sequence goes on from JAFGKY010000105.1 coordinate 37,521, forward strand.
ATACCTATTCGCATTCATTGAAGAAAACGAACAGCCTGTACGCTGAAGAGATTATCAGGGGCAATGATTTCTATCCTTCCAATTATGATAAGCCGCATGACCTGAACATGATGCTTACCTATCATTATAACCGAAGGTTACGGTTGTCGGCCAACTTCACATACAGCACCGGACGTGCCGTTACCTTACCGGAAGCCATTATCTATTCGGACAATACGTGGTACGTTACGTATCGCCCGAGAAACAGTGAACGGTTGCCTGACTACCACCGGCTTGATCTGTCGGTCAGCCTTGATGAAAGTCTGAGGATAAAAAAGAAATGGAAGGGCAGCTGGACCTTTTCGGTGCTGAACGTCTATGGACGTAAAAATGCTTATTCGGTTTTCTTTAAAAGCGAAATCCCGACAAAAGAGAACAATTACAGGGCTTTCGGATTGTATAAGCTATACATTATCGGGCGGCCTGTGCCGACACTATCATACAATTTTATTTTCTGATATGCGCAGCAACAGATTCATACCACTGGTACTGATGATTGCCCTTGGTTCCTGCAGTGAACTGTACGATGGATACCATCCGGAGGTTAACGAAGAATACCTGGTTGTGGAAGGGAAGATCACCGATGATCCCGGGCCCTACTATGTAAAACTATTTAAAGCCGTTCCTTACAGCAACGACCTCGAATTTTACAAGTACGATCCTGAACCCGAAAAAAAGGCTGTTGTGAAATTGTTCAGTGATAAGGGTGAGGAAATCACCCTGAACGAACTGAGAAATAATCCCGGTACCTATGCCACAGAAGGCGGGGATATAAAGGGTGAGACCGGTCATGCCTATTGGATTCGTATTGAAACCCAGAAAGGTGACATATATGAATCTGTCCCCTCCATCCTGATGGAAGCCCCCGATATTACAAACCTGTCAGCTGTTCGGGCAGAGAAGACCTATCTTGACGAAAGTCTTCCCGGTGGCAGTACGTTTATTATCAGGCATGGTATGGAATTATCCTGCGATGTGACCGGGCACAGCTCAGCCAAATACATCAAGATCAATACGCGTGTTATTCAACAGAGCACGTTTTACCTCGATTCCATATATTATAATACCATGAATGCCTTTCAACCGGATAAAAGTGTATTTCTTGATGAGGTAGAGGATACCATGTTTTGCGTTGGCATAAGGATGGCTGATCCGGTCCCAAATATTGTAGGTATGGGGAATACCGGTTCCTTTTCTGTTGCCGGTGCAGTTCCGCTGGGTTTTTCTATCGTTTATGGTGCCAACATGAATTTTGATACTACCGTATTGTATGGTCTGTCGGAATATCATTATATGGATGGCGAGCCGTTTTTTTATGACAGCCTCATTGTATTTAAATGTCACCTTGATCAAAACAACCGGTTTCTGATTGATATACAGGCCTATTTTATGGATGATGATGTTTATGAATATTATCGCAACCTGAAAAATCAGGTGACAGCCCAGAACAAGATATTTGACCCGATTCCTTTGCAACTCACGGCAAATATGAAGTGCACCAGCCAACCCGGGAAAAACGTTTTCGGCATTTTCACGGTTGCCTCTGAGGCCAGCCGGCAGTTTAATGTTCATTACAGGGGCATATCGATTGCCCCCGAGGTTGAAAAATTAAATGATTACTATCCCATTGATGCAAGTTATTGTACCGGTGACCGTCCACCTTTCTGGCAACCCTATTTTTAAAATTGTATGCATGAACAGTACGATGATACCGAAAAATAACAGCTGCCTCAAGAGATTTTGTTATCGTTATGTGGTTACCGCAACGGTTGGGTTGGTAGTCGCATTTTCTTCAGTCGCCCAGCCAAAAAACGATATACCAGGGCTGCGGGAAATGATACATCAATATTCGTGTGCCGGTATGTTGCAGGAAAGGCTATTTGTGTTTCTGAACAGCGGGTATTACTACCCGGGTGAAAACCTTTCATTCCATGCCGTCCTTTTTGACGGTAACCTGAAGCTGTGCAAAAACGGCAGTCGTTTTATTTATATTCAACTGATAAGCTATACAGGGAACGGTATCGGCAATTATATATATGAATTACATTCGGGAGAACGTTCGGGGCAGATCCGTCTGCCGGATACCCTGCAGACAGGGTTATATACCCTTAAGGCCTATACACGCTGGATGCAGAACTATGATCCGGACAATGCCTTCCGGCGTCCTTTACTGGTTATCTCTCCTTTGAATACAGCCATCGTTACAGCTGTGGCTGACAGTTTTTCGGTACGATTTTATCCCGAAGGCGGAAAGCTGGTTGCCGGCACAGAGAATAAAGTGCTGGTACGGACAAATCCATACAGCACTGACCTTATCAGGCAGTTGAACATTGTTGATGATCGCGGGCAAAGACAGTTTTCCTGCACCATAGACACCAACGGGGTAGGTGTGTTCTCACTGTCACCCGGGCCCGGAAAAAAATATTATGCGATGGATGCCGGTTCAAAGGAAACAGATCAGCTGTATAAATTACCGGATCCGGAGGATAACAGATACAGTTTAAGCATTACAGGGGGAGAGAACGGAATACATGTATCTGTGGCCTGTACACCGGGAACAGCCGGTAATGCCGATATCTACCTGGCTGTATTGAATCATGATGCAGGCAGATCCTTTGTACGGCAGGTCAATATGGTTAACAACAGGGGGGCCTTGTCAATACCTTCCGCTGATCTTCCGGCCGGCCTGAACCAGGTCCTTTTGTTCGGTAATGAAACAATACTGTGCAGCCGTCTTTGGTACCGGAAAAACAACAGGCATGCATGGCCGGCAACGACCATAACGAATACCCTGAAAACAAGGCAATCGGCGATCTGCGAGGATTACCTTTCCGGGGCTGTTCAACAGAACAATATCCTGGCGGTTTCGGTGAATGAATACAATCCGGTTACCGACAGCATGCTGTTTAATGAGTTAAGCTATTGCAGGTACTATGATCTGTATTCCTCTCTGTCACGGCCCGAAGTATTGCCCCTGTTTGACACATCGGCTACAGAAAACTATATCAACGATTGCTTGATGGCCTGTGAGAGGACGCTTCCGATGGATTTTATTTTGCATGCACGCAATGAAAACCTGTATCCCCGGGAGACAATCGGAATAATACTTACCGGCAGGATTGAATCACCGGTTTACCAATTGCCCGTCGACAAGATGCCGGTTCTTTTGTCTTATCCCGATTCCATAGCCCATGTTGATTATAGCATTACCAGTGAAAAAGGTGATTTTTCCTTTACTCTCAACGAAAAACTATATAACAAACAACTTTATCTGACGGCACAGGGTTTCCCGAAAAGCAGGGATGTTGTGACCATTATTACGGATGATCTTTTCAGAAAAACACCATCCGGTACGGAAACAACCTCTTTTTTTCATCCGTGCATAGAGCAAATGATCAAAGGTCATCAGAATATATCCATGGCTTACAGGGTATTTTACAGGAACACTCAACAATCGGCAGAGGTCGTGAATTACAGGATTACATCCTACGATAGAAGTTTTTATGGCATTCCCGATTTTCAACTGACACCTGCCGAATATGAGTTTTTACCCGATATTTTTGAAATCCGAAAAAACCTGATCCCTCAGCTTAAGTTGAAACTTGAAGATGATTATTGCAGCATGACCCTCTTTGATAATTACCTGCAGATTTTTCATCCCCAGCAGGCTTTTGTGCTGCTGAACAACATCCCCTATCCGTCGCTGAAAAATGTGCTGGAACTCAATTCAGATATTATCCGGAGTATTGCCATAAAAAATGACAAACATTTTTATGACAATTACCTGATGCATGGTATTGTAGATATTACCACGGTAAAGCCTGTTGATACCGAGCCTTATTTCAGCACGCTGATAACCACTGTAAACGTAACACCCGTGACAGGTAAAGAAAGAGCCGTTCCCGTTGAGCAGGAGGGCAGCTTGCCGGATCTGAGGCATTCACTTTTCTGGAGCGCAGGTCGTGAGCTTGATTCCGCTGGCACGGAAATCCGGTTCAGGACCTCTGACGTGAAAGGAAAATATCAATTGAAGGTCTTTTATATCGATCCTGACGGGATATTCCGTTGTACAGAAAAAGCTATTACTGTTTTGTAAAACCAGTTGTCCGATGAAAAAATCCATACATATCCAGTTCGTTTGCAAGGTATTGGTTCTGATGGTTTCAGCATGGTTGAATGCAGGGTCATATACCTGCGGACAATCGCTTACAGGCGGATGCGACACCCTTATGGGACAACAGGTTCCGGGATCACATTTGTTGTGCACGCCTTACCGCGATCTGAATCCGTTCAACGGTCTTCCGGGTGAGATCAATCAGTGGGGTCCGGGCACGGTTTATCTGCAGACAGGTGACTCATTGTCAGGCCGGCACCTGGTTTATTGTTCTGTAGGCAGCAATCTGCTTTGGACCAGGAATAACAAGGGCATATTTTTACTGGTGGATAAAAATACGGTAAAAGGTTTTAAGCTCTTATCCGAAAAAGAGAACCGTATCATATGTTATGAGTTTTTTCCGATGAACAACTGGTATTATACGGATGGAACAAGTTCTTTTCTTGAAGTGCTGGTAAAGGATTCCGTGTCGCTTTATATGCTGAACACCATTGAAAAGTTTCCCATGTCGGACAACCTGAAGGCACATAAATATTATTTTATCAAAAGACCGGGCCGCGATCTTGATAAAATAATACCCAACCGCAAAAGCCTGTGCAATGCACTTGAATATTCGGAGGAGTTCAGGATCTATTTACGCAACCTCCATATGCGTGTTAACAAAAAAGACCGCATCACAAGGGCTGTTAAGGAGTATAATAATTTTTTCAAGAACATTCAGAGGTGAAATTTCCCAGAAATTTGTTGAAGAAAGCGGAAGACAGTTTGCATAACACCTGAAAATCCCGGCTTAAAGCGTACCAAAAAAGGCTGTCTCCATCCTAGAGGCAGCCTTTCTCGGTGTTAAGTCACAACAAGTTGTCAATAACCCGGATTTTGCTTAATCCGGTAACTTTCGACCTCATCCGAAGGGATGGGCAGACAGGGTACTTTGCCATCAATAAGGTGACTCCTGTAATTCTGAACGGCCTGTTCGGGATCCATGCTTCCTAAGAAACGATCGGTGGGTATAATAACCGTTCTGAGGGCATTTTCGAATTCACCCCAGCGGATCAGGTCCCACGCACGCAAACCTTCTATAGCCAGTTCTACCCTTCGTTCGTGTTTAATGGCATCAAGCAAAGCCTGACCACTGGTTGCAGTAATTGGTCCCAGTGTACTCACATTGCCGTTATTCGGATCAGTACTTGCCCTGGCCCGGTCACGTACAACATTCAATGTTTGCAATGCTTCAGCTTCCTGACCAATATGCCAGGCAGCTTCTGCATGGGTCAGAAGCACTTCGGCATAACGTACGATACGGTTGTTCTTATCGCCTGAGGTATTTTGCCTGGGATCAGGACCGGCATATTTTCTGAACCAGTATCCTGTTGGACATTGGTCGTCAACAATAGTTGGTATTACATCACCCATGAATATATCACCATCTTTTATGATGGTGCATTCACGGCGCACATCGCCGGGTTCAAATTGATCAAACAGATTTTGTGTAGGGTTGGAAAATCCCCAGCCACCGGTAGGTGTATTCGGACCATAGGTCAATGATGTGCTGGGTCTGAGGGTTACCATTCGTTGTTCCATATTGCCGCCCAGGCTGCCGTATCCACCACCCAGGTCAGCACAAGGGACTTCAAACACAGATTCAGATCCCATCTCACCTTCATTCTCGAATATTGTTGCATAATCAGACAGCAGGGAATATTCATTTGAGTTAATAATGACTTTTGTGACATCATACACATCCTGCCATACCTTCCCGTTAAATCCGAATCCTATTTCCATGGTAATGATCCGTGCAAGAATGGCCCGTACAGCTCCTCTTGTAGCTCTTCCCCCGGGCCAGATATCATCCCAATTGCTTTTTTCCGGAACCAGATCAACAGCATCTGCCAGGTCTTTTTCAATTAGCTCATAAAGCTTTTCAGGACTAACTTTTGCCTGATCGTAATATTCATTGGCTGTTACGGGCTTATCAAAATATGGAACATTTCCGTATGACCTGGCCAGAATATAATAAAAATATGCCCTGAGAAAGAGAGCCTCTCCTTTAATACGATTGTACGACTCAGTGGAAAGGTTTCCCTTGTAATCTTCAACAAGGTCAAGAACCGCGTTTGCCCGGCCTGATCCCAGGTATCCTTCCAGCCAGGGTGTACTGTAATGTGCCGTTGTTGTGGGTGAAGGTAAAGCTGCCCATGCTCTCATATCAAGCATCTCAGGCATATCCGACAGCCCGTTACCTCCTTTTTCACAATCATCGGACATCCAGTCGCTGATCATATTCTCAAAATAGTGTTTATTATTTCTCCAGGTATTTTCTGTGAGGGTAAAAGTACTGTAACAGGCTACCAGCATTTGCTCAAAGTTTGCTTCAGCCGTTGCGGGACTACCCAGAAAGGTATCGGTGGTTTCCTGGGCAAGGGGTTTCTTTTCCAGGAAATCTTCGCAAGCGCCAAGTATTATGGCGATTAATGCAATGATATATAATTGTTTTTTCATGATACTTTTTTTTAAAAACTAACATTGATTCCGAACAGGAACTTTTTGGCTATCGGATAGTTGGCCCCGTCAATTCCCTGAGCCAACGGATTGTTTTTCTGTAAAGCGTTGTCATACTGAATGTTGCCAACTTCAGGATCAAAGCCGGAATACTTTGTAATCGTAAATACGTTTTCAGCGGAAATATAGAAACGAAGGTTGCTCATTCCTATGAATTTGGTGATTTTCTGGGGCAAGGTGTATCCCAGTTGAATATTCTTCAATCGGAAATAACTGGCATCTTCAACCAGGTAATCGTTAAAATAGCTCTGCATGATCGGATTCCCCTGTACCAGCCGCGGTACCGAAGTATTCTGATTTTCCGCTGTCCAGGCATCCAGTACTTCCCTGTTCAGGTTATTATCACCTTCATCGGGGAACTTAGACCAGGCGTTAATAGCATTAATCAATTCATTGCCATATACTCCCTGGAAGAACATTACCAGGTCAATGCCCATGTACATCAGGTTAATGTTTAAACCATAATAAAAATCAGGATTGGCACTTCCTATATTTGTCTTGTCCAAAGCATTTATAACGTGGTCACCGTTCCTGTCGACAAGTTTTATCTGACCCGGCCAGAATGAAGAAGACCGATACGTGAAAATGGTATCACCATCTTCTTCGTCAATGCCATATGTATTGTCAATATCATCCTGTGTGAGGAGACCGTCTGTTTCATAGCCGTAAAAATGGGCCATCTCATCTCCTTCTATGGTCCGGGTCACATTCTGGATTTTAGTAACACTGCCTTTCAGTGTGGGATCAGCCCATTGTGTGATCATAGGATGTTTGAGCCAGGTAAAATTACCTCCTATTTCGTACTTGAATTCACGGTCAAAATTCCGGTAATTCAGTGAGATCTCAACACCTGAATTTTCCATCATTCCATAATTCCCGGCTGAAGCCAGCGATCCGGCAAAGTAAGGAGGATCAAGCACGATAATCATATCCGATGTTTTCTTTAAAAAGACATCGATTGTTCCGTTAAGCTTGCCACCAAAGAAACCGAAGTCGATTGCCCAGTTATACTGCCGCACTTCTTCCCATTTCAGGTTTGTATTTGGATTTACGGTTTGAATTGCACCTGAAAGTGCCTGATCGCCCGGCCCCACCATATCAAGATTTGGGGTTACCACTGCAAATAAAGCATAGGGGTCATCCAGGCTACCCTCGTTGCCTGTTTTTCCCCAGCCAAATCTCAGCTTTAAAGCAGATACGGCATTGACATTCTTCAGGAAGGATTCATTTTTGATATTCCATCCAAGTGAAAAGGAGGGGAACGTACCCCAGCGGTTTTCCTTGGCTATCTTTGAAGATCCATCACGCCGTGCATTCAGTGTTACCAGGTACCGACTGCCAAAACTGTAATTGATTCGTCCGAAATAAGAGAACAGGCTGGTTTCATAGGCAGGCCTGTTGGTGTTGGAGAAATCACCATTGAATTGGGGATCGGTGGTATTGGGTGAAAATTGTGGATAATACAGGCTTGGATTATCGGGCACATCGTATACGACATATCGTAGCCGGCTATTTTCAAATGCTGACCATTCCTGACCGACCATCACATTCAGACTGTGTTTGCCGAAATCTCTGTTGAAATTGATATAATTTGAGTTGTTCCAGGCGAAAGTGCGCTGATAAATCTCATCCAATGACGATTGGGTGGCCAGATCCTTTGCACCGATTCTATATACCGGTATATATCTTTTGTTCCGGTTCCACACCAGGTCAGCTCCTACTTTGGAAGAGAACACAAGTCCTTTGATGATGGTGATATCAAGGCCCAGGTTGCCAACAATTTCATCGGACCTGAACTTGTTGTTCTTTGCCCGGTCAGCAGCTGCAACCGGGTTCCAGGTCTGGCTGATGTCAACCGGTGCATACCAGTTGGTGTCGGGCAGATAAACCGGTGAGATGGGATCTCCCACAAGTGCGTTCGGAAGAACACCCTGACCGTAAAGATCGCGGTCATAATTAATTCTTTCGACATTTCTGTATGCCAGGCTGTGTTCAAATCGAACGAACCTATTTACTTCGGCCTGTCCGCCGTATCTTAAAATATACCTTTTCTGCCAGGAATTAATGACAATACCGTCATCACGGTTATAGCTACCGGATACATTGTATGAATATTTCTCTTTTCCACCGGTAACGCTTAATTCATAATTTTGTAGCTGTCCGGTCCTGAGTACTTCTTTTTGCCAGTCAGTGCCAACATAATGGTTGTTCAGTACCCATTGCAATGTATCATCCAGTGCCGATCCGCTTCCTGTCAACGCCAGCCTGGGCCTGTTTTTGATCTCAGCATTGTTATCATAGGCCTCATACTTGGATTCGGCATATTCCATTGCATTTAACAGCGGGATGGTTTTATTGGCCCTCTGTAAGCCATAATAGGCATTAAAGGTAATAACGCTTTTTTGTTCTTTTCCTTTTTTGGTTGTTATCAGAACAACACCATTGGCGCCCCGGTTACCATAAATTGCCGTTGCTGAGGCATCCTTCAATACTTCCATCGATTCAACATCCGAAGGATTAAGATAGGAAATGCCGCTCATAGGGAAACCATCGACAACATACAGGGGGTTCGAGTTATTTACGGTGCTAATACCTCTTATACGCACAGTGACATCGTCACCGGGTGCTCCTGAATTGGATGTCACCATAACCCCGGCAACACGACCCTGAATGGATTGCTGCACATTGGTTGTAGACAGCCTGGTCAGCTCATCGGGTTTCACCGAAGCCACCGCCCCTGTAAGGTCACTCTTTTTCATCGTACCATAGCCGATCACAACCACGTCGCCAATGGCAACAATATCGGGAACCATAGATACATTGATATCTTCGGTTCCCTTAACAGCGACTTCATCGGTCAGATATCCCACGTACGAAAACATAAGGACGGCATTTTCAGCCACGGAAATAGAATACTTACCGAACACGTCTGTTGTAGTGCCATTGTTGGTCCCTTTTTCCAAAACGGTCACTCCCGGCAAGGGTTCATTGTTTTCATCCTTAGCGGTTCCCTGTATCGTTACCTGGGCATGCAACAGCATGGCAGATATTCCCAGAAAGAGGAACAACATAAGGGTTTTTCGGAATAGTTTTAGTACCATAGTTTTGCTTTTTAGTTAGTTGTATATTAATTAGTTGGTCATTGGTCTGGGTTGCTGTTTTATGGAGCAGCTGAAAAACTCGTCAAAATACGTAAAAATGTATTTAAAATCAAGTTATTGGGCTAAAAATCAGTAGAGAATTATTGCGTACAATCCATCCAAAACAATACACTTGAAATCATTATTTCCCTTAAAGCCCCGAGGTATCCTTGAAAAATATTTCAGGACTTCAGGTGCATTCCTGTATATTATGCTTACCTTTGTCGCAATTTAGTTAGGTTTACGAATTGGCCTCTTGGAAGTAAGGGCTGCTGCCCTGCACGAACTCACTTGCAACCTCCTTTTCTAAATCTGGGTAAATAATAAATCAATTGGTATTATTTTATTATGAAAACAATATGAAGTTATTCATTGGTAACCTGGATGAGAAAATACAGGATATTCACCTTAGGGAGGCTTTTCAGGATTTTGGATCCGTTTCATCGGCCAGTGTGGTTAAAGATCGTTTTTCAGGCAAATCAAGGGGTTTTGGCTTTGTTGAAATGCCCAATGAAGAAGAGGCATTGAAAGTAATAAAAACCGTCAATCGCGCAACATGGGAGGGGAAAGTCATTACCGTTAAAAAAGCATTACGATAACAAGGTTTTAATGTTGTAATGTTTATCCAATTAATAGTACAATAACAGTAAAAAACACGATGAAATGACAAGAGGAAAAGTTAAATGGTACAATGAAATGAAAGGTTATGGTTTCATAAAAACAGAAGATGGTCAGGATATTTTTGTTCACCGTTCCGGATTAGATAGTCCGTTTACGGGTTTACAACCCGACCAGGAAGTGGAATTTGAGATAAAAACAGGTGATAAGGGTCTGGTAGCCATCAATGTAAAATCAATCCAATAACGCGGAAATTTGTTGCCTCATTTTATTTAACCGAGGTATTGTACGATACAGTCCAAATGAAGCAATTAAAGATATATAAACAAATTACCAACCGGGAAGATAGTTCAATAAGCAGGTATTTTCGGGAAATTAGCAAATACAAATTGATTTCAGCAGAAGAGGAAGTTGAATTGACGCAAAGGATTAGGGATGGCGATATGCAGGCATTAGAGAAACTGGTTACGTCAAATTTACGCTTTGTTGTTTCTGTAGCTAAGCAATATCAGTATAAGGGTCTGTCTTTATCCGATCTGATCAATGAGGGCAATGTAGGTCTGGTCAAAGCTGCCTACCGGTTTGATCTGACCCGGGGATTCAAATTTATTTCCTATGCGGTCTGGTGGATACGTCAGTCTATAATCCAGGCCATTGCAGAGCAAACCAGAATTGTCAGATTGCCTTTGAACAAAGTGGCCTCTATAAATAAAATTGCCAAAGCCATGCCCAGGCTTGAGCAGGAGTTTCAACGCGAACCAACCGAAGACGAAATTGCGCAGATGACCCATATCTCAGAAAAGGAGGTCATTCATACCCGTGAAATGCGAAAGACGCAACTTTCATTTGATGCTCCCCTTTCGTTAGTAGGTGAAGATGACAATAATTTGTACGATGTCATAGTATCCAATGGTTTTCCCTCCCCTGATAATGCTTTAAACCTGGCATCCTTAAGGCAGGAAATTAACAGGGCACTGATAGGGCTGACAAAAAGAGAAGCAGCCATTATCAAAATGTCATTTGGATTGAACAGTGAGCCTTCACTTTCCCTGTCAGAGATTTCACTCCAGCTTGGAATCACTTCCGAAAGGGTGCGACAGTTAAGACAAATCGGAATCAAAAAACTGAAAAGGACAATGAGCCGGGATGTAACGTGATATAGGATGTTTAACTGATTTAAGCTGATTTTTTTAGCCTGAAACTCCAGTATTCAAATTTTCCGTTCCGGAAAGAATCATACCTTTCTGTTCCTTTTGTTGCCGCAAACCGGAGAAAAGACTTCTTCAGGAATCCCGGTATTTTCTCATGAATAAGCCTCTCCCTTCTCTCGGTGTCTTTACCAAGGGCCTCTATTACATTGGGTGTTATGTTTTGTTCACCTGTTATTTCAAAACCGCATTTTTTCAGCTTTGACCGCATTTCCCCCACTTCACCCTGGTGCATCAGGTCGGCAAACAGAAAATATCCCGTGGGGCGCAAAACCCTGGACACCTCGTGGAAGAATATAGAAAGATCGCTGTAACATCGGGCCGATTCAACATTCAATACTACATCAAAAGAATTGTTGCTAAAAGGTTCTTTTTCGGCCACACCTTTCACAAATACTAAACCGGGAATATTGTAATACAGGTTGCAAAAATCGATAACACTACCGGATAAATCCAATCCGGTATAGGTTTTTGGCTGGTAATATCGTGCAATGTAAGATGCACCGCCACCTCTGCCTGAACCAACTTCCAACACATCTTTGTTTTTTAAATCGGCATTGCGTGCCAGGTGATCATATAACTGAATACAATACCGGTTTTTTTCATCCTCGCGGATTAATTTTATGGGTTGTTCTTCAATATTAAGGTTTTCAAATCCGTAATTCATGAAATTAGCGGCTATGTCCTTATCGAACCGAATCATTAATTTGTGCCATACCTGCCACATAGGCTTCCTTATAATATTCGGCAATTCACAATAATTTTCCACAATCATGCTCATAACATTCTATTTATTTATGATAATTCTTTGAATACTTTTCTGTAGTGATATCCATAAATGCTGTACGACACAGCTAAGGCAAATGTCTCGGGTTTGTTGAATAAACTCCAGAATATCAATTCCCAATAGTATTTTCGGTTCTTTTTCAGTATGCCTATTATAAGAACTGATTTCAGGAATGCTATAAATTCGCGAAAGGACATCTTTCGTTGAAACCTGAAGGGAGGATTATAATGTTTTAAAAATGATAAGATACGGCGATAGTAATATTTACTGGAATAAATACCATGGATTATCGTATGGTAACCCTCAAGAAGTTTCTTTTTATCCATTTTTGGTATAAAATTTATGGAATAATCTGTATTGTTCCCGGTTGTATCCGATAATATACGTCCTTCCTTTTCCAATCGTCTGTATAAGAGTGTTTTTTTAGGAGCGTTAAGCAATCCAACCATAGCCGAGACGATACCGCTTTTTTGGATAAAGTCAATCTGCCGTTGAAATATGGATGGTGTATCATTATCAAAACCAACGATGAAACCGGCCATTACCTCCATGCCTGCCGATTGTATAGTCTTTACACAGGCAATAAGGTCGCGTTTGTGATTCTGGATTTTATTGCACTCAGCCAGACTGGCTTCTTCGGGTGTTTCAATGCCGATGAATACATTGGTAAAACCGGCTTTTACCATCAGATTCATAAGTTCAGCATCGTCTGCCAGATTGATCGATGCTTCGGTTGTAAAAACGAATGGGTAGTTGTTTCTCTCCATCCATTCAATTAACGCAGGTAAAAAATTTTTTTTCAGCTTGTTCTTGTTGCCGATAAAGTTATCATCCACAAAAAATACGCTTCCTTTCCATTTGATTTCCAGCATTCTATCTAACTCCGACAAAACCTGCTGCGTTGATTTCGTCCGGACCTTATGACCAAAAAGTGCTGTAACATCACAAAACTCACAATTAAAAGGGCAACCTCTTGAATATTGAATACTTAATGAGGCATATTTGGAAAGCCTTAGCAGGGAATAATCGGGTACAGGTGTTTTGGTAATATCGTGAAACGCCTGTGTATGATATATTCTTTTGGGAAATCCACGATTTACGTCAGCAATAAACTGAGGCAATGTAATTTCTGCCTCGTTAAGAACCAGGTGATCAACTTCATCAAATTTTTCAAATTCTTCCGTAAATAATGGTCCCCCGGCAACAATTCTTTTCTTGTGTACTTTACAGGTTGCAATAACTTCGTTGACCGATTTGAGCTGTACAGCCATAGCACCGATAAAAACGTAATCTGCCCATTGAATATCTTTCTCATGGAGTGATGAAAGGTTAAGATCGATAAGCTTTTTTCTCCATTCACCCGGTAATAGCGAAGCTACAGTAATCAATCCCAGTGGAGGAAATGCGGCCTTTTTTGAAATAAATTTAAGGGCGTGTTTAAAACTCCAATATGTATCAGGATATTTCGGATTAATCAGTAATATGTTCATTCAGTCCATTTTTATAATTTAATCCCTATATGGATTTTAAATCCTGTATAAAACGATGCAAATATATTTTACAGGATTATTTTGGAAAAATAACAGGGATCAAATGCCTGAAAATGGGACAATCTGCAAAATCTGAATGGGAATGACATTTACCCGGGGTGAATCGTATTCACCCATTAGCCCTTGATAATGGCCTCTTTAACCTGCAGGAGATATTGCCTTGATACCGGTACCTCACCATTATAACCTTTAATAATGATCTTATGAACAGTATAATGATGAACCATCTTTTCAACGAAATTCTTGTTGACAATGCAGGTACGATGACAGCGGATAAATACAGGATAAAAGCTGAGTATATCTTCTATATTCCTTAGGGTATTCCGGATGAGTTTCTTTTTGAATTGTTCATTTTCCAGGTAAACAATCTCGATATAATTATCTGCCGACCGGATGAATACCAGATCAGCAATCCGGATCTCAATCTTTTCGGATTTGTTTTCTGCGAATATTTCAACACTGCCGGAAACCTGGTCCTTCTCGTATTTGCCAAGCAATGTCCGAAGCTTTGTGAGATTCTCATGCAACAGATAAACCTGATGCCTCAGCGATTGATTTTTATCATAGATCTGCAATACAACGACGGGGGCAATGCAAATCACTACTATTTTGAACATTATATAAAGTGATAATTCAATGGATCCGACATACCGCAAATAAAAGGCAAAAGCAGCCGAAGAAAAAACCAGGATCAAAATGCTGATAAGGTAAACAGGTTCGTTTTCCCAATAACCGGCTTTAAAAAATTTGGGCCAGATCAGCGGTAAAACAATATGAAAAAGGCTCATTACCAGGAATGTAATGGCGCCCAATCCGGCAATAAACAACAGCTTATTGTTAAACGCAAGATGATTGAGTTCAAAGGGCTGGAAAAACAGGACAAAGAGAAAAATACCCAGGCTGATGCTGAAAAGCACTTTCAAATCATGTTTCATTTCGGCATCAACGAGATTTGGTCTTTTTGTTAATTCACTCATGCACAGTTCTTTATAAATATAATTAATGGGTGAAACCGCAATAAATTTTTCGAATTTAATGCATTTGATTGATATTTCCATCTGATAAATCCAGCCTGGCCAACAAGAACAAATACACCCGAAAGAGAGAATTTTATCGTATAAATACTATTTTTTCGGTTTTTATAAATTCTTCTGATTGTATTTGAATAAAATAAACTCCTTCTGTTAAATGTAATTCACCCAGGTGAAGGATAAATTGCTGAAGACCCGTGCCGGTAGCAGCAATATTATGATTATAAACCCTGTGCCCGTTGATATCGGTTAATGAAAGGATTGCTGCTGTGCTGTTATGCAGCATAAATTCAATCCTTACATCATCACGGGTCGGATTAGGATAAATCCTCATTTCGGAGGTGAATGCATTACCGGTGATACCGGTAGCCGTTAATGCAGTGACGGCAACCACATAAGGATTGCTGTTCAGAAAACCGTCATTTACGGTGAGTTTAACATCATACCGGCCGACAACATCCGGTGTAAACAACAAGGTATCTGTATCATAGGAATTTAATTCCACCGTGCTTCCGTCGGGCCGGTTTAAAATTTCCCATTGATACGAAATTTCATCATAGTCGGGATCATAGCTTCGCCGGGCATCAATTAAAATACCTGTGTTTACCGGTGTCCTGTAATTGGGGCGCCTGGTTAAAGCTACCGGGGGCCGGTTTTCATATGCATATATACTTACATACGAAGGTATACTTCTTTTGGCTCCGTTATCAACCTCCAGTAAATAGGTATATTTACCTTCCATGTCGGGCGTGATCCCCGGGTTGCATACATGATCGGGTGGAGCCAAACTGCTGCCACCGGGTTTTGATATTAGTTCCCACTTGTAGGAAAGGATTTGTCCATCGGGATCGTAACTACCGGAGCCGTCAAGTAACGCTTGTGCATTTACTTTTACACGTTTATCCGATCCGGCATCGGCATTCGGGATCCGGTCATAACGTGTAGTCCAGTTTAAAGCATTATCGGCAAAGGCCTCTTCGTCTTTCCGTTGCAAGGCATACCCTCTTCCATCGGCCTCGGAAGGCCAGGGAGATTCATCCTTGTATGCAACACTTTCCAGGGTCACATAGGCATAGGATAATCCCGTATCATTTTTGTAATAAATGGGTTCCTGGACTGAGATTGTCTCGGTGTTGTTTCTTAATTGTCCCTCATAATTGAAAACCCGGACATCCGGATCAATACTGCGGATATTCCTGAAAACACTGACAGCAAGCTCTTTTTCAACCAGGTACAACGAGTCACCCGCATCAAGACTTACCCTGCCGGGAAACAGGAACCGGATTCCGTCGATTTTCCAGGTTACCAAGGAGTCATGCTCACTGAACAGGTTGACAACCGAATCGGTTCGGTTCTTAAGAACAATATATTCAACATTTTCATTCGTGGGGTGATACATTATGGTCTTAAAGATAACAGGACTTTTCAGGAAGTTTTCATTGTTTGCCCCCAGGTACAACGTATCCAGCAAAGCCTGCTTACCTTCACCCATCGTGTTCAGATAATTTCCAAAGGAGGTGTTGATGGTTGTCGCACCCACCTTATATTCGCAGATGAAATTTAAAATCCTTCCTTCGTTATCGGCTGAAAATACGTAGACTGACTCTCCTGCAGAAGAAATGGAGAACGCCTGTCCGAATTCATTTGTATCGAATCTGAGCGTATCATTCAGATAATGTCCTTCATGAAAAACAGTATACCCTTTCGATGGAACAACAGTCCCACCCGGAATGCGCCATTTAGCCGGATCATCTTTGTCATCCGAAAGGTACCCGTTCCCGATGTTTACATCGGAATACGTGGGATTATACAACTCAATGGCATCGGTTAGCGGAGCCTCTGAGTTGGCCAATACCTCGGTGATGACGAGGGTATCCGCCGATGGCGGCGGATCATCCCCGCCGGGGGAACCCAGCCAGTTGGTCGATATTCTCCAATCGCTCTTAAGCGCATACGACTGAGGGTTCCTGTAGCCGGAGAGCGCCAGCGTAAAGCCACTTCCATCGGTGGCATCATACCAAACCTTATCAAAATTATAGGTGAAGTGTATCAACTGTGTACCGGAAGCTGATTCAAGGTATATTTCCTCCGCATCATTTTTCAGGTTGCCTTCGTATTGCCCGTGAGGTGCGAATCCGTATAACCGTCTGAAACAGGCGGTATCGGAAGCGATAACCATAAAGCTGCCGGGTGGCATTAAACTGTTCCGGGGGAACTCATACCGTATACCCCGTGTAAATGCGTATCCTGAAATATCGATCGTATCGGTATGGCAGTTCTTCAGTTCAATGAATTCCAGGTCTTTACTTGCCAGTGTATCAACACCTATAACCTGCTGTTGGGGATTATAGCTGATCTCCGAAATTTTCAAATCAGTGCCTGTGTTTACGCTAATGACATGCTCAACCAGTGGACTCCATTCATCACCGGCTTTTATTCTGGCTTTTATGAAAACTGTTTGCAGGGCCATAATTTCATGCTCAAACAAAATGGCATCATCCGAAATACCTCCTCCGCTGACCCTCGGATCGGATTCATTCAGCGTATAATAGATTTCACCCTTATCGTTGGGATTGATAAGGTCGAACATACTGCCTTTGGAGATCTGTATGCCGGCATCATTAAAAATAAAATCACCGGAGTCGAGTTCCGGTGGATGGAGATCATTTAACCACCCCATATTTTTAAACTGGTTAATTACGATATCTGTTCTTTTTGGGAAATAGTTTTCCTGGAATTTTGCAACGACGGGAAGCCATGTATCTATCTTCGTATAAGGTATTATAGTACTTCCATATACATCGCCCCACCGGGCTGACTCTCCGATTATAGCCTGATCAATCTCTCCGGCCCTGAACATAAATCTTTCTGAATTTTTATCAGCGGTTAATGCGCCTTTATTGAATAAGTGGTGCCAGGCCCTGTCGGCGAACTTTTGCCTGTAATCCCTGTTCTCCATCAGTTTCTGATGCAACCAGGCAGGGTTGAATCTTTCAAAGTCTTCACCGGCAATGGTGGGTGAGTTGGTAATGTTATCATTTACATTGGCAAATGCCGTTTCAGCATCGTGAACAAAGAATTTGAATCCGTCCGGACGCTCCCTGTTATAGATCCCGAAAAAGTTATTGATCCGGATCCCTCCGTTAAGTTCTCCGGGGCCATCCCTGTTGGCAGCAAAATAAATGATGATCATATAGTCGATGAGATTATCGTCATCCAGCAGAATTGGATAATCCGTATTTTTTGTGCCATCCGGATTTAATCCCAGGGCTTTAAAATAATTTTCATGTGAAAAACCTTGTTTGGCAATCTCCCACAGGATGCTGGCAGCATCCAGATTTCCGTCTGTGGCTTCCAGGGTATAAGGTTCCCAGTCATAAGAAGGTCCGGAAGATTTTATTACATCGTATTCTTCCTTATTTCCTCCGAAATACGATGCAGCATAGTTTGCTTCCGGCCTTTCCTGTGTTTCATACAGGCCCCAGTACATGCCGTTTACATAGAGATGGTAATAGCGGCTGCGTGTATAGGGTTGCTGCATGTCACCCTGAAGATCCCGTGCAAAAAGATCGTGAATGAAGTCAGCATTGCTATTGCCCCCGGGAACATGCCAGCTGTTATTCTGATCACAACGCAGGTCAATTTTATCAAATTCATCAACGCCTTCATCATCAAACAAAGGATAGTTCAGTTTTCCGTTTCCGTATTCCTTGCGGAAAAACAGCCGGAATGCATGTTTTGCAAAATTTCCCGAACTGCTCCATCCTCCACGGATACGTATACCGGTATTTGATTGAAATCCGGTCCCGAAAGAATTGATCAGCTCAATGGATCCGGATCTTTCCCATTCGATACCCGACCAGACGGAGTTGATATAAATGCCGGTTACCGGATCAAAAAAATTTGAGGGATCAGTCACCAGCGAGAGGGTTGGCACTCCCATATCTGTCATAACTCTCTCGAAAGACGAATAATATTCATCTTTTGCAACAACTTCAGGATCAATACCCAGATCCATGTGCTGATAATCAGCCCGCATCCAGTCAAGCAGATTTGGCGGGTAGGTGCAGGGCTCAAAAGACTGATCGGGCCAGTATGGTACAAGATCGGCTGAGATATCAGACTGGAATTTCACCTCGGAGGGGAAAATATAAGTATGCGTTTCTACATTGCCTGTGTCGTTATTGCAAATGGCACATGCCCGCACGACAAAGCCGGGCGTAATGGCCCTGCCTTCACGGTTGAACGGACTGACGGAAATTGTTGCGGGTGAGGAACAAATCCTGGCATTTTCTGATGTCTTTGGATCGCTCCCATCCAGCGTGTAGGCTATAACACAACCATCGGTATTTACGGTAAGGGTTAATTCAAAACTTGAGTTGTAATAACCTCTCTCATGGGAGAACGACAGGCGTGGCTCAACACCAGCGGAATCTGGCCAAAAAAAACACAAAACAATACCGGACAGAATTACTCTTAAAACTGAACGCAACATGATTCATTAGTTATAGATTGTTGAAACAGGAACCTGTATGATGATTTCATTTTTTTATGATCTTCTGCTGGAAGAAAACGATTCCGTTATTTTTCACCACTACTGCATACATGCCCGGAGCAAGTCGCGATAATGCAAAACCGGTAACCGGTATCTCAGCTCTTGTATCCTCTGCATGAAACGCTTGTGAGGGAAAAATCATTCTGCCTGAAAGATCATAGATTTCAACGGTTATGGTTCCGGCTTCAACCGGCATTATGACCACGTTAAACTCGTTGGAAAACGGATTGGGATAGATGAAACAATGGTTTGCAAACGTTATATCGGGCACACCGCTTGGCATGGCATAGAAGATTTCCGGGATATTCGCATCTATCCATGCCAAACGGTTATGAATAAAGGATTTCATTGCTTGTATGTCTTCTTCATAGGAATGGGTTACATAGGATTCCATTTGCCCAAACAGAATTTTATCAATTACCGGCCATATTTCATAGTTTCTCACCCGGGCATTGAAAATAGAATGGGTCAGAGAATCAATGTAAAACATCAGTGAATCAATCTGCAAAAATCCATTTTCTCTGAGGTAGTACCATTTGTCTGCCAGTTGCCGCGTGAATGAAGTGTCGCGCATTACTTTGGTAAGCTGAAGATAGACGTTGTTTGGCTCTGCAAACTGCCAGCCTGTGGTTAAGTACCCGTTTTGAAAATAGGCATTGCCGAACGCCAGGTCGTTGTCCCATAGCGGGCCGTACTTGATCCTTCCATCTCTGTCATCACGGTCTTTATAAGCATAATCACTCAGGTAATAGGCGTCGCAGTTTTTTATGGCCTCATTGATGATTATGTAATCGATAAGTGATTGCTCATCGATGTATTTTCTGTATCCTTTAACAGGATCTGTAAGGTAAGGACTGTCCAGAACACTCAGAAATCCGTCGTAAAAACCTTGAATATAATTCTGTTGCACAGGAAGGATATCATCAACATCCGGATCCCGGCATTCCAGATTACCGTATTCAAGTGTGAACACATATCCTCCCGTCAGATCGTTGCCTGAAATATCCGTTTCATCCAGATTTGCTATATCCACACGGTTTGCATCCCTTTTTATCTTTTCGGTAAGAACGTACAGGCCATGGTTCTCCCCGTTCATTATCAATTCACAATAACGCGTACGGGGTTGATAACGGCCTGTTTTCCGGCCTAACATAAAGGCCAGTTCATTTCGTATCTGGCTTTTGTCCGCAAACGGGCCGTATAAGATCCAGTCGTTTTCAGGTGGCATGCCCAACAGGGAAACATTGAGGTTATTGCCCAGACTATCCTGTGTTTCCAGGCCATAGGACTTTTTGGGAAAATCTTTCGAGGACTTGCCACGTATTTCGATGGAGATGTTACCATTATAACCTGAGAACGCGTCGGAAGGTTTATTAACCTGTCCATCGATAATCCCCATCTTGGCTTTATACCGTATATGGTGTGTTTGAAACCCATATTCATTGGTATTAATAACAACTATGGGAAACGATGTCGAATCAATCGCCACCTGCTTGAAATAGCGTGACTGATCGACATACATATTATAGAATGTATTGGTGATATCAATCAATCTTACCTTAAACGAAAGATCAGAACCATCGAGGCTGTCATTGTGAACCTGAAAAGCCAGTATGTTTTCACCGTTGACCAGGTATTTTGAAAGTGTATCCGTATCAAGATAATACCCGCATAAGGGAGAAAAATAATAACGATAGAAATAGGCTTCATGCGAGCGGTCGGTTAACCGGTCATGCGGAACAAATTCCCCCCATTTACCGAGATTCACCCTGGCAATTTCATTTCCGTTGATATAGGCCACAAATCCGTCATCGAAATCCACCATCAGGTTAGCCTTTTTAAACAGGCTTTTATCCTCGAGGTTAAAAGGAATTCTTAAATAAACAGAAGGAGCTTTTTCAATGAGCGTTGTATCATCTCCGTCGCCATAACCAATACTTTTATATCCGTTTGACCACGATGCATCATTGAATCCCGGCAGGTTCCAGCCGGAAACGGGTTCAACAGAACCCGAAAAATATTTGTAAGGCGTTTTTCCGGTGAAAAGATTGGGCAATTCGGGAATCTGGGACAGGCTGGTTGATATGGAAAAAAGAGCCAATCCGGTTAAACAAATGAAAATTCTGAACATACGTGTCATATTTTCAAATCGGCTTACTAAAATAGGACACGTAATATACAATTGATTTTGGAATAACCCTGAAGTGTGGGGAAAAAATGTCTGAACCGCAGATAACCACTGATTTATGGATAGACTATGATAAAGATGAGACAGGTAAGAATAAAATGCTGGCAACAAAAAAACATCATAGTCAATCTGTTTATCTGTGATATCTGCGGTCCAGGCTTTTCCACTTCAACCTGAGGCTGTTGCTTACAACACTCACACTGCTCAGGGCCATGGCTGCTCCGGCGATCATCGGGTTCAGCAGGAATCCGTTAAGCGGGAATAAGATACCTGCTGCAATGGGTATGCCTATAACATTGTAGATGAATGCCCAGAAGAGGTTTTGCCGGATGGTCCTGACGGTATTGTGGCTCAGACGGATTGCTGCCGGAATGACAGTCAGATCGCTGCTGATAATGGTCATTTTTGCAGCATCAATGGCAATATCCGAACCTTTTCCCATGGCAATGCTCACATCGGCTGTAGCGAGGGCCAGGCTGTCGTTAATTCCGTCACCTGTCATTCCAACGCGTTTCCCTTCTTTTTGCAGTGACGTGATAAAAGCCGCTTTTTCTGCAGGCAACATACCCGCTTTATATTCACGAATCCCTGTCTTTTTTGCCACGGCCTCAGCGGTCTGACGGTTGTCTCCGGTTAGCATAAATACCGCGAGACCCATTTGCTTTAATTCAGAAATGGCCCGGTGAGCACTGTCTTTGATTTTATCGGTAACTGAGATGACCGCCAGCACCTGCAAATGATCGGCAAAATATATTACGGTATGGGCCTGCTCCTCCCATTGACTTGCAGTTTCATTCAATCGCGAATCAACAGTAATATTATTTTCGAGCATGAGATTATAGCTTCCGGCAAAATACCTCTCATGGTTGAATGTTCCGCTAATACCCTTTCCGGTTAGACTGGTGATATCCTGAACCGGGACTGTGGATCCTGCTGGTTTAAGGTATTCAGAAACAGCCTCTGCAAGCGGATGGGCCGATACTTTTTCAAGGCTGAAAAGTATATTAATGAATTCAGCATTGTTTTCAGGCTGGAGCCACTCAATCCTGTCGACTGAAGGTTTACCCTCAGTAATAGTCCCTGTTTTATCGAACACCATGGCATTCAGTTTATGGATTTGTTCCAGTGCTTCGGCATCTTTTATCAGGATGTTGTTCGCTGCACCCTTCCCGATACCAACCATAATAGCGGTGGGTGTCGCCAGTCCCATGGCACAGGGACAGGCAATCACCAGCACGGTGACCATGGCCAGCAAGCCGTGGACTACTCCCTGTTCACCGCCAACCAACCACCAGATGAAAAACGTGAAAATAGAGATGAGGATTACCACAGGTACGAAAACACCGGCAACTTTGTCAACCAGTTTCTGCACCGGGGCCTTGCTCCCCTGTGCTTCCTGAACCAGTCTGATGATGCCGCTTAATAACGTATCGGCGCCGACTTTTTCGGCAACAAACTGAAAGCTGCCTTTCTGATTCACCGTTCCGGCGAATACGGTCGATTCTCTTTCTTTGATGACGGGCACTGGTTCGCCACTGATCATACTTTCATCAACATAACTGCTCCCTTGTATTACCCTGCCGTCAACCGGTATCTTTTCTCCCGGCTTAACCAGTAATATATTACCTGGTTTAACCTGTTCAATAGCAATTTCCATGGTCTGGTCATCTGGAAGGACTATCGTTACGGCTTTAGGCTGCAGCTCCATCAGTTTCCTTATAGCCGATGATGTGCTGGCTTTTGCTCTTTCTTCCAACAGTCTGCCCAGTAATATGAATGATATCACAACGGCTGCAGCCTCAAAATATACGTGTGCATGCAGGCCACGATTATCCCAGAATTCCGGAAACAGGGTGTTGAAAACGCTGAAGATATAAGCAATCCCTGTACTCAGGGCCACCAGGGTGTCCATATTGGCGCTGCGGTGTCGGAGCTGTTTCCATGCATTTATGAAAAAACTTCGGCCCAGCCCTATTACCACAGGTGTGGAGAGTACCCATAGGATATGGTTGGCATAACGTATTTCCATGAAAAACATACTGATCAACACCAGTGGTATGGACAGAGTTATGGCCCAAACAGTCCTGTATTTCAGCGACTGAAATTTTTTTTTTGAAGGTCAGCTAATTCATCTCTTGCGCTTTTAGTCTCATCGATAATCAGATCGTAACCGATTGACTGAATACTTTCTTTCAACTGCATCGGTTGAATGAGCCCGGGATCATATTCTACCTGTGCGGTTTGTGTGGCATAATTGACAATACCTTTCATTACCCCCGGTTGTTGGTTAAGGGTGGTTTCTATCCGGTTTGCACAGGCAGCACAGCCCATTCCGGTTACGGCAAATTGTTTTTTAACGGTTGCTTTATCCCGGTCTGAAGACCTGCTTTCAGGAGCAGTATATATTGTATTTTCATTGCTTTTCATCGATCCAAATTTACTGAATAAAGTTATCGTTTGTTGTAATCTACAGGATCTTCAATGGTCTTTTTATATTCATAGTAACAAATAAATCATGATAAGGTTCAGGCAATGGTTGCGGTTGGTTCGTATCAGGGTTTTTCATAAAACACTTTAACGATTATCACAACGATTGCAGGTATTATTTCCACTGGCAGCTTTCTCGAAAGCCTCCCTGCCTTCTTTATAGGCAAACCAGGCAATTCCCACGGATCCTGCAATATCAAACCAGGCTATACCCAGCAGTTCATATAAAACACTTGAGGCAAGAAGGATAAAGGAAAGATAGAAACAGGTTCGTGTGCATTTGGCATCGGCAATGATGGCTTCTGAATTCAATTCCTTTCCTGTTTTTATCTTCATCTTCATTAAAATGAACATGGCTGACAGGGAAATAACCGAAATTATTATGCCTGCCAGCGTGGTTTCAGGTTTTTTATGAAGCAAGACTGAGAAAACGGAACCTGCAATGAGGCCGGCAGCGAGGATGTAAAATGATGTTCCGGTTATCCTTAATGCCTGTTTTTCAAACGTGTCCCGGTCTGACACATGCTGCATGCCGGACTTTTTCATGCGGATTATCATATGCAGAATACCCATGCCCGAAATGACCTCCACAAAACTGTCAATTCCGAAACCAAGCAGTGCCAATGTTTCATCACTTGCGCCGAAAAAAACTGAAAAAATACCTTCCAGCAAATTATACACAATAGTGATAATAGCCAGGAAAAATGCAGTATCGATTAATTTTAGCTTTTCCATTTTATTGTATATTCATGTACAACAAAATGGATTAAATAAAGTTATTGGCCGGAGGATAAACAGGGTAATATCTTTATATACTTATAACCGGAATGTATAGGTGTATTTCAGAAGAACGGTTCTTCCCGAGGAAAAAGGCATCGTTGGAATTTCGCGTGAGTTATGGGTATTGATCCCTTCATCGTATACAATGTAAAAATCATTTCCCTCGCGGGGGTTATAGCGGAAACGGACGTTGGCAATGACCTTGTTAACGGCAGTGTTATACTGGACAAAGGCCGAGAAGGACGTTTTCGTTGTCAGTGTCAGCAATCCTTTAAATCCGATTATATGGTTTGTGAATTGTGTCGACCGTAATGGAAAGTTGATATAATCGAGGTTATAGGTCAATCCGAGCTCAATATCTGTGCCGATGGTCGCACTGGGATTGGCATACCACGAAAGTTTCCATCCATCATAGAAACTTCCTGCTTCACAGGTGAAATTTGCGGCAAGGGCGTGTGAATAGGATGTTGAAAAATTGCAGCTTCCATACACAAAGGAATACCTTCCGGGAGGAACAGAACCCTGATTATTTCCCAGTGCAAGTGTATCCATGAGATCTTCGAGAAACCAGTTAATATTGATATCACCCCAGTATCCCTTCTTGGCCTCGTAATACCAGGTAAGCATGCTGTTGGCGGTCTCGTGCAGGCCGGTAGCAGTATTCCACAGATCATAGGAAGTCAGGGATATCTTGTGCAACCGGATTGTTTTATTCTCTCCGGGCAGCCATCCGTATTGCAGCATTCCTTTCAGTAACTGGTAATTGTCCTTTGTTTCGAATCCGATCCCGGGATTGAAGGCATCTCCGGAATAAGTATACAGGAAATCATAATTAAACCCTACCAGCTTACGTCGCTGCCATTGGAGCATGAACCTTGACGGAGAAAGATCAAAAACCTTATTGGCAGAATCTTTCTCAAATGTCTGTGCCATTTTTACAATCAGGTATTCATCTCCGGTAATCCTGAACTGACCATCGATCCCATAGGCAATATTGTATGTCCCGTTCATCCCCAGCCTGCTGGTTACCATGCCGCCCACATACGAGTTGTTATTGAATACATTCCTTTTTGTTCTTGCGATACCGAAGTTTTCTCCCGGGTTTTCTTCATAAGCAGCAGTTTGCATATCAAGGATTCCGACATCCCAGTTGTTGATCCTTCCTGTCATCCTCAGCCCTCCGTAAATCCTAACGGGATTCCCGTCATAAAGGCCTATCCTTCTGCTGTAGAATAAATTATTTCCGCTGCCGCTGACGAAAGAAAAATCAAAAATATCGGCTTTTTCAAGAAAGAACATCCTCTTTTCCGGAAAATAAAGTGAGTACCGCGTCAGGTTAATTTTCTGGTCATCTGCCTCTACCTGCGCGAAATCAGTGTTGACGGTAAGGTCGGCAGTGAGGTTGTGGGTCAGGCTGTATTTTGCATCCATGCCTGCATCAAATTTCGGGGTGGTGCTGGTTATATAAGCAGTACCGACCTTATTGAGTTTATTTTCCTGTCCTATTCCACCGGTGACATAAGGAGCCAAATAAAAAGGCTTTTTTGGTTTCAGTCCCCGAAATTCAATCTTTGATGTCAGCGAAGGCTTCATGAAACCTGAATTGTAATCTGGAGGTACAGCAGGAAATGTAGACATCTCGTTTGTAGCAGCGTCGTATCTGACCAGGATGATCCCCATGCCGGTAAGTCCTTCTTTTACCTGGAACCTCAGGCTTGAGAACGGTATTTTAAATTCTGTTGTCCAGCCTTTTTCGTAAAAAGCGGTTTTTACATCCCAGAATGTGTTCCAGCTCCAATTAACATCTTCGTCCGGGAAATTGTTATCGTTTTTTATGGTTCCTTCTGTCCTCAGTCCGTTTGGATTGGTCCAGAATGAAACCGCGTTTTCCCGGTCATAAAATGAATCGAGAATAATTCCGAACCAGTCACAGGACGGCATCGTATAATCTCTTTTCTTGCCAAAAGCCCTTATGTTTTTCGGGTCTTTATAATCAAATATCCCTGACAAATATAGAAATGCATTATCGTATGCGATCTTCATCACAGTTCGCTCAGTCGGTTCCTCTCCGTAAACCGGTGAGTGCATGATCATCTGTAAAGGTGATATTTGCTGCCAGGCAGGTTCATAGGGTACACCGTCGAAAATGATGGAACTGTCCGGCCGGGTTACCTGCAAAGGCGACTGAGACCAGGTATTTATAACACTCAGGATTGGCCAAACGATCAAAAGTGTAATCGGACGCAGGATTGATATCTGTTTTTTAGGGCCCATAAAACTGAACCTGATTTTCAGGTCGAATGTACAAAATATCAATGAGTTGTTTTCACAGAAAGGCAACAGTCATTAAATATAATTTTTTTAAAAGACAAAGTTAAATTTGTTTCTGCTTTTTGGAATTTTGGTGCATCAGAATCTTCAGGGCTGTTATGGTTGCGTCAGATAATCGCTCTTTGCCGCCTCCCAGCCAATCATGGCAACTTTGCGTGATGTTCCCCAGTGGTATTGGCCAGATGCCCCGTTTGACCGGATCACCCGGTGACAGGGAATTAAATAGGCAACCGGGTTGACACCTATGGCCGTACCAACGGCTCTGACAGCTTTCGGATGGTTGATATGTGTTGCAATTTCACCATAGGTTGACAAATGTCCCATGGGAATTTTCAGTAATGCTTCCCATACCTTAAGCTGAAAACCGGTGCCTTTCAGGTGCAATCTCATTGCAACGGGTTCACGCAGGCTTCGTTTAAATACCGATAAAACCTGTTGATGCAATGGATCCGTTTTCTGCCGGTAACCTGCTCTGGGAAAACTTTCTTTCAGCATTCCGAGTGCCTTATTCTTGTTGTCAGCAAAAGCAAGGTGGCAAATACCTTTCGGGGTCGATGCGATAAGGATATCCCCAAACGGGCTTTCAGCAAAACTGTAATGAACAAGCAGGTTTTTCCCGCCATTTTTATATTCGCCGGGCGTCATGCCTTCGATTGTTATAAACAGGTCGTGCAGCCTTCCTGTACCGGAAAGTCCGGTTTCAATAGCTGTATCAAGCAAGGATGCATCGCGCTCCCTTAGCATTTTTTTTGCATATTCCACGCTGATATACTGTAAGAATTTCTTTGGGCTGACACCTGCCCACGCGGTGAATAATCGTTGAAAATGAAAGGGGCTTATATGCACAGCTGCGGCTATTTGATCCAAATCCGGCTGTGACCTGAAGTTTGCGTTTATATATGCAATTGCCCTGGCTATACGTCCGAAATTAATTGAGTTTTGAGAATCCATCCGTATGTCTTTGCCTGTTGATGAAACAAACTTACAAATATTGCCAACGGCCGGCAACCCGGAACTTGCTTTTATTCGTGTTATTATTTAACTTAAGTTGCTACTTATAAAGATTATAATATATATAGATTTAAGATTGAAGATTAAGTCTACTCCGAAAAGTCATTAAAATTTAGA
>JAFGKY010000002.1 GCA_016928305.1 Bacteroidales bacterium
CACCGCCACTGATGATGGTGGCGCCGTCAGTGCCGTCTTTAATGCATCAGTCACCGTTACCCCGGTGAACGATCCGCCGGTCATCACAGTCCCCGGAGCACAAAGTGTTGCCGAGGATATCAACCTGGTATTCAATGCTGCCAACAGCAACCTGATCTCCATCAACGATGTCGAAGACCACAACCAAAGTATTACCATTTCCGTAACGAATGGTACCTTCACCCTTTCAACCATTAACGGGTTAACCGGTTCCGGCAGCGGCACTGCCTTCCTGATATACTCGGGGACCCTTGCCAATATCAATACTGCCCTTAATAATGCCTGGTTCAAGGGAAGCCAGGACTTTAACGGCACCGCCTCAATATCTGTTATTACTGATGATGGTAACGACGAAACCGATTCGGAATCCATCCCCATTACCATCAACGCGGTGAACGATCCCCCGGTTATCACCGTCCCCGGAGCACAAAGTATTGCTGAGGATATCAACCTGGTATTCAGTACAGCAGGTAGTAATCAGGTATTGATCAGCGATGTGGAAAACGATGATCAAACCATAAGTATAAGTGTAAATAATGGTACATTTTCACTTTCAACGACTTCGGGACTAACCGGAAGCGGCAGTGGTACGCAGACACTATTATATTCAGGTACACGAACCGGTATTAATTCTGCTTTGCATAATGCATATTTTACAGGTAATCTGAATTATTACGGTAATGCTTCAGTAAGCTTAAGCGTCAATGATGGTAATGGTGGTGTTGACAATAAAATTATAAATATTACCATTACTCCTGTTAACGATCCGCCGGTTGCAACAGAGGTTGACATAATCAGGTTAAACGACATGATTGGGACCTTAAATACCGGAACCTTCAACTATTCCGATCCCGAAACAGGTAATTTCATGCCGGGAACTCACGTCTACAAATGGTACCGGAGGCTTCCCGGTGGCGATACTTTATGGATAAACAGCGTTTCTGCCATTACCTATCTGCCTGTGCTCGCTGATGGCGGTAATTCAATTTGTTTTGAGGTAACACCAGGAGACAACCTGGGACTGTCGGGCGATCCGGTTAAAAGTGCATTCTATTACGTTAATGCGGCACCTGTTGCCGGTAATGTAAATATTTATGCTCCCGATCTGAAGGTAAGCAGATTCATATACGGAAGATTTACTTATAGTGATCTCGAAAACAATACTGCCGGTAACCACAGCTATCAGTGGTACCGGTCTACTATCCCAATGGGCACAGGGACACCCATTCCCCAGGCTGTTGATACGGTTTATAAGCTCAGGAGACAGGATGATGGCAGGTACATCCGTTTTGTTGTTATACCATCTGCCACCGCTGGATCAACTCCTGGAGCTGCTGTATCTTCAGCATGGATTGGTCCTGTTGGAAGTTTCGCTCCGACAGCCACTATTTCGGGCACTGATACCATATGCAGCAATGGGCCAAAAGCAAAAATCACCGTTAGTCTGACCGGGGAGCCAGGCTGGAATATCCGTTACCGGCGTGATTATGCAGGAAATTCGGAAGAAACAACGGTTAACCATATCCGGAGTTCTCCCTATGTTTTTGATGCACCGGGGGATGGAACCTATACGCTTCTTTCCGTTTCTGATACCAATTATACCTCAGGTTCAGTATCGGGATCCGCCGTAATATCATATTTCCCTGCCGCAACTGCTGAACTAACAGGTACCACGCAGATCTGTCAGGATGGGATTTCGTCAGCCCCGCTTTCTATTGCTCTTACAGGCACACCCCCCTGGACATTTGTACTAAAAAGGAATAATAATGATACTACCTTTACGAATGTCACTCAAAATCCTTTAATTTATAATGTAAAACGACAGGGTATTTATAAAATAACCAGCCTGTACGATACTTATTGCCAAGGTGATACGGTAGCAGGCTATGGTACAGCAATAGTCAGTTATATTGCATCACCTCTTGCCACCCTTTCCGGTGTTGACACCACTTGTCCGGGAGACACAGCCACTCTTCAGCTGCAGCTCGAAGGTGTAGCACCCTTCAGTATAACCTACCTTCACAATGGAACCAATGCAAAAACGATCAGTAATATTACACAGTTGAACTACCCGTTGAAGGTTGTGGGTAATGGAACCTATACCCTCACGGCCGTATCAGATAATATCAGAAACGGTTGCGTTTCAGGAACCGGGACGGTTGTTTATTATACTGTACCCACCGCAACCATCTCGGGAGATATTGCTTTATGTGAACATACGGCAACCAACTTAACCGTTGCGTTAACAGGAACACCGCCGTGGACCTTAAACTACCGTGAAGATGCCAACGATCCGATCCATGTATCCGGCATTACTGCTTCGCCTTTCACCATATCAACAAGGAAAGCAGGCTCCTATTCCGTTGTGAATGTGACGGATAAATATTGCAATGGAACAGCCACAGGCAATGCAACTGTTACGATTACTCCGGCCCCTGTAGTCTCCATTTCCGGTCTCAATGCAGCCTATGATAAGAATAATAAAAACTTAATACCGGTATTTGGCGATCCTGAACCCGGGATCTTTACTCCTCGTTTGTTGGAGATTCATGATACAAATTTCTTTTCTCCTTATTACTATGGGATAGGTATTCATACCGTAGTATATTCCTATCGTGATCCCGAAACCGGTTGTTACGGATATGACACAGTTTTCGTAACCGTAATGTCTGCAAAAGGAGATATTACATTTCCCCATAACGATACAAAAAAACTATTCTGTTATGACGAGGATCCTTTTATTATACGGGGAAATAATACAGCAGACGCCATCGGAACATTTACTATCAGTGCGGATACGGGTATGGTTGATAACCATGATAATACTGCTATCATTTATCCGTCTCAATTGGAAGGAGGGATCTATACCATAACATACCGATATTATGACGATGTCTTTTTTGACATCATGGAGAGTTTTGAAGTTGAATATATCAATGATATTCACTTTTATGGATTTGATAAATCGTCTTATTGCAGTAATCATGATGCTGTCCGTCTGAATGGAAATGTTCCTGAGGGTGTTTTCTCAGGTCCTGCTGTCTTTGGTAATATAAGCGCAGGGTTTTATTACAGTCCTGCCCTTGCAAAATCAAGACTGGATACGGTTTTCTATACGCTGACCGGACCAAAAGGATGTACACGTAAGATATTCAAGCCCCTGATCATTTACGACGTTGCCGATATCAATTTTACCGTGGATGATACCTGCATATACTCAGGAGCCTCTGATTCTACAGCATTCATTAACCTGACAACTTCCACGGATCCGGTCAAGGCATGGTATTGGAATTTCAACGATGATCAGGCCAGCGGAGCTGATAATTATTCCACTCTCAAAGATCCCAAACACCATTACAGGAAAGCAGAAAGAAGGGATGTAAGGCTGAAAGCAACCACCTCTCAGAATTGTATCAGCGAACGTAAAATAACTTTTTATTTCGGGGATAAGCCTACAGCCGATTTTTCATGGGACAATGAATGTTTCCATGAAGGCAATAAGATAACCTTTGCCAATAATTCAGACTTCAACGAGGGAAAGATTACTCAGTATCAATGGAAGATCTTTAACGGTAAAACCTATGACATCTTCAATTCAAAAGATGTTGAATATCAATTCACCGAACCGGATAACTATGATGTCGAGCTCATGGTAACAACAAATAAGGGATGCACCGATACTATCATCCAAACATTACCTTTAAAACCCACCTATTCACTGGGGGAAGATGCATCTTATTTTGAAGGCTTTGAAAATGGTGCGCCTGGTTGGGTAAGGGGTCACGATGATGATGCTAATTATGTTAACTCATGGTCGCTTAGTGAACCACAGCAAGATGCACAACAAAATGGATTCATTGGTGCGGCAAAAGGTGATTATGCCTGGTGGACAAATATTATCAAGGATAAGCAAACCGGATGGGCACCTGCAGAGCACTCCTGGGTGACTTCCCCATGCTTTGATTTTGCCGGAATAAAGAAGCCCATGATAAAACTTGACATCTGGAGGTATTTCGAAAAGATAGAGGAACGCGATGGTGCCGTGCTGCAATATAAAGCTGACACCAATTCTTCATGGAAAAATATCGGCGATCTGAATGACGGAATCAACTGGTATCTCAACTACAACATATCCGGAAATCCTGGTGGTCAGTCGATTGGATGGGCAAAAATACAGGATAACGGATGGCTTCCTGCCAGACACAGCATTGATGAACTAAAAGGGAAACAGGATGTCCAGTTCCGTATAGCCTATGGTTCAGACGGTACAGCCCTGCAGACTAATGGTTTCGCATTTGATAATGTGGAAATCGTTGAGCGCTCCAAGATGACACTGCTTGAACATTTTACCAACGCAAGCGACAACGCTTCCCGAATAGCCGATTCAGCCCTTAATGCGTTTGCCAATAACAATCCCTGGGATGTTGTTGACATCCAGTATCACACTTCCTTTCCGGGTTTAGATCCTTTCAATGAACAAAACAAAGTGGATCCTGGTACGCGCGTTTTATTGTACCAATTAACATCAGTTCCCATGACTATACTTAATGGAGGAATAACCAATGATTTCAGGTTTGAATATATTGATAAAGATGTGGCTAAGCTTGTGAAGAAACAAGTTTTGATGGATCCGAAATTCAGTATAGATTTGAATACAACCCTGCAAAATAACTCCCTGAATGCTGTTGTGCAATTCAAACCCCTGGAGATCATCGTAAACAAGCAGGTCACCCTGCATATTGCCGTTATTGAACGTATGATAAAAGGCATTACCGGAGCAAACGGTGATACTTTGTTCGAAAGCGTATTAAAAACAATACTGTCCAGTACTTCATTCACAGATGACTGGGATCCCGAAGAAGATATTATCACCATTACAAAGAACTGGAGTTTAAAACATGCATATAATGCCGATGAGATAAGGGTAGTCGCCTTTATTCAGGATGAATCAACCCGCGAAGTCTACCAGTCGATCATCGATCAGTTTGATCTTCATACGGCTCTCGAGGATATTCATTCCATTCATCGCAGTGATGCAGGAAGCGGATTTATCGTATTCCCCAATCCTGTATTCAATGAGATTATCATCCGGTTTGATGAAGCTCTCAGCAAAGATACACAGGTTGACTTTTTTGATATCAACGGTAGACTTATCATGACGAAAGAATTATTCTCCGGTTTCAAAACACATGTATTGTCTGTTGAAAGTTGTCCGGATGGATTTTATTTCATGCGTATAACTTCTGATAATCAATTCATTGGACTCCAGAAACTGGTCATCTGCAGGTAGTAAATAGTATATTAAATCATTGTAAATTAATCTCCGTTTTGAATATGCGTTGCAAAACTCTTTCCAAACTCAAACAATTGTTCACGCTTGGTAGTATCCATTGAAAATTTATTCGTTATCCCTTCCATAACAACGTTTAACTTCAGGGCCCGAAGGTTATTCTCAATCAATTTCACGGCTTCACCGCTCCAGCCAAATGATCCAAATGCCGCAGCTTTTTTGCCCCTGTCGCGTATCGGATTGATCAATGCAAACATTTTGTATACCGGTAACAGGGTATTCTGATTTATGGTAGGTGAGCCAATGAGCATCGATTTGCTTTTAACAATCAGCGCTTCCAGATCACCGGCCAAAATATTCTCAATATCCACAAGAGTAATACTGTAATCGACCACTTCTTTGATTCCTTCAGCAATTGCTTCTGCCATTTGTTTTGTATAGCCATAAGCCGATACGTACGCAATCAACACATGATTATCATCACACAACGAATCGGCAATGTATTGGTCGGCATATTTTTCAGTAAGGTTCATGATTTCCTGCCACTTCGTTCGGAGAATAGGGCCATGGCCCGGACAAATGCATTTAATTTCCAATGGTTTTATCTTTTCAATGGCTTTTACCATAAAAGAACTGAACGGCCTCAGGATAACATCAAAATAATATTTGAAAGAGTCATTATAGTCCCCGACCACATCGTCATACATGCCGGAATGGCAGTAATGAGCACCGAAAGAATCGCAAGTAAACAATACCTTATCTTCTTCGACATAGGTGTAAATTGAATCCGGCCAATGAAGATTCGGGGCTCCGATGAAACGCAGGGTTTTATTTCCCAGATCAAGTGTATCTCCGTCTTTTACATAATTGAACGAAAAAGGCTGTCCAACAATATCCTGGAGGTATGTGATGGCCTGACGGCTTCCAACTACGACAGCCCTGGGCGCTAATTCAAGCAAGGCTTTCAGGCAACCCGAGTGATCAGGTTCGGAATGATTTATAATTATATAGCTTATTTCTTTAGGATCCGTTACCTGATTTACTTTCGCGAGATATATATCAACAAACGATTCCTTGGCCGTATCAACAATAACCTTTTTTTGAGCATTAATAAGAAAAGAATTATAGGTTGTACCATTTTTTGTCTCCATTACGATATCAAATGTCACGATGCTTTCATCCAAAACACCGATCCAACTTATGTCACTGGTAATCTCCAGTATTTTATTGTCTTTCATATAAATACTACTTTTAATTATCAGGCAAAGATACAGTGTTTTACATAGTGATAGGATGTTTTTGAAAATTCCGTCAAAAAAATGCCCACCCCGGTAATATTAGAATGAAACTGTCAAATATTATACGGTGGATGCAGCGCTATTAAATTATTCTCGTCTTTATAACTAAAATCATTATAAATAACTTATACATAAAAATATGAAAAACATGGTATTGTTTTCGTTAGCCATTATGATTTCCTGTTCTGCACCCGTTTTGAGTGGAGAAACAGTAAAAGAAATCCGTGATGTAGATCAATTTTCTGCTATCAGTCTGGCCATTTCAGCCGATGTTTACCTGATACAAGGTTCCCCACAAAAAGTTGAAATAGAAGGAGATAAAGCCTCCCTGCAGGAGATTGAAACCGTTGTAAGCACAGGAAAGCTGAAGATAAAAACCAAAGATTTTTTCCATGGAAATATCGGAAAAATAAACATTTATATTACAGTACCTGAAATAAATGCATTGAGTGTAGCAGGATCAGGCGATATAAAAGCACAATCGGTCATAAAGACCGATGAACTGGATCTTAACGTTAGTGGTAGCGGTTCCATCCATTTCAAGGAATTGAATGTCCGTGAAGTATCAGCAACCATCACCGGTTCCGGTGATATGGATATTGCTTCCGGTGAGGCTCAGAATGAACTGGAAGTGGTTATCACCGGTTCGGGATCATTTTCAGGCAAAGGATTTTCCGCTCAAGAGGTAAATGTAAACATTACCGGTTCAGGGTCTGCAAAGGTATGGGCTGTGAAGGAACTTGATACCAATATAACCGGAAGTGGTGATGTTGAGTATAAAGGTAATCCTCAGGTTGATGCAAATTCAACAGGTTCAGGAAGAACCCATTCCATTGAATAAAGCTACCTCCGGGAAACAGTTTAACAGACTTCCCTAAATTCCTCATGAAGTTATTTTCCTGATTTCTTCAAGGGGGATTTAGGGATATAGTTCTACTTCCTTATAATTTCAACCTCGCCATTTAATCCAAGTTTTATGATAGCTGAGGGTTTCCCTTTTATAGGGTCTTCCTGTTTCCATTTTACAATATAATCGACCTGTTTAAGGATTAAAGGATCAATGGCATCAAAAGAGACCGGCCAAGGCTTTCCGCTTATATTGGCTGAAGTCGAAACAATGGGCTTACGGAATTGCTGAATCAGCTTTCGGCAAAATTCATCGCGCACAATGCGGATGCCTATGGTACCATCCGCTGAAATCAGATTTTCAGCAAGATTTTTAGCCCCGTGGTAAATGATGGTCAACGGGTTATCTGTAAGTTCGATCAATTCCCAGGCTATGTCAGGTACTTCACGGATATAACGATCGAGACTGGCTACAGCATCAAGCAGTACCAGCATACCTTTGTTATCGTTACGTTGCTTTATTTCATATACCCGGTTCACGGCAGCCGGATTTGTGGCATCGCATCCTATACCCCAAATAGTATCCGTTGGATATAACAGTACGCCTCCTTTTCGGAGTACCTGAACCGCTTGATTAATATCATCTGTCATAGACCAGAATTTTTTTATAAACACTCATGACCTTTTTTGCCAGGTGTCCACCCTTAAATTGCAATGCATGCTGATAACCGGCTTATTTCATTTTTTCCTGTAATACTGAATCCTGTATAGCCCGCAAAAATGGCCGCAGCGAGTCCACGATAATATAATGCATCAACATAGATACTACCTGGGCCGGCAGCCTTAGTAAAACACCTCCCCTGGAAGAGATCACAGGTGTATTGGGAGCAAGAGATTCCAGAATGGGAATACCAAATCCCCTGCAAGCAGAAGAATTAATAAAGACATCATATCCGGATATCTTTTATGTTAAGTTGCAGTGTGGCGTTTCCACGGAATGTATCTTCCATGAGGGTAAAAGCAATATCAAATCCGTTTACTTTTTTAATTTTGTCAAAATGATGAGCCTGATTAAAGGCAATGGCTTTGAAATTATTAAAAGGAATATCTTCCTGTATCAGGTTCAGCTGAAGATGCTCCTTTTTTGTGCCTACCACACGGGCAGAGCCATTATCAGCAACGTTCTCAGCAAAGAATACCGGATTCATATTATCGGGTCCGAACGGCTCAAACTGTTTTAAAACATTGAAAAATTTTGGCGTGACATCCCTGAAATTCAGTTCTGTATCAATATCTATCTGAGGGATCATTTGATCCTGCGTTATGGTCTCTTTTACTATATTCTCAAATTTATCCCTGAACTTGGTAATATTCTCAATTTTCATGGTAAGGCCGGCAGCATACATATGCCCGCCAAAACTCTCAAGTAAATCCGAACAATTGCTGATAGCCTGATAAAGGTCGAAACCAGGTACTGACCGTGCTGAACCGGTAGCAAAACCATTTGATTCGGTTAAAATAATGGTTGGACGAAAATAGCTTTCGATCAGACGTGAGGCAACAATACCAACAACTCCTTTGTGCCATGCAGGATTAAAAAGAACCGTGGAATATTTGTACCGGTCGTTACCGGCAATAGTCTCTTTCAGCGCTTCTTCTGTTATGGTTTTATCAATATTCCTTCGTGTTTGATTATAGCTGTTAATTTTTTCACAATGTAAAAGGGCCTCTTCATCCTTCTCTGATATTAACAAATCAACAGCCTGTTTTCCTGATTCAATCCTGCCTGCTGCGTTGATCCGGGGTCCTATCTTAAATACAATATCATCAACAGAAATCGGTTTGTCTTCAATCCCAGCCACCTTGATAATAGCTTTAATTCCAAAGCGAGGACTTTTATTCAGTTTTTGAATGCCAAAGTAAGCCAGAATCCTGTTTTCATCAATCAGAGGAACGATGTCAGAAGCAATGCTCACAGCAACCAGGTCAAGGAATTCCTCAAGATCTTCAAAAGGCAAATCATTAAGGATTGAATATGCCTGAAGCAGTTTGAAACCAACTCCGCAACCGGAAAGATAATGAAACGGATAGGTTGAATCAAACCGGGCAGGATTGAGGACTGCAACAGCATCAGGTAATTTATCACCCGGAGTGTGATGATCACAGATGATGAAATCAATTTTCCTTTCCTTGGCATAGGCAACCTTATCTATGGCTTTTATTCCGCAATCAAGCGCAATAATCAGGGTTGTATCGCTATGACAGGCATAATCAATGGCTTTATAAGAAATACCATAACCCTCAGCATAACGGTCAGGAATATAAAAATCAAGTCTGGGATGATACTTTTTCAGGAAGGAATAGACCATGGCAACCGATGTGGTTCCATCAACATCATAATCACCATATATTAAAATTTTTTCTCCCTGACTGATGGCAGTTTTAAGTCGTTTAACGGCCTTCTCCATGTCGTTCATCAGAAAAGGATCATAGAGATCCCTAAGATCGGGTCTGAAAAAGGCCTTTGCTTTAACGTATGTATTGATGCCCCGCTGGATCAGTAATGTAGAAAGGATGGTATTGATGTTCAACTCCTGAGCAAGCCTGTGGATGTCTTCATAATGTCCGTTTTCTTTTATTTTCCAGGCTTTTGCCATATAATCATACATCAAATAAAGAAAAGTCTTACTTCCAGATCAAACCGCAAATGTACATAAAAATACTTCCATTCCCTTATTCATTAATGCCTAAAAATTATCCTGCCGGTTAATCATTTATGCTGTCAACAGACTGATTTAGTTGTACTTAACTTGAATCTGATCATAGAATAATTTCTCAACCTTATAATAATCAGATATATAAATTTTAGCAATTCCTATGAATGAATTATCTGCAAACGAAAAATCCGTTGCAGGTTTTTCAGCAGTATTTGTTTTATGGTGTCCATTGACTGTTCCGCACCAAGTTCTTTTTCCATCGATGTCACGCCTTTATTGATAAATCCGCAGGGATTGATATAACGGAAATAATTCAGATCGGTGTTCACATTTAATGCAAAACCATGCATGGTAACTGAACGGCTGACTTTCACCCCAATGGCACAGATTTTACGGGCTTTTTCCGGATTATCCGTATTTAGCCAGACACCGGTAGCGCCTTTCAGTCGTGAAGCGATAATTCCTTGTTCCGAGAGTGTATCGATTATCACCTGTTCAAGATGATTAACATAATCCCTGACTCCCATAGGAAAAGCTTCGAGATTGAATATCGGGTATCCGACAAGTTGTCCTGGCCCATGATAGGTGATATCACCACCCCGGTCAATTTTGTAAAAGGTTGCTCCGATGGACTTCAGCAGGTCATCATGGATCAGCAGGTTATTTTCTTTTCCGCTTTTACCCAGGGTATAAACATGGGGATGTTCAACAAAGATGAGATAATGCATCTGATTATCAAGGTTTATACTCGTTTTTACCTCAACCACTCTTTTGTGAATATCGATCTGCAAATCCCAGGTTTCTTTGAAATCTTTTAGGCCAAGGTCGATATAAGTGGTTTCATGCATGATATTAAATTTAAAAGTTCACAAATTGACAGGTTTACAGATTGGCAGTCAGTCTTACCAATCCAGACTCTTCCAGGTCCTGCTGACCCTGGAAGGTCTTTCTTGCTTGTCCCTCGTCACTTGTCCCTTGTCACTGTATATTTAATCATCCGACATCCTTACGATTTTCGGATAGAATACACCTGCAATATCCACCAGGTCTTTCTGGTAATGCATTATCGTATGAATATCCTTATAGGCACCCGGAGCCTCGTCGGGACCACCTCCAATCAGCTCAACCCCTGCACGCGCAAGGATTTCTTTCAGCTGTTTCGGGGTGAACCGTGTTTTGGCTTCAGTCCGCGACATGCTCCGGCCAGCACCGTGTGATGCAGACCATAAGGAACCAGCATTTCCTTTTCCTTTTGCGATGAATCCGGGTGAGATCATGGATCCCGGGATGATGCCGAATAATCCATCCCGGGCTGGTGTTGCCCCTTTCCGGTGAATGATAACATCGGTGCCATCATTAAGTTTTTCTTTCCAGGCAAAATTATGGTGGTTCTCTATCCTTACCATGGGTTTTTCTGCGAGGGCCGCGGCCAGCTTTTCATGAATGATATGATGATTGGCCGCAGAATAATCCCCGGCCAGGTTCATTGCCTGCCAGTACTCATGCCCTTCTTCTTCATCCAGATCAAGCCAGGCCAGGTTGATCGCTCCTTTTGGCAGTTTCCGCTTGCGTTTTGCAAGATTGGTATAATGTTGTGCTATACTGGCACCCATATTCCGTGATCCGGAATGCGAAAGAATACCAACATACTCACCCGGTAACAGATCCAGTTCCGGAATATTTTCAGATATATTGACAATACCAATATCCACAAAATGATTCCCGTGTCCCGATGTACCCAGCTGGTTATAAGCCTTATCTTTCAACTCACGCAGAAAGCCAATGGCAGAAAATTCTTCCCGGTCCAATACCGGGTGTTCCTTTTTACCCGTAAATTCATTATGCCCGAAACGGGTGTTTTCAATGAGAATATTCTTCAGTCGTTTCCGGTTGTTTTCAATAAAAACAGGTGGAAGGTCATAAACCGAAAGACACATCCGGCATCCAATATCCATACCCACACCAAAAGGGATGATGGCATTTCGTGTGGCCAGCACGCCACCAATAGGAAGTCCATAACCGCTGTGAGCATCAGCCATCAGTGCACCAGCAACGGTGACAGGCAGATGCATTGCCGTGTCCATCTGGTCAATAGCCTCTTTTTCAATGATTTCAGAACCAAAGATCCGGTAATCCTTTCTTTCATCAGTGAGCTTCACCTCGCAGGATATTGAAGGAAGGGGCTTTTTCGGAACAGTACCCGTCAGTCTTTCAGCCAGCAGTTTAAATAAAGGATCATTATGAAAAGCGGAAGGATCTGACAGGAGGTCTTTCAGGATCTGGTATACTTCCTCCCTGGCACTTCTGACATAATGCTTATGAACGATCTGGATAACCAAACGGATATCTTCTTCATCCTTATAA
The DNA here is from genome assembly GCA_016928305.1 of Bacteroidales bacterium. Classification (GTDB taxonomy): domain Bacteria; phylum Bacteroidota; class Bacteroidia; order Bacteroidales; family UBA10428; genus UBA5072. The sequence continues at coordinate 12,555 of JAFGKY010000002.1, forward strand.
CCCAGTTTTTTTACTTCCCTTGCCCGAAGTTTTAGCTTTTTCATAAAGTAAAGGTAGGAATAAGAAATCCAAAGATTATCACTAAAATTTCAGCTACCATTTCAGGCTTTTCATCCTTTCGATGGACTTCAGGACGTTTTCGTGGGTGGCAAAGGAAGAAAACCGGAAGTAACCTTCTCCCGAGGGGCCAAAACCCGATCCGGGAGTGCCGACCACATGGGCTTCGTTCAGCAGTTTATCAAAAAGGTCCCATGACTTAATCCCTCTTCCTGAATTTACCCATACATAAGGAGCATTTTTTCCGCCGAATACCTGAAAACCTAATTCAGTCAGATTTTCACGCAATGTTTTTGCATTGTTCATGTAATAACCAATGGAGGTTTTAACTTCCTCTTTTCCCTCCGGTGTAAAGATGGCAGCCGCCGCTTTCTGAACCGGGTATGACACTCCGTTAAATTTGGTGGTGTGTCTTCTGAACCAAAGTGAATGCAAGGATTTTTTATTGCCGTCCGAAGCTGATGCGACCAGGTCTTTAGGAATAATGGTATAGGCACACCGTGTTCCGGTGAATCCTGCTGTCTTCGACAGGCTGCGGAATTCAATGGCCACTTCTTTGGCTCCATCGATCTCATATATTGTATGTGGAATGTCGGAATCAGCAATATATGCTTCGTATGCAGCATCAAACAAAATGATGGTATTGTTCCTCCTGGCATAATCCACCCATTTCTTTAGTTCTTGTTTACTGGCTGTTGTCCCTGTAGGATTATTCGGGTAACAAAGGAAAACGATATCAACAGCAGTCTTGGGAATCTCGGGAATAAAATCATTTTCAGCCGTACAGGGCATGTAGATGAGCCCTTCAAAATGTCCGTTTGGCTGATATCCTCCGGTTCGACCGGCCATAACGATTGTGTCGACATACACAGGATATACCGGGTCCTGAACGGCAATAATATTGTCAGGGCCAAAAATTTCGAGGATGTTGCCCGTATCACATTTCGAACCGTCAGAAATAAAAATCTCATCGGCATGAATATCAGCACCACGGCTTTGGTATTCACTTTTAGCAATGGCCTCCCGCAGAAACCCATAACCCTGTTCCGGCCCGTATCCTTTAAAGGTTTCAGCTTTTGACATCTCTACAACACCTTCATGAAAAGCACGTATTACAGTCGGAGTCAAAGGCAGCGTAACATCCCCAATCCCCATTTTGATAATATCGGCTTGTGGATTTTCTTTCTGAAATTCACGAACCCTCCGGCTAATCTCAGGAAACAGGTATCCGGCCTGTAGTTTTAAATAGTTATCGTTTATCTGCACCATTTTTATATTTTTGCTGCAAATATATGGAAGATATCAACTCTGAAAACAGATGAACTATATATATTCTAAAGTAAGCAGCAAAAAGAATTTCTTTGGTAATACCGATCCGTTTCAACTATCAGAAAAATTCGGGACTCCCCTTTACATATACAACGAAAACATCCTGCGTAAACGTTGCCGTGATATGAAAGGCCTCATATCCTATCCTAAATTTACAGTCAATTATTCCCCAAAAGCTAACAGTAACATCGAGCTTCTAAAGATTATCAGGGATGAAGGATTACGGATTGATGCCATGTCGCCCGGTGAAATATATATTAATTTGCTGGCAGGATACAGGGCAGAGGATATTTTTTATATAAGCAACAATGTGAGTGAGGATGAATTACGCTATGCAATCCATGCAGGAGTGTTGATTTCCGTTGATTCCGTTTCGCAGCTTGAGACTTACGGTAAAATCAATCCGGGAGGTAAGGTAGCTTTCCGGTTAAATCCGGGCATAGGAGCAGGGCATCATGAGAAAGTCAGGACCGCCGGACAAAAAACCAAATTTGGTATTGAGATGAACAGCATACCGGAAGTAAAAAGGATTATCGCAGCATATAACCTGAGATTAACCGGAATTAACCAACACATTGGCTCCTTGTTTATGGACGGTGATGCCTACCTTCGGAGTACAACCAACATCTTATCGGTTGCCCGGCAATTCGATGATCTTGAATTCATTGACCTGGGAGGTGGCTTTGGCATTCCCTATCAAAAACAAGCTGATCAGCCGAGACTTGATCTCAAAGATCTGGGTAATAAGCTCTCGGATATCATTCATGCATGGATTCATGAATATGGCAAAGAAATTGAATTTAAAATTGAACCCGGCCGTTACATCGTAGCCGAATCGAGTATATTGCTGGGAAAAGTAAATGCCATCAAAACGAATTACAAGATAAAATATATCGGAACTGACCTTGGCTTCAATGTGCTGATACGGCCTGCAATGTATGATTCGCATCACGATGTTGAAATATACCGGCAAAATGATATTCCTTCATGGAAAGAAGAAACGGTGAGAATCGTAGGTAATATTTGTGAAACAGGCGACATAATTGCAAAAGACCGAAAGCTGCCTGAGATCCTGGAGAACGATATTATTGGTGTGCTGGACAGCGGTGCCTATGGGTATTCTATGAGCTCAAACTACAATAACCGTTTACGGCCGGCTGAAGTGTTGATGGAAGCAGACGGGAATCACAGGCTAATCCGTAAGCGGGATACATTGGAAGATCTGGCCAGGAATTTCATTCTTTAGTAACCATCTGAGTTTATGTCAATGGAAAAAAACAGTTTTGTGAAAATGCAGGGTTTGGGAAATGAATACATTGTCCTTGACAGTGCGAACATTGATTTTGCACTTACCCGACAAGCCATAATACGATTGTGTAACATTCATTTCGGGATTGGCTCCGACGGAATTGTCCTGAAAGTTCCTTCTTTTAAAGCTGATTTTGGTTTCAGGGTATACAATCCTGATGGTTCCGAGGCGGAGAAAAGCGGAAACGGACTCCGCATTTTTTGCAAATACCTCTATGATTATGGTTATGCAAAGGGCCGAAATTTTTCAGTTGAAACGCTCACCGACATCGTATACGCTGATATTGTTGAAGAAGAGAAAGGCAAAGCTGTCACGGTACGTGTTGATATGGGGAAGGCCATATTTTCTTCACGCGACATACCGGTAATTTCGGATACACCGGAATTTATCGGACAAAAAATCATGGCCGGTGATAAGGAATTTGAAGTAAATTGTGTTTCTGTCGGGAATCCGCATTGTGTTGTGATAAAACAGGAACTTGATGAACAAGAGATCCGTACCTATGGATCACTGCTGGAAAATCATCCCTTGTTCCCAAACCGGATCAACGTGCAGTTTGCCAAAGTCCTTTCCGATCACGACGCACAAATACTGATCTGGGAAAGAGGTGCAGGATTCACCCTGGCATCCGGAAGTTCTTCATGTGCCGCTTCGTGTATCCTGGTGAAAAGAGGCCTGGTAAAAGGCGATCTGACCATGCATATGCAGGGTGGTGCGTTAAAGATTCAGATCGATAAAGACTGGAACATCCGGATGACAGGCGAAGTGCGTGAAATTGCCAGAGGCGTGCTGAGCGGCGAATTGCTCGAGGATCTGGATAAGCCCTTTTAATCTGATACATCGGGGGTGCAACCCCCGATGAGCGAAGTTGTTCATAGTTGACGGTTCTCAGTTCACAGAAACCTGTTCATCTGTCTATAATCCACACATTGGTGCAGGCTTTCAGCTTGTGCCCGCAATCCACAACTAACCATTCATCATCAATTCTTCACCCTTCCCTCTTCAATATACCCAACTCCCACACAACTTGTCACCTGCCTCGCCGGCAGGCAGGCTTGTCACTCGTCACTTGTCACTCGTCACTTGTCACTGCATTACATCGGCCTTATCTTAATATTCCTGAACCATACATTGTTCCCGTGGTCCTGCAGGCAGATATAGCCCTCAATATACTTACCGAATTCCGGAAAATCTTTGAACTTGCTTTCCTTTATCATTTTTTCCCATTCGGGTGTTCCAAGATGATATTCAAGACCAACTTGTCCGTTTATTTTATGAATTACGGTTCCCTGAGAAACAATGATCTCCACTTTGTTCCATTCGCCCGCAAACTTGCAGGGAACTTTTGTGGGAATAAGGTCATAAAGCGCACCGGCACGCCGGTTACCATCCACGCCAAGATTGTAATCGATGTGGTTCGAATCAAGGATTTGCATTTCAGGTGCTGATTTCCAGACAGGCTCGTCGGGGATCTCCTGACCCAGGTAGAAGATACCGCTATTACCGGCAGAATCAATTTTCCATTCAAGACTTAGCTGAAAATCCTTGAATTTCCTGTCATAAAGGATATCACCGCCTTTTCCTCCGGCCTCGCCCATACCAGAGCCTATACAGTGCAGGGTTCCGTCAACAACTTCCCAGCCCGAATCAGGAAAGGCCGGTTTGTTATAACCACGCCATCCTTCGGTTGTCTGACCATCAAACATCAGGATCCAGCCGGCAGCTTTTTCCTGTTCCGTTAAAATGTTATGTTGTTCAACCATAGCAACTTGTGTTGAGTCTGTTCCCTTACCGGAAGGTTTACAGGATGTAAACAGTTGTGTACCGGCAACGAATAAACCAATAATGAATAAAGCCAACAGTAGTCTTTTCATGATATTCGTAGTTTATTGAGTTAGTTTAAACATCGTTTAAAAACCGATCAGGCAATGGGCATGGGAGGTAAACTCCAGCCATTCCTGTAAGTGTGCTTAATCAGCTCTTCCGCAAATTGTGTGGCTGACATTTCATCGGTCCATCTTTTATCAAATGTGGGGTGTCCGTCTGTAATATTAAACCCATCTTCAATGCAGATCTGCAATTTATCAGCATCGGAGATGTTTATAAATCTCATTTTCTCCCCGTCCCATTCCAGCTCTTTGTTCAATCCCTGGAGGCGTACGGCAAGCACGCCCATCACGACCATTTCGTTGAACGGGCCGGCTTCGTCAAACGGAGAAGCTGTGGGTACACGGTTCCCGGGACTTTCCTTACATGCTCTTACCCAATCCATTTCATGTGAGGTATCAACACGGCGAAGGGTTTTTGTCACCGTGGGTACGCGACCCGAAAGCAGCCATGGATCTTTGCCATAACAGCCACAAATAAGCTTGTCCTTTGAACCGTGGAAGATGACACCGCCTCCGTCATCATTCAAATTTCTTCCCGCAGGCCATCCGTCAGGTTTAAGAGGCTGAATACCTCCGTCGTACCACATCACTTCCACCCGGGGCATTTTTACCTTCTTAAGGGCCGGTCGCTCAGGGAAAATAATGCGTACCATTTCAGCATTCGGAGCACTATCGGTAAGCAATAAGGTTGAACTGCCCTGAGCCCTGACCGGATATTTGAGCTTTAATCCCATAAACACCGGATGAAGTATATGACACGCCATATCACCCAGGGCTCCTGTGCCAAAATCCCACCATCCGCGCCAGTTCCAGGGTGTGTAGATTTCATGATACGGACGCATGGGCGCCGGACCAATGAACAGATTCCAGTCCAACGTCTCGGGCACCCACATTCCCTTGGCCGGCCGGTTTAATCCTTGTGGCCATATAGGACGGTCGGTAAAGGCTTCAACTCTGGTGACCTCACCGATCTCACCGTTCCATATCCATTCACATGCTGTTCGCACTCCTTCACCGGACGCACCCTGGTTGCCCATTTGTGTGCATACTTTATATTCTTTCGCCAGCTTTGTAAGCAACCTTGATTCATAAACCGTGTGTGTAAGCGGTTTTTGCAGGTAAACATGTTTCCCGAGGGTAATGGCATGAGATGCCGTTATTGCATGCGTATGATCAGCGGTAGCAATAACAACGGCATCAATCGAATCCTTCATTTCATCAAACATAACACGCCAGTCTTTATACTTTTTGGCATTCGGGAAGGTTTCAAAGCAATTTTGGGCATACTTCCAGTCAACATCGCATAAAGCAACGATGTTTTCGCTGTCCATTTGCATAAGGTTTCTTCTTCCGACACCACCTATGCCAATTCCGGCTATATTCAGCTTGTCGCTGGGCATTTTATACCCCAGTCCGCTGACAACATTACTTGGAACAACAGTAAAAAGAGCAGCAGCTTTTGCTGTATTTCCGATAAATGTTCTGCGGGACATTTCCGGTTTTTTGCTTTCCTTGCTCATGACGGTTTAAATTAGGATTAATATTACCCTAAGTTTACGAAAAATTATCGGGATATGAAATGGATAAAATTAGTTTGGTAGAAAAAACCTCACTCCTGCCTGACGGCTTTGCTCCGCTGAAGCTACGCGAAAGCGAAGCAGGCATGGATTAAGAGGTTACTATCTCCTTTTTCTCCCGATCCCAATATACTTTCCTTCCTTCTCTCAATGCGATGGTCGCCATATGAGCCGTAATAGCTTCTTCAAATCCCTGATCGATATTGCAGCTGGGTTGAATACCGGCACGAATGCAGTTGATCCATTCACGCATATGCAGGTACGTGGTATCAACCCTCACTCCTTTACGGTATGTATAAAGCAGTCCACGGCTGGCAAAGTATTGCTCGGTGGCAGTAGCCACTCCGTCGACTCCTTTTTTCCCGGGAGTAAAGGAATAAACGGGTATCTGTGGATCAATCGTGCCATTTTCAATCTTTTCCTTATATGCAGTTGATTGCGGATCAACCGTAATGATCAGACGATCACTCAACTCCATATGGGCGTCATGTCCCATGATGACCTTGCCGCGCTGTCGGTCACTGGCCAGTGAGGCACTATAGAGAAGTGTCAGCTCACGTTTGGCGTATTCCAGTACCACGTGCTGTACATCAGGAACTGTTCTTCCATCTTTAAAAAAGTATATACCCCCTGAAGCAACGGCGGCATCCGGAATGCCGATTCCCATAATCTGGTTAATGGCATCGTATTCATGGGTCAGCAGGTCACCATTCAGTCCCGTACTGTAATCCCACCAGCAACGCCAGCGGAAGAATCTTTCCAGGCTGAAATCGTGATAAGGGGCTGGCCCCAGGAATTGCTTCCAATCGATATTTTGCGGGCCCGCCTTTGGATTGATGTCATACACCCAGGCTCCGTTTGGATCATTACGATTTGTACAAACCTCAACCAGGGTTATCTTACCCAAAATATTTTTTTGAATAGCTTCCCTGGCCTTTGTATAACTTTCCGTTTGCCTGCCCTGATGCCCCAGCTGAAAAATAATATTGCTTTCTTTAACAGCTTTAACTAATTCGCAGGTTTCCGGCACTGTCCATGTCATAGGTTTCTCCACATATACATGCTTGCCCATACGGGCAGCTTCAATAGCCATCGTGGCATGCCAGTGGTCGGGGGTAGCAATGATCACCGCATCGATATCGGGTGAGGCGATTAATTCCTTGTAGGTTCTGTATCGTCTTGGCAGTGGCCCCATCTTTCCTTTGGTTCCTTCCCGGTTAACATTTGAACCGGTTACCAGGGCCTCTTCTGCGTGAATATCAAACACATCACAAACACCATTGATAACTACATTAAGATTTTCCTGGTTCATGAAATCCTCGTACGATGTATCAAGCCTGTTTGTCTTGTTGGCAGCTTTGGCATCATCTATCCATTTTGGTTCTGCAAATCCGGTGGCACGCAGTAAATGCCTGCCACGCAAGCCATAGCCTATTACACCCAACCTGAGAGGTTTAGAGCTTCCGGTTGCGATGCCCAGTTCGATCGGCTCAGCTGTAAGGTTCACTACTTCGAGAAGATTATTCTTTAGCTGTTGTTCAACACTGTTTTTCCGGAACCATGCAGCAGCGAATGCTCCCATAAATGGTACAGTCGCTAATCCCTTGATCAAATCTCTACGGCCTATGTTTTTCGGTCGGATACTATCCTTTCCCCTGGTTTTATCTTTTGTCATAACTAATTCTGTTAACTCCGTTTTTTTTGAATGAACCTGTCCAAACCCGCCGCTTGTCCGGTTGGAAATACCAGTAAAACAAACAGGGCCATGATTTCAATCAGCGTTTTATTAACGAGAAGATAACTTCCTTCCTGTGGAAAGATATATTGTATGCTTGCCAGCGGTGGATGCGACAGAAAATAAAGGCTGAGCAGGACAATTCCACAGATAACCGACAGGCGTGTAAACAAGCCTGCAATCAGACCCAGACCAATCAGAAACAATCCCCATATGTTCATAAAATCAACCACTTGCAGAATTTCCTGGTGGGTAGCCATGCATTTAAAGATTCCGGCGAACAATCCTTTTGAATCCATAAGGTATCCAAAGGAAGACCAATCGGGATTGATGATCTTCGTTGCACCTTCGTACAACATGTGCCACCCGATAGACACCCTGAGAAGAACCAGAAAGAATAACTGTGACAACGTGTATCTATCCGATGAAATTACTCTTGCCATATAGTATTATTTAGTTGTAAATACCCTTTTAAGAATTCGTAAAAGCTCAATATACCCCGTATAGGTGATAACTCAAAACAGGCATGAAAATATAAAAAATACCCGGGCAGTAAAAAGAAAAACATCAAAATAACATGAATCCCGTACAATATTTTTAACTTAATCCAAATGAATTCCATGGTAAATGAAAAGAAAGCCCGGTTACATCAGGTTATACAATGATGGCGAATTACAGGATCGGATTCATAGTCTCGAAGCAATATGCCGCAAATGTACGCTTTGTCCTCATCGTTGTGAAATCGACCGTACCCAATGTGCAGATGGATTTTGTGCAAGTACCATTCAGCCTGTGATAGCATCTGCTGCTCCTCATTTTGGTGAAGAACCTCCCCTGGTTGGCAGGTATGGCTCCGGAACCATTTTTTTTTCGTCGTGTACCCTTCGATGCATCTATTGTCAGAATTATACTATCTCGCATTTGCGTGAGGGATCTGCAATCACCGTTGAACAGCTGGCAGGCATTATGCTTTCCCTGCAGGCCAATGGTTGCCATAATATCAATTTCGTTACACCTACACATATGGTACTGCCTATGGTCAAAGCCCTGGTCATTGCCATTGAAAGAGGATTATCTGTTCCCCTCGTATATAATTCTTCGGGATATGACTCCGTTGAAACCCTGCGGCTTCTTGACGGCATCATCGACATATACATGCCCGATATGAAATATCATAACGAAAAAACCGCATACAACCTCAGCCGGATAAACAACTACCCTCAGATTGCCCGTCTGGCAGTGAAAGAAATGCACCGGCAGGTGGGAGACCTTGAACTTGATGAGCAAGGGATCGCCACTCAGGGTCTTATTGTCAGGCATCTGATCCTGCCGGGTCATACAGATGAATCAAAAAGGATTATTGATTTTATTGCAGAACTTTCGCAACATACGTATCTGAATTTGATGGACCAATATCGTCCCGACTTTAAGGCATTTGAAGTACCAGCCATATCGCGCCGCATTACACAGTCTGAATACGATGATATAATTGCTTACGCTATTCTCCGGGGCGTAACAAAAGGATTAGAAAAAAAGCATCTTCGGTTTCAATAGAAATTTTAAATTTGTATAAATCACAAAATTGTGACAAAAATACTAGGAATCACAAGTTCACAGCTATCCGAACCAGGTATCCTGACGGATGAGATGGGATACGAAATATACCGGTTGCTGGAAGAAGGAAAAAAGCTGTATCATGAAGTGGCGCTGATTAATCCGGCCAAGCTCTATTTTATGTTTGGGTCTCATCAACGGATTCCGGCAGTGATGACTGAAAACGTTGACCTGTCAAGACTTTCAACTTTGATTATCCGAAAGACAAACGGTTTTGAAGAGTCTATCTCCCTGATGGCAAGAACCCTGCATCACAATGGTTGCGATCTGCTTGACCCGGTTGAACGGTTCAGTGGTTCACCGGCCGGAAAACTGAAGGAATCATTAAAAGGTTTTATTCATAATATTTCTCCCGATACCTATATTGCATTTAACCGGGATGATGCTCTCCGCCTCATCAGCATGTTAAATTCCGAGAGTCATTTCCCCCTGGTTGGCAAGCCCAATCGCGGAAGCCGGGGAGAATGTGTACGTCTGCTCAGGACACCGGCAGAGGCAATTCTTTACATCGAAAGCTTCTTTTCACATGAAACCTATTCCCGTTCTGCTCTCCTTCTGCAGTCCTATATCACGGTTGAAAAAGAATACCGTGTTATGGTGCTGGATGGTAAATGCCTGGGTTTGGTTGAAAAAATTGCCAAAGAAGGACAGATAGCACGTAATGCATCACAAGGAGGAAAGTTTATTGCTTCCCATGATGAAGATGTTGTCGGATTCACACTAAAGAATATCAGCCATAAAGGGATCCTGGGAGTTGACGTTGTTCGCGATACATCCGGCAGACTATACATACTCGAAGCAAACCGGGCACCACAGTGGCATTCTTTTGAAAAAGCCACAGGCATTAATGTAGCTTGCTGCATTATCGAAAGAGCCTGGCAACGGATTCTTCATCCCAACGATCTTATCCGCTGATAATGTTCAGGAATTCATATTCAAATCTATGAAATTGGGTGAAATGATAACCGGAGAATTGAAAGCAGCCTGCCGTGATTATTATTATTTGTTGTCCCAGGGATATCCCGAACGCGGATCGCTCAAAATGGTAGGCGATCGTTACAGGCTGACACGTGACCAGCGATCCATATTATACAGGGGTATATCTTCTGAACCCGGATCATCCGTTCGTAAAAACCGTCTTATCAACCTTCACCCCAATGTTCACCTGATAATAGACGGGTATAATGTGCTGTTCACCATACTGAATTACCGGTTGGGAAGGATGGTCTTTATCAGTACCGATAACATTCTCAGGGATGCCGGTTCGCTCCATGGAAAACTGAGGGACGATACCATCCTGCAAGAGTGTATTGATGATCTGTTTCAGACAATTCTTCCTTTTGATCCCATCCGGATTGACCTATTTCTTGACTCACCGGTTACTTCCAGTCATCGCCATCAGCAGCTGATCGAACAGAAAATTGCCGATTTTAAATTCACCGGTATATGCAGCCTGGTTCATTCGGCTGACAAGGAGATACGTTCCATCCGTTCAGGTGTCCTGGCAACCTCTGATACGGTATTGATCGATAAGACATCGGTTCCGGTCACTGACCTAGCCCGGCTTGTACTTAAAACTATGTACAGGGCAGCGTTTATCAGGATTCAGGAGATGCTTGAATGCTGATACAGGTAAATACTGCCGGTCGATCCTACAGCATAAACATGTCCTGTTCCGTATGTTCGGCTTGGTACTCCGAGGGAGTACGCCCCACAATACGTTTAAATTGTTCGTTGAAATGGGAAATATTATTGAAGCCGCTTTCATAGCAGACCCTTGATACCGAAATCCTTTTCTCTGATAATAATTTGCAGGCATGACCAATCTTAAACTCATTCAAAAAGGTAAAAAAGGTTTTTTTTGTTCGTTTTTTAAAGTAACGGCAAAAAGCGGTTGACGACATGCTGACCTGATTGGCTATTGCATCAAGACTGATCGTTTTCTGAAAATTGCGAATGATGTATTCATGGATCTTATTAAACCGCTGAAAATCATAAGTATTAACAATCTTCGAGTAGCCAATGCTTGAAAGGTACTTAAAATGGTTGCTGACGGCCATTTTATCCAACAGAATAATAAGTTCAGTAATTCTTTTTAAACCTGTTAATTTGAAAATCCGTTTGATATGATTTCCAAATTGTCTGCGTGACTCCCCTGTGAATTGAATGCCTCGTTGTGATCTTTCAAGCAGGCCTTTTATCTGGTGCATCTCAGGAAGGTTAATAAAATTTGAATGAAATATCTCTTTCCTGAATTGGATAACCAGTGCTTTTGTGTTCAGGGTATCCGTTTTTTTCAGGAAGCGTGGATCACTTTTCCACCAGTGCGGCAGGTTCTCTCCTATAATGCTGATCTCCCCCTCGCAGAAATTGTTGATGCTGTCGCCGATGTAACTTGTACCTGTACTTTTTACCACATACAGGATCTCTATTTCGGGATGAAAATGCCAGGGAACGATAAAATGCGGGATTTCCTCATCCAGAAAAATGATAGATTCTTCAGGTAAAGGAACAAGTTTCTGAAAGAAAGGCTTCATCTTATTTTTTTCGAAATTTAGCTAAATAAAGTTATTTATTAAAAAAAAAGCTAAAATACCATCAGAAGAAGATAAAAAGTCTCACTTTTTGCCTGATTCGCGGATTTAATTTTAAGTAGAGTTCAACAGTGAAAATGTAAAGCCCCAACATCCATTCAAACAACGAATTATGAGATTAGCTACTAAACAACTGTTCAATGATGCATACGGGAAGTATGGGATTGCCGCTTTCAACATTTTCAACACCGAACAGATATTGGGTGTTTTCAGAGGGGCTGCCAAAGCCAAAAGTCCTGTTATCATTCAGATAACACCAGTTGCACGCAACTATATTCACCCTGAAATCCTTGATAATATCCTGGCAGCTACAGAAAAAAGATATCCCGACGTATGCTTTACCATACATCTTGATCATGGAGATTCCATCCATTGCATAGATGCCATAAAATCAGGATGTTATAATTCCGTGATGATTGATGCCTCTCATGAGACCTTCAAAAAAAATGTACAAATTACCCGGGAAATAGTCAATCGGGCTCATAATGAAGGAATTGCTGTTGAAGCTGAACTTGGCGTTATAAGAGGCGTTGAAGATCGATTCTCGGTTGAAAAAAAAATGGCTTATTGCACCGACCCCGAAATGGCACTGGAGTTTGTTGAGCATACCGGCTGTGACAGCCTGGCTGTTGCCGTCGGCAACCGCCATGGCACTTATAAATTATCTCCGGGACAAGGTTTGCAACTCGGTCTGTTGGCCCGGATCAATTCGCTGTTACCCGGTTTTCCGCTTGTGCTCCATGGTGCTTCTTCAGTATCCGCAATTGAGGTTGAACGTATTAACCGTGCTGGTGGCAAGTTGAGTTCCGAGGCGAAGGGCCTCGAAAAAAAGGAAATCCTGCAAGCTATCAGACTGGGAGTCTGCAAAATAAATATAGCAACCGATTTACGCCTTCTCTGGACTCGTGTTCACAGGGAGTTTTTCCAAAATTCACCCGCTGCGTTTGATATGACAATCCCTGGGCTTGAATATATGGACTGCCTCGAACAGCTGGTCTCTGAAAAATGTATGGATTTAATAATCAGTAACGCTAATAATTGTCCGGATGAAACACCTTAATACAGATATATTGCTTATTAAACCCATACGCGGCAACCCTTACCAGCGAATTACGAATCAACAGGCCGGATGGAAGTTTCTGAATTTCAATGCTCGGTGCTTGCGCAACGGTGAAACGATCACCGGGGATACGACCACCAACGAATTTATCTTTGTATTATTGGCAGGTGATTTTTCAGCCTATACATCAAAGGGGAACTGGAAAACCAAAAACGGGCGCAGAGATGTGTTCAGCGGACTGCCCCATGCTTTGTATTTACCACCCCGTACAACATACACTATTAAAGCTGAAAGCGAAAAAATGGATATTGCCTGTGGATGGTGCACTTGCGATGAAATTCACGAAGTACAGTTTATAACACCCGTTGATATATATAATAAAGGTATAGAATACAGGGGAGGTGATAATGCCAGCCGGCAAATCAACAGCATCCTGCCTCCCGGTTCAGACTGCCAGCGATTGATCTGCGTGGAGGTTTATACGCCATCCGGCAACTGGAGCTCTTATCCTCCGCACAAACATGATACACGAAAGCTAGATCCTTACACAGGAAAGATCCTTGAAGCGGACCTGGAAGAAGTGTATTTTTACAAAACAGATAAACCCCAGGGATTCGCCATTCAGAAGATATATACGGACGACCGGAGAATAAATGAGATTGTTGAGGCACGGAATAACGACCTTGTGCTTGTTCCCTGCGGCTACCATCCGGTCATAGCCGGCCACGGATACAATGTTTACTATCTAAATGTGCTGGCAGGTACTGATCAGAGTTTGGCCGGAAGTGATGACCCAAACCACAGGTGGATCCATGGCACGTGGAAAGGTATGGATCCCAGGATTCCTATGGTTACACTGGAAATGAACAATCAAAAAAATGAAAAAGGAATTTGATGTTATTACGTATGGAAGATCCTCCATTGACCTGTATTCGGCCAATATAGGAGCTCCCTTTGTTGACATTAAAGCATTCAACGCATATGTGGGAGGATCACCCCTGAATATGGCCGTCGGAGCAAGAAGGCTTGGACTAAAATCAGCCCTCCTGACAGCGGTCGGAGAAGACCAGATAGGCGATTTCCTTTTGCATTTTTTGGAAAATGAAGGTGTTGAAACCCGTTTTATTGCGCGCAAACCCGGGAGTCGTACCAGTGCAGTGGTGCTGGGTATTGAGCCTCCGAGCAATTTCCCACTCGTATATTACCGTGATAACTGCGCTGATTCAAAAGTGAATATTGATGACGTTATTAAAGCAAATATTGCTTCCACGCGTCTTTTTGAAATTTCAGCCACTGCACTCAATGTTGAGCCGAGTCGTTCTGCCGCATTTTATGCAGCTGAAGTGGCCGTACAAAATCAGGTTCCTATCCTTATAGATCTGGATTTCAGGACTGACCAGTGGCATGACCCACGCGCATACGGTGTAACAGCCAGGGCATTTCTTAAAAACAGCACAATCGCACTTGGGACAGAGGAGGAAATATTGGCTACCATGTTAAAGGATCCAGATCAGATCAAAATAAGAAATCAGCAGATCTCTGCACCAGAAATACGAGGGGATATAAAAGGGGCTATCAAAGCCATTATGAAACTGGGTATCGAAGCCCTCATTGTCAAAAGAGGAGAGAAAGGATCTTCGGTTTTTTTGAAAGATGGAATGATAATAGATGTACCTGGATTTCCGATAGAAGTGGTAAATGTACTGGGAGCAGGTGATGCATTCGCAAGTGGTTTCATATATGGATACCTGAACGGATGGGACTGGTACAAAAGCTGCCGGATGGGAAATGCGTGTGGGGCTATCCTGGTCACTAAACCGGGCTGCTCGAATTTCAACCCGACATTACCCGAAGTTATGAGTTTTGTTGATGGGAAGGGAGGATTTTAAAATAATCCTAAACGACAGAAAGGAATGATGAAATGAACACAAAAAAACTTACCGTAAGTCAGGCTCTTATTGAATTTTTAAAAAATCAGTATGTAGAGCGGGATGGAAGGCAACAGCGATTTTTTGCCGGCTGCCTTGGAATATTTGGACATGGGAATGTGGCAGGTATAGGACAAGCACTGATGCAATCGCCTGATTTCAGGTACATCATGACACGCAATGAGCAATCATCGGTTCATATAGCCATTGCCTATGCTAAAATGAGGAACAGGCTTGGAACTTACATCTGTACTTCTTCCATTGGACCGGGTGCCACCAATATGGTTACTGGTGCAGCCTGCGCTACCATCAACAGATTGCCGGTACTTCTTCTTCCAGGGGATATTTTTGCCAGGCGCAATGTGGCTCCCGTATTACAGCAACTCGAATCGGCCCAGGGACAGGATATTTCAGTAAATGATTGTTTCAAACCAGTATCGAAATACTGGGATCGCATCAACCGTGCTGAACAGCTTATTACTTCATTGCCCGAAGTGATGCGGGTACTTACCTCTCCTGCCGAAACCGGGGCAGTGACTTTATGCATGCCGCAGGATGTGCAGGCCGAAGTCTTTGATTTCCCTGCTCACATGTTCCTGAAAAAGGTCTGGAGAGTACCCCGTCCTCGCCCTGATCTTTCACTTCTCAAAGAGGCAGCTGCCTGGGTACATAATGCAAAACATCCCGTAATTATAGCAGGTGGTGGTGTCATATATAGCGAAGCAACGGAAGCATTAAAGCGGCTTGTTGAACGCACCGGTATACCGGTAACCGAAACGTTTGCAGGCAAAGGCTCGCTACCATACAACCATCCGCTGAATCTGGGTGCGGTAGGAGTTGCCGGTACTCCAGGTGCAAATGAGATTACAAGAATGGCCGACCTGGTCATTGGTATAGGAACCCGTTACAGTGATTTCACGACTGCCTCGAAAACCGCATTTCAACATCCTTATGTTAAGTTCATCAATATTAATATAGCTGAATTTGATTCTTATAAACACAATGCATTGCCGGTTACAGGAGATGCAAAAACTTGTCTGGAAGAATTAACAGCCTTACTGGAAGATTATTCTACTTCAAAGGATTATCAGGAACAAATCAAAAAACTGAATAAAGAATGGAACAAATACGTTGACACCGTACATCAAAGCAAGGATCAGAAACCGGTAACGCAGGTCGAGGTGATAGGTGCAGTCAATGAAATGGCCCATTCCGATGATGTCATGCTTTGTGCAGCAGGAAGCTTGCCGGGTGATTTGCATAAACTATGGCAAACCACCGATCCGAAAGGATTCCATCTCGAATACGGTTACTCCACAATGGGATATGAATGCGCTGCAGGAATGGGAGCCAGGCTGGCCTGCCCCAACCGTGAGATCACTGTAATGGTGGGCGATGGCAACTACCTCATGATGAACAGCGAAATAGCCACTGCGGTGCAGGAGGGTGTTAAATATACCATTGTATTGCTGAACAACAACGGATTTGGGAGTATCGGTTCCCTTTCACAGTCCCTTGGTCTCCAGCGTTTTGGCACAAAATACCGGTTCCGTGATGAAAAAACAGGTATGTTGTCCGGTAATTTGTTACCCATTGACTTTGCCATGAATGCCCGTAGCCTGGGTGCAGAGGTCATTAAGGCTGAAGATATTCCCTCTCTGAAAGAGGCACTCATAAAGGCAAGGGAAAACAAAAACGTAACTGTTATTGTAATTGACACCGATATAAACAAAGGTATTCCCGGTTATGCCTGGTGGGAAGTACCGGTAGCCGGGATTTCAGAGATACAAACCGTGAATGAAGCTTTCAAATCATATTCTGAGAAGAAAAAAATGCAACGCTACTTTTTCTAACAATACAAAACGGGCAGGAGACTCTAAAACATATGGAAGTGATTAGGAATTACATCAATGACAAGTGGGTGGAAAGTAAGTGCAGCACAGTGATGCCTGTTATCAATCCGGCTACCGGATTGATGATGTATCATGTACCGGCCGGATGCGAAGAAGATATCAATGAAGCAGCTTTGCATGCGCAGCATGCATTTTCTCTCTGGAAAAATGTACCGGCAACACAACGAATACAATATTTGTTCGGTATGAAAAGCATCCTTGAAAAACATGCCGGTGAGATTGCGGAAATCTGTACGAAAGAATGCGGTAAAACCTTAGTAGAGTCACAGGCAGAAATCATAAGGGCTATTGAAAACATTGAAGTGGCGTGCGGTGCACCCAAGCTCATGCAAGGTGACTTTTCTGAAGATATTGCACGCGGGATTGATGAATATGTCATCAGACAGCCCCTTGGAGTTGGGGCCTGCATTGCTCCTTTCAATTTTCCTGTAATGATACCTTTTTGGTTTATGCCGTACGCCATAGCCTGCGGAAACACCTATATAATAAAACCTTCTGAAAAGGTGCCCATGACAATGACCCGGATATTCGAACTTTTCAGTCAGCTGAATATTCCAGCCGGGGTATTAAATATGGTGCATGGCGGAAAGGAAACTGCAGATGCCATCCTGGAAAATAATTATGTTAAAGCGATCAGCTTTGTTGGTTCAACCGATGTTGCAAAATATGTATACCGGCATGGAACTGCAAATGGTAAAAGAGTTCAGGCACAAGGGGGAGCAAAGAATTCGGTTGTGGTCATGCCCGATGCAAATATGGAAACAGCAGTGAAGATCATCACCGACAGTGCATTTGGCTGTGCTGGTCAACGTTGCCTGGCCGCGTCCCTTGTCATCACAGTGGGTAAAGCAAGGGAGACTTTTAACACAAAACTGATAGAAGCAGCTAAAAATAAAAAAACAGGAAACGGTTTAGATCCCAATACCGACATGGGGCCTGTGATCTCACACCAAAGCAAATTGCGTATTGAAAACCTTATTCAAAAGGGAACTGAGGAGGGAGGCAAGGTATTGCTTGACGGCAGAATTACAGATACAAAGGAATCGGGAGGTGGCTTTTTTATCAGGCCTACGATCCTGGATAATATTAAAGAAGGCAGTGAAATACAACGGACTGAAATTTTTGGTCCGGTATTGGGGCTCATGCATGCTGAAAATCTTGATGTGGCTATCAAGTTGGTCAATTCAGGCAAGTACGGTAATGCTGCCTGCATTTTTACACAAAACGGATCGGCGGCACGGAAATTCAGAAATGAAGCCATTGCCGGTAACGTGGGTGTGAACATAGGAATTGCAGCCCCCATGGCATTTTTCCCTTTCAGCGGTTGGAAAGACAGTTTCTTTGGCGACCTCCACGGTCAATCAAAGCATGCCATTGAATTTTATACACAAATCAAAGTGGTCATTGAACGCTGGCATGATGAATGGGCCAGAAAGTTTTAAAGCACTGTATGTACCAAAATAAAAATCGTATGATAAAAATAGCCAATGCCCCCTGTTCCTGGGGCGTACTTGAATTTGATCTCCAAGGCCACGCTGCCGTGTTTGAACAGGTTCTTGATGAGATGAAGGAAACCGGTTATGAGGGAACCGAACTTGGCGACTGGGGATTTATGCCCACCGATCCTGCGCTGCTCAGCAAAGAGCTCAGGAAAAGGGAGCTGGAACTGCTGGGAGCTTTCGTACCGGTATTTTTAAAAGACAATTCAAAACATAAAGACGGAGTTGAAGCCGCAGTTCGCACAGCCCGGCTGATGGCAGATGCCGGTTATAAGGATGCCTTCATCGTACTGGCTGATGAAAACGGAAGTGTGAAAGAAAGAACGCTGCATGCCGGAAGAATAATCCCTAACCTGCAGCTGAGCAAGGCTGAATGGAATGTTTTTGCCGAAGGGGCTAACCTGGTAGCCAAAGAGGTCATGGAAAAAACAGGACTTCGTACGGTTTTTCATCATCACTGTGCAGGATATGTTGAAACACCCGATGAGATAGCTATGCTCATGTCACTTACCGACCCTGACCTGCTGGGCCTGGTTTTGGATATGGGACATTACAAATTCGGAGGTGGTGATCCGTTGAAAGCCCTGCAGCAATATAAAAATCGTATCTGGCATGTCCATTTCAAGGATTGCAGTCCCGATATAGCAGAGAAATCAAGAAAAATGAATTTTGACTATTTCCAGTCGGTGCGCGAAGGTGTATTTTGCGAATTGGGAAAAGGATCCGTGAACTTCCCAGCCATTGTGAAAGAATTGCATGATCAGAAATACAACGGATGGATCGTTGTGGAGCAGGATGTCCTGCCCGGTATGGGCAATCCCAAAGCCTGTGCAATGCGCAACCGTCAATATATAAAAACCCTGGAATTATAAGATCAATTCTATAAAAATAGTAATCAAATACCTATGAAGAAAATTAAAATTGGTGTTATTGGTGCCGGAAGAATCGGCAAAGTGCACGTTGCGACTCTAATGCAGTCTGTACCCGAAGCCGATGTCATTGCGCTGTCAGATATCAACATTATAAGCGCACGTGAACTTGCTCAGAAATTCGGAATAAAAACTGTAACAACAGACTACCAGGAGATCATCCAACATCCTGATGTTGAAGCTGTTGTCATCTGCTCTCCAACCGATACGCATACCCAATATATCATCGAGGCTGCCAGGGCTGGTAAGCATATCTTTTGTGAGAAACCTGTTGATCTATCCCTTGACCTTATCAAAAAAGCCATTAATGCGGTATTCAAAGCGGGAGTAAAATTTATGGTTGGCTTTAACCGCAGGTTTGATCCGAATTTTCTCAAAATAAAAACCATGGTCGAAGAAGGCAAGATCGGTAAGCCGCATGTCCTGAAGATAACCTCCAGGGATCCGGCTCCTCCTCCTGCAGAATACAGCGCTGTCTCAGGCGGGATGTTCCTTGATATGACCATACACGATTTTGATATGGCACGGTATATCGTCGGCAGTGAAGTAGTAGAGGTGTTTACAAAGGCAGCCGTTCTTGTTGATCCTGAAATCGGCAAAGCAGGTGATGTAGATACGGCAATAATCACACTCACATTTGCCAATGGTGCTATTGGTGTCATTGATAACAGCCGTAAAGCTGTGTATGGCTATGACCAGCGGCTTGAGATTTTCGGATCCGAAGGAATGATCAATGCCGATAACAATTATCCCGAGACCCACCGTTATTATTCAAAGAAAGGCGTTACCAAATCATTACCGCTTAACTTTTTTATGGAGCGCTATACCCAGTCTTATGTCAATGAAATGATTACGTTCTGCAACCTTCTCAGAGATAAGATCCAATCTGTTGTCTCCTGTGATGATGGTTTAAAATCAGTTGCCATTGCCCTTGCAGCCAAGAAATCTTATCTTGAGAACCGTCCGGTAAAACTGTCTGAAATAAAATACTAAGAATGAAACTGCGGTTGCCCTTCATATTGTTTCTTGCATTCCTGGTACTGCCAAACGATCAGGCACAACCGTATTATACCTTTATCAATCCATTCATAGGATCAGCGGGTGAAGGCAATGTTTTTGTCGGTGCATCCTGTCCTTTTGGGATGGCTAAGCCCGGACCCGATTGTGACATGTCTTCCAACAGCGGTTATTCAGCTGATACTGCAGTGCCTTTATATGGTTTCAGCCAGGTCCATGTCAGCGGAACCGGTGGTGGTCCGAAATACGGCAATATCCAGATCATGCCGTTCGGCGGCACATTCCAAAGCATTCATCAGGAATCGCTTCGCTGTATGGAAAAAGCACAGGCAGGTTATTATGGTGTTAACCTTTGCAAATGGAATATAAAGGCTGAGTTGACATGTTCTCCAAGCGTTGCCTTTTACCGCTTCGTATTTTCAGAACCCGGTAACGAAGGCATAAAAATTGACCTTGGGACTTTTCTCGGGGAGGAGTCTATACCTGATGCACGAGAGGCTCAACAGTTTGTCGGCTCAGAAATTGAAATTGTATCAGGCAATGAGGTCCGGGGTTACAGCCGCATTCGTGGGGGCTGGAATAACGGAAGGGCATATACCGTACATTTTACTGCCGTTTTTAGCAAAGAATTCAGCCAATGCGGAACCTGGAACAGCGAAGCTATATTTCCCTCGGTCAGAATTCAAACTGATAAAGGGAAAAAGACAGGAGCCTTTTTTCTTTTTGACGACATGAAAGAAGATACGATCCTGGTGAAAATAGGTATTTCTTTTATCAGTGCACTAAAAGCCCGCGATAATATTTCCAGGGAAGTACCCCATTGGGATTTTCAGAAACTGTTGTCGGAAACACAGAACCGGTGGGAAGAACTGGTTAACAGGTTAGAGGTCAACCCCGAAGCCTCTAAAAAAATGAAAACCATGTTTTATACTGCCCTCTATCACACCATGCTCATGCCAACGGACAGGACCGGTGAAAATCCGTTATGGGTAACGGATGAACCTTATTATGATGACTTCTATGCAATCTGGGATACCTATCGCACTTCGCATCCTTTGCTTACACTGATTTCACCGTCCCGTCAGGCCGATATGATCAGAGCCCTGCTTGACATATATAAATACGACGGTTATATGCCTGATGCCAGAAGCGGAAATTGCAACGGCAGAACACAGGGTGGATCAAATGCCGAGATAATGATCGCCGATGCTTTTGTTAAAAACATGAAAGGAATCGATTACGGACTTGCACTAAAGGCTATGCTGAAGGATGCAACAGTGCCGCCGGGAGGAAATGAGGAAAAAGAAGGCAGGGGCGGCCTGGTTGATTACAACAGGCTCGGTTATGTATCGGATAATTTTGTTAGAGCCGGTAACAGAACCCTGGAATATGCTTACGATGATTTTTGCCTGGCCCAGGTAGCAAAAGGACTGGGAAGAAATGGTGAATACCATAGGTTTATGCAACAGGCTGAAAACTGGAAAAACCTTTGGAGACCTGTCGAAGATCATGGCTCAACAGGATTTATCATGCCTAAAAATGCTGCCGGGCAATGGATTGACAGTGTTCAATGTGATGTATTGGAAGGACAACGGAACATGGTCAGGTATACACCCCTCTCCCAGGAATGGCCTAATTGTGTTTGCTGGTGGTGCGGATTCTTTTACGAAGGCAATTCGTGGGAATACTCATTTTTTGTTCCACATGATGTTCCGGGCCTGATCCAGATGTCAGGAGGCAGTGAAGCTTTCATGAAACGTCTCGATACGTTTTTCAATAATGGCTACTATAATGTTGGCAACGAGCCTTCCTTTTTAGCCCCCTGCCTTTATCACTGGATCGGAAGACCGGATATGAGTTCAAAACATATATATGAGATTGTCAATATGAATTCCAGCAATGACCGTGACGGTATCCCCGGAAATGACGACTCCGGTGCCATGTCTTCAAGGCTGGCTTTTCACATGATGGGTTTGTTTCCCAATGCCGGGCAACCTTACTATTTGATCACCTCGCCATTTTTCAGGCAATGCACCATTCACCTTGAGAACGGTAAGGATTTTGTAATCTTAGCCGACCGCTTTTCATCAAAGAATACCTATATCAAATCGGCCAAACTGAATGGGATCCCATTTGAACAGGCATGGATCAACCATAATACCATTGTAAATGGAGGGAAGCTTGTACTTGAAATGGACGACAAACCATCGGGCTGGGGTTCTCTGATACCTCTCCCTGGAATGCAGTATGAATAGTAACTTTCAATGTATTAAACTCTGAATATGATTAAACGTTGTGTGATATTAAATAACGATAATTTTACATTATCATATGAAAAAAATGCGAATTTAGCTAAAATACCATCAAAAATGGGTAATAAATCAAACGTTTTCCATCCAATCATGATCTATTTTTAATTTGCCAAGAAGGTATATTACAAATATGAGAAAAGTGTCACTATCAGGTATCATGACAACACGTAATCCGGTAACGAAATATCCTGATAACGAATAATTTGTAGATAGCACAAAAAATCTAAAAAGAACACTTATGCAAAGGAAAATTCTTATCATTCTTTTTGTGATTTTTTCCGGTTCACTTTCCGTCTTTTCACAAAAGATAACCGGTAAAGTTACTTCACCCGATGAACCTCAGGGAATTCCCGGTGTCAATGTATTGATCAGGGGTACCCATACCGGAACCGTCACTGATGCCGACGGGAATTATTCCCTCGAAGTACCGAGTGATACCTGCACGCTGGTATTTTCCTATGTAGGATACAATACTGAGGAAATTGAGATTAAAGGAAAAACAAACATTGTTATGGTGCTTATCCCAAACCTTGAAAAAATAGAGGAAGTTGTTGTAACAGCTTTGGGAATAAAGCGTGAAGAGAAAGCCTTGGGTTATTCCGTTCAGAAAGTCGGAGGAGATGAGATAGCCAAGGTAAAGGAGCTTGATGTAGTAAACGCCTTGTCAGGAAAAGTTTCAGGCGTAAACATCATCCAGGCTGACGGATCCTTGGGAGGAGGCGGTTCACGTATTGTCATCAGGGGAGAATCATCACTTGCAGGCAACAATGATCCTTTATTCATTATTAATGGTATACCCGGTAGTGCCAACGACATTGCTGCCGATGATGTGGAAAGCATTTCAGTACTAAAGGGTCCTGCTGCTGCAGCATTGTATGGTTCAAAAGCCGGAGCCGGTGTAGTACTGATTACCTCAAAGTCAGCCAAAGGATTAAAAGGTGTACAAGTAGATTTTAATTCCAATATAACCTTTCAAAATCCTCTTGTATTGCCGGAATACCAAAATAAATTTGGGATGGGCAATGGTTACGCATATAACTATTACGATGGTAATACAAATGATGAACCTTACTGGGATGATACCCGCTATAGCTGGGGACCTGAATTTGACGGTGAATTAAAACCCCAGTTTACCGGAATTAAACCATGGGTGGCTTATCCGAATAGTGTAAAAGACTTTTATGAGACCGGACATATTTTTGTAAACAGTCTTTCAATTAGTAAAGGAACCGGAACAGAAAGTTATCGATTCTCATATAGCCACACCGATCAAAAAGGAATCTTGCCTAATAATGGATTAAGAAAGGATAACCTTGGGTTGAATCTGCAATTCAAGATAATCGATAAACTTTCGGTTAGCGCTAATATTAATTATATCCGAACAAATTGCGAAAACAATAAGCAGGTAGACGTACGTTTTATTCCGAGGGGTATAGATATAAGTGCCTTGAAGGATTATTGGGTGCCCGGACTGGAAGGTTATCAGCAAAGGAATTATCGTCGAAGCGAAAATAATCCCTATTTCGAATTGTATGAAAATCCTTATTCTTACATAGATAGTAAGGTGATTGCCAATATAACAGCCACTTACGATATTCTGAAACATTTTAACGTGACAGGAAGGTTTGGCACGAATTATACCAATAATGAATATTACGACAAACATGCTTACAGTACTTATGATTTAGCTGAACCCAGGAACTTACAGGGATATTATAAAAGGGGACTGATTAATCATTGGGACAGAACTGCGGAATTTCTGATTTCTTATGATAATAAATTCTTTAATGATCTTTCAGTTAAAGTTTCTTTTGGTGGTACACATTTCAGGAAAGAATTTGATAAAAAGCTGGAAGGCATTTCCTACTTACTTACATATGTAGATCTGTATAACCTGAACAACAGGGATGAGTACATGGAAGTTACTGATAATATATCAAAGCTGGAAAGAAACAGTTTATATGGTTTCTTAAACCTCGACTACAGGGGTATGATATTTATCGATTTAACACGAAGGGATGACTGGTCATCGACGTTGCATCCGGACAACAACCATTTTTCATACCCATCCTTGGTAGCCTCTGCAATTTTAACCGAAATGTTTAATTTGCCGCGTGTAATAACATTCTGGAAGATCAGGGGTAGTTTTGCCCAGGTTGGTAATGATGTACCAAGCCCTTATTTTACAGTTAAACATAAATATAAGTTTGTTACCAAAGCAGGATTGACTTACCTTGAGCCAAGCGATACCGAAACAGATCCGTATCTAAAACCCGAAAAAACTAATGGGACCGAATTTGGTACAGATTTACGTCTTTTCAATAACAGGTTAGGAATTGACATTACCTATTATACTGGTATTACAAAAAATCAAATACTTAAAACAATTAAATCGATTACCAGTGGTGGTGAAAGTTATTATACTACAAATGCCGGAGAGATTGAGAGTAAAGGTATTGAACTTACAATCAATACTACTCCGGTTAAACAGGTTAATGATATTACCTGGGAGTGTCAACTTAACTGGTCGTTGGACCGTTCGTATCTGAACCGATTTAATGACACAATAGATACAAAAACACAAAAAGTCAATGCCTTTCTTTATATTCATGATACGCCAGGACAACGACGAGGTACTTTCTATGGAAAATCCTATGAATACGCTCCAAACGGAGAACGTTTATACAGCCTCTCAGGCGATACACGTTTAACAGAAGAAACTCAGCTGGGTAATTACAATCCTGACTGGATGGCTTCTCTGTATAATTCAATTTCGTATAAAAATTTAAGCCTCTCTTTCTTACTTGATTTGCGGTATGGGGGATTAATCTATAATGAAATTGAACGAAAACTTAATATGTATGGTTTATCTGAAGCCACATTGCTAAACAATCGTACCGGTATTGTTCCGAACGGAATGGTTGAAGATTTGGATGGAACATACAGAAAACTCACTCTTGAGGATCTGGAAAATTTTGGCAAAATTGGTGGTCAGTCAGGTCAGGAATACTGGGCAAATCAAATGGAAGAGGTTGTACCTGAAAATTCACTTGTTGATGATACCTATCTTAAATTGAGAGAATTAAGATTAGCGTTTGAATTACCTCCGAAATGGATGAGTAAAATATTCATCAAATCAGCAACTGTTGCACTTATAGGTAGGAATATGGCTGTATGGTCTAAGGTGAAACATATTGATCCTGAAACTTATGGCGTAGCCGAAGAAAAAAATGATTTTGGTTTTGATACCAAAGTTCCCGGATATGCCAATTCTAAAATGCCTTCAGTAAGAAGTTACGGTTTTAGCCTGAATTGTAAATTTTAATTATTAGAATCATGAATAAAATTATTATTTATATACCAGTTGTATTACTTTTTATGCTTTCCCTTAATGGGTGTGATACGTGGGAGGAGGATATTAATATCGATCCGAATAATCCTTCAACCGGAGGGCAATCTACTGCCACATACGATTTCGATCCTGGTGAATTTATGCTGGATATGATTTATAACGTAGTACATGGCTGGGATTATATACATTGGAATGTTGCTCCCGCAGTTTGTGAATATCATGGAAAAACCATTAGTCTTAGTCAGGGTAACAGGCACCAGGCCTGGCATGCTTTTGATGATTCCAATGATGGAGGACCATGGGTTTTGGGATATAAGGCAGTACGGTTTATTAAACAAATGAGGAATGCTGCCATCGAAAACAATGATATCAATTATCAGGCAATTGCCACGATATGGGAGTGTTACGATTTTTTCAATTTAACTTTACTATTTGGTGACATTCCTTACTCTGAATCTATTATTGACAATGCACCATTAAATCCGGTTTACGATAAGCAAGAGGATATTTATTTCACACTGATTTCAAAATTAAAATCAGCAGGATTAAGTGTTGATCCAAGTTCACAAATAGATGCCTTTACTGATCCGATATTCGGAGGTGTTATGGCGTTGTGGAAAAAATTCGCTAATACATTGCTGATTCGTTATGCAATGTACATGTCAGATGCCGCTCCTGATTCAGCCAAAGCTCTGCTGAATGAAATTCTTACACAGCCTGAAATTTATCCGGTAATGCAATCCAACAGTGACAATGCATTCTTCCATTACGATGGTATCCAATATAAATCAAGATATTATAACCTGGCATCATCAAAAATGGATGAAGCCCCTTTTAGCAATGTATTTATTGAGAGACTTGTCTCTCTGAACGATCCTCGAATGCCTATATACGCAAAACCTGTAATACTGGTACATGAAGATTCAACAAAAAATGTATTACCGTCTAATCAGGGAACGGATAAATATGCGGGCCATATTTATGGCATCACAACAGACAATGCTTATGCTTCTTCCTGGAACAGTGGTTCAAACTATGCCTCAAAACTGGGTGAATATTTCAGAACTGAAGATGACAAAGGGACGGCAACCAGTGAATGTGCTACAGTTCCTATGGCACTTGCAACTTATTCCGAAATGTTATTTTTCCTTGCTGAAGCTGCTGAAAAAGGATGGTTATTAAATGGCCTCTCTGCGCAAAAATACTATGAAATGGCTATTGAGGCTTCTTTTAACCAGTACAATGCAACATTTAACAGCAGTAAGTATATAAGTGCATTCGGAAATACCGGACCTGCTTCTGTTTCGGATTATCTTGCCCAGCCCGATGTTAATTATGAAGGAGGCAGGGATAAACTTACGCTTATCGCCGAACAGAAGTGGATTGCAAGTTTTTTGATGATGTTCGAACCTTATTTCGATCACCGCAGGACAATGCTTCCTCAATTCAGAGCTTCCTCAGGAGCAAATGCCTATTCGTCAACCGGAAGCGCCACGAAATTTCCTTCAAGATCGGCCTATCCGGCATCGGAGTCATCAACCAACCGCGTGAATGTCGAAAAAGCCAATGCTACCGGATTTGATATTCCGATTACCGACCAGGAAACCCGTAACGAAGCCCTTATGTGGCTGTTGAAACCAAAAGGTCAGAACTGGCTGCAGATGCCGGTTTTTCAAGAACCTGATTACCCCTCGGATTATCCTTACAGGGGAGAGAGCTTCCCGGATTTTGGCACTAATTTTTTAAACTGGTACACGGAACACTGGAATTCAATGTTCTGGTGGAAATAAAAAACGAAAAAAACATAACCATGAAAATATTCAAGCATTTCAAATTTATATCCGGCGGTATTATTTTCCTTATCGCCGCCTATTCCTGCGAAAATGTTGAAGATGGCTATAGAGTTGATTACAAGGAATCTTCGGCCATTTTTAATGTGTCACTCCAGACTTACGACAGAGGGGCCATCGGAGATACCATAAGATTTCATATTGAGGCCAGTTCGAATTACGATATTAAATCACTCATAGTCAATTCCACCGTTTCAGGGTCAGAGCGATCAGGCTTCGAAATCGATCCCTATTCCATCGATCCATTGATAGATCATGCTTTCGGTACCATTCAGGAAGGTACACGTGAATTCAGTATATATTACAACTATATAATCACTCAGGATACCGTTGACCTATTCATAATGCTCACCCTGATTGATGAAGAAGGCATGAAAAGCGATACGCAAAAAGTATATACCGTACCCTCCATTGTTAAGTACAATGAAGTAACCATGTATACACAAACCGCGGACAAAGCGGATGGATTTTCGACGCTCGACGCAACAGTATTCCATTATCTGCCAAATTATTCCGAAATATCGGAAGCGAATGTTAAGGTTCAGGAATCCGTTGATATCATATTCGTGGTAAGCAACGATGTTGCCACTATTTTAGCTCCATACAACGGTACATTTGAAAGCAATTTCGCGGTTAAGAATAAAACCAGGTTCCAGCTGCTGCAAGCTGTCAGCAGCGAAGAGTTTAATAACCTTAATAATGCAACCGTTTCACAAATTACTGAAAATTATAATGTAGATGGCGGCTCAACCTCTCTTACCAACATCAAGGTTGGTGATATTATCGGTTTTAAAACCGATTTTGCTTCAAGCAATCCCTATCACTACGGAATTTTAAGGATTTCTGCCATCCATCCGGCAAATTCCGATTATTATGAAGGTGTCTGTTATGTATTTGAAATGGATGTGGTAACTC
This sequence comes from Bacteroidales bacterium, assembly GCA_016928305.1. GTDB lineage: Bacteria > Bacteroidota > Bacteroidia > Bacteroidales > UBA10428 > UBA5072. The sequence goes on from JAFGKY010000002.1 coordinate 41,434, forward strand.
AAATTAAAGGATAATGAAAAGAATTATTGTGATATTAAGCCTTTGCTTTTTCACTGCCTTCTCTGCCAGATCACAAGGCTATGCAGGCTATACCGGTTGTTCGGAACAGGATTCCCTTGCTCTGGTAGCCTTTTACCGGGCTACTGATGGTCCAAACTGGATCTCCAATCAGGATGGTTTTTCAATAGCCTTTCTCAGTGATGAGGTTTTAACCTATTATACAACAGATTATCCTTATGCAGGTATGGGGAAATGGCTAGAAGGTCCAGTTAAGGACTGGTTCGGTGTCCTGTTGAGAAAGCAGCAAATTAGCGACGAACCTGATTCAGCCTGGAGAGTAGTGCACCTGCGTCCGACCCTGAGCCGGCGTTCGGCCGGTGAGAACAACCTGAAGGGCTATGTTCCAAAAGAAGTGGGATTGCTTACTGCATTAGAGTGGTTTAAAGTAAACGGTAATGTTGGTTTGTCGAGTACGGAATTGCCGGATGAATTATTCCATCCCACAATGCTGGAAATCGATATCGAAGGTGCTTTCTTTTCCGGAGCCCTGAGTGATGCATTCCGTAATTGCAGCAATATTGAATTTGCCAATCTGAGGGATAATTTTCTTGATACCATGCCGGCTTTTAATTTCGTCAACAAGGATGTATTGGACGTATACTACAATAAAACCAGCGGAAGAACTTTATTCCTGTACCGTAACCGACTCTCATGGGCAACAATTGAAAAAACAGTTGATTATTTTGTTTCACTGGGAAATAACTATAAATATGAAGCCCGTGATCAGAATAATGTGGGCAGGAAACAGGAAATTGTTGTAACACCCGGCAGCAGCTTAACCCTTACATGCCATGAAGCCGGTATTCATGGTGTTGCTACCTGGTATAAAAAGGGATTCAGCACCTATATAACGGGCACAACTTATACAGATAATAATGTGACTGCTAGCGATACCGGTAATTATACCGTATTGCTCGAGAATGATTATGTAAAATCGAATGACTCCTGGCCTGACTATGGTAATACATTTACAAAAACAATTCATGTTACCTTTGTTCCTTCGACACCTGTTCATACAAAAGCGCATACATCTTATAACGGTAATACTATTTCCCTTGCTTTCAGCAAACCCATGGTTGCCCCTACTGCAGCACAAGCTTCTGAATTTACAATAAAAAGGAATGGTGAAACCGTCACCTTTTCAGAAATAAGCCTTTCGGGCAGACTCAAAGATACTTATACCTTCAATCTCGCATCATCGCTTTTCATGGGTGATATTTTAACGATTGAATATACAAAGGGCACCGTTGCAGATGTTAATGGGGGTATGCTCAACTCGTTCTCCGATACGATACAAAACCTGGTCAGGCCCACACCAGGTCTGAAAAGCGCCGTTACACGGGTAGACGGTGGAAGCGTAATTCTTGAATTTGACCAATATATTGATCCTGAGACATTTTTTGTGTCGGATTTCACAATAACAGGTAACCGTGACATCCCGATTGAAGCCATTACACTGGTCAAAGGAGATATAGACGATGAAATATCAAGAAAAATAGAAATAGTGGTCAATGAAACATTATATCAAACTGATACTTTGGTTATATCCTATTTAAAAGGAAGCCTGTGTGTACTATACGGCGCTGCTGTTCAATCCTTTACCGATATTCCAATTGAAAATAGGATAGAAGCAAATTTTACTTCCCTTAATTTGAAGGTTATCGACGGCACAGGAAAACTCGACAGAATAGTAATAAAAGGTAATTTGAAAAGTCTGCCATTCGAGCTGTATGATGACGGAACCAACGGTGATGAAACCGCTGGTGATCACACTTGGACAAAACAGTTACAACTTGTAAATGGCACCTACACGTGGGAAGCCTATTCACGTGAAGTTGCAATCAAATATGATACCAATATTGTTGTAAATGAATTGGGACAGACTGTTATAACCATTACCCCCGTTCAGGAAAACATTGACTCTCTGATCAGCAAAGGTTCAGTTCTTACCCTCGGAGTTTTAAATCAAACTCTTACCGGAGACTCATTATTCAGATTCCGCACCAATTCCATTGTATTCATTGTCGATATGAAGAATTACCTAGAAAATAATCCGAGTGCCGTTATTGAACCTTACTTAATGGGATTGGAAGATGACTGGACAGAAGGACTGACAATGACTGAGGTCGGTGCGGGCAGTCACGAATATACAATAAAAGTATCCGGGTATAATATCGGTGATGCTGTTACATATGCTTACAGGAACGGAGATGTATGGGAAACTTATTCCCCCCTCTTACGCAACCATGTTGTTGCGGGCAACGACACGGCAAGGTCAGTATTTGGAGTCTGGCCTGTATCGGTTCATGAACCCGTTTTGACAAATACACTGTTACTCTATCCCAATCCGGCTACAAATTTATTGTTTCTTATGCTTCCACGTGGTTCGGTTAACCGGTTTGTAAGCATTCATAATCTAATGGGGCAATGCGTTACAAGACCTGAAACGGATCAGCAGATGATCGATATCAGTTCATTCAGGCCAGGCATGTATATTATTGAAGTTACGGATACCAGGGGAAACATATACCGGAACCAATTCATCAAAATACAATAACTATTATGTTTAAATAAACAATTACTGCTATGAAAAAAATCTATGTATTAATTTTAGCCATATTCTGCATGACGAATATGCAGAGTATCAAAGCACAAGTATTAGCGGCAGATTCGCTAGCGCTGGTTGATATTTATAATGCCGGTGACGGGCCAAACTGGTCCAACAACACCAACTGGCTTACCGGAAATGTAAGTACCTGGGTTGGTATTACTGTTACCGGTGACAGGGTAACAAAACTATCCCTAAATGCTATCGGATACGGTGGCAACGGTGGAACCATATCTCCTTCCATTGGCCAACTCACCGAACTCACTCTTATTGAATTAAATGAAGCACCTAACCTCACCGGTTCAATACCGGCAGAGATCTGGAACTGTACAAAAGTTACACGGTTGCAAATAAAATTTACCGGTGTGACCGGAGGTATACCGGCTGGTATCTCAACCATGACGGCTCTTGGTGAAATCAATTTTCAGCAAACCTACCTGGGTGGCGAGATCCCTGCCGATCTTTTTAACCTGCCTTCCCTGACCAAAGCATACCTGCATGAAAGCAACTTCACCGGAACCGTTCCCGCTACGCTGGTAAATGCCACCTTACTTAATCGTCTGTATCTACAGTCTAACCAGCTTGAAGGACCTCTTCCTTTTGTGAATATTCCAAAAGCAAACGGAGCAAAAGTTGAACTTACAGGAAACTATTTCTCATTTGCCGATGTAAAACCATACCATGATTCAGTGGCCAATTATTCTTCTTTAAAGGACGATTATCAATACGCAAAAGAACCTGTAGATACACTCGTGGATAAGGGCATCGCATTTACAATCAACGGAACTGTTGCAGGCGGTGAAGCCTATGCCTGGCTTAAAGACGATGATATCGTTCCGGTTGGTAATGATGCCGAACTAACAATCACGCCTACGGGTTTTTCCGATGAAGGGAAATACGTTTGTAAGGCTCAGTCTTCGTTGGTAAGCCCGTTTGATATACGGACTGTCTATAATGTATCGCTGAATATTACGGATACTGAACGTGATTCTTTAGCCCTGGTCGATATTTACAATGCCGGAGACGGTACCAACTGGCTCAATTCCGGAAACTGGCTTACAGCTCCCTTAAAAACCTGGCAAAATATAACCTATGATACTGTTGCCGGAAGGGTTAAGGAACTGTTTCTTAATCAAATAGATATGGGGGGCACGCTTTCTCCTTCCATCGGTCAGCTGACAGAGATTACCCGTTTTGAAATTCAGAATGCACCAAAACTTTCAGGGTCAATTCCTGCAGAATTATGGAACTGTACTAAAATTACCCGGTTGCAGATAAAATTTACCGGTATGACAGGAGGAATACCAGCAGGCATTGAAACGATGACCTCACTTGGGGAAATCAATTTCCAGCAAACCTATCTGGGCGGTGAAATCCCTGAAGCCGTCTTTAACCTGCCATCATTGACAAAGGCATACCTGCATGAAAGCCACTTCACCGGGTCCGTTCCTGCATCGTTGGTAAACGCTACCAAACTTGTCCGTTTATATTTGCAGTCTAACAAACTGGTCGGCCCTCTCCCCTTTGTTGACCTGCCAAAGTCAAATGCAGCGAAAGTGGAACTTGTGGGCAATTTCTTTTCATTTGCCGATGTAAAACCATACCATGATTCCGTTGCCAATTATTCTTCCTTAAAGGATGATTTCCAGTATGCCCAGGAATCTATGAACTATAGCCTGACCGAAGGAGATCCTGTATTTTTGGCAATTCCAACCATTGAAAATGGTGAGGTATACACTTGGTTTTACAACGATACACCTGTATCCACCGATGTTGATTCAGCTCTTGTCAAAGAATCCGTGAGCCGTACCGATACCGGTGTATATGTTTGCAAGGTTCAGAGTTCATTGGTATCAACATTCGATATACGCGCCATATTTACGATCGATACGGTAACTGCCGTTCCCGCTTTTGTCAGCGGAAGCACTAATGAAGCGGGCACACAAATTACCCTGGTATTTGACTTCGAAATAGCCGATCCTTCTGCTGAGGCTGCCAATTTTGCTGTTAAACAGGATGATGCAGCTCTCACGGTTTCTTCCGTGGCCAGCGATGATTCCGATGCTAAAAACATTATTCTGACTCTGGCATCTGCCATCTCAAGCAGCACAGCATCCATCAAGGTCAGCTATAATCCGGGAACCCTCACAGGAACAACAGGCGGCGCAGTCAAAGCTTTCGGCCCAACTGAGATTACCAATTACTTTATAACTGGTATTGATGAAAAAAAGGTTGATACTAAAGTATATCCTAATCCTTTCAGTAACTCGATACAAATCACCGGTTCATCCCCGATCGAGGCTGTTACTATCGTTGATATAACAGGCAAAACAGTGGTTAGGATGACCAGCATTTCTGAAAAAACTGTTCTTGTGCCAACATCGGACCTCGAGAACGGTATCTATTTCATAACCATAAAAACTTCTGATTCCACTTTCACACAGAAGATTAGTAAATAGTAAGTTTTTCATGGTAAAAGAGATGCACATTGGTAAGTGCATCTCTTTTTCATATTTTATTGTTTTCCGCATAACTCTTTCAGCCGAGGGTTTTCCTGAAACAAAAGTCAATGTACATGGCCGAATAAGTCTTTATGGATTGATATAATTTGCACCCTGATAAGGGGCTGATCACGAACAACCCGGATGTCATATTCACTCCTGCGAACGAACAGCATATCTTGAAACATCTCATAGTAAACAGGTTAGTTAATATAGCTGCGGGAAATAGATGTTTTCTCGCAGCTTTGCTTTATATTAACAATATAAAAATACCTCAACAAATGCAACGATTGCTTTTTATAATTGTCCTGATGCTGACATATGGCGGTCTGGCTTCATCAAAGCCTCCTGCCCGTCCGAAGCTTTTTGTTGGTATCGTAGTGGATCAGATGCGCGAAGATTTTTTATTGCGCTATTACGATCAGTATGGCAATGACGGATTCAAGCGACTGATTAAGGAGGGGGCTGTATGTCGCAACGTACATTGCAATTATACCCCTACTATTACCGCCGTAGGACATGCAAGTTTATATTCCGGAACGACTCCACGATATCACGGGATTATAGGCAACTCCTGGTATAACCGTGACAAAAGGCAGACCATATATTGTGTAGCCGATTCTTCAGAAAAGGTTATTGGCAATGAACAAAGTTCACCCGGTATTTCACCCCGTAATCTACTGCCGACCAATCTGTCTGATGAACTGGAAATCGCCACCCAGGGAAAAGCCAGGGTGTTGTCCATATCCATCAAAGACAGGGCTGCCGTATTATCAGCGGGACATATGGCCGATGGAGCCTTCTGGCTTGACCTCACTACAGGTAATTTCGTAACCACTTCCTTTTATATGCCTAAACTCCCCGACTGGCTGATACAATTCAACAAAACAAAAAAAGCATTTCAATACCTTGATCAGCAATGGAATCTCTTGTTGCCTGAAGAGTCTTACAGCATGAGCATGCCCGATGACAATTCCTATGAAATTGTTTTAAACGGCAAGGATAAACCGGTTTTTCCCTATAACCTTAAAGAACTGGCTCCCCTTAATAGTCCGTATTTTGAAGTGCTGAACAGGTCTCCTTTCAGCAATACACTTCTGACGGATCTGGCTGTTGAAATACTTAAAACTACAGGCATTGGCCGGGGATTTTATACCGATTTGCTGGAAATAAGCTTTTCAGCCACTGATCCCGTAGGGCATACATACGGACCCGCTTCGAAGGAACTCCATGATACCTATGTACGACTTGACAGGGAACTGGCCAGACTGCTCAAAGCGCTCGATACATACATAGGAAAAGGAAACTATGCATTGTTTCTTACGTCTGATCATGGTGTAGGTGAAAATCCCTTTTTTCTCGTCGATAACAAAATACCCGCCGGCAGTTTAAACGAACAAAACCTGTATGAGAATGCCCTGCACTATCTCAACAACAAACTTGGCGATGGTAATTGGATCGTTGCTTTCCGAAATGATCAGTTTTATCTCAACCGCGACCTGATCCAGGAAAAGGGACTGAATCTGTCCCAGATTCAAGATATGCTTGCTGCCTTTTTGTTGACACAGGAAGGTATTGCCGAAACCTATACAGCTACTCAATTGATGAAGCAGGAATATACCGGTTTCTTTGCATCCAAGATCCAGCAGGGTTTTAATTTTAAGCTTAGCGGCGATGTGAAATACATAATGGAACCGGGTTGGTATGCCAATATGGGTAAGGGTGCAACGCACAATACTGCCTACAATTATGACTCTCAGATACCGCTGATCTTTTACGGTTTTGGTATCAGGAAAAAGACAAGCTATCAGTACCATACCATTACCGATATAGCCCCGACGGTATCCACCCTGCTTAAGATAAAGTTCCCGAGTTCAGCTACAGGGACTCCGATACAAGAGGTACTTGAGGAATAATAATGAAAAACGAATCAAGGTGCCATGAACAAAGCTTTTTTATTCCTCTGCTTTTTACTAACCCTTATAGGATCTGCCTTAATGGCTCAGTTCGGACTATTCAACAAAACCGACTTTAAGGCATTGAATTATACTCATGATATCATCTGTCTGCCGGCCTGGGGTCCCTATTCAAAAAAATATGCCGGTATTTCTCATATCCCCGATATCCGGTCAGGAATGCGGTATGATGTTACGATTGTCCCGGGTTATTACCGTAACCGGGTCATGGTGCCCAATGTCCTTTTCGAATCAGGATATTATCCCTGGGAGATCAGTGCTGACATGCATATGATTACTTACAGGTATGAACTTGAATGGAAAGACAGGGTCTATGTCGATGCCACTTATTCCATTCTCGATTCTTCATCGGTGCTGATAAGCATGAAATGTGTCAATAATACATTGTTACCGCAAGCCCTGCAGCTTAACCTGCTGGCCTTTATCAACTATCCTGATGCATATCCCCTGATAAAAGCTGATTTCAAGAAAAATGTAAAATGGATCAATGCTCTGCAATACGATAAACTCGAGTTTGCAGTACCAAGACCATCAGATAACCTGGTATACGACGGATGGCTGAAAGGGGAGGAAAGAAAACCGGATTGCCTTGACGGAAGAGCACTTGGGAAGGAATTCGGCGCAAATGAAGGGGATTTTATTTCCTATACACTGAACACGGCTGACAAAGCAACAAAAGGATCGCTTGCCATCCGTTACAGACTTGAACCCGGTGAGGAAAATGCATTGCAAATCACCGGGCTGATTAATGAAGATGTTTCATTGCATGGCACCGGAAAATATGAGATGCTTGTCCTGCCCTATAGTATGGATAACCCCGGTTATGTTGCTCTTTCCTTTCGATCACTCGGAGGCGCTGCTGTTGAGCTGAACGGATTTTTCACCGGTCCAGCAGAGGAAATTGATGCTGTTAAAATTATTGGTTACAAACAAAAGATCTATCCTCAAATAATCCCTGTTTATGATATTCCGGGAGTTGTTTCAGCATATCCGGACATCCCTCTCGGACTTATTCTTAAATATCCGGATGTTAATACTTTCTATGGAATTGCCTGGGACTTTTCACCCTTAATTATCCGTGAAGTGCTTGACCGTGAACTCGACATTATCTTCAGAAAATATGTACATGAGCATAATTACAAGGTTTTTTTCGGCGACAGCCTCGGACATTATACCAACGTTTTTATGCGTCCCATAGAATTGAAGGCAGAGTCGGAACAAATCCATTATGCCTTGTTGTCATCCGGTTCGCTGCATGAGGTCGAAAACACCATAAAAGCTTTCCACCAGCGGAAACAACACTATATTTCGCCAGAAGCGAAAAGCATGAATCCATATGCCAGCATTCTTTCGCAGGGAGAAAAGTACGTTTTCAGCCAGAAAATGATGCAGGCAGCTATACTCTCCAATATTGTCTACCCCATTTATACCCAAAATCAATACATCCGTCATTTCACACCCGGTAAATGGTGGAACAGCCTGTACACCTGGGATTCAGGATTCGAAGCGCTGGGCCTTACCGAAATTGATATAAAAAAAGCCATTCAATGCCTGAATGCTTATACAACTCCCGTGGGAAGCCAGTCGGCTTTTATTCATCATGGTTCACCGGTTCCTGTGCAACATTATGCATTCCTTGAGCTATGGAACAAAACACAGTCGCATGAATTACTGGCTTACTTTTATCCGAGACTGAAACAATATTATGAATTCCTTGCCGGGAAATCCGGGTCATCAACCACAGCGACTTTTCGTTCCAGCCTGCTTAAAACCTGGGATTATTTTTACAATTCCGGGGGCTGGGACGATTACCCGCCACAGAAAGCCGTTCGCGACAGCGGGCTGAAAAAGAGCGTTTCACCCGTTATTACCACAGCCCATTGTATTCGTGTTGCAAAAATACTAAGAAAGACGGCCGAAGTTTTGGATCAGAAAAACGATTTGCAGATCTATGACAAGGATATCGCCATGTTTGAAAAAGCTTTGCAGAAATATGCATGGGATCCTGCAAGCGGATATTTCAGTTACGTTATCCATGATTCATTAAATAATCCCGCCGGCTTTTTCAGACATCCGGAAAGCGGTCAGAATTACAATATGGGGCTCGACGGTGCTTATCCTTTGTTATCAGGTATCTGCAGTGAAGAACAGAAAAAAGTCCTGATCCAAAAGATTTTTTCACCCGAACATATGTGGACACAGGCCGGCATTTGTGTGGTCGATAAAGCGGCAGCCTATTACCGGACGGATGGTTACTGGAACGGCGCTGTCTGGATGCCCCACCAGTGGTTCATATGGAAGACCATGCTTGACCTGGGGGAAACAGATTATGCCTTCAGGATTGCCGATACAGCCCTTGAACTGTGGAAAAAAGAAACCGACGAAACATATTTCACCTATGAGCATTTTATTGCAGACATAGCGCGTGGTGCCGGTTGGCACCAGTTCGGAGCCCTGTCGGCACCCGTCCTTAACTGGTTTGCTGCTTATTACAAGCCCGGAACCGTAAATGCCGGATTTGAGGTATGGATCAACAACCAAACTTTCAACAACGATCATTCAGCCTATGAGGCATCACTTTCGTTCGACAAAACCACAAAAGCCCATAAAAGGAGCATGATCGTTTGTCTCAATCCCATGAATAAATACAGGGTTCTTATCAATAATAAAGAAGCCGATTTTACGGAACGCATGAACGGATTATTGGAAATTGTTTTACCCGCATCCAACAGTGATTGTAATATTATGGTAGAAGGGTTATAAACAGAAAGTATATGGCATTGAAAAGAATACCTTTTCATAGAATACCCCCGGCATTTTGTCTTTTATGCCTGATATATTCATGCCATAAGGAAACCGGTATGCACCCCGTGGATATGGTTTATCCCTGGCTGGATGCAGCGCATTCGCGCTGGTTCTATTTCTCTTCGGCATGCCGACCCTTTGGATTGGTGAGCCTGTTCCCTGATAACAGAATCGACGGGGAATGGAACAGCGGCTACCGTTATGATATTGATACCATCCTGGATTTCAGTCATATTCATGAATGGCAACTGGCCGGGGTCGCAGTTATGCCTGTTACTTTCTTTTCTGAAGATCCTGCAGTTGTCCTTGAAGATTATGCCTCTGCATTCTCTCATGAAAGCGAAATTGTAAAGCCAGGATATCATGCTGTTGATCTTAAAAGGTATTCCATCCATGTTGAACTTACTGCTACCCTCCGTACCGGAATTCACCGTTATACTTTTCCTCCGCGTGAAAATGCAGGCATTATTTTTAACCTGGGTGGTCATCTGGGTCCTTCCGATATGATTGAAGGGGGTTTTAGCCAGATAAGCGATCATGAGATCAGGGGATATGTCGTTAACGGTCCCACCATTCGCCGTATAAAGAGCACACCGGTATATTACACAGCTGTTTTCAGTCAATCCGTTAAAGATATTTTCCTTTATGCAAATGACAGTTTGTATGCAGATGTGGATCGTTGGAACGGATGCAACGGGAAGATCCTGGTTTGTTTCGGTGATCTTGCGGAACCCTTGTCTATGAAGGTTGGTATCTCCTATACCAGTGAAGAAGGAGCCTTTAAAAACCTGTTGGCTGAAATGCCCGGATGGGATCTTGAACATGCAAAATCCGATGCGGAGGATCATTGGAACAGTATGCTTTCGAGGATAACGATCGAAGGGGGTACTGAAAAACAACAACGCCGCTTTTATACCGATTTGTGGCATGCCATTCAGGGCCGCCGGATCATCAGCGATGCCGACGGGAAATATACTGATCTCACAGGCGGGCAATTGACCATACGCCAGTTGCCGCTGGATGAAAAGGGCAATCCGCGATTCAACATGTACAATTCCGATGCTTTCTGGGGTGTGCAATGGACATTAAATACCCTGTGGCAATTGGTTTATCCCGAAATCGCCTCGGAATTCTGTAATTCATTTCTCGAATATTATAAAAATGGGGGACTTGTTCCCCGTGGCCCGTCGGGAGGAAACTACACCTATGTGATGACGGGTGCTTCCACAACACCATTCTTTGTAAGCGCATGGCAGAAAGGGATCAGAAATTTTGACGGGGACCTTGCATACGAAGCCCTGAAAAAGAATCACATGCCCGGCGGTTTGATGAGTAAAGCAGGCTATGAACACCATACTGCAAAAGGAGGAGGAATTGAATACTATATGGAAAGAGGCTATGTGCCCTATCCCCTGTCTGACACTCTCTATGGCAGTCACCAGGACGGTGCAGGAATGACCCTTGAAAATGCATACCAGGATTGGTGTTTAGCCCAGTTTGCCAAAGCGCTTGGTAAGAATGCTGACTTTGAGTATTTAATGAGCCGGGCGGGAAACTTTGTCAATTTGTTTGATACCGTTCAGGATTATATGGTTCCCAAAGATAAAAAGGGGAACTGGAAATCGCCTTATGATCCACTGCTTTACGACCATGGTTTTGTGGAAGGGAACGGTGCCCAGTTTACCTGGTTTGTACCGCACGATTTGCAAACACTGTTTGACTTGATGGGCGGATCGGATTCCGCTGTTGCACACCTGAACCGGCAGTTTGAAGCTTCGCGTTCGCACCGTTTCTGCAACGAACATCCCGAACTGACCGATCACGGCGGAAGTGAAAAGTATATAAATGACCGGAGGACTTTTATTAATTACTCAAACCAGCCCAACACTCATGCTGCTTTTATTTTCAACCATGCCGGAGCTCCCTGGCTGTCACAATACTGGTCACGCACGATCGTTGACAGTGTGTTTTCCTCACTGTCACCCTGGTATGGGTATAATGGCGACGAAGACCAGGGACTTATGGGAGCCCTTGCCGTATTAATGAAAATAGGTATTTTTCAGATGACGGGCGGCTGTGAATCAAACCCTGTTTATGAACTGGGCAGTCCACTATTTGATAAGGTTACCATTACACTGCATCCCCGTTATTACCAAGGTCATGAACTGGTTATTGAGACCCTTAATAATGCTCCGGATTCACCTTACATCAAACAGGCCACGATTAACGGAAAACCACTGAATTCCTGTTTTTTCAGGCATTCCGAACTATTGGAAGGAGCCCGTATTGCCATTTTAATGAGCCCTTTCCCCAATAAAAGCCGGAGAATCCCGGAAAATGAATGTCAAAACAATGCTAAAAAATAAAGCGACCATGAAACGAAAGACTTTTTCCATAATAACAGCTCTATTTCTTACAGCAGCTTTGTATGCCCAGACGGAAAATAAGGCCATCCTTGAGGCCACAAAGATGAAAAGCAAAATCAGCCGTTTTGTATACAGCCATTTCTCTGAGCATCTTGGCCACTGCATTTATGAAGGATTATGGATGGGTGAGAACTCCCCCATTCCAAATAATAAGGGGATCCGTACCGATGTTGCCGGGGCCCTGAAACAGATTAAGATTCCTGCCTTGCGCTGGCCCGGAGGTTGTTTTGCCGATGAATACCATTGGAAAGATGGTATAGGCCCGAAGAACGAACGGCCGAAAATGATCAACACCAACTGGGGCGGTGTCACCGAGGACAATAGCTTTGGCACGCATGAATTCTTGGAACTCTGTGATCAGCTCGGCTGTGAGGCATACATCAGCGGAAATATAGGGAGCGGGACCGTGCAGGAGATGTCACAATGGGTCGAATACCTGAATTCCGATAACGAAAGTCCGATGACCGACCTGCGCAAAGCCAACGGTCGTGAAAAATCCTGGGGTGTTAAGTTCTGGGGTGTCGGCAATGAATCATGGGGATGCGGAGGCCGGATGAAACCCGGCTATTATTCCGACCAGGCATTGCAATATTCAGCTTTCCTTAAAAATCATGGAGATAACCGCCTTAAATTGATCGCAGTAGGACCCAACTCGGCCGATTATAAATGGACGGAGACACTTATGCAGGAAATGGGAATACGGTTCTGGGGGCTGGCCCTTCATTATTACACCAGCCTGAACGCTTCTGCCACCAATTTTGCAGAAGATGAATGGTTTAAGGTTATGAAAAGTACACTTTTCATGGAAGAATTGATCAGCAAGCATTCCGCCATAATGGATCAGTTCGATCCCTTTAATAATATGGCCCTGGTAGTTGATGAATGGGGCACATGGTACCAGGTGGAACCGGGCACCAATCCAAGATTCCTGTTTCAGCTGAATTCATTGCGCGATGCTCTGGTTACCGGAATCAACCTTAACATCTTCAACAATCATTGCAACCGGATTAAGATGACGGCCATAGCTCAAATTGTGAACGTACTGCAATCGGTTATCCTGACCCAGGGAGAAAAGATGGTGCTGACACCAACATACCACGTTTTTGATATGTACAAAGTACATCACGATGCTTTCTTAATACCTTCCTCCCTTGAAAGCGACAACTATATTTATGAGGTAGATACGGTTCCGGCCCTGAATATTTCATCTTCCCTCGATCAAAATGGTAAAATACACATCTCCGTCTGTAATCTCCACGCTCAAAAAACAGAGGACCTGACCTGCCAGCTGAAAGGATACAAGGCTTCATCCATAACCGGACAAATACTTACCGCTGACAAGCTGAATGCCCATAACAGTTTTGACAAGCCAAATACACTTACCATACAGCCATTTTCAGAATTCAGTCTCGATGAAGGTAATATTGAGGTAAAAATGCCGCCACATTCAGTGGTTGTGCTTGAGGTAACAGGGAATCTAAACATACCGGATAATTCCGTAAAAGTGAATAATGCAAAACCGGGGTTGAAATACAGCATGTATAAAGGATCGTGGTACCGGTTGCCCGATTTTACAAAACTGAACATTCAGAAAGAAGGTACTGTTCCCGTGGTTGAATACCCCGAAGAGGTTCCGGTCAATGATATCGGACTGGTATTCTCGGGATTCATTAAAATTGAAAAAACCGGGATGTACGTCTTTACGCTGGCTTCCGACGATGGCTCAAAAAAAACCATCGGAGAAGAAATGCTTGTGTCAAATGACGGGAGGCACGCGATAAATGAAGTGGAAGGATCCATTTTCCTCCACGAAGGCTATCATCCCATAACGGTTGAATTTTTTCAGGCTAGCGGAGGTTGTGGCCTGCAACTGTTTATGCAGGGAATTGAATCAGACCGGGTAATTGTCCCTGAAAATATATTATGACATGCAGAATAAAAGTCAGCCAGGATTCCGGAAGCCCTTGTGATATGAAAAACAAAAACACTTGCCAGATCTGCCCGTTGATGCGCTGGTTTTCAGTGTGCATCGTACTATTGACTTTTTGCGCTTATATCGCAACAGCACAGGAATACGATGAAAGGGCTGATTATTATTATTCATTTAGCCCGGCTGATGCAACCATCATCGATCTGGTAATTGCCGGAAACCGGCTTGAATTGAATTTTCCGGCTGATAGCTTTCATACTGCATTTATCGGGCTGGATATAAAAACCCGGATACCACGATTGGGTGATCAGCCAAAAATTGAATTGCAGGGAGGAAACATCAGGGCTGTCCAATATGTTGAATACCGTGCAAAAGGATTGCGCTATATCAACCTGAGTGATTTTGTACAACATAATATGCAGTGCATACAACTTGACTTGAAACAATGCCGGTTGAGATCGGACAGTGCCCGGATTATTCTATACAAAAATCCCTGTATTGCTTCCGGGAAACTACTTGTTCTGGCGCCCCATCCCGATGATGCCGAAATAGCCGCCTATGGACTGTATTCGGCAAATATAGATGCTTTTGTGGTGACCATTACAGTCGGAGACGCCGGTAAAAAAATATATGATGAGCTTTACAGCAATGATACGATACATTACCGCAAAAAAGCAGATGTCCGGCTCTGGAACAGTATAACAATCCCTATGCTGGCTGGTTTGGATCCACAGAATAGTATTAATCTCGGGTACTTCGATGCAACATTGAAAGATATGCATTTTGCGCCTTTACAACCTGTAAAGGCACGATATACAGGAGTAGAAGACATTAACCGTTACAGGGAAATGAACATTTCCTCATTCCTTGACTCATTGCCCGGTTCACCAACATGGAATTCGCTTGTGAACGACCTGAAGACCATCATTGAGAGAAAAAAGCCTGAAGTGATTGTCACCCCTTATCCCGCGATCGATATTCATCCCGATCACAAATTAACCACACTGGCTCTAATACAGGCTTTAAAAGAACTGAAGTATACAAGCGGTGAGCTATGGCTTTATACCAATCATTTCATACATTCCGAAATCTATCCGCATGGAAAGGCAGGTAGCCTGATAAGCCTTCCCCCAAATACCGGGAATAAAGCCATTTTCTTCAGGCGGATTTATTCCCACACACTGTCGGATGTCGAACAATCGGATAAAGCACTTGCCCTGGATGCCATGAATATGTTGCGGCCTGATACCGAATGGCATACCACAAAAGGCGGTCGCAGGCTTTATATGAAGACACGCCGTGAAAACCGGCGAAACACTGAAGTTGATTATTACTACCGCAGAGCTGTAAGAAATAACGAATTGTTTTTTATTGTGAACATTAAGGATTTGTATGATGATGGAATTTTAATACGTATAACAGGTGAATTGTAGCTTTTTCATAACAATACAAACGGATGCCAATGCGATAGGAAAATGATCACCATGCAGAGAAAAACCATTTATAATATCCTCGATTTTGGGGCAGTGGGTGATGGAAAAACGGATAATGCCATTGCCATCCAGAAAGCTGTTGATACTTGTTCGGCAAAGGGCGGAGACATTGTTCTGGTTCCTTCAGGCGGTGTTTATATGACAGGACCCTTTGATCTTAAATCCCATGTCAATTTTCATGTAGAAGCCAATGCCAGGGTGGTTGCCAATCCTGATGAATCTGTTTATACACGAAGTGCTTTCAGGGGGAATTACGGCGAAGGCAGCATCTGGATCGGCGGTGAAGCTGCAGAAAATGTCACCATAAGCGGATCGGGTACCATTGACGGTAATGGTGTTGCTTTTATGGGCCCTGAAGAGAAAGCTGCCTACGCACTTAAGCCTTTTGATACCTTCGATCGCCGGCCCCACCTTTTTACTCCGGTTCACTTTAAAAACCTTACCATCCGGGATATCACCTTTAAAGACTCGGCATACTGGTGCATACACCTGGTAGGATGCACGGATGTTTTCATCAGCAGCATAAAAATATACAATAATCTTAAGATCCGCAATTCCGACGGGATTGATCTCGACCATTCCCGAAATGTACATATTAGTGATTGTTATATTGAATCGGGTGACGATTGCATATGTCTGAAAACACGAAGGGAGTACCAGGAATTTGGACCCACTGAGAATGTTACAGTAAAGAATTGCACATTAAAATCGACCTCATGTTCCATCAAGCTGGGCAGTGAAAATATGGATGCGATCCGTGATGTGACGTTTTCTGACTGTATCATTTTATCCAGCAATCGGGGCATCGGTATACAGAACCGTGATGAAGGCATAGTTGAAAACATCAGGTTTGAAGATATTGCAATTCAAGGACGGCTGTTTGACGATGTATGGTGGGGGAAAGCCGAGCCCATATATGTTACCGCTTACAAACGGCAACCGGGGAATAACAAAGATGCAAACTGGCGTTTTGCCAAAGGACAGATCAAAGGACGTGTTGGTAAAATCAGGAATATCGCATTTCTGGATATTAGAGCGGTAAGTGAAAACGGTATCTTCGTCGGAGGTGAAAATGAAATGATCAGCGACATAAAATTTCAGAATGTTAAAATTGAGGTCGGTAAAACCACACGCTATCGTGGAGGCTTTTATGATCTGAGGCCTTCGGTTACAGTAGGCCTCAAGAAGAATGATACTGCAGGCTTTTACATCGAAAATGCAGAACATATTGAGCTTAAGAATTGCAGGGTAATGTGGGGAAAACAGAAAGAAAAATATTTTGGGAATGCCCTGTTTGCCTACCAGTGTAAAAACCTTATCGTAATCAATTTCAAAGGCAGGGCAGCTTTCCCTGAAAGAAAGAAGGCTATGGAATTTCAACAATGCGAGGGGATTTCAGTCAGATAATTTAACAATAATACACAACTTATGTTTGGGCTGGATTTAATGGATATCATTGTAATTGGGATTTATTTCTCCGTGGTTATTGCTATCGGTATTTGGGCAAGCCGAAGAATTAAAAGCCAGGAAGACTACCTGTTGGGAGGACGGAGGTTCGGCAAACTCATACAGACTTTTGCCAGTTTCGGGCAGGCAACTTCTGCAGACGGACCGGTTGGGGTAGCTACCACGACTTTTAAGAACGGCGCTGCCGGCATTTGGAGTGCCCTGTTGATGGTTTTTTCTACTCCGCTGTTCTGGATTACCTCTCCCTGGCACAGGAGGATGCGCATCATAACCATGGGCGATTTTTATGAGGAGCGGTACAGATCAAAAAAGATGGCTGCCACCTATGCCATAATCGGGGCCATTGGTATGATGGGATTGCTCTCGGTAGGCTATACCGCTATGAATAAAACCATCATGGCCATAACCCCGAAACTGGAAAAGGATTATACACCGGAAGAAAAGCAGGAGCGTGCGCTGGCTCTTGAATTAAGCCAACTTGAAACAAAGGACTATGTTATGTTGAATGATTCGGAGAAAACCAGGCTCGAAGAGCTCCGGCTACGTAAGCCCGAAAGTATATTTTCCTACGTCGATGAATCCATACTGGTCTGGATCATTTGCCTTATTGTCCTGGTGTATGCCGTCATGGGCGGACTGGAAGCAGCTTTTTACACCGACATGCTGCAAGGACTCTTTATTATCATTTTATCATTCATATTAATACCCTTTGCATGGTGGAAAATAAAAGCAATTTACGGAACGGCGGCCGATGAATCTGCACTGAACATTCTGCATGATAAACTGCCCCAATCCTTTTTTGAGATATTCGGAGCACCCACCCTTATTGATTTTACCTGGTACTTTATTCTTACAGCATCATTGGTTGCGGGTATTACAGTGGTAACACAACCCAATCAGTTGGTCACCAATGCGGCGGCAAAAGATGAATATTCGGCCCGTTTTGGTTTTGTAACAGGCGGATTCATTAAACGCTTCTGCACCATTATGTGGGGGATGGTTGGATTGTCGGCCGTGCTTCTGTATACAGGCAAAGTTCAGAATCCCGACCTGGTATGGGGAATAACTACACATGACTTGTTGGGATCTTTAAACATAGGCCTTGTGGGAATCATGATCGTATCGATGATGGCTGCCCTGATGTCAACGGCCAGCGCTCTCATGCTTACTGTGTCGGGATTATTGCTGCACAATGTGTATAAGCCTCTTTTCCCGTATAAAAATGAAAATCATTATGTCTGTGCCGGCCGTATCCTTGGAGGCTTATTTTTAATCGGCAGTACCATCATTTCCATTCAATTCGACAGCATCCTTGAAATTCTAAAATTTATCTGGGAGTTCTTTGTGATCTTTGCAGCGGCTTTCTGGCTTGGTTTAAAGTGGCGAAGGGCTAACCGGCAGGGTGCATGGGCCTCCATGCTGGTTACGGTGTCCATTTTTTACCTGATACCGGTAGTACTTCCCTATCTGTGGCCATCGCTGAAGCAAAATGAAAAACTCCTGCTGAGGACACTACCCGAACCGGTGGTCCGTACATACGTCGCACGTGAGATGGATGTGGCAGAACGGGCAAAGGAAATTGAAGACTGGATACTACGCAGTACAAAAGGAGAAGCAACAGGTGTTTGTCCGGATGCACTTACTAAAGGAAAGAAGTTTTCAAAAACCTTCGATCTACCTTCAAAACCTATATTCTGGTCAAAAGAACCTGCCTTAAATAATGACGGTACATTAGAGGCACGCGGTTATTGTTTCCCCGAACTTATTGTGTTACAAGCCCTGGGTGCTGAACTCCAGTTCAAGCCCTATGCCTTTAATGAAACTCTCCGGATGCTCATCCGGCTGATATTCCCCTTTCTCCTTATGATCATTGTCTCCTTGTTTACTGCACCGCAGGCCGATGAAAAAACACAACGATTCTTTTTAAAAATGCGAACAAGGGTTAGGGGGTTAGGTCGTGACATTGATGCCCAGGATCTTGAAAAAACATATGCAGATCCTGAAAAATCGAAAGAAGTTCTGCTTTTCCCGAATACATCGCTTGAGATATACAAATGGAACAATCAGGATTTTGCGGGTTTCCTGATAGCCCTCGGGGTTGTTTTTATCGTGTTGGCCACCCTGTTCGCAACAGTAAAGATAGGGGGGTAAGATGAAACGCAGTTATTACCTCCTTATACTGATCTTCCTGGTGTTTTTTGTGATTTCTTTTCTCACCAATATCCTGGGGTCGATCAATCCAAACGTCAGTGACAGTTTTGATTTGAGCGGTGCCATGACGGGCTTGCTGCCATTTTCCTTTTTTATTGCCTATGCGCTTATGTCGATCCCGGCAGGGGTGCTGGTACAGAAATACCGGGAAAAAGTCAGCATGACCGCTGCATTTTTAACAGCCATGCTGGGTGCTTTGCTGTTTGCATTTAATCCCATTTATCCGGTGTTCTTATGTTCATTGTTCCTCATTGGCAGTGGCATGGCATTACTGCAGGTTGCGATTAATCCGTTGCTCAGGGTAACAGGGGGCGAAGAGCACTTTGCCTTTAATTCGGTGCTCGCCCAGCTTATTTTTGGTAGTGCATCGTATTTTAGTCCTTTCGTTTACAGCAGCCTGGTATCACACCTGGAAGAACCGGAGAGAACCGGCAATTTCCCTTTCACGCTCCTTTCCAGCATCACACCTCATGGCTTCAGCTGGGTTTCGATTTACTGGTTGTTTGCAATGATTACTTTCATAATGACGATGCTGATGCTCGTCTCCCGTTTCCCGAAAGTTGACAGAAAGGATGATGAAATCACCGGCACATGGGATATACACCTGAGGTTATTCAGGTTAAAACCTGTATTGTTATACTTTGGCGGCATTTTTGCCTATGTTGGCACTGAACAGGGCATCGCTAACTGGATCTCAGAATTCCTGAGGACATATCACGGTTTGCAACCGGAAGCGCAAGGGGCTTCTACTGTGGCCTGGTTCTGGGGAATGCTGACCATCGGTTGCTTGTTGGGGCTTGTTTTGCTACGGATCCTTGACATTAAAATCGTTTTGCGTATATTTTCTTCGGCAGCCATCATAACCCTCGTTATTGCCCTGTCAGGAAACACTACCATGGCATTATGGAGCTTTCCTGCCCTTGGTTTCTGCTTGTCGGTAATGTGGTCAATAATCTTTTCGCTTGCCTTAAACAGCATCAGGGAATATCATGGCACCTTTTCAGGGATCCTTTGTACAGCCATTGCCGGAGGAGCAGTTATTCCGCTGCTCATAGGTCAGCTTAAAGATATGGCCGGTCTCAAAACAGGTATGCTGTTGCTTTTTATAACCCTTGGTTATATTCTCAGTATCAGCTTCTGGGCCAAACCTTTGGTGAAGAACTATACGATAATAAGAGACAAGGAACGAGGGACCAGGGACAAGCAGGTTTGAATCCGGCAATCCAATATTTATTAGAGCAGACCAGGGCCTTCCTGTTGTTATCTTTTTCCGTATGCTTTATGCCTTTCGCCTTATGCCTTACACCCCAATTCCTGGTTCTTGTTTCTAATTATTCATAAATTTGAAATTATATAGAGAATATCAATAAAATATTTAATTAATCCGTTTCCATGTACCAGCGCGATTATATCTTACGCATGATCGAGATGATGGCCAGGCTTATTGCAGGCATCCTGAAACTGATCAAAACCGGCGACCTGAATCAGGCCTCTCAGTCGCTGCAAAATGCCTATGGAACGGTATTTCGAAATGAATCGCCTGAACTGAAAGCAATACCTGAGGATACGTTAATAGAAACGCTGCTGAATAAATACAACCATTCAACCGGTCACATGGAAATACTCGCTGAATTGTTCTATGCCGAAGCTGAATTGCTGACAGCCGAAAAAATATCAGCCGAAAGCATATCCTTTTACCGTAAATCACTGATTTTATTTGAATACGTTGACAAAGAATACCGTTCCTATTCTCAGGAAAGACAGGATAAAATGCTGGTAATCAGAAAAAAGTTAACAATGCCGGGTCTGAAAATCGGATGGTCCTGTGAGACTGAGGATACCTGAAGAATGCCTCATCGTTTTTGATTATGCCTTTAAAACCATACACCATACAGCAACTATTTTTTTATGCATAATCATATGGCTAACGTTACAGCCATGTCTCGTATTCATAATTCCATTATTCTGCTATTCTATAATTCAATAAAAAGATAGAACTTGCTACATTGCATTGAACAAAATCATAAAAAATGCTGTTAATAAAGTGATTTTTCACGATTTGTTATTATTTGTTATGACGCTTAAAAATAAAGAATTAACAGCAGGTTTTACTATTAATGGTTTATTTAATAAAACATGAAATATTGATACATGTTGTGTACAATAACAACAACTGACTAAATTTGTATAATCTTGGTTATTGGTATGGACCAATTATACAATGCTGTAGCATATAAGATAAGCCGGCTGGTTACGAGGGAATACAGTACATCGTTTTCAAAGGCTGTTGGTTTTCTTACAAAAGAAGATCAGACAGCCATTTACAGTATATATGGTTTTGTGAGATATGCGGATGAGATTGTTGACACCTTTCATACGGTTGATAAAAATAAGATACTGGCAGCTTTTGAAGAGGAATATTATAATGCCGTTAAAACAGGAGTGAGCACGAATCCCATATTGCATTCTTTTCAGCTAACTGTTAAAAAATACAATATACCTGACGAACTTGTAAAGGCATTCCTGAAAAGCATGCAGTTCGATCTGTATAAAACCGAATACAACAGTAAAAAGGAAATGAACGAATACATATACGGATCAGCTGATGTTGTTGGATTGATGTGTTTGAAAGTATTTGTCAATGGAGATGAAATGCTTTATGAGCAATTAAAAGTACCGGCCATGCGATTAGGCTCAGCATTTCAGAAAGTTAATTTTCTTCGTGATATAAAAAATGATACTGAAATTTTGAAAAGACAATATTTCCCTGAGTTAGCGGGAAAGGTTTTGACTGATATAACCAAGGAAAAGATCATTGCGGAAATCTCAACTGATTTTAAAGCCTCTTACGAGGGAATCAAATTATTGCCCGGTCGCTCAAAATTAGCTGTTACTATTGCCTATTACTATTATAAGGCACTGCTCAATAAAATCCGTAACCATACAGCGAAAGCCGTCATGTCATCACGCATACGTATAACCGGCACTAAAAAATTTCTGCTGTTCTTAAAAGCCTGTACCGCCTATATTTTTAAGCTGATCTGAAATGAATTATTATAGATAAGGTGATTGATGTTGCAAACCATAGACGAAACATACGTGATATTGGTTGATGAACATGACAACCAAACCGGTATCCTCGAAAAGCTTGAGGCGCATCGAAAGGCATTGCTTCACCGGGCAGTTTCAGTATTCATCATGAATTCAAAAGGAGAATGGATGATCCAGCAAAGGGCATTGAATAAATATCACTCCAATGGATTGTGGACCAACACATGTTGCAGTCATCCTTACCCCGAAGAAACCTGCATGGAAGCAGCAGCCCGAAGATTGATGGAAGAAATGGGACTACAGTGCGATTTGCATGAAGCATTCACTTTCATATATAAGGAGCAACTGGACAATGATATGACAGAGCATGAACTGGATCACGTATTCATTGGCATCTCCGATGATATACCCGATCCTGACAAACATGAAGTAATGGATTGGCGTTATATCTCATTCCCCGATCTGGAATCGGAAATCAATACCAATCCATCTCATTTTACAGCCTGGTTCAGGCATATCTATCACCGTGTAAATGCATGTGTTAATGATAAGAAGGATGAATAATTTCTTCAGATGCATAAAGCATAAAAGCAAAGCACGGATTGTAATCCTTTTATGCCTGGCTTTCTTTGTTTTTACAATAGGCTTTCTCGGTTTGATATATCCGGGAACTCATTCGAGATCGTTGCAGTTTACACCGTATGCAATTATGCTGAGTCTGGTTGTTGTACTTTTTTACGCTGAACAGCCCTATTCGTTAAAAACCATACTCATCTTTCTGACAATAGCAGCTGCGGGATACTTCATAGAAGTCATAGGTGTCAACACGCAAAAAATCTTTGGCAGTTACCGGTATGGAAAAACATTGGGATTCAGTCTGTTTAACACACCCCTGTTAATTGGGATCAATTGGCTGTTGCTGGTTTACACTTCCGCTTCGCTTTTTGAAAAAATGGTCATACCCGACGGTTTGAAAATACTGTTTGCCTCCCTGGTTATGCTTTTGTATGACATTATTATTGAACCCGTGGCCGCCAAAATAGACATGTGGCACTGGGTGAATTCCATTATCCCCCTTCAGAATTATATTGCATGGTTCGTAACAGCCGTAATACTTCATGCTGTTCTAAAATGGAGCGGAACTGAGACAAAAAATCCAGCGGCCCCCTGGGTTTTGTTATGTCAGTTTGTATTCTTTCTTGCATTGCGTCTTTGCCTTAAATAGAAAGAAATGATCCTGAAGGCACATCATCACCCGGTTGTTTATCCATTTTTTAAATGGTATACACGATGGATTGTCTCACGAAAATTCAGCCGGGTCAATATTTCAGGAAATTTTCAAAATAAAAACCTGCCTCTCCTGTTGATTGCCAATCATATCAGCTGGTGGGACGGATTTTGGGTAAGCTATCTGAATTTGAAAGCATTCAAAAGAAAATATTATTTTATGATGCTTGAAAAGCAATTAAAAATGTTTCCCGTTTTAAATAAAACAGGTGGATATTCAATAAAAAAAGGGAGTAAAAGTATCCTGGAATCCTTGCAGTATACTGCCGGATTGCTCAAAGATCCTCAAAATGCTGTGCTGGTTTTTCCTCAGGGAAGGATACAATCGATTTACGCTGCATCATTCACCTTTGAAAAAGGCATCGGAAAATTGCTGGAAATGATTGATAACAATATACAGATCCTGTTTATTGTAAACCTGGTCGACTACTTATCCTGTCGGGATCCGGGTTTATATATTTTCTTCACAGAATATACCGGTCAATCGGATGATATTGTTTCGCTTCAAAACGATTATAACGCATTTTATGCCACCTGCATTTCAGAACAACAGCAAATAGAAGATCTATGATATTCATTGCCTGGTTTGTATTTACTTTTGTCGTGCTGCAATTGGTAGTTACCCTCATTAATCTGATATTCAGGCCCATTCTGAATGTTCAACCAATACCTTATGAAGGCCTGGTTTCAGTAATGATCCCCGTCAGAAATGAAGAGAATACGGTGCAAAAAATCCTCGACGATCTTATTCGTCAGGATTATAAAAATATTGAGATACTTGTTTTTGACGATGAATCGGATGACAACACCGTGGCTGTAATCAATGGTTTTAAAGAACGTGATTCCCGTATCAGGCTTATTCGTTCTTCCGGCTTACCGGGTGGATGGCTGGGGAAAATGCATGCATGTAGTGCTTTATCACAACATGCAAAGGGAGAATTCTATTTATTTCTGGACGCAGATGTCCGGATCGGGCATGATGCCATTCTGAAAGCTGTTTCATACGCAAGATATTACTCGCTGGGATTGCTCTCGGTTTTCCCGAAACAAATTATGATAACAACCGGAGAATGGCTTACTGTTCCAGCTATGAATTATATTTTGTTATCCCTGTTACCGCTGGTCTTTGTCAGGACTTCTGCTTTTTCATCGTTGTCAGCTGCAAACGGACAATTCATGCTTTTTAATGCCTCTCTCTACCATGTTTTCCAGCCGCATGAGAAAATGAAAAGGAATCCGGTAGAGGATATAGCTATTTCCCGGATGTACAAGAAGAACCATATCCCGGTTGCATGCCTGGTGGGTGATGATACGATTCGATGCCGGATGTATGAAAGCTTTCATGAAGCCGTGCATGGATTCTCGAAGAATGTCACAGCTTTTTTTGGCAATTCCTTTATCCTTGCATTTCTTTTCTGGCTTATAACTACAGCAGGATTCGTGATTCTTTACCTCATGTTGCCACTTAAAATCTTTTTCTTATACCTGTTATTATATGTGTTAATTCGTGTTGTTATTTCAGTTGTCAGCAATCAGAAGATTTTGCTGAATATTATCCTTATTGTACCGCATCAACTTGCAATCGGTTTATTTATTTACAAAGCTGTTATTAATGCTATTTCAAAACGATATCAATGGAAAGGAAGATATATATAGTGCTGATTTTTTCTCTTATGATGCTTTCAGAAAAAATCACCGGAAACGATGAACTTGTCATCTATAATGCTTATATTATGAATGATATGCAGTCCTGGAAGAGGGTAATCGACAGAATCCAGAAACAGGAAAGGAAAACCAACGAATTGCGTTTATCACTTGTGAATTATCAATATGGTTATATCGGATGGTGCATTGGTATTCATAATGAGGAGGAAGCGAAAAACTATATTTCCCTTGCCATGGAACACCTGGCGGTCCTCGAAAAAAGCAACTATAAGCTTTCGATGGTTTATGCCTATAAATCGGCCATGTATGGTTATGAAATCGGCCTGAGTATTATCAGGGCCCCATTTGTCGGTCCGAAAAGCATGAAATACGCTGAACAAGCCGTGAAACATGATCAGGTGAATCCTTTTGCATACGTACAAATGGGAAATATAGAATATTATATACCTTCCATGTTCGGCGGATCTGTGAAGGATGCCATACGCTATTTTTTAAAAGCAAAAGCACTGATGGAAAAAAACAAGGAAGCTCTCCGTCAGAATTGGAATTACCTGCATCTGCTGACAATAATTGCACAGGCATATACCGATGCAGGTGATTACCGGACTGCAAAAGCCTATTATGAATTCATATTGAAAACGGAACCGCGCTTTCAATGGATAAAGGACGAACTTTATCCACAGATCCTGCAACAATTTAAAAACTAATCCATGGGAAAAAGTGTATTAATTGTCGGTGCCGGTATTGGCGGACTGGCTATCGCTCTGAGGCTGGCAAAAAGGGGATACAAGGTTCGTATCCTTGAAAAAAACAAACAGGCCGGAGGAAGGATCAATCAGCTAAAAACCGATGGATTTATATTTGATACAGGACCGAGCTTTTTTAGCATGTCATACGAGTTTACGGAATTTGCACAAGACTGCAACATACGGCTTCCCTTTTCCTATTATGCCCTGGATCCGTTGTATGCCGTAAATTTTATTGGTAATCCAAAAACATTTTTGCTGAATAAAGATATTAGCAAACTGGCGTTACAATTCAATGACATAGAACCTGATTTTGAAAACAAAATGCGCCGTTACCTTGATAAAAGCAAGAATTTGTTTCACGACACGATCGATATCGTTATTAAAAATAATTACAATTCGGTTGTTGACTATCTGCTCACGCTTCTAAAAGTAAATCCCGGCCACCTTCCCGTGTTATTTCGTTCTTTCTATGGTCAGGTTTCACGGTATTTCTCATCCGACGAAGCCCGGCAGATCATTTCACTGGTATCATTTTTCCTCGGACGCAGTCCGTTTGAAACCGTTGCCGTCTATTCATTGTTATCCTATGCTGAATTTCAGCACGACGGGTATTACAACGTTGAAGGAGGCATGTATAAAATAGTGGAAGGACTATTGGATGAATTGAAAAAGGAAAATGCAATCCTGACCTATAATACTGAAATTGTCGATTTTAATGCCACCGGCAAGAAGCTGTCATACCTGATCGATCAAAACAGGCAAAAATGGGAAGCCGATATTGTTGTGATCAATGCAGATGCAGCATGGTTCCGGGGCAGTATTTTCAAACGGAAAGAGTACTCCGAAGAAAAACTTGACAGGATGGAATGGACCATGGGTTCTTTGACGCTTTACCTGGGCCTAAAGTGCAAACTGCCACAGGTATATCATCACAATTATTTCCTGGGAAACAATTACCGCGATTATTCCAATGCTGTTTTTAAGAATCCCAATGCATTACAAAAACCTTATTTTTATGTGAACGTGTTGTCAAAACATAATCCGGGTTGTGCTCCGGAAGGATGTGAAAGCCTATTCTTTGTGTGCCCGGTTCCCGATCTGCGATACAAACCTGATTGGAGTGACAGCGATCAGGTGGTGGATACAATTATTGATGATTTTTCTGCAAGAATCAAAAAAGATATCCGGCCTGAGATTATTTCAAAAACCATATACACTCCTGTCGACTGGCAGCATCAGTTCAATCTTCACAGGGGCAGCGGATTGGGACTATCGCATAAGATGCTGCAAATAGGAGGATTTCGGCCAAAGAACTATGATGAACATTTTAAGAATGTATTTTATGTTGGTGCCTCAACTGTTCCGGGGACCGGCTTACCCATGGCCATGATCAGTTCCAAGCTGGCCTTTCAGCGCATTGAACAGTATGCGGCCGAAAGCTAGATTCAACAAAAACGATTCACGTTGAGGTTTTACTCTTTTCTTCCCCTGATCAAATCCAATACGCCGTTGATAAAAGTAAGAGGATGAACCGGATTTCCCGGAACATAAAGATCAACCGGATAGTTGTCAAGAAAAGACCTGTCAATGGCGGTACTTCCGGCAAACAAACCGCCGCTGATAGCATCGGTGCCAGCCAGAATGATTATTTTCGGAAAAGGCACTGCATCGTAACACAACTGCAAAGGTTCTGCCATATTCTGGCTTATGGGACCGGTTATAACAATTCCATCGGCATGCCGCGGTGAAGCAACAAACTCAATGCCATAGCGTCCGACATCAAAATTGACATTTCCCGCTGCAGACAGTTCCATTTCACAGGAATTGTCCCCCCCGGCAGATACCTGTCGAAGTTTTAAAGAACTTTTAAAAAGCCGCCTTATTTCACGTCTGATCTTTGATTCATCAAGTCTAATGGAAACTTCACATCCGGGTTTTATGACAAGCTTTTCCCTTGCATTGGATGCTATCCTGTAATCATTTGTGAAGCTGATTTTGCCAGGTAACCTGAAAGCACATTCCTTACAGAAAACACAACTCCCCATATCAATCGAACCTTTTGATTTTTCAATGGCATTTGTTGGACATAAGGTGGCTATTTCATTGATCTCTTCAAACGTCATATTACCTGAAATAACCGGTCGTCCTCTGAATAAATCCGATACAGGTTGTGTACGAAGGTTTCTAACATATTGAATGCCATGACTCTTCAGAATTTGTAGTTCTTTCAGCATCGCTCAGGTCTTTATATTACTGGTTACAAATCGTTTCCACAATAGGACAAGTTAAAGCTTTTATTGCATACAGGGAAGTCCGATATTTCCTGGTTGCGGACTGCCAGGGCCAGGGCCAGCCAGTTATGCATTGAAGGGTCCTTTACTTTATAATGTTCAATATTACCCTTCGCATCCGAAAGCGCTATATGACAAATTTCACCCCTCCATCCTTCAACCAACGAGACTGCAAAACGGTTTGGTTTCAATTTATAATCATACGCCGGCTTTTTATTGTTCTTATTTTTTTGTTGCCACAACCCGAGCATTTCGCGAATAATTTTTATCGATTCGCGTACCTCAAGATTACGCAACATGGCCCGTGCCAATACATCTCCGGACTCAAGCGTCACAGGTTGTATCGAATGGCTTTTATAAAACTGAAAGGGATGTGTGCTGCGAATATCCCGCATAATATCGCACGAACGTGCTGCCATTCCCACAACACCTATGTTCAAGGCCTGCTGCTGTGTAATTATTCCTATATCCTCGAACCGCGCAAGGACACTCGGTAATGAATATATGCGATCGGTCATTTCACAAAATCGTCTGCTGACATCCGTGAGTACATTCAAGATCTCGTCCGCAACATCATTGCTCAACGAATAATTGCTCCCTCCCGGGCGCACCAAACCTTTCCCGAAGCGATTTCCGCACCATAGCTGGGTAGTATTGATAACGGATGTCCTGAGGGCTTCGCACACCACTTGTCCAAGCTGGTAGGCAACATCACCGCATAAGGCAGCTGTATCCCCAATGTGAACGGCAATCCTTTCCATTTCCAGCGCGATGCAGCGCTCAATTTGCAGGGGTTCACCAATTTCAATACCGGCTAATGACTCGATCAGCTGTGAATGCGCCAGTGCATGTCCGACGGAAGTATCCCCGGCAATACTTTCTGAAAGGATACACCTGGTCAATGAATCGTTTTTATCGACAAAAAGTCTTTCCATTCCGCGGTGTTGATATCCAAGCTGTATTTCGAGGTGCAAGACCTTTTCACCGTTGCAGATAAACCTGAAATGTCCCGGTTCAATCACACCTGCATGAATAGGACCCACGCCAACTTCATGCAATTCTTCGCTCTCAATTGCATAGAAAGGATAATTGTCTATACTATCGGATTGATCCGAACGTTTGTGTGAATACCTTACCGGTTTTAACCATGGATGTCCGTCGAATTCCACACCGTTGTTTTCATGTATTTCGCGTTCAAATACATGAAGTTGCAGGCAACCGGGGGTTAATGACCGCAAAACGGGTTGGTTCTCTTTCTGTTCATGTGAGAAAACGACGATATTTTTATTGCTGTCATTGGCTATACAACAATAAAACTTCAGTATACCGGATATTTTCGTGCAAAAATAGGCCAAGCAGTGCCTTGATTCGTCTTTCAGAAGATCCGATACCCGGTCAAAAAATACATTGTATTCCAAAACCGGTATTTCGTTAAGATCCAGGGGTATCGAATCATTTTTAATTTCTGAAAAAAACTGACCCATCATCGTGTCTATTTAGGTAATGAAGCAATGCTTTGATCTATCAGATCAACTATAAATGGCGGCTCATAAAAACACAGCACAATGACGATCCCGAGAAAAATAAACTGGCTGGCCGATTCAACAGGATGAATCTTATCCGGTTGTTTTATCATACTTTCTTCAACCAGGGGATCCGAAAAGGCAATATGCAGAATTCTTGTACTCATGGCATAGATCACAAAGCAAAGCAACACAATGGCTGTTATCAGGATAAACCATTGATTGTTGTATACCAATCCTTTCAATATCATAAATTCGGAAATAAACAATCCCGAAGGGGGAACGGCAAGAATGCATACCATTCCTGTTAAAAGTGCCAGAGCACCTGCAGGGTAAAGTCTTAAATATCGGCCACATTCCTTCACTTTGAAAGAATGAAGCACCCTTGAAAGCTGACCCATCTGATAAAAAAGACTTGATTTCGCTAACGAATGCATAACAATCAAAAGCAATGCGGCATAATACCCTATCCCTCCGATCCCTACTGCTATAGCGACCAAACCCATATTTTCAAGGCTGGAATAAGCAAACATACGTTTGAGATGGTCTGCTTTGAGCATATATCCTGCAGCGATCAACAATGACAAAACTCCGGAAAGAATAAGAACATTGTTCATAAAAGGCAAAATAGATGATGAAGCAAACAATGAATAAACCCTGAAAATAGCGAGAAAACCAACATTCATCAGAGTTGTGGAGATCAAAGCACTAATGGGTGGCGGGGCTACGGAATGAGCATCTATGGTTACGGTATGCATGGGGAAAAGTCCCATTTTCGTGCTAAAGCCTATCAGTACGAACACAAATGCAATTTTAAGATAGAGTGGATTCGCCTGGTTAATTATGTCTGCCAAAGAAGAAAAAGAGAGATTGGAAGCATCTTCGCGACCGTAAATGAATCCCAGGAATAAAATTCCCAGATAAGCCAGGGCAATCCCGGTTGAGCAGATGAAAACATATTTCCACGTAGCCTCCAGTGCCATTTCAGTCCGGTCATGATATATCAGTGCTGCAACAGCCAATGTAGTAGCTTCAACAAAGATCCATAAAACGGTCATTCCATTGGCCAGGTAGGCACATGACATAAACGTCATAAGGGCGATGAGCGCGGAATGATAAATACCATAACGCTTTGGAGTGTCATTGGCAGTATAAATGAATCCATGGTATATAGTAGGAAGGGCCAATATTGATAATATGGAAAGCAATAGAACACCGGCACTGTTATACGTGAAATAAACGAGTTCTGTCTTGTTCAGGTTAATCCAGCAATAAATTGTAAACCAGATGTGCAGGAATGCATATCCAACCGTCATTGTTTTGATGATCGTTCTGTTTTTAATCAAAACGCTTAGGATACTCATTAATATCGAAATCAGCAGAAACAATAAAAGCGTCATCTTTTAATCTTTTAACCTTGTTAACTCGTTTGTATGAGGTTTTAATCTTAATCCAAAAAAACCTAGGATTAAGACACCAACAAAAATGTCCAGTAAAATTCCAATATTGATCAACATAGGCATTTCGCTTCCAATGGAAAGTGAAAACAAAAAAACTGAATTCTCTATAATCAGAAAGCCTATCAGATGAGAAATTATCAGCTTGTGGGTCACAATGAGCAGCAATCCTGTAAAGAGAGTATACAGGGCTATGGCCATATAAATAAAATTAACAAAAGAATTTATCAGGGAATAAGCCAGTATTACACTTAATAATAACGCGAATATTGACAGGACAAGAATATAAAACCCGGGCATTGCCAACCGATGCACTTTTGTCACACCAGAGCGATTAATAATCCTTGATAACAGATACGGAATCATAATGGCCTTGAAAACCAAAGACTCTGAAGCAACAAAAATAAGATTAGCCGTATTTACTTCTTTAAGTTCAAATACAGCGATCCCACATAACAATAAACCCTGTAAACCAATAAGCCTGATATAATTTATTAACCGTTCGGCAGAAGCAAAATATATAAGTGTTATTGCAAACAAAACCACCAGATAGTTTACCATTTTTACGCCAAGATTAATTTATCCGTCAACAATAAAATAATGATAAAAGCCAGCCATGTAATAGCTGATAGGGCAAGAATGAATTTGGGATTTTTATTCATTTTATTCCGTGCCCTGAATGATTCTATCAAACCTACAATTACTGCAAAAGCCACCTGAACCATCAGAAATAATGCAATCTGAAGAAACCGATTCCATCCGGCCGGCACGATCACATTGTACATTAATGCACCATAAATCACAAATTTCAGGTACGAACCAATGTGAATTAATGCCTTGTCAAATCCGCTGTTATCGAGAATCATCACTTCATGGATCATGGTAAGTTCAAGATGCGTTTTGGGATCATCAACGGGAATTCTGCTGCTTTCTATCATTGCGATCTGAATAAGTATATAAAATCCTATGACACTGTATACCAGAACATAATGATTCCCTGTTATAAAAAAATGACGAAAGATACCTGAAAAAGAAGTATACCCTGTAAACATGGCTAAAGTAGCCAGCAGGATAAAAAAAGCCGGTTCCACAAGCATTGAAAAAAAGGCCTCACGATTGGCTCCCATTCCTTCGAAACTGCTTCCGGTATCAAGCGCGGCAATAATGGCAAAAAACTTACCGAGTGCAAGCAGGTAAGCAAAAAAAATAAAATCGCCTTCAAAGGAAATGATAGCCTTTTGATTGGCAAAGGGGATCACCAATAATGCA
This sequence comes from Bacteroidales bacterium, assembly GCA_016928305.1. Taxonomy (GTDB): domain Bacteria; phylum Bacteroidota; class Bacteroidia; order Bacteroidales; family UBA10428; genus UBA5072. The sequence continues at coordinate 74,203 of JAFGKY010000002.1, forward strand.
CAAAGGACACATGACAATGTAACTACCGGGGCAATCTGAAATATGAATCCCGTTGTTTTACTGAAAACACTGCCCTTTCGCATCAGCAATACAATGTCTTTAACGGGCTGCAAGATTCCGGGACCTTTACGTCCCGAGGCAATGCTCTTTGTTTTTACTATCAGGCCGGGAAAAAAGAAAGCTGTAATGCATGTTAAAACAAATCCTATCATGTTCAGATAAGGTTAAAATAAGTCAGCAAAAATACAAGCAGCATAAATACAAATGCATACAATATGTAATGGTGAATCAGACCCGTTTGCATAACTGCAATCTTTTTCAGAAGGCCCGAAACTGAATCAATGGGCTTATCAATTAAAATCAGTTTTATGATATCATCAGCATGGGACTTAAAAGTTCTTTTATCCGGGAAAATTTCATCTTCTTTCAAATCCTGCATTGTTTTTTTTGTCTGAAGCACTGGCTTTGCTATGTGATTATAATTGTATGCATACGATGTGGCCGTATATTGTTGTTTGCTTGTGACCGCTGAATATCCGCAACCCCATGTAGGGCCATAGGATATTTGTCTGGCTTTAAGATGAAAATTCCGGTAAACCAGCAATGCAACAACGGTAACAACAAATACACCACTTAAAATGCTTATTTGCGAAAGGTTAGTAAGAGCATGATCCGACAATGGGGCAGAATATGACAGATTATACGACTCGGAGATTATGGCAAATACAGGTTTTACAAAAAGCACTGATGCCATTCCGATCAATACGATAAAGACGACAATAAATAACTGAGGGTAAATCATATCTTTACTGACTTCTTCAGCCATTTCTGCTTTTTTTGAGCGGGGTTCACCAAGAAATACAATTCCGAAAGCTTTTGTAAAACAAAAAATTGCCAAGCCCCCAATAAGAGAAAGGCCAACAATGGTCGCTAAGATAAGGATGGATTGATAAAAATTGGTTAACGACAGGCTTTTAAACATTCCGATATAGATCAGATATTCAGAAATAAAACCATTGAATGGAGGCAATCCGCATATGGCCACAGAACCAATCAGGAACAGCATGGCGGTGTAAGGCATTTTCTTCATCAATCCGCCAAGATGTTCAATATTCCGTGTATGCGTGGAATGGTAAACCGATCCCGCATTGTAAAAAAGAAGTGATTTGAACAGGGAATGGTTCAGCACATGAAGCAATCCGCCACTTAAGCCAAGCAGGCTTAATGCAGCATTGTTGGTGGCAATACCTGTTACGCCTAATCCGATTCCGACCCCGATTATCCCTATATTCTCAATGCTGTGATATGCAAGCAAACATTTAAGATCATGCTGTACAATGGCCATCATTACACCAAGTATGCCCGATATCAGCGAAACGACAAGTATGATGATGCCTATTAAAAGCAAATCGTTTTGTACTGAGATCAGGACTCGAAGAATACCATAAATACCCATTTTTATCATTACACCCGACATCACGCCTGAAACATGAGACGGTGCAGCAGGATGTGCCTGTGGGAGCCATGAATGAATGGGAATAAACCCGGCTTTTATCCCAAAACCGATAAAGAAAAGAAGGAAAACCAAAACATTCGAATGGTTTGAAAAATACAGTGTAAGAGAATTAAAACTCATTTGCCCTGTGGCTTTGTCAACAATCAAAAAAGCTATGAGAATAAAAAACATGCCTGCATGCATCTGCATCAGGTAATTGATACCCGTCTTCAGTATGGTGCGTATTTCTGCGTTAAAAATCACAAGCAGAAAGGATGACAGCGCCATGATTTCCCATACGATAAGAAATGATAAGCCATCACGGATCATCACTACCATTATCATAGACTGGTAAAGCCAGAGGTACGAGAAGTAATGAATGGAAAAAAACAATGCATTTTTGCTCTTATAATAAGGTTTGAGATATCCTCTTGCATACAGGAAACCAAACAAAACAGTTATATTGACTACAACTGCAAAAAATGCCGAAAGTCTATCTATTGTCAGAACAAGACTGTTATGAATGAAAGGAAATTCCACCACCAGATCAAGAATCTTGTCACTGCCCAAAAGTACCTTAAAACTTAATACCGAACTCAGTGCAATAACACCGGCAAGCAAAATTAAGGTATAGAAATACTTTAAAGTTTTTGGTATAAAAAAAACCAGAAATGTCAGGAATAAAACGATCAGAAACAATATAGCATTCATCCTCAATGATAAATAATCGAAACTTCTACTTTTTATTAAAATGTCAAGATAAATAGTGAGGTTAGGTAATAACCAGAGAATTGCATTTCTTCAGGCAGATTTATTTGCAGCAGTTTATCTCAGGTTATCGCAATCTCATACCCGCAAAAATATAAAATAATCGGTCTTTCAACTTTAAAAGAACCTATAAGAAGTCAGAAATTCATCCGGTTACCATACACGTGTCAGTAACAGTGATATAAAAGTTGCTTCAATCCCTTATATCCTTACAATCTCCGCTCCCAGTGCATTAAGTCTCTCGTCAATACTTTCGTATCCTCTGTCAATCTGGTCAATGTTGTGAATAAGACTGGTTCCGTCAGCGGATAAGGCTGCTATTAACAAAGCAACCCCGGCCCGGATATCAGGAGATGTCATGGTTGTAGCACGAAGCCGGATTTGATTATCCAGTCCGATAACCGTTGCACGATGGGGATCACAAAGGATTATTTGTGCCCCCATATCAATCAGTTTATCAACAAAGAAAAGGCGGCTTTCAAACATTTTCTGGTGGATCAATACACTTCCCTTAGCCTGCGTTGCGACTACAAGGACTACACTGAGCAGGTCGGGTGTAAATCCCGGCCAGGGGGCATCGTCAATGGTCATAATTGAGCCATCAATAAAGGTTTCCACTTCATAGTGATCCTGAGCAGGGATATGCAAATCGTCGTTCTTCCGTTCAATGGTTATGCCTAACCTTCGGAATGTAGCAGGGATAATACCCAGGTTTTCAAAGCCTGTATTCTTAATGGTTATTTCCGAACGGGTCATGGCTGCAAGTCCAATGAATGAGCCCACTTCAATCATATCGGGGAGCAACGTATGATCACATCCGTTCAGGTTTTCTACGCCTTCAATGGAAAGAAGGTTAGAGCCGATACCTTTAATTTCAGCACCCATAGCGACCAGCATTTTGCATAATTGCTGCACGTAAGGTTCACAGGCTGCGTGATAAATTGTGGTCTCACCTTTTGCCAGAACAGCGGCCATGACGATGTTAGCGGTACCGGTGACCGAAGCCTCGTCCAGTAACATGTAGCAGCCCTGCAAACGACCGGCTTCCAGCCGGTAAAACTCTTCCCTGGGCTCAAAAACAAAATTTGCCCCCAGACTGATCATCCCGTTGATATGAGTGTCCATTCTTCGGCGCCCTATTTTATCTCCGCCCGGCCGGTGTATGTATCCCTTTCCAAAACGTGCCAGTAACGGACCGATGATCATAACCGATCCCCTGAGATACGAACTCTTCCTTTTATATTCTTCGGAAAGCAGGTATTCGACATTTATATTACGGGCTTCGAAGGTATAATCAGAACGGGATAGTCGGGTTATTCTTACGCCCATCGCCTGCAATAAGTCGATAAGATTTTTAACATCAAGGATATCCGGCACATTCCGGATGGTTACCTTTTCGGGAGTGAGTAAGGTAGCTGAGATTACCTGCAAGGCTTCATTTTTGGCACCTTGTGGAATAATTTCACCTTTCAGGCGTTTACCACCGTTTACTTTAAACGACGCCATAGGAAAAGCTTATTAATTGCGCTGTTTCTTGTCGTTGCGGGGGATGAATTTCCTTTTTTGCTTTTGAAAGTCTTTCTGATCGCTTAACTTAACCCCTTCTTTTAGTTTTATTCTTCCGCCGGAGAGTTCTTCAAGGTCGGCACCAATAATGACATCCGTAACAGAATCACGATTCCATGCAAGATACGATTTCTTCATCTGGTTGGCGATAAGCTTTATCAGGGCCTCTTTGTCATCACCTTCAGGAAGTTTTATGGCTTCATCAATCAGCCGTTCTATAATCTTTCCATAATGCCTGTAACGAATCGGATTGGTGTTATAAGGCACATGACGCGGTTTTTCAACAAATTCTTCAGCTCTCGGAACATCATATGGATAGTCTATGTCAAGCTTAAAATCCGACATGATTGCCAGATGATCCCATAATTTATGCTTGAAATCATTGATATCCCTTAAATGAGGATTCATATTTCCCATAATCGAAATAATCGCCTGGGCCAACCGGTTACGCTCATCCCGGTCTTCGATTGACAGAATAAAATCAACCATCCGCTGAATGTTTCTTCCATATTCCGGCAGGACTAAATTTGGCCGGCAGGAATTGTAATCGTAATCCATAAAACAATTTTTTGCAAAGCTAACGTAAAAAAATGACAAAGCTCCTAAATAAGGGGAAATTATTGTCAGCAAACGGGTACTATTTCTTTATTTTAAGCTTGGCAAATTTCAGCAACAATTGTTTTTCTTCTCCCAGTTGCTGAAACCTCACCTTTGCTTTCCGGTTAGGGCTCACACCATCAATGCTGACCACTTCACCGGTTCCGAAATGGCGATGTTCAACCAGCATGCCGGCCTCAATGGTATCGGGATTATCCGGAATAAAATCATCGGAAGATGTAATCCTGTTAACAGGTTTTTGCCAGGATCCTCCTGTTGCTACAGGCCGCTGTGAAAAAGAAGCATCCCTAAGTGTGACTTTTGACCTTTTCATGGTTGGATGTGAAAACGAAGCCGGGGAATAATCCTTTTCTGCCTCGGGCATTTTTTCCCTTGCCTTCAGTTCTACAGGCCAGTCTACAAAATCAGGATCAATATCACGTAAAAACCGGCTGGGATTGCTGAATGTAAGTGTTCCCCACCGATAGCGGTTCTGTGCATAAGTGATAACCACCTTTTTTTTTGACCGGGTAAGGGCTACGTAAAACAATCGTCTTTCTTCCTCAAGTTCCTGGGGCGAATCAACCGCCATACGTGAAGGGAATATTTCTTCTTCTACCCCGGCGATATATACATTATTAAACTCTAAACCCTTGGCAGAATGCATGGTCATGATGGCAACTTTATTCCGGTCATTTTCTTTCTCATTATCCTGATCGGTCAGCAGGGATACATTCTCAAGAAAATCAGTTATACCCGACGGACGATTTTCATTAATGGCGGTTTCGGTAAATTCCTTAATGCCGTTTATCAACTCCTCCAGATTCTCATAACGACTTCGTTCTTCAACGGTATTTCCGTTATACAGGTTTTTCATAATGCCTGATTTTACCGCTATTGTATGAGCAGCTTCGTAGGCATTCCTTGATACAATAAGGGATGAAAATTCAATTATCAGTTGCCGGAAATTATTCAATTTACCTAACATCCCCCTATTCAGTTCTATTATCCCTGATTCAAGGATTTCCATTGTTTTCCACAGGCTGATTCCATTCTTAGCAGCATAATCATTAAGTTTTTCCATTGTCACATCCCCGATACCACGGGCAGGATAATTAATAATCCTTTTCAGGGCTTCATCGTCGTTGTGATTTACCGATAACCTGAGGTATGCCAGCATGTCCTTGATCTCTTTACGCTGATAGAAACCAATCCCTCCGTAAATTTTATAGGGAATGTTCCGTTTGCGCAAAGCTTCTTCAAAAATTCGCGACTGGGCATTGGTACGGTAGAGTATTGCACAATCAGCATATTGCTGTTGTTCGGTAAGAACGGTATCAAGGATGTGGCTGGAAATGAAATAACCTTCTTCTATATCCGTCAGGGTCCTTTCGATTCTTATCTTACACCCCGTTTCGTTACCCGACCATATCGTCTTTTTGATCTGGCCCTGATTTTTTGCTATCACGCTATTGGCAGCATTCACTATGGTCTGGGTTGAACGATAATTTTGTTCCAGTTTATAAAGCGTATAGCCGGGATAATCGTTACGGAAATTCAGGATGTTTTCAATCTTTGCTCCACGGAATGAATATATGCTCTGGGCATCGTCACCGACCACACATACGTTCTTATGCTGCAGAGCCAGCTTGTTAACGATCAGGTACTGTGAATAGTTGGTGTCCTGGTATTCGTCAACCAGTATATAGGTGAACCTTTTCTGGTATCGGGCAAGCACATTGGGAGAATCGCGGAATAAAATATTAGTATTCAGAAGCAGATCGTCAAAATCCATTGCGTCAGCATTCCTGCAACGCACACAATATGTGCTGTATATAGTTCCCAGTTGAGGTCTCCGGATGGAATTGTCATAAGCCATCAGCTGGCCGTTGCTCTTGTATGCTTCAGGTGTAACAAGGTTATTTTTAGCCCATGAAATGCGGCCCAGCACATCACCGGCTTTATAAAGCTGCTCATCCAGGTTTATTTCCTTCAGGATTGTTTTTATGAGGCTTTTCGAATCAACGGTGTCATAGATGGTGTAGTTTGGAGAATAGCCGGTAACATGTGCTTCAGACCGTAATATCCGTGCAAATATGCTGTGAAAAGTCCCCATCCATACGTACCTTGCCAATTCATGACCTACCAGTTTACCGATACGATCCTTCATTTCACCGGCCGCCTTGTTTGTAAATGTAAGACAGAGAATGGCAGATGGATTCACCCCCTTGCTCAACAGATAGGCAACACGGTAAGTCAGGACACGTGTTTTGCCCGAACCGGCACCTGCTATAACAAGGGAAGGCCCATCGATATTACGCACCGCCTGATATTGTACTTCGTTGAGTTCTTTTAAAAACCGGTCCACCTGATGACACTTGATTAAGGGCTTAAAGTTAGCGAATGCAATTTTGGAATAAGACAGGCCGCTGATTTTTTTTAAGGAAATAATTAACAGGTTTTTTTTACGTTATAAATACCGGATTGGTTTATGGAATTGATTTATTGTGCAAATGGGATAAAATAATTTCTTTAGTGGCTGATGTATGAACGATTTTTTTTATCATTGCATCATTATGCTTGATATGAATTGTATCATAAAAAAGAGAAGGCCAGCATTCAACATGCTGATTAAAAGATGTTTGAATATGGTGATTCTGTTTTTAACCGTTACTCTTTCTTATGTCAATGCACAGCTTTCATCACCGCAAGAACATGTTAGTCTGCCGGCTGAATATGCTTCCAATCCGGGAACCGATTCAGTTTTCATATTTAACCGGCCGGTATATAATAGTACTATGACCATTCCCCTGAAGGCAACATCTGCCGACCTGACACCGGGCTGGAACTTTGTCTGGTCGGTATACGATATGACAACCCTTACTTATTCCATCATTCCCAAAGCCGATACCGGTACAAGCTCAACCATTGACACTATTAGCGTTTCGTCAGGTTACCAGGTGATTATTACAAAAGGTTCAATTAGTGATACGTTTAGGATTTGTATCCTGCTGAATGATTTTTATGTAATGATTACAAATAAGGATGATTACGGAGAAGTTATGTATTATGATCGCGACTGCCAATCGGTAACTTTAAAATCGGATACGGTAGTATTCCCGTTGTGGTATCCTGAACCCGGAACTGATAACCGGATTCATATTAATAATAAATATGCCTTTGACTGGGAAGCCGATAACGAACAATCGGAAGCTCCCAGAGGTGGATTCATTGGAGGTGTGGATAATCCTCCTTATAAAGATACCTGGTATACAGTTACCGTTACAGACAATTTTAAGCTCTCACGTTCTGATTCCATATTCTGTCCGGCCATCAAATCGAAGCCCTCATTGGGAACCCCGGAATACGTTACCTTAAATGATCCGGTCGAATATCCCGGAAAACTTTACAAGTATTATTATGATACAACGGATGTCTTGGAAAACCGATCGGCTCCTGGTAAGTACAGGTTTGATTTTTCCGGTTCAGAAAATGCAGTCTGGTATAAGATAAAATTTGGTGACGGACAAATGTATGAAGCCGAATCTGATTCTGACAAAATAGTGCATGAATACCAACTACCGGGCAAATATACCGCTACGTTGATCACGCAATCACCGGCTCCTTTTGGTTGTATTGATTCGTCCCAGGTTGAAAATGTAATAGAACTGGCTGTGGCTAACTTTGAACTCCCTAACGTATTTTCTCCCAATGGGGACGGGAATAATGATGTTGCCAAACTTTATATAGATAACAACGTTTTCAGAAGCAATGATGTTTCGGTCTTTATCATTGAATTAACCATATTCAACCGCATCGGTAAGAAAGTGCATGAGTATGCCGGAAATATACGGGACTGGGAAGGATGGGACGGCAATATAATGGGATCCAACCGGCAGGCGCCCGATGGTGTGTATTTTTATTGCCTTACCCGTTACTTCTATGGTTACCCCGAGGGAAGTTCCGAAATGAGTTACCTGAAAGATGAGGACAGAGGTTTTATTCACCTGTACAGGGAATAATGCCTCATGGATTGATTATATTATGATGTAAAAGAGACTGTCTCAAAAGCTGCCTCATGCGTCATCCTGAATTCATTTCAGGATCGGAATATGCTGTTTTCTGCCATGTTGGAGATTCCGAAACAAGTTCGGAATGACCGAAAAGCGTCTTTTAAGACAACCTCTTTATTCAGATCGGATGTTTATGTGGGTGTTTATTCTTCCTCTTGCTCAGCTTCATATGCTTTCAGCAATTCTTCCTGGATGTTCCCGGGCACCTGTTCATATTCAAGGAATTTCATACTGTAAATAGCACGGCCTCCGGTTAACGAACTCAATGCGGTGGAATATTTGCCCATTTCGGCCAACGGTACTTTTGCCGTAATTTTCTGAAATCCCATCTCACTTTCCATCCCTTGTACAATAGCCCTTCTCCCTTGGAGGTCGCTCATCACGTCACCCAACCTGTCACTGGGGACCAGTACTTCAACCATATATACAGGTTCAAGGATTTTAGGCATTGCCTTTTTAAAAGCCTGGCTAAAGGCATTTCGTCCTGCAAGCCGGAAGGATATCTCGTTGGAATCAACCGGGTGCATTTTCCCATCGTATACACACACCCGTATATCGCGTGCATAAGAACCTGTAAGTGGACCCTCTTCCATCTTTTCCATAATACCCTTAAGGATGGCCGGCATAAACCGTGCATCGATTGAACCACCAACAATACAATTATAGTAAATCAATTTACCACCCCAGGCCAACGAGATTTCTTCCTCGTCGCGAACCGATATTTTATATTCTTTACCATCGATTTTGTACATGGTGGGCTTCGTATCCCCTTCCCTGTATGGCTCAACGATCATATGCACCTCTCCAAACTGACCTGCTCCCCCCGATTGTTTCTTGTGACGGTAATCAGCCTGAGCAATCTTGGTTATCGTTTCACGATATGGAATTCGCGGAGGCAGAAACTCAACGCCAATCTTGAAGATGTTATCCATATGCCATTTCAGGATATTCATATGGTATTCACCCTGACCTGACAGGATAATCTGTCTGAGTTCTTTTGAATATTCAATCCGGATCGTAGGATCCTCATAATTCATTCGTTGCAATGCTTCTCCAAGCTTTTCCTCATCACCTTCGCTCAGGGGTTTGATGGCAGTGCGATACCTTGGTTCCGGAAAAACAATCGCATCAAATTTAATTGAAGTATCTGTTGACAGGGTATGATTTATTTTGGTACCTTTTAGTTTTACTGTAGCACCCAGATCACCTGCTACCATCAACGGTACTTTCGTACGGTTTTTCCCGGCAACAACAAAAATCTGTGCAAGCCTCTCCCTGTTCTTGGTAGTATTATTAACCAAATCTATGCCCTCGGTTATCTGTCCTGACATCACTTTAAAATAATTGATCTCCCCGATGTGTGTTTCCATCGAGGTTTTGAAGATGAATAATGTGGGCGTACCTGCTTTGTCGCATTTGATTTCTTTTCCTCCGGCCTTAGGCACAGGAGTTTCATCTGGACTGGGAACCACCTGCGTAATAAATTCAAGCAGCCGGTCAATGCCCATATTCTTCTTGGCAGAAACACAGAAAATGGGGTATAGTCCTCGCTGAACAAGACCTCCTTTTATTCCTTTCTGAAATTCTTCCGGTGTAAGTGTATCGTTGGCAAAGAATTGTTCCATAAGGCTTTCATCGCTTTCCGCAGCCCTTTCAATTAACTGAGCGTGATATTCTTCAGCCTGGTCTTTCTGATCAGCAGGGATTTCAACAATTTGAGGTTTACCACCACCACCCGGGTATGTATACATCTTCATGGAAATCACGTCGATAATGGAATCGAATGTAGAGCCTGCATTAACAGGGTATTGAGCCACTACTGCATGATTTCCGAAACGCTCTTTTATGGATTCAATCGTTTTTTCCCAGTTGACTTTTTCATGATCGAGATGATTAACCACAAAGATTATTGGTTTTGATGCCTTTGCCAGGTATCGGCCATGGACTTCGGCCCCTACTTCAACGCCATTCTGCGCATTAATCACCATCAAAGCTGTATCGGATACCGGAAGGGATGAAACAACACCACCGATAAAATCGTCCAGACCCGGGGCATCCAATAAATTTATTTTGTAATCATTGTATTCCGTATACAGTAAGGAAGAAAAAACCGAGCAGGTATTATTCTGTTCAATCTCCTTAAAATCGGAAACCGTGTTCTTGCTTTCCACATCTCCACGTCTTTCAATTACACCCCCCTCTAAAAGCATTGCTTCGGTAAGAGTGGTTTTTCCCGATCCCGAATTTCCAACTATTACCAAATTCTTAATCTGATTTGTCGTATATGATTTCATCCGTACAAAATTATAATTATATTTATATTCAATATTTTACATTATATATTCTCAGAGTTTTCTTGGATGGAACCTGTCTGCCGACAGGCAGGCACCCATATTTTGTCTGTGCTTGTTCGCGTATAGTAATGCATGGGTGTTTCATGCTACAAAATTGATTTACTTAAAAGTCTGAATGATTACCCCAGGTAAAGGATTTGCAAAAATAACATTTTTTTAATAAGTACCAAGAAAGATAAATCAGGCGTGAGTAACAACATAAGATGAAGATAATTAATGATTTGTTCATATCCTTGGGGCAGATTACAAACACGAACGAAATTTTATGTAAATTTATTATTCCTTTTAATCATTAACATAAGTGACCTTATACAAGAGAAGTCCGTTGCCTAAGACTTATTTATAATGAGGAGAACTTGTTTCCGGATCATAATAAAATACTGCAAGTTATACCAACTGATAGGAATAATATTGCTATACCTGATCCCAGGTTCAGTTACAGTTGCTCAGAACAGAGAATTGCGCTTCAAGCATATAAATACCCAAAATGGTCTTTCAAACAATATTGTCAGATGTATAACACAGGATAATCTCGGGTATATCTGGATTGGGACCAATGAAGGATTGAATCGTTACGATGGTTACAGCAATAAGATCTTTAAAAAGGTCATGGGCGATACAACCAGCCTGGCTGACAATATGATCTTTACATTATATATGGATCATCAAAATAACCTATGGGTCGGAACCCAGACCGGATTGAGTTTATATGATCCGGATAAAGAAAACTTCAGAACATATACGTTGGATCCCGACCAGTACCAGGTTCATGCTGCCAACAGGGTAACAGGCATTCAGGAAGATGCAGAAAAAAATATGTGGATTACCGTTGAATCAGGGTCTTTGTTCTATTATAATCGGTATCATTCAACCTTTGAGAAGGATACCCATAATTTCAACAATATCCGGGCATTTCATATCGATAAGGAGGGTATCTTTTGGCTGGGAGGAATTGAAGGATTAAACAGATATGATTTAAAAAAGAATGAAATAAACCATTTTGCAACGATTCGTTATCAAAACATAAAGTATTCCGTACGTGATGTAAATACAATTTTTGAAGAAGGAGATACCATCTGGGTGGGAACAACGAAAGGAAGAATTTACAATGTTTTAAAACCATCCCTGGAAATTCAGCCTTTCAAACATAATCTTGATAACAGTTACTTTATATATGATATCTTCAGAAGCCGGGACGGATTAATGTACTTCTCAACAACAAGCGGTCTTTTTGTATACAATAAAGAAACCGACCACTATATTTCTTATAAGTTTGAGCCAAACAATGCATATGGAATCAGTGGAATAGGTGTTACAAAGGTATTCGAAGACTTCCAGGGGAATAAATGGGTGGGAACATTCCAGGGAGGAGTAGATCTGGCCATATCGGGTAAGGAATTTGAAAATATAAACAACTATAGTAAAGCGGTGACCCTGGATGTCATCAATATAAGGTCGATACTTGAAGACAGCAGGGGTAATCTTTGGGTAGGTTCCTTTGATGATGGCATTAATGTTATTAATCCGGTTACAGGGAACAAGAGACTATTTATGCCCGATGACAAGAATGTATCCTCATTATCCCCAGGAACTGTTTTTTCAATTTTCGAGGATAGTAAAAAAAATATTTGGATAGGTACCTATATGGGATTTTTGCAAAAATTTGATTTTGCCACCGGCAGTTTCAATTCATTTCCAATTTATCATGAATTTAAAAACAGAAATGGGCAATGGGAAAAAAGAGAATGTCATGATATCCGTTCAATCATTGATGACAAAATGGGAAACTTATGGATTATTTCGCATGGCAATTGCATGATTAAATTCAATATGAATACTGGTTCTTACAAGTGCTATGCGCGTGACGACAACAATCTTGCTGCTTCACTTGCTGACAACTGGGCGTTTCATCTGATGCAGGATCACGAAGGTTACATCTGGATAGCGACCCCGTCGGGTTTGTCAAGGTTCGATCCGAAAACAGAGACCTTCCGGAATTACTATCACAGGCAAAACGATTCTGCAAGTTTATGCAATGGTTTTGTAGTTGTATTGTTTGAGGACTCCAATCAGCATCTTTGGATTGGGACTTCTTACGGTCTGGATTTGTTTGACCGGCAAAACCAACGGTTTTTGCATTTTAATGAAAACGACGGATTGCCCAGTATGCAGATTAAATGCATACTGGAACATAAACCCGGCGAATTATGGATCAGTACCGGTTTTGGATTGTCACGCATGAAGTATAGTGAGGACAGCAGGACCGGGATTATCTCTGCCAGCTTCAGGAATTATAATCAATCCGATGACCTTCAGGATAATTTCTTCTGGGAATGTGCCGGATATAAAACCAAAAGCGGGCACCTGATCTTTGGAAGTGAAAAGGGTATCATCCGCTTTAATCCCAGCCAAATAAAAGACAATAAAACCATTCCGGAAGTTTATATTTCAGGATTGAAAATATTCAATAAACCTATTTCTATCGGGGAATATGATTCGTTACTGAAACATCACATAAGGTTAACAAAAGAGATTAAACTGAAACCCGATCAGAGCTTTTTCTCATTCGAATTTGTGGCAATGAATTACATTTCTAACGAAAACAATCAGTATGCCTATAAATTGGAGGGTTTTGACCAGGATTGGATCCATATCAAAAATAAACGTGAAGCATCCTATACCAATCTCGATCCTGGTAAATATACTTTCCGTGTTATAGCATCCAATAATGACAATTATTGGAATAATGAAGGAACATCGATTTCGATTACCATTTTGCCTTCTTTTCAGGAAACTCTCCTGTTTAAATTATTGATAGCGCTTGGAATTATTTCAATCGCACTCTCATTCTTTTATTTCCGCCTGAATATCCTGAAAAACCAGAAAATTCTTCTTGAGCAGTCCGTTGAAAAACGTACACTGCAACTCTCAAAAGCAAATATTGAACTGGAAGAAAAGAACAAACGTATCCTAACACAGAATAAAGAAATAGTCAATCAGAGCCAAGAGATTTTCAACAAAAACAAAGAAATCAGTGATCAGAAAGTCCTGTTGGAAAAACAAAAAAATGAGGTTGAGAAAGCATACGAAGAGCTTAAACTTTACCGCGACAAGCTGGAAGAACTTGTTGAAGAAAGGACACAGGAGCTTTTCATAGCAAAAGAGAAGGCCATTGAATCCGACCGCCTGAAATCATCCTTTCTGGCCAACTTATCGCATGAAATAAGAACTCCGTTGAATTCAATAATAGGATTCAGCGGACTTATTCTTGAGGAAGGATTAAACAATGATGAACGTTTGAACTATAAAGCCATAATTGAAAACAGCAGTAATTCATTATTGAATCTTATCAATGATATAATTGATTTTTCAAAGATAGAAGCGAATAATCTTGAAATTGTTGTTAAAGACGTTCATCTAAAAAAAATCCTGAAGGATATACAGGAGATATATTTGTTTGAGCTCAAACAACAACAACTTTTCCAACCCAAAGATATTGAATTCCGGTTAAAACTGAACAGAAAAACAGAGGCACTCATTATCTCTACCGATGAGTTGCGGTTAAAACAGATCCTCTCGAATCTCATAAACAATGCAATAAAATTTACACACGATGGATATATTGAAGTCGGATGTAATCTTATGGAAAAGAAAAACATGCTTGAGTTTTATGTCAAGGATACGGGCATAGGTATTAAAAAGGAATTCCTGGAGGTAATCTTTTGGCGGTTCCGAAAAATTGAGGACGAAAGACAAAATATATACAGAGGTGCCGGCCTGGGTTTGTCAATTTCGCAGCACCTGGTAAAAATGCTGGGCGGTGAAATATGGGTTGAATCAAGACCTGGAGAAGGATCAACATTTTATTTTACAATTTCTGTTGACAAAACAAAACGATCTCACAATAACGACTATCCGTTGAGTTATAATACTGCCATTCCAAACCTTGACGGTAAAATGGTGTTGGTGGCTGAAGATGATTTATCCCATTTCCTGTACATTGAAAAGCTTCTTGTCAAAACACAGGCAAGGGTGTTGCATGCAGAAACAGGTGAACAGGTTATTGATCTGGTTATTGAGAATCCGGGGCTGAGTCTTATCCTGATGGATATTAAAATGCCCAGGATGAATGGCATAGAAGCTTTCAATAAAGTCCGGCAACAATTCGGGCATATACCCATAGTGGCTCAAACAGCCTATGCTTTGGAGGATGAAAAAAAACGATTACTGAAAGCAGGTTTCAATGATTATATTGCCAAACCCATCAGACCGGATGAGTTCTTTGATTTATTGAACAGGTATTTTTCTGAATCCCGGCCTGATTATCATGAACGTGAGAATAAAATCTGATTCCTTTTTATTACATTAGCTTTGGTATTTTCAATTTTTATATACGACCTTGATCAAGTTATCGCTTCTCAGACCAATCACCAAAGGTGATAAGAAGGTTACCAGAGGATGGGTAATTTACGACTTCGCCAATTCTGTTTACCAACTTACCATTGGCTCCACCATTTTCCCTATTTATTATAATGCAGTCACCAGGCAGGGAGATATTGATACCATTAGTTTTTTCGGGATTAAAGCCATAAATACCGTTTTTTATTCCTGGTCAATAGCCATTTCCTATCTTCTTGTTGCTTTGTTTTCACCTCTTTTTTCATCCATTGCCGATTATACGGGACGCAGGAAATTATTTATGATGATCTTCACCTGGCTCGGGGCATTCTCCTGTGGCATGTTATTTTTCTTCAACAGCAACACCATAGAACTTGGCTTGATCGCCTTTACGCTGGCCACCATCGGCTACGGAGGCAGCCTAGTCTTTTACAATTCATTTCTACCCATCATTGCTGAACCTGCTGATCAGGACAGGATCAGTGCAAGAGGGTATTCACTCGGATACATCGGAGGGGTGACTCTGCTCATCATTAACCTGATCTTTGTTCTTTTTCCGGGATTCTTCGGGATTACCGATGAATCCCTGCCCCCAAGGCTTGCTTTTCTCACCGTATTCCTGTGGTGGATTGGTTTTTCCCGGATCACTTTCAGACGTTTACCAAAGTATACATTTGGAAAAAGGGAAAAAGGAGCCAATGTCATTTTAAAAGGATACCAGGAATTACGCTCTGTTTTTAACCAGGTAATGAAAATGAACCAATTAAAGATTTACCTGATCGGGTTTTTTTTCATGACCATGGGTTTGTTAACCATAATGTTTATGGCAGCCACATATGGTACAAAAGAACTGGGACTAAAAGATGATGTTCTGATTGCCACTATTTTGCTGATTCAACTTATAGGTGTTCTTGGGGCCTGGTCCTTTGCGCGCGTTTCAGGACGAATTGGCAATGTAAAAACATTGATTTTCAGCATTATTGGCTGGATCTTAATCTGTATTGGAGCTTATCTTATTCAGGGAGCAACAGGATTCATTGTTGTTGCCCTGTGTGTTGGCCTTTTAATGGGTGGCACACAAGCTCTTGCCCGTTCAACCTATTCCAAGATGCTGCCGGAAACACGAAATCATACTTCCTTTTTCAGCTTTTATGATGTAATGGAAAAGATAGCAACCGTGGGTGGAACGTTCAGTTTTGGAATCATCGAGGCCATCACGGGCAGCATGCGCTTTTCAGTATTAGCCATTATTACATTTTTCCTCATTAGCCTTGTATTCATGTTATTCCTATTGTCGCGACAGCAGAAAGATAGGCGCCTGCAGGTAGCCATTCCATGATGAGCTGTTTGAATTGCAATAATTCTTACTGATTTATGCCTTACCGCTGAACGTGCGGGAATTATCGGTTATGATTTTATACCCTCAGTCCGTACTTATGATTATTCCTAACCAGAACTGCTTTCCCGATAATCAGCCCTATCCAATCCATCTCACAAAACCTATGTCCTGACGGTGTGCCAGTAATTCATTCTTTGGGAACATCCGCAGTCCGTATGTAAATGTTCCCGGCTGTCCGATCTTAATCTGTGCTGTATATGTAGCTTTATCCACAACAAATTCGTTGAGCTCAAATTCATGTGTTGAAATGATTCTCTCACCATTTTCGGTAACAACAAGTTCGACGCCCACCTCGTTTGCCGGAATTTCGTTCAGATCAAGCACAACTTTTCCCTGGTATTCCTGTCCCACACTGAACACTTCAGTCCCTTTATTGAAAATATTAATTTCCAAAACGTTAATATTGTTCCATGCCTTGGCAATTCGTTTCTTCCATGAAGAAATCTTTTTTGCAATTTCAAAATCATCCTTAATGATCATCTGATGCCTTTCGTATAATCGTTGATAATACCGCTGGCCATAATCGTTAATCATGCGGGTTGTAGTAAAATGCGGAGCAATTTTTGTTATGGAGTTTCTTATCATCTGCACCCATTCGACCGGTATATTTTGAGCATCCCTGTCATAAAATGCAGGGATCACTTCCTGCTCCAGCATGGTATAAATTATTTCCGCATCGAGATCATCCTGAAGGCTGTGATCATCATAGGCTGATTCATTGGTCAGCGCCCAGCCGGCATCCGGATGATATCCTTCAACCCACCAGCCATCGAGTACGCTGAAGTGCAATGTGCCATTCATGACGGCCTTTTCTCCACTGGTACCGGAAGCTTCCAGTGATCTTGTTGGAGTATTAAGCCATATGTCCGCTCCCTGAACCATGATTCTTGCAAGATTCATATCATAATTCTGCAGGAACAGGATTTTACCAAGGAACTCCGGATGTTTTGACAGATCAAATACAATTTTGATCAGATCCTGCCCGGCTTTATCGTGAGGATGTGCTTTGCCGGCAAAGATAAACTGTATGGGTTTGCCGGGTATGCTCATTATTTTAGCCAGCCTTTCGGGATTACGAAACAACAGATGCGCTCTTTTGTATGTAGCGAAGCGGCGGGCAAAACAGATCGTAAGTGAATTTTCCGATAACGTATTGTTTATGGCAATGATCTGTTTCGGATCCTCATGCCGTTTGATCCAATTTTCCTTAAAGCGTTCACGGATAGCATCAATTAGTTTTTTACGAAGCTGTTGTTTCGTCTGCCAGATGAGTTCATCGGGCACCTCATCAATCTTTGACCACCTGTCAAACTGGAGAAGATTGTTTTCAAAGTCTTTACCGAAAGAATCGGTATAAAGCTTCTTCCACTCTTTCGCCGTCCATGTGGCATAATGTACACCGTTTGTAACATATCCGATGTGCAGCTCCTCCGGAAGATATCCGGGCCAGAGCCTGGCAAACATTTCCTGGGTTACGGTTCCGTGCAGCATGCTCACTCCATTGATTTCCTGTGCAAGATGTGCCGCAAGATGGCTCATATTGAATTTTTCATCCCAGCTGTTCGGTGTCGTGCGTCCCAGGGCCATAAGCTCGTTCCAGCCTATCCTTAACCGTTCCGGATAATGTCCGATATAACGCCGAAGCAGCTCTTCTTCGAAGGCATCATGCCCGGCCGGAACAGGTGTATGTGTGGTGAAAAGAGTTGATGATCTTACTATTTCACGGGCTTCAGCAAAAGTAAGGTTAGCACGATGTATATACCATCGCATGCGTTCGAGTCCTATAAATGCGCTATGACCTTCATTGCTGTGATAAAGATCGGGTCTCAGACCTAAAACTTCCAGTGCTCTCATGCCTCCGATGCCAAGCAGCAGTTCCTGTTTCAGCCGGTTTTCATTATTGCCACCGTACAAATGATGAGTAACAGAACGATCCTCCTCGATATTGGATTCAAAATCGGTATCCAGCAAATAAAGTTTTATACGGCCCACGCAAACTTCCCATATCCTTGCATGCATAACGCGACCAGGAAGCACGATTGAAATAGTTTTAAAATGTCCGTTTTCATCTTTTATCGGTCGGATGGGTAATTTTGAGAAATGCTGAAAATCATATGTAGCCTGCTGTTCACCCCGTGTGGTAATTTGCTGGGTAAAATAGCCATACCGGTATAGCAATCCTATGGCTACGATATTTACTTTGTGATCACTGGCTTCTTTCAGATAATCTCCGGCAAGTATCCCCAATCCCCCGGAATAGGTTTTCAACGAACTATGCAATCCATATTCCATGCTAAAATAGGCTATAAAAGGCCTTTTATCCGTCACATTTTCTTTTATATAGTCTTTGTATCTTCGATAAACACGATTTATTTTCTCCACGTATTTTTTATCCTTACTCAACAGATCCAGTCTTTCAAAACTCACCTGTTCAAAGAGAATGACCGGATTCTGGTCACATTTGCTCCAGACCTCAGGATCAATACTCTCCAGGATTTCCTGTGTTTCATTATCCCATGTCCACCAAAGATTCTGGACGATCTCGTTCAGGTGTGAAAGGGTTTCCGGTAAGGTTGATTTAACAATAATCCTTTTCCATATCGGTGCATTCACAGTAGGTGAAACATATTCATGAACCAGTTCACTGGGTTTCTCTTCAATTTGTACAAATTGATCACTGCGTTTCGCAACCTGCTGCAATGCGAAATCATAGCACTCCTTATAATAAGAAATCAGGGTGTTCCACAAGACTGTCCGGGAAATAGTAAAGGCATCTTTTCTCACCTTATTCATTTCTTCCGGTTTCAAGGCATACTTTGATTTTATGGATGAGACAATTTTTGTAACTACCTCGCTGTCATTATCATCTGTACGATCGATAATATCTATGCATTTCCCGGCTGAAGTGCATTCCTTGAGGATCCATAATCCAAAACCGGCCAGGGTGGTTGTAACAGTAGGTACCGAAAAAGCCAGGCTCTCCAAGGGTGTATATCCCCATGGTTCGTAATAGGAAGCGAAGACGGTAAGATCCAACCCAATGAGGAGATCGTAATAAGGCATATTGAAAATCCCGTCATTCCCATTTAAATAAGAAGGGACAAATAAGACTTTAACTCTTTCTTCAGGGGTATTGCCCAAACCTGCTTTTTTAATGCGGTTCAGAATCGGATCCCATTCAGCATCGTGCAGGTTATGTGTAAGATACAGCGAATCGGTCATTAAGGGATTATCCGTTGCCTGACCCTGCAGAAGATCTTTACGCGGACCATAATGATTGGCAGGAATGAGTATGTATGCAAGAACAGGTCGATCAAGATTTTCTGCAGCATTAAGTCTTCCCAGTGCATCGATGAACAGATCTATTCCTTTGTTTTTAAATTCATAACGGCCGCTGGTAGCCACTATAAAGGGAGTTATATCAAATGACTGATGTAAAACTATTTCGGCTACCTCAATCAGTTTTTTCCGGGCTTCTTCACGTTTACGGTCGAACTTTTCTCCGTCAGGTACAAATGTATCTTCAAAACCATTTGGCGTAATCAGATCGACATGCTTTTGCAGGAACTGACTGCATTCCTTAGCTGTAATCTCACTTACGGTTGTAAAGGCATCCGCGTGTTGTGCGGAATTCTTTTCCAGTGATTGCTTTGATACAATATTGAATTCCTTGGCTATTTCTTCAGCATCATACGTTGTAAGATTCTTGTATAAAGGTCTGTTATTACCTGCCAGGCAACGTCCAACAACCGTAGCATGCGTAGTAAATACGGTCCCGACTTGCGGAAGGCTGTGCTTTAAATTCAGTAGCCCGTTGCCTGTCATCCATTCATGAAAATGGGCAACAATGCGATCTTTGGTAGTAAGGTTGAATTTTATGAAACTTTCAATCACTTTACCGGCCATATATCCGAAAAGTGCAGGTTCTATATAGTCCCACTGGCCAGATAAAGAATCCAGTTTATATTGTTCCCACAATTCAAAGAATATTTTGTCCTTGTTTTGAAAGCTATTCGAGAAATTGAGGATAATCGCTATAGGATATCCGTTAATATTCCAACGGCCGATTTTAATCACCAGTCCTTCCGATTCAGCTTGCTTTTTCCATCCGGCGAATAATTGCGGATCTTCAACAAATTCCGGATTACCGTTTTCGTCTTTTATGAGGTCAGGTCCGATAACAATATAATTATTTTTCAATTCACGAACAAGGGATAAAGTTTTTGTGGCAATTACTGTATGAATACCTCCGACCTTATTGCATACTTCCCAACTAACTTCAAATACATAATCCGGTACAAAATTCTTCTTCATGCTCAATACTGTTTAATAATAGTGAAAAATGAGATTCCTAATAAATGCACGAGATAGTAAAAAAATTCGAACAGACAATAACATTATGTTTTCTTTCGTGCGTTGGAGGATTTTTTTATTGCTTTGCCGGTGGCTTTCACCTTATGGCTTATTTTATTATCCATGGATTTCTTCGGTTGAGTTTGTTGTCCGGTTTTTTTAACGGGTGTTCTGGTTTTCTTCACCAGTGCAATCTTTGTTTTGCTTGATCGTAGTCTTTTCAACTCGTGCTCATACTTCCGGATAAGTACTTCTTTATCTTCAATGATCTTGCTAAGGTTGACAATTTCCTGGTCGGTACTACTTTCGGGTACCTGTGCATTCAGGCGGATACAAAAATCACTGAGGATATTCATATAATTAATATAGGCATCATAGGGTGACTCATAAGGATTAAAATAAGCATGTATTTCACCATCGGAGAAAAATTTTGTGGACATGTAGTACAGATGATCACTTGATTGAAGGTACTTCCAGTCCTTTTTCATGCGGGGATCAACACACCGGTTCACTTTGTCGGTTAACGAATACAAACGGTTAAAAGCATCCCGCTGAAGATCATTTCCCAGCCAGGCCGTCAGATCTCTTTCTTCATCGGCCCAGGATATGGGATAAGGCACGCTGATGGAAGATATGGGTTGTAAATTCTGTGCAATCTCACTGGGTGTTCCGAAGGTAAATTTGGAATTTCGAAAAACAGCACCGGGGAGAGCTTTCAGAAAATCAAAAATACCGGATTCAAGCCATTGATGTTCTCCAAAAGTTTCATAATCAATAAAAATATTTGCTGTCTCCTCTTTCTTATCCAATTTATTCAGCCAGGTAACAAATTTATCGGCTGTCAGCGGAAACTCCGACCAGGCCTGATTGGAAAAGCGAAAAGCAATATCATCGCTCAGCCTGAAATTGCGCAAAAGAACTTTCAACCGTGGATTAATGGCATTGCAATACATATAATTCGGACTCTTCCATCCCAGAACATGCTTGGCTCCTTCGGTAAGAATAGCAGAAAATCCCATTTCGGCGACATCAGCCCCTATATTATCGGAATAAACGAGTTCCGTATTTCTGAAAACAGTAGGTTCATAATCAAAATACAGTTTTATTTTCTGCCGGTGTTCTTCTACCTGCCGGGCAAATTCGTTTTTGTCCTTTAAAGCAACAAGAGAATGAGAGTAAGTCTCAGCCAGAAATTCCACGCAACCGGTTTTTGCCAGTTTCTGAAAGCTTTCAAGGACATCGGGAGCATACATCTCAAACTGATCAAGTGCAATTCCGGAAATGGAAAAGGCCACTTTGAACTGGCATCCATATTCTTTGATTATTTGCCGGAGTACTTTGTTTGCAATCAGATAACTACGATCGGCCACTTTTCGCATGATCGATTCATTCATATAATCGTCATAGTAGTAATGGTCATTCCCGATGTTGAAAAACCTGTACCGTTTAAGCCTGAACGGTTGATGAATCTGGAAATACAAACATATTGTCCTCATGCTGATTTATATTGATGTTAGGTTTTTATAGTAAAGAATCATATATTTCTTTTACTTTTGATGCTGCATTTTCCCACTTCAGGTTATCTACTTCTTCTTTAACGTTCTTATGCAACATAGATGATAATCCGTTATAGCGTAAAATTCCATAAATAGCATCAGCCATGGCATGGATATCCCAGAAATCAACCTTAATGGCATGTTCCAGAATTTCAGATACACCCGATTGCCTTGAAATAATAACCGGGACATTGGACTGCATAGCTTCAAGAGGTGATATGCCAAAAGGCTCTGATATTGAAGGCATAACATAAACATCACTGAGTGAATACATCTGAAAAACATCTTCACCCTTGAGGAATCCTGTAAAATGAAACTTGCTTCCCATCCGCAAAGCTGATACACGGTGAATAATATGTTTCAGCATGTCACCGCTGCCTGCCATAACAAAACGCACATCTGTCATCTTATGCAAAACAAGGTGAGCGGCCTCAATGAAATACTCCGGCCCTTTCTGCATGGTGACGCGCCCAAGGAAAGTAACTATTTTATCATTAATGCTTTTTTCCCTTTTTATCAATTCACGGTTTTCCAATGGTTCAACTGCGTTGTGTACTGTTACAACCTTATCGGGACTTATACCATACCTTTCAATAATAATATTCCGTGTTAAATTGCTCACGGCAATAATTTTATCGGCAAATTCCATCCCGGTTTTCTCTATATCATAAACACCTGGATTAACATTGCCGCCACTCCTGTCAAACTCGGTTGCATGCACATGTACCACAAGCGGCTTACCGGATACCATTTTAGCCGCAATTCCTGCCGGATACGTAAGCCAGTCGTGTGCATGTATGATATCAAAATCATAAGTAACCCCCAGAACGGATGCAATGGCAGCATAATTGCCGATCTCCTGAAACAGGTTTGTTTCATATCCTCCCGAGAAATTCAACTTACCTGAAAAAGCTGTATTCACAAAATAACGTTTCCCCGGTTCATTTTTCGACATCAATTTTTCGTATTCCTCAGGAGTTGTATAAGGAATAATTGCAGACCCTACTTCAGTAAAATGAATACGCCTGAAAAATCCCTTATAATCAACAACACGGCTGCTTACAACAACATCACCGGCATCGATTAGGGAAAGCCGGCTTTGATCTTCATCTCCGTATGCTTTGGGAACAACAAACAGAATATCAACACCCCCGATAAGGTTTAATCCCTTTGTTAAGCCATAACAGGCCGTTCCGAGACCGCCCGAAATATGAGGGGGAAATTCCCACCCAAACATTAAAACACGCATACAGCTCGTTTGCTTTATATTACTTAACCAAAATAAAATATCAACTGTTTTCCGTAAATTTTTCGATTTTCTCAATGATCCTAAGCAAGGCCGCTACACTCCATGCCTGTGATATTGCTCCTCGTGGCCGGTGCGGTGGATCCCCATCGTATATTTCAGCAATGGTGCCAACACCATACTCGTTAATCGTTTCTTCAAAACCGTTCACGATTTCTTTAACTTTATGCAGGCCGCTTTCTTTATAAAGAGAGAGGTAGCCTTCACAAAAATGTTCCAGTAACCATGGCCAAACGGTACCCTGATGATATGCTTTGTCCCGTTGTTCCTGGTTCCCTTCATAAATTCCGTTGTAATGTTCATTCTGGGGTGAAAGTGTACGCAAACCCCTCGAAGTCAGCAAGTCTCTTTCAATGACAGTAAGAATGTCTTTTTTCATTTCATTTTCGAGCATTGAATATTCAAGGGATGTGGCAATAACCTGATTAGGCCTGATTGACCAGTCTTTAACACATTCATCCACCACATCGGCAAGGTAACCTTTTTTGCTGTCCCAAAATAGCTTTATAAAGGAATCCTTTATGACATCAGGCAAAGAAGACCATTGCCCGATAAAATCCATATCCCTGGCCTTTTTGGCTAACTCAAGCGCAAACATAACAGCATTATACCAAAGAGCATTTATTTCAACTGCATAGCCGGAACGGGGAGTCACAGGTTTACCGTTTACTACAGCATCCATCCAGGTCAAAGCTTTTCCTTTTTCCCCGGCATAAATTAATCCGTTCTCATCCATTCTGATGCCATAGGCTGTTCCATTTTTGAAAGCGCCCAATATAGCCTTCATAGCCTCACCATAACTTTTCCATAATGGAGCATACGACTTCGTTACATGCGCATATTGCTGTAAAGCCCAGAAAAACCATAAAGGTGCATCCACTGAATTAAATGCCGGATCATCATCCGATCCCATGTTGGGGAAAAGCCCTCCTTTAAGCTTGCTAATCATGGTATCCAGAACATCCTTGCAGCATTTTTGGTTTCCAATGGACAAGGTTAGTCCGGGAAGCGATATAAATGTATCACGGCCCCAGGTTCCGAACCAAGGAAAACCTGCAATAACTTCCGTTTTCTTGTTTTTCTTAACAATGAACTGTTGTGCGGCGTTAATCAGACAGTTTTTAAAACTTGTCCGGGGTATCCTTTTTTTAAGATCAATTTCAAACTCCTTTTTTAACAGTTCCGGATTTAATTCTACGGTTGAAGCAGAAAAAACTATAACATCTCCTCTTTTAGCTGACATTTCAAAATAACCCGGGACAAACAAATCTTCCTTGTAATCATAACCCCGTTTAAGTTCCTCACTGTACTCGATATTATAATACCAGTCAGGTACCTGAATGAATTCAACTTTTTTCGAGAACTGCATGTGTAAATAGGGATAGCCATCGTAAAGCCTCGTCTTAATGCCATTGGTAATCTTTTTTATCTTTGTATTGGCATAAAGGTTAGCCTTGCTCAAGGTATGACTATTTCTGAAGGCAAGGAATGGTCTGAAAAGTAATTTAATGGGCAAATCCGATTCAAGAATGGTATAGCGTGATAAAGCCAGATCTTTCTGCTCAACCAAAATACTCTCCTTCTTAATAATGACACCTCCTACGCGGTAAATATGCGTAGGAATCGGATTGGCATGAAAATCACGCAGATATTTGTGACCTTTCGGAGAATATACATCACCCTGATATTTGTGTATACCAAGATTAAATTCACTTTTGTTTTCAACAATGGTTTCATCAAAAGAAGACAATAATACATGACGGTCACCATCAATATTCTCGACGGGAGTAACCAATAATCCGTGATATTTCCGTGTATTGCAAAATACCAGTGTGGTAGACCAGTATGAACCTGCCCTGTTGCTTCTTAGAATTTCTTTACTTAGCGAATACTCAAGATTAATTAACTGCGTTTTGTCAAATTTCAGGTACATCATATAAAGATCTATTTTAGTACACAAGTTATTAAATTATTAGCATAAAAACCGTTGTTTGGATGTTTTTTTTCGTTCCTGATTTCTTGGTTTAAATCATTTCCTGGTAAAGCATATCAGAGAATAATCCTTTTATGAGAAACCGTTGTAAAACATCCAATAACAGAATATCTGCCTTATTTAATATTAGTAAATAACAGATATCATCGTGTAATTGTTCCGGATCATGGAACAAATATTGCCGGAAAAATCTATATTTGGCAATCATTTATTAGAGTGGCGGCCATGAGATTGCATCCCATACTGATCTTTTTACTGATATTTTCATCCTGTACACGCAATGATAATAATTTTAAGATTGAAGGTATTGTTAACGGCATAAAAAATACACCCATTTTTCTTTTTCAGCGTTCCCTATCCGGAACCTTACCGGTTGATTCAGCAGTAATAAGTGAAAAAGGTACTTTCGTTCTTCGTGGATATACGGAACGACCTAATTTTTATATACTTTTCATGCATAAGGATCAATATATTAATCTTCTGATCCACCCCGGTGATAAATTCCGCATTTTAACAACAGCTGAAAAATTCAATCGTGATTATTTCGTCGAAGGGTCAAAAGATTCACGTCAGATTCTGAATCTTGTAACCAAACAGGCACAAACACTTGACAGGATAACGGAACTAAGTATTGAATATGAGAACAGCCTTGACCGGCCGGACTTTCTTGAAATAAAGACCCGTCTTGACAGCTTGTATGATGTTATATTTCTTGAGCACAAGCAATATTCCATTAATTTTATACAGGAAAACAACGAATCACTTGTATCATTAATGGCTCTTTATCAGCAGCTTGGCAGACAGTCTTCTGTCTTTGATTACAAAAAGGACTATAAATATTTTGCACAGGTTGATTCAGCCTTGTGCATAAAATATCCCGGTTCCGAGGCCGTTAAAGACCTGAACAAGAAAGTAACCCAAATCCGTGATATGCTGAAAGTTGAAATCGGTGCACCTGCACCTCCGTTGGTTTTACCTGACACCATGGGTAAACCAGTGGCTCTTGGAGATCTGAAGGGTAAACTTGTACTCCTTGCATTCTGGGCATCCTGGTCTGATGCAAGCCTTGCAGAAAACACCTTCCTTTCGAACCTTTACCCGAAGTACCATTCAAAAGGATTTGAAGTGTATCAGGTGTCGCTCGACAGGAGACGTGAATCATGGATAAAGGCTGTTCAGCATGAAAAATCCAGCTGGGTACATGTAAGTGACCTGACCTATTGGGATTCACCAGCAGTGAAGCTTTATCGTGTAGAAAGCCTTCCGGCCAATTTTTTAATTGACTCCAACGGTATTATTATAGCTAAAAATATTATGGGTCGTGATCTGGAACAAAAACTGACTGAAATCCTGCCTTGAATATGAAAAAGCTGTTTTTTATACTGTCCCTCTGCATTTTCGTGGCCTGTACAAACCAGCAATCAAGGATTAAGGGAAGAATATCAGGCAGCAAAGGTCAACTTCTGTATTTTGAACATATTGATGCTTCCGACATAAAAACAATTGATTCAGTAAAGCTTAGAAATTCAGGCAGATTTAGTTTTTCTGCCCGTGTAAAGATGCCTGATTTTTATCAATTGCGGTTGGAGGAAAATCAGATCATTAGTCTTTTGGTAAAGCCGGCGGAATCCATTACGGTAACAGCCAATGGAGCGGATGTTTCCGGTTCTCTTGATCTGAAAGGCTCATTTGAATCAGAAAATTTGAATAAATTGATCCGTTACCTCAACGAAACCAAGGTAATGCTTGATTCTATCAATGATTTATACTTACGGGCAACGGAAGATACGGCGCGTGAAAGATATAATAAAGAGTATTTGAGTATACTGGAAGATCACCGTAAATATTCAATGGCGTACATCCTTACACATACACGTTCAATGACATGCATTTATGTTCTGTATCAGCAACTGTCTCCCGGAAATTACGTTTTTTATAAAACCGCCGACCTGCAATTCTTCAAGATCGTGAGTGATACATTGGGAAAATATTATCCACGGTCGAAACATGTAATAGCTTTCCGCAAGAATACAAGCAGGCTTCTGAATGACTTTAAGACACAGTCGCTATTAAGCAGGGCAGATACCATAAAAAAGGGATTGCCAGAAGTAAAACTTAAAGATCTTAATGGAATTGTACGAAACATTGCTACATTGAAAGGGAAATACGTTCTATTAAGTTTCTGGGCTTCCTGGAACGAAGATTGTATTGAGCAAAACCTGCAACTAAAAACTATATATGAAAAATACCGTGGGCATGATTTTGAAATCATGCAGGTTTCCTTTGATAATTCAACAGTTAACTGGAAACGCGCTGTTCATTACGATGAATTACCCTGGATTAATGTAATTGATACTACATTCCCGAATTCTTCCCTTGCAGTCCGTTATAATGTACAGTATCTCCCGGCAAACTATCTGATTGATAAAGACAATATTACCATTCTGGCAAAAGATATAAGCCCGGAACAATTACAGCAACGTCTATCCGAATTGTCAAACTAAACCTGATCCTCTTGGCTGAAAAAAACAAAATCTTTTTCATATCCGATGTTCACCTGGGATTATATCCGGCAGCGAAAAGCCTGGAAAGGGAAAAAATACTGGTTCGCTGGCTTGACAGCATTAAAACAGAAGCAGCCGAACTTTACCTTTTAGGCGATATTTTTGATTTCTGGCATGAATACCATAAGGTTGTACCCCGGGGATTCACCCGTTTTCTGGGTAAGCTGGCTGAAATGTCGGACAGTGGTACAAAAATCCATTACTTTACAGGCAACCACGATGTATGGGTATATGATTACCTGCCGGCAGAGATCGGTCTTACCCTGTACCGTAATCATATCGTTCGGGAAATCGAAGGTTTTCGTTTTTTCATCGGACACGGCGATGGATTAGGCCATGGTGATTACGGATACAAACTCCTCAAAGCCATCTTTACGAACCGGATCCTCCAATGGCTGTTTGCCCGTATCCATCCAAATGCATCCCTGGCCTTTGGTCACCGTTGGTCGCGTTCAAGCCGTTATGCCAAAGGAATTGATGCCGAACCATACAAAGGTGAAAAAAAGGAATTGCAAATGGTGTTTGCCCGTAAAACTATTTGCCATGACCCTTTTGACTTTTTCATCTTTGGTCACCGCCACATTCCTTATGATATCCGGATTGGAGAAAAAACACGTGTGATCAACCTGGGTGACTGGATAACCCATTTCACCTATGCAGTATGGCAGAATAAAACCCTGGAACTTCATTCCATATTACCGGAGAAGGAAAAAGGAATTCTGCAAAAATGAGGCTCGTAATGGTTTTATGGATTTGCATTTTATCTATTGCCTCTGAATTCAGTCAGGGGAATAATGGAATGCTGAAATAACAGAAGATATAAGACTCAGCAATAAAAAGAAGTCTGTTTCTTCAACAGGAACAGCCTTCTTTGTTCTTTAATCTTGTATCTGCTACGAAAAGTCATAAAAATTTGGATGCCACAAACCTGCCTGCCGTCAGGCAGGGACACCAAGGCACCAAGATTCACAAAGAGTTAATAATTAACCATTTATCTTCGTGATACTTTGTGTTTTAGTGCCTTAGTGGCTAAAAACTACTATTCGGAGTAGACTCAATCTTGTACCTTAATATATTCTACATCATGATAAGGTTCATCGTAAGGGTCACACCAACCATTACGATGGATACCATGGTCATTAGTTTGATAAGTATGTTAAGTGATGGCCCCGAGGTATCTTTAAAGGGATCTCCAACCGTATCGCCTACGACTGCTGCCTTATGAGGATCTGATCGTTTACCCCCCAGGTTGCCTTCTTCAATGAATTTTTTAGCGTTATCCCAGGCTCCGCCAGAATTGGCCATAAATATAGCCAGTATGAAGCCGGATGAAATACTGCCCAGCAGTAATCCCATCACACCGGCAATACCAAATATTACCCCGATTATAATTGGAATGCTAATGGCTAACAGGGACGGCAACAACATTTCACGTTGAGCTCCTTTTGTAGAAATGGCCACACAACGTGCATAATCAGGCTCTGCCTTGCCTTCGAGTATTCCGGCAATTTCCCGGAACTGACGGCGGACCTCCTCAACCATGCTCTTGGCAGCACGTCCAACAGCATTCATGGTCAATCCGCAGAAAAGGAAAGCAGCCATAGCCCCGATGAAAACTCCGACCAGCACTTTAGGATTCATCATAGTTACATCAAAAAGCCTTAGAATATCCATCATATTTCCCTTAATCAATTCCTGTGTAAAAGGATGTTCAGGGTGAAAATGGATCATTCCCTGGCGGGCTTCTTCAAGAAAAGAGGCAAGTAAGGCCAACGCTGTCAGAGCGGCTGAACCAATTGCAAATCCTTTCCCGGTTGCAGCAGTAGTATTTCCGAGTGAATCAAGCGCATCAGTCCTTTTTCTTACTTCGGGTCCCAAATGGCTCATCTCAGCGTTACCACCTGCATTATCGGCAATCGGACCATAAGCATCGGTAGCAAGCGTTATACCAAGGGTTGAAAGCATACCTACGGCAGAAATTGCTATGCCGTATAAACCCATATTGAAATTCGTGAAATTCCATGAAGAAGAAAAGCCATAGGCAAGGATAATGGCAGTACCCACAATGATAACCGGAATGGCCACTGAAATCATACCGGTACCGATACCTGAAATGATTACGGTAGCCGGTCCGGTCTGCGACGCATTGGCTATCCGCTGAGTAGGTCTGTAAGAGGATGAAGTAAAATATTCTGTTGACTGACCGATTCCAATACCTGCCAACAGGCCTATGATCATGGATGCCCATACCCCGTTATAATTGAAAACCGTTCCCCTGAAAAGAAACCACAAAACGACCCATGACATTATAGCGATAAGCACCGCACTTGAATTAACACCAAATCCCAGTGAACGCAATAATTGCTTTTGCGAAGCACCTTCGCGTGTACGTACAAAGAAAATTCCGAGAATAGAAAGGATAATTCCCACAGCAGCAATTACCATGGGTGCAATTACGGCGCGAAAAGCCAGATCGGCTCCCAGTGAAACAAATGCCGCAGCACCAAGTGCAGCAGTGGATAGAATTGAACCACAATACGATTCATATAAATCGGCTCCCATACCCGCTACATCACCCACATTATCACCAACGTTATCAGCAATGGTGGCGGGATTGCGAGGATCATCCTCAGGTATCCCGGCTTCTACCTTACCCACAAGGTCAGCACCCACATCGGCTGCCTTGGTGTATATTCCACCACCTACACGGGCAAATAATGCCTGGGTGGATGCTCCCATACCGAAAGTAAGTGTTGTGGTTGTAATGATAAGAAGGTTATTAGCGTCAACGGATGGAGGATAGATGGCATTCAGGATATAAAACCAAATTGAAATATCAAGGAGTGCCAGACCAACAACTACCAGTCCCATAACCGCACCCGACCGGAAAGCAACACGCAAACCATCATTGAGTGACTTTGATGCAGCAAAGGCAGCTCTTGAAGATGCATAAGTGGCCGTTTTCATTCCAAAGAAACCGGCAAGCCCTGAAAAAAAACCACCTGTTATGAAAGCAAAGGGAACAAAAGGATTCTGAATGTTTAATCCGTATGCCAGAAATGCGAAAATACCTGACAGAACTATAAATACAATAACCACAACTTTGTATTGTTGCTTCAGATAAGCCATGGCGCCTTTACGAACATGGTCGGCAATTTTTTTCATAATATCTGTCCCTTCGTCATGTTTCATCATATTCCTAAAAAAGTACCAGGCAAAAATCAATGCCAGCGCTGAACATGCAGGAACCATCCAAAACAAGTCGTTTAACATAAAACCGTTTTTTTAAGTTTATGAATAATTTTTAACAATTTGTATATCTGTACTTTAAGAGAAAAAATTAAAATCGAGCGGTAAAGATAATAATTTTCTAAGACCAAGTCAGGAGAATGACTCTAATTTTTAGCGGTTGTTGTATCCATAGTTATCATTTAACTGAAAATAATAATTCAACACAATATGTGACCAAATAGCATTTTCATAACCCTATTCCTGAAGTTATAATAAATACGGAATTACAGCTTTTCTGTTTTTCGGGTACTCAGGAAACTGCCTGATATACCATTTATGACTGGCAAGTGCCCGGGGTACCAGGTTAGCAAATGTCCAGATGGCAAAAGAAGCTCCTGCCAGCGACCATGTTGCTATAGCCCAACCCGTCCATTCCAACAGTTCACCGTAATAATTCGGACAGGATACCCAACGGTATAATCCTCCCTGTGGTATTTTATAATCCATTTCACCAGGCTTCCGCAAACCGAACAGCACATGATCGGAATGTTGATTGATGACAAATCCGGCTATAAACAATACAACTCCGGCAATGAAACGAATATCCACCAACCAGCTTAGGGTATAACCCGAAGAAAAATGAAAAAGATACAAGCCATTAAAATACGTATTGGCAGTATTAAAAAAAATGCCCATGATAACAACTACAAGAGGCATGTCCTTCTTGTTACTTTGAGAACGAAAGGGAAAAATTAAAGACCGGTGCAGATAATGTACCTCCCAGATAATTAAAAATATCAGGAGGATGATGTTATTTTGTCCATGCCCGGTAATAAAATATACCAGCATCAGCAGGGCTGATGGAATCTCCATGATTATCCATCCCAAACGGTTAGAAAGATTGGGTCCCCATCCCTTTTTCAAATGCTTGCCATAGGGTGCGGTAACATATAACAATAAAATAAAGATACCAATAGAAAGGGCTATCCAGATAAGAAGCATTGTATTAAACAGATTCGCTGAAGGTGAAATCATAGGTGCAGGTTTTATGCTTTGGCAATAAAAATAAAGACAATATTTTCAATGGGCAAATAATCGGTAAAGAAGATAAAAGAAAAAAGACAAATTCCGTTTGAGAATTTAAATTTCCTAAATATGTGACTTTTATACACCAAAAGTTTACCCAAAATGATATACGAATGAACTCATTATGAGTCATAATCAAGTCTTTGATCTTTGTTCTTGGTTCTTGGCTTTTAATTTTTCTTGACTTGTATCGGTGTTTTTCTTAATTTGCCCATGTCAATCAGATATATTATGTTAAAGGCAATCCCGTTATTAATGGTCCTGTCCATTCTTAGCAACAGCGTATTCTCTCAGGATCCTTTACAGGAACCGTCAGAAACCATCCAATCGATTATGGAATCGATGGAAGAAAACGGCAGGCTGCCCGAAGATTTCTCGGACATGCTTGATAATCTTGACTTTTTCAGGGAAAATCCGCTTAACCTTAACCAGGCTGTCCGTGAAGACCTGGAAAAGTTTTTGTTCCTGACTGATTTTCAGATTCAGAGTCTTCTTGATTACCGGGATAATCACGGACCGATACTGACATTGTATGAACTGCAGCTGGTAATCGGATACGATAGCAGTACCATCGTAAAACTCCTTCCCTATGTCACAGCAGGTGATGCAAAAAGTGATAATCATCTGCACTTTAAACCAATGATCCGTAAAGGAACCCATGAAGTTATTGCAAAAGAACAACGTATTCTTCAAACTCCTGAAGGATATAAGGAAATACCCGATTCTGTGCTTCCGGAAGAAGCCGGCACAAGGTATCCGGGGTGCAGGGACCGTTTCCTTTTGAAATACCGGTATCACTGTCAAAAACGGATTTTCCTTGCACTGACGATGGAAAAAGATGCCGGAGAAGAGTTCTTTACGGGATCCAATCGTCATGGTTTTGATTTCTATTCAGGCTATATCAGGGTAAATAATATCGGTCCGTTTAAATCCATCCTGATTGGTGATTATCAGATAACTGCCGGACAAGGACTTACCTTGTGGACGGGTCAGGCCTTTGGAAAATCCATGTTTCCTTCAGCTATCTATAGGCGACAGGAGTGCTTGAAAAACTACGGGTCAACGGATGAATCATTATTCTTCAGAGGTATTACCACCTCTCTCTCCATTAAGCACTTCACCTGCCTTGCATTCTTCTCCGCAAAACCGGTTGACGCCAATATAACGGATACGCTAACATCGGGCACCGTTTTATTTTCTTCTTTTCAGGAAACAGGATACCATCGGACGGCTGCAGAGATCAGCGATGAGAATGCCCTATCCGAAACTGCAACCGGAGGATTGGTATTGTATAAGAATAACTGGCTGAAGTTAGGATCAACAGTGGTAGCTTATTTTTACAGTGGTAAAAAGCAAAAACCCGAAGAATTGTACCGGAAATACGAATTCTGGGGTGACCGGCTGCTCAATGCCGGACTGGATTACAGCCTTTCATTCAGGAAACTACAGTTGTTTGGTGAAATATCGTGGGGCAATAAAGCATTAGCAACGCTCAATGGAGCAATCCTGAATGCCCATCAGCGGGTTAGTTTTTCACTGCTTCAGCGTTACTATGATCCTCAGTATTATGCCCGTTATTCAACCGCCATATCCGAGAATACGCATCCATGCAATGAAAATGCCATTTATCTGGGCACTGTATTTAATCCCTTCCGGTATGTAAAGATAACAGCCTATGCCGATTTTTTTCGTTTTCCCTGGCTTACTTATACCTCACGGCAGCCATCTTCAGGATCAGAGGTATTTTTACAGGTTGATATCAAACCGAATAAAGACCTTATGTTTTATTTAAGATTCAAAAATAAGAATGCCATCGTCAGTTATACGGATGAAGATTCTCCAATCAAAGCGGCGCAAAATCAAAAAAGTAATGCAATACGCCTGCATTGCAGTTATAAGGTAAACCAAAGCCTGCAATTGCGCAGTCGTGCGGAATATAAAAACATACATGCAGACAGTACCGGTAAAAGTGAAGGTTTTATGCTTTATCAGGATATTGTATACAGGTTTTCCAAGATACCCCTGCAGCTGTCTATACGTTACATGTTATACAAAACCGATGATTATGCCTCAAGGATATATGCCTATGAAGATGATGTATTGTATTCCTATTCAGTTGCGGCTGTATACGATGATGGAAACCGAAGTTATATCGTATTACGCTATGATATTACAAAAAAACTAACTCTCTGGTGTAAATGGGGGCAGACTGTTTTAAATGATGCATCCAGCCTGGGAACAGGATTGGATGAAATTAACGGAAATTCCCGATCGGAAATCAAACTGCAGGTACGATGGGTCTTCTGAACTGCAAAGCATAAATTATACATTTTCGATAGTAATATGCATATAAGCTGGCAACTGGTGCGACTATGAAAACGATTGCAACTTAAAACAATCACAGCAAAAAAACCCTCTTGTCTGATTTTTCTCCTGATTGGTCGATTTTCCTTTTATTTATAAAAGGTTAACATCATTTTTGTACTTCAATTGATCTTTTTCTCAAGATATTTGTTTGGTATATGAAAACTATTCAAAACGTTTTATGAAAAGAAAAGCATTGTGGTTTATTTGGATTCTTTTGCTGGGTGGTATATTCTATTATAACGTTCAGGCTCAACAGGGAAATTTTGATCCTTCGAACATGCCGAAAAACGGTACCATTACAGGAAAGGTTCAGGATGGAAGTTCGAATGAATACGTTGAATATGCCATCGTAAGTTTATACAAGCAAAAAGATTCATCGCTGGTGACAGGTACAATTACCGACGGTCATGGAGCATTTTCACTGAAAGAGCTGGCATATGGCATGTATTACATTGAAGCCAGTTTTATAGGTTTCGATAAATTTCGTCTCAAAAAGGTGTTAATAACTCCTCAAAAGCCAACCGTTGATGTAGGAGACCTTAAAATCATGCCGGCAGTGGTAAATATCAATGAAGTAGTGGTGACTGCAGATAATAATATCGTGGAATACAAAATCGATAAAAAAGTAGTCACCCTGGGTCAGGATATGACTTCTGCAGGTGGAACCGTATCTCAGGCATTGGAAAATACTCCTTCTATTGAGGTTGATATCGAAGGAAATGTAACCTTAAGGGGAAGTTCAAACTTCAAAGTCCTGATCGATGGAAAGCCCAGTGTTCTCCAGGGCAGTGATGCCCTCGAACAAATACCGGCCAGTTCAGTCCATAGTGTTGAGATTATCACAAACCCATCTGCAAAATATGACCCCGACGGAGCTGCCGGCATTATCAACCTGGTAATGAAAAAGCAAAAACAGCGTGGATTCAATGGCGTTATCAATGCTTCAGTTGGAACACGCAACAAATACGATGCTGATTTTCTTCTGAATGCCAGACTCGACAAAACGAATTTCTTTCTGGGCGGTCAATACAGCGACCGGAGTTTTTATAATGAAGGAACATCGGAGAGGCAGGTCTATCGCCAAGATACCACATTTTATACCCTCACTGACCGCGAAGGAGAATTTAGCCGTGATGGATTTTCCATAAGGGCAGGGGCAGATTATTATATTACCGACAAAAGCACGGTAACACTTCAGGGACGTTTTCGCAAACGTAATTTTGCCAGGATTTTTGATAACACCTTCACGGAATATAACAACATGGAAGATTCCATCATTTATTACCTGGAGGATAACAATGCATCGGATAAAGAACATGAATTTGATCTGTCCCTGGACTTTAGAAAAGAATATACAAATCCGTTGCATGAACTGAAAGCTTCGGTATTTTTTTCTCAGGAAGTTGAAAGTGAAACCGAAGCCATAAATGAACAGTATACTGACCCCGAATGGCAACCGCTGTTCCAAAATACATCGGTGAACCGTTCATTTGAAGAAAGAACTGAAAAACAACTGCGTGCCCAGATCGATTATGTCCATCCGTTTAATGAACACACAAAGTTTGAAGCCGGATTTCAATCACGCTGGGATATGGCCAAAGCGGATTATAATTTTGAAGATTATGACACCGTCCGGAATGACTGGATTACGAACAACGAATTGAGCAATAAACTGGATTATCTTGATGCCATTCAATCGATTTATGGCATATATACCGGGAAATTAGGAAAATTCGGCTACCAGGGAGGATTAAGAGTTGAATACGATAACCGGTACATTAATCAAATCACGCTGGATGAGGAATACCGGTATGAAAAGCTGCATTTTTTCCCGTCTTTTTATATTACACGTGAACTTCCCAAAAATATGCAGTTGCAATTAAGTTACAGCCGGCGAATCGACAGACCCCGGGAACGTGATCTGAACCCGTTCAAGGATTATATGGATAACCAGAATATCCGTGTCGGAAATCCTTCATTGAGTCCCGAATTCACTAATTCATTCGAATTGAATTATCAAATACCGTTTAAAAAGAATCTTGTTTCATTTGAAGCCTTTTACAGGCATACCAATAATGTTATCACAAGGTATACCGAATATGATACCATTAACGATATTTTTATTCATACTGTGAACAACGCCGATAAAGATTATTCATCCGGCGGCGAACTGATGGCCAATATCAACATCACGCGCTGGTGGTTATTCACACTCTCGGGAAATATATTTTATTACAGCCTGTCCGGTGAAAATGAAGGTGAATATATTACACGCACGACAACCTCCTGGGGTGGCAACACCAATATGATCTTCAAACTTAAATGGGACACACGTATTCAGCTGATGGGCATGTATCGCGGGCCCAGTGTAACGCTTCAGGGTGAACGCAAAGGTTTCTTCTTCACCAATTTTGCTATCCGCAAAGACTTTCTTGACAGAAAGCTGAGTGTAACCCTTAACGTACGTGACATTTTTAGAACCGGAAAATTTTCGTTTACGTCTGAAGGAAGCGGTTTCTATACCTCACAGGAGATGCGACGTGAGGCACCCATGGTGATGCTTTCCTTGTCATACAGAATCAACAACTACAAACAAAAACGAAACGGGAACAACAACGGAAATGGAGAAGAAATCCAGGAAATGGACTTTCAGGACGGTGGTATGTAATGAAGGGGATAATCAGCCCCTCAATGCATGAACCGTCAGACACCTTACTTTTTCAGTCGTGCAGTCTGGCGGTCATAAAGTTCTGCAGTCTTGTGTTCTTGCGGTCATGCAGTCTCATAGTCATTGTTCTTTAATCTTGGTTCTTGGTTCTATAATAATTTCCGATATCCGATTTTAGATTTTCGATATCCGATTTTCGTTATCCGATTTCCGAAGTTTCACCCCAAAACCCGCCTCACCAAACCCAAAACTACCGGTTACCGATTACCGAATACCTTCTCCCCGTCTTTAATCTTTAATCTTTTGTCTTTATTCTTGATTCTTGCTTCTTGGTTCTTGGCTCTTGGTTCTATTTTAATTTACGATGTACAATGTACAATGTACGATTTTTGAAGTTTTCTTCCAACACCCCAAAACCTTACATTACAAACCCACACTACTGGTCACTCGTCACTTGTCACTTCTTCCTGTCTTTTATCTTTAATCTTTTGTCTTGATTCATAAAATATCAATACCTTGCAACAGAATACAACACTGTTTGTATCATGAGATATTCATCCTTATTCTTTTTCACTTTTTTCATATTGACCAATACTGCAGGACAGATTTCCAATCCGGTTACACCGAATCAAAAAGAATTTCACCGGTGGGCGGTAACTCCTCCCATGGGCTGGAACAGCTGGGACTGTTATGGTCCTACGGTCACCGAATCCGAAGTGAAAGCCAATGCTGATTATATGGCTGAGCATTTGAAACGTTTCGGATGGGAATACATAGTGGTGGATATCCGCTGGTACGTTGGCAACGACAAGGCTCATGGTTACAATGAGATCAATCCCGATTATTCTGTTGATGAATTTGGCAGGTTTATGCCTGCGGTGAACCGGTTCCCTTCTTCAGCCAACGGAAAAGGATTTAAACCCCTGGCCGATTATGTTCATGATAAAGGATTGAAATTTGGCATTCATATTATGCGGGGAATACCTAAAATAGCGGTTGAAAAGGATTTGCCGGTTTTAAACAGCGATGCGACAGCCTGTGATATCTACAGTGAACGGATGCTGTGCCGGTGGCTTGGTGATATGTACACCATTGAAAAGGAGAAGGATGGCGCGCAGGAATACTACAATTCGCTGTTCAGCCTTTACGCATCCTGGGGGGTGGATTTCATCAAAGTGGATGACCTTTCTTCACCTTATCACACCGGTGAAATTGAAATGATCCGGAAAGCCATCGACAGTTGTGGCCGCAAGGTCGTTTTCAGCACTTCACCCGGAGAAACGCCTATCCATAATGCATTGCACGTGCAGCAACATGCCAATATGTGGCGCATTGTAGGCGATTTCTGGGATAACTGGCCACAGCTGAAGGAACATTTTGAAGTTTGTCGCCGATGGGCACCATTTATTAGTCCGGGAGCCTGGCCCGATGCCGACATGTTGCCGCTCGGGCACATCGGGATCCGTGCTGAAAGAGGCGATGACCGCATGTCAAGGCTTACACACGACGAGCAGCACACCCTTATAACGCTGTTTGTCATATTCCGCTCTCCGCTTATGTTTGGGGGCAACCTGCCCGATAACGATGCTTTCACCCTTTCGCTTCTGACAAATAAAGAAATACTGGCAGTAAGCCAATCAAGCACAAACAACCGTGAATTGTTTTCGGGTAACGGATTGATCGCCTGGGCAGCCGATGATCCTCAGACCGGTGACAAATTTCTGGCCCTTTTCAATACCGTCGACCGGGAGGAGCTGTACAAAGAAAAAGCGTTGTGGTCAAGCGGAGTTATAACAAAGCAAACACCAGGGCAACAGGTATCCGTTGAATTCAATATTACCGGTGCTGAAAAACTATACCTGGCTGTCGACAACGCAGGTGATAACAACGACTGGGACCATGCCGACTGGATCGATCCCATCCTGGTTAATGAAACAGATACATTTCGGCTGACATCGATGCCTTGGAAAAAAGCCACTGCCGGCTGGGGTGAAGTCAGTATTAACAAAAGCGTTTCCGGTGGTGACTTAATTGTTAATAACAAAAGGAGGGAAAACGGTATTGGCACACACTCCAATTCAGTCATCGAATATGATATCCCGCAGGGATATAAAAAGTTTAAAGCAACAGCTGGTCTTGATAATGCCTGTGTAGTTCAACATACCGGGGCAACCGTTGAATTCATGGCCTTTACACAAGATCCGGCCGGACCGGTTCCGGATGATTCAGCAACCATTACTGTACAACTTCAACAACTTGGCCTCGACGGTGAATGTATTATTAAGGATTTGTGGACAGGTGAAAACCTGGGAATTTTCAGCCATACATTTTCAAGGGCAATACGACGCCATGCCTCGGGATTGTACAGGATTTCAAAAAAATAAGATTACAACACCTCACCTGTTACACATTATCTATTGCCCCTGGCTTTAGCCAGGGGATCAAAAAATTGTTTCTCTCTCTATCTTACGATAATCTTTATCTTACTACTGTAATTCCCTGACTTTAATACACACAGGAACGTTCCGCTTTTTATCTTTTCCCTGCCGTCACCGTTCAGCTGCCAGTCAAATGTGTGACTGCCCTCTGTCAGGTTGGCATCCATAAGGTTCATGATGAGTCGTCCATTCAGATCATAAATCATCAGCGACGTTTTACCGGATTGAGGAAGGTTAAAGGCAAAAGTGGCTTTTGTGTCAACAGGATTGGGATATACCGATAAACCGACATTTTCCGTCAACGATTGTTGAGGCAATGCATTTGGCTGTCCGGCATTTGTATAGAATTTAATTCCCGCAAGCCGGTCACCGGCATCCGATGTACTGATGTTTTCACAAATATTCAGGGTAAAACTATAGTCGGCATATTTATGGTATGTTTTGACAAGCAGGGTATTTTCACCCTCCTTCACAGTGATCACCGGTTTAACTTTAACCAGATCCTTATCGCCAAATGTCGTAGTCCCGGTGAAGGAATATACTTTTTCTCCGTTGAGATATACAATAATACCCTCGTCATACCCCAGCCATAATTGAGCTTGTTCCTCCTTCAGGGCCGAGAAACAGGTGAAGGCATAGCTGACAACATCAACCGGATCATTATAATAACTGATCAGATCGATGCGGTCATCAAAAAAATAAACCGGTTGTGACCAGCCGTTTTTTCCTGCTTCCGGGACAAGACTTGCCTCCCCGGCAATGTATTCTGTTGAAATATCGCTTCCGGTAAAAGGCTGAGAAAGTATCCATGTGCGGTTACTCCGGCCAAACAAACCGTTACTTTCCTGATTCTTAGCTACATTCTTTTTCGTAGCATCAATGGTTGCTCCCACCACCTCTATCTTTTCAGCATCATTGGTGCCAAGCCCTACCTTCTCCGCCAGGACTATATGGTCGATATCATCGGGATTCAGGCAAAACAGCTTTGTACAAACATGATCAACAGCTACCGGATCAGCTCCTGCAACAATGGTATTGAATCGTACCTGGTTATATCCCTTATAAGTTTTGTAAGATTCCAGGGTCATGATGGC
Organism: Bacteroidales bacterium; assembly: GCA_016928305.1. Lineage (GTDB taxonomy): Bacteria > Bacteroidota > Bacteroidia > Bacteroidales > UBA10428 > UBA5072. The sequence continues at coordinate 115,509 of JAFGKY010000002.1, forward strand.
ATCCACCACAACAAAATCAATACCGGCAATGGAAGAGAAATCAACAATTTCTTCATCCGTCCAGCGCCGCTGATTAACATCATGGAAGAGATTATGATACAAAGTCGGACCACTCTCTTTATTATAACCATAGTAAGCCCCCGGAGCAGTTCCAATCTGGTTCTTCAGTACACAGGTAATGCCTGTGTTATGAATTTTCAATACCGGTATGCTGATATATACATCAGCCTCCAGTTCTTCCTTGTGTACATAATAACTGTCGTTGTGCGGAGCAGCAGTGGCTTTATTGCCCAGAGAAACTTCCACCAGGTCGGCAAATGACTGGTTCAGGTTCAGCAACCTGAAGTTTATTGTATCAAGGTCGGGATCCGTTAAAAGATCGGTATAACCGGAATTCTCCCATACACTGCCGGCAACGGCCGGATTATCATTAATCCTTGCCGTGCCTTCGGCAATAACGATCTCAACATCGCCTGCAGCATGATCGTGTATGATTTTTACCACTGCTTTGACCACCCTGACATCCGTATTTTCTCCATATCCGGAAGGGATGTTACCTCCAACCAGGTTGACCTTAAGCATTACCTTGTCACCTTTTTCTATGACCCAGTCGAGACCTCCCTGGAGCTCAATGGCTTTTCTCACCATAGCTTCAATCTGCTCATAGTCCGGATCTACTGTTCTTGAAACCTGACTGGCCAATCCTTCATAATCAGAAGGAACGATAGCTACTTTTGTTGTAGCACCCGACACCACGTCAAATTCAGATTCATTCTTGAAAGTCCCTGCTACGGATGCATATTGATCCGATGTAGCCAAATCCCAGCAAATAGCTGAAAATGCAACAACAATAAGTGCAACCCATCCCCACGTTTTTTTCATTTCTGTTATTTTTATATTATCTCTACTATACGTCACAAAACTATAAAATGTTATAGAACCAGCCAAACAATAATGCCCCGGATATGCCTGTAAAAATATACACCATGAATATCCTGAGATTGTATGCTGCATAAAGCAACACCAGATTTGACAACTTGGTAACAGGGCCTGCTATGAAAAATGCCAGCACTGCACCCTGGCTCAATCCCATATCAGCCAGTTCGAGCACCACAGGTATGGCGGCACCACCGCAGGAATAGAAGGGGATGCCCGCAGCTGTTGTAAAAAGCACGGAAAGAAAATCATTATCGTTAAATAATTCTATCATCAGGTTAGGCGGTGTAAGGATCTTTATCAGGGCAGCCAATATTATGGCCAGGGAGAAATACTTGCATATATACAGGGTCATACTCCACAGTGCTTTAAAGAAGCTGCGAACGGGTTTCTTCTCCTCCTTTTTCATTGGGATTAAGAGGGTATCTGTGGTTTCCTTTTTAAGGATCGCGGTTTCTTTAATAAAAGCAAGTTGCATAAGCCATTGTGTAAAATATCCGGCTGCAATACCCAGCAAAAAAGCAGCAATCAGTCGGGCCAGTGCAAGCTCATAGCCGAAAGCTCCGGCTGTGAGGATAAAAAGGTTCGGGTCGATCAGTGGTGAGGAAACAAGCAAAGCCATCAGAACCGGCAGGGGAGTTCCAAGCATAAACAGCGATGCCGTAAGGGGTATTACCACATAGCTGCCCAGGGGTGCAACAACGCCTAATGCTGCAGCAAGCAATATAGGAACATTTTTACGGTGGTTAAAAAAAGCCGCTATCTTTTCTTTCGGCAGGAACATCTTAATAAAAGAAGTTAATAATATACCCGCGATCAGGTAAGGCCAGAGATCTCCAAGCAACGCCACAGCCTCCTCAAGGACCCGCTTTGTGTAACTTCCGCTGTAATGGTCACGAAAAGTATAAAACAAAAATTCGAAAACAGTACGAAAACCTTTATCTGATATCATTCTGCATCTCCCGGTAATTGTGCGATCAGAAACAATCTTTCTGAATCAGGCTCTTCGGACTGCTAAGATAGTAAGAATGTTCTTCCTTTTCCATCCGGCACCTAAACTTATTTTTTTTTCATCCCGCAAAAAATGACTGATCTGAAAGTATTCCGATTTATATTTGGATGCCATAGTCAGCCAGCCTGGAACTGAAGATGAACCCAGTACCGGTCTGGAACTACTGTTATGCAAGGAATTTGTCAAGGTTCATGGCGTCCAGATCTGGGTTGAAAGTAAGGAAAACCTGGGAAGTACATTTTGTTTTACCATTCCGTCCCAAGCGAACTGAATGTAGCCACAAAGGCACCAAAACACTAAGGTATCACAAAGTAATTCATACTTACTCATCTAACGTATGATAGATTAAACAAGAGATCATTATTCCGGAATCACTTTAATGGCTGACATGAAATAATATCTGCATTTCCTGGTTAATATTTACCGGGTTTCATTAACTTTCGTCGTTCTGATCCAACATTTTAAGAAACCATGAAAGCATATACACGACGTGATTTTGTCAGGATTTCTGCAGCCTGCACCGGCAGTCTTCTTCTTGTGCCGGGTTGCAGATCAAAACGGGGCCGATGGTTCTTCTTTACGGATGAAGAAGCTTTACAAATGGGAGCCATTGTGGAATGCCTTATTCCAACCGATGATTTTCCCGGGGCCAAAGAAGCCGATGTCATTAATTTTATGGATAAACAGCTCGTTGGTTATTACAGGCGGCATCAAAACACCTATCGCGTTGGACTGACCAGATTCAATGAATCGTGCATGCAAAGGTATGGAAAGAACTTTAATGAACTGGATGAAGAAAAAAAGAACATTTTTCTGAAATTGCTGGAAGAAAACAAACTGGATGGTGAATCCTGGAAAGAATTTTCTTCTGCAGAATTTTTCAATCTTGTTCTCGATCATACCATGCAGGGTTTTTATGGCAGTCCCAGACATGGCGGTAATAAAGATTATATAAGTTATCGTATGCTGCAGCTCGATTATCCACTGATCATTGGCCGAAACAAGTATTAACAGGATTAATCCCGGAAATACCGCATGGCAAACAAACAGGTAAATGCAGTTATCATTGGTGCCGGAGCCGGCGGTGGCATAGTTGCCAAGGAACTTGCCACGGCCGGTTTATTGGTTGTACTGTTGGAACGTGGCAAGTGGCAAACTTATAATGATCATGATAACGATGAGTTGATTTCACAACGTACCAGCGCATTAAAATGCCCCTTCGGACCGGACAACGAAAAATACAGGCGAGTGGTTCCCGACGGGAAAGGAGGCTGGCGTATAGTCCTTCCGAATGACTGGGCATATGGCAACAATGCCGGTTGTGTTGGGGGCGGGACACTCAGTTATGGAGCCATGGCCTGGCGTTTTATGCCTGAAGATTTTGCCATGAAGACCACTTACGGTACTGTTGAGGGGTCCACGCTTGTAGACTGGCCATTATCCTATGACGATCTTGAACCTTTTTATGAAAAAGCCGAATATGAAATAGGGGTTTCCGGTGATCATACCCTGAATCCTTTTGCCCCGCCCCAAAATAAGCACTATCCTATGCCTCCTTTCCCGTATAACCGCGAAGGGAAAATGCTGGAACCGGCGGCCAGAAAGCTTGGGTTACACCCGTTTCCGATTCCCATGCTGCGCAATTCGGTTTTTTACAATGGCCGGCCTCCCTGCATTCACATGCGTACCTGCATAGGGTATGCATGTCCGGTAAATGCCAAAGCCGGAAGTCAGAACACAGTGATACCGGTTGCATTGAAAACAGGTAACTGTCAGGTAAAAAGCGAATGCAAAGTGAGTGAAATAATCGTGGATGAGAAAGGCAGGGCCAGGGGCATTAACTATTTTGATCAACAGGATAACCCTAAGACCCAGGCGGCCGATCTGGTGGTTGTATGTGCTTCTGCAACCGAAACAGCACGTTTGCTTCTGAACTCAAAATCTGTTCTTTTCCCGGACGGGGCCGGAAACAATAACGGATGGGTGGGTCATAATCTGCAGGATCATGCCTATTGCGGAGCGGTCGGACTGTTTGAAGAAGAGGTATACGATGATGCAGGACCGGGAGCATGTATTGCCGTTAACGATTTCAACCATCATAATGCAGAAATTGTCGGAGGCGGATTGCTGGCCAATGAGTTCATCCGCCAGCCATACCTTTTTTCGGGAATCCGGCCTCCCGGTAATGCCCGGTGGGGAAAAGAACATAAAGATTTTCAACGTGAATATTTTAAAAAACACATTTCTGTTGTCGGACCCATACAGGAAATGCCGGTTTTTGAAAACCAGGTTGCCATTGATCCTTCTGTCAGAGATTATTGGGGCATACCGGTGCTTAGAGTCTCCGGTTTTCGTCACCCCAAAGATTTTGAAGGGTGTAATTTTCTTGCCTCAAAAGCCGAACAGTGGTTGAAGGAAACAGGTGCCCATACCACCTGGAAGGTTATTCCGGGTCAACGTGCCGGGGCAGGTCAGCACCAGGCAGGTACATGCCGTATGGGGAACGATCCGAAAACATCGGTTACCAACCGCTATGGGCAGCTGCATGAAATCGATAATCTTTTTATTGCCGATGGCAGTCTGCATGTTACAAACGGAGGGTTTAATCCCGCACTCACCATTATGGCTCTGTCTTACTGGGTATCCGATTTTATAAAAAAGGAATGGAAAGGCACACGTTTTAAATAAATCACTACCGCAGCCATCATGAAAAATCCCAAGCGTGTCCGGAAATACTTCTTTATCTTGTTGCTGAGCCTGATTACGATTCTCCTCATCATGGAAACCGGATTTGTGATCTGGAACACCACTGATCCCTTAAAAACCTGTGCTTCCTGTCACGAAATTCGCAATTCCTATGAAACATGGGCCATCTCAGCTCATCGTGAAGTTGATTGTAAAACCTGTCACGGAACAGCCTTAAGTGCAGGAACGCACAGCCTGATGGAAAAAGCCCGTATGCTGAAAAGATACTTTCATGATCACAACGTGGATGATGTAAGGCTAAATGAAAAACAGGTTGGTAAGATGGTTGACCTTTGTGCAGACTGTCACCAGAATGAATTTGCCAAATGGATAACAGGAGGACATTCCATGCGGTTTACCGACGTTTTTCTTAACGAGGAGCAGAACAAAAAAGAACCTGCAAATGAGCATTGCCTGCGTTGCCATGGTATGTTTTATGAAGGCAGTGTGGCATCACTTGTTACTCCGCTGGATACAACCGGACCCTGGAAAATTATTTCTTCCTCCCACAAAGCCCGTTATGCCATTCCATGCCTGGCTTGTCATAGTATTCACACACCGGGGCAACTCGCTGCACCGCCTGATTATGCTAACCCCGGCCAAAAGGCTTATAACCAGCATGCTTCTTATCCTAAAGCAGGTTATTATGATAAATATGAAAAAGAACACTTCCGCGCTGATGCACTGCCAAAACTTCAGGCATGGCAAAAGGACAGGAAGATTCTCGTCTCTGATGAACCGCTGATGCGTATTTGCTCTCAATGCCATGCTCCGGACGCCTCACACCAGGTCGGAACAAGTGATGACCATACACCAACAGGAGTACATGAAGGATTAAGCTGTATGGCCTGTCATCAGCCACACACCAACGATGCCATGAAATCCTGCAGGTATTGCCATCCGGCCTTTTCCAACTGCGGATTGGATGTTGAAACGATGAATACAACCTTTATTAACCCGGATAGCCCTTATGACATTCATACGGTTAGCTGCACAGACTGCCATCCCGGATTTGTACGCAACCAAAATAAACCCGAATAATCACTAACTAAAAATTTATACTTTTATTCCTAATTTATAGAAATGCATAATACTTAAGTCAGTAGCTACTAACTACTAACTAACTACTAAAAAAATTGCTCGACTCCCTCAGAAATATCTTCATCTTTGACCAGAAATCACCGATGATTTTTACCCGGCCCTATTTCTGGGGATTCTTCATCATTGTTTTCTTTCTCTATTCATTTCTTTATAGAAAGAAAGCTTTACGAAACATTTACCTGTTTGCCATCAGTTACTTCTTCTATTATAAAACCGGGGGACTTTTTGTTTTCATCCTGCTCTTTGCCACACTCAGTGACTATCTGATCGGACATGCCATTTACAGGTCTAAACCGGTAATCCTGAAAAAATTATGGTTATCCCTGAGTGTGATTGTAAATCTCTCCGTTTTGTGCTTCTTCAAATATGACTATTTTTTCACCGACACCGTCAACCGGTTGTTTCATACCCATTTTGAGGTCGTCACCCATGCTGCCCTTTGGTCCAATCAACTGCTGGGCACCCATTTCGATATCAGTAAAATACTGCCTCCGGTGGGCATATCGTTTTTTACCTTTCAGACCATGAGCTATGCTATTGATTTATATCGCGGACTGGTAAAACCCGTGAAGAATCCGGTTGATTATGCCTTTTATGTTTCATTCTTCCCGCAACTGGTATCAGGACCTATCGTCAGGGCATCCCAGTTTATTCCTCAACTCTATCAGGAATATACTTTGACCCATTATGAATTTGGACTGAGTGTATATATGATACTGAAAGGATTATTCAAAAAAATGTTTATAGGTGATTATATAGCCATTAACCTGATTGATCGTGTTTTTGCCAATCCTGTCTCCTATACAGGCTTTGAAAACCTGATGGGGCTTTACGGATATTCGTTGCAGGTATATTGTGATTTTTCGGGTTACACGGACATAGCCATTGGCCTGGCCCTGCTGATGGGATTTAAGCTGCCGCAGAATTTCAACTCCCCCTATAAGGCAAAAAACGTAGGGGATTTCTGGAAACGCTGGCATATGTCGCTTTCATCGTGGCTGAAAGATTACCTGTATATACCCATGGGGGGAAACCGGGGAGCTTCGTTTTTCACCTATATAAGTCTTACGACTGTCCTGGTTTTTATTGTGCTGATATCCGGCAAACTATGGCTGGCTGTTATTTTTCTACCGGCTATTGCTGTAATTTGGGTGTTGACACGATTCTTTCCAGGTCTCAAGCTGACCATCAGCACCAATATAAACCTTATGATGACCATGCTGCTTGGAGGACTCTGGCATGGTGCCAGCTGGACGTTCGTTATCTGGGGAGGATTGAACGGAATCGGCCTGGTCATATACAAATTCTGGAAGAAGATCAGTCCCTATGAAAACTCCAGTCACCGGCTGGCTACCCTGTGGAAAATTTTCCTGACCTTTAATTTCATAACCTTTACCCGCATCTGGTTTCGCGGTGAGTCCATGCAGGGCACCTTTGACCTGCTCAACCAGGTAGGCAACAACTTTGGATGGGATCATGTACCTGTTATGGTATTTGCCTATTGGAAGGTCTTCCTCGTGATGTTGCTGGGTTATGTGCTTCACTGGCTGCCTTATGCCACGAAGGACAAGCTGTTGAACTGGTTCGTTGATACGCCCATATATGCAAAAATCCTCCTCTGTGCCCTGGTAGTTTTCATCATCTACCAGTCCATGTCCGCCGGTCTGCAGCCGTTTATTTATTTTCAGTTTTAATAATCTCACCTTATTCCCGTTCGTGCGAAATAGCTATATAGAGTAGTTGAACCTTGAAAATGCTTTCATTAATAGATCAAGGGACTCAATCCCTGTTTGTTCTTTTTCGTTACCAAGAAAGGGGCAGATTTCTTACCATCCTGATTTCTCTTGATCCTTGACTGACAGAAAAGGATCTAACCCTGAGAAAAGACCATAAACCGGAATGATATTCTATTTAACCTGGTTGGCAGGACAGAAAGACCTCGGATCATCAACTGTAAACAGGGATGAATCAATTGAATCCTGATCTGATTTACAGGCGGGGATCCCATGAAAAAATCGGGTAACCATTATATAGGTCATCAATGATCCGTATAAAAGCACTTATAACAATCTCTTCAAGCAACAGCAATATCTTTTTGTGTTTCATTCTTTAGTATTTCAATAAATGATTACTTTTAATGCCCAAAAAAAGCAGAAGGAAACACTGCCAGAACATATTAAAAGAAAATAATATTCAAAAATGAACCAATAAGCAATATATGAATAAAACCCTTCTTATAATTCCTGCATTTAACGAAAGTACAAAAATTGGCGAAGTAATTAACAAAGTGAACCAGCATTGCAAGTCAATCATTGATAAGATTTGTGTTGTTGATGATTTTTCCTCCGACGATACTGCTGAAAAGGCTGCTAATGCAGGAGCCTTTGTTTTAAAGCATAGTAAAAATCTCGGCGTTGGAGCCGCCATCAGGACAGGCCTCGATTATGGATACAGAGAAAACTATGATATTGCGGTAATAATATCAGGTGACGATCAGCACGATCCTCAGGAAATGCCAAATATATTGACCCCTTTAATCAGAGAAGATTTTGATTTTATTCAAGGATCAAGATTCATGAAAGGAGGAAAAACGGTCAATCAACCTTTTTTCAGGAAATTACTGACCAAAATTTATCCTGTAATCTTTTATTTGCTAACAGGAAAATACTGTTCAGATATCACAAACGGGTTCAGGGGTTTCAAAATTAAAAGTATTTGTGATGATCCTTCAATTAATCTTCATCAATATTGGCTGAACCGTTATGAACTGGAAGTTTATCTCCTTTATAAAATCTATAATTCAAACCGGTACAAAAAAAAGGAAGTTCCGATTTCGATTTTGTATCACAATCGCATAAGGGAACGAACCAAAATGAAACCATTGATCGACTGGTGGAGGATTTTCAGACCATTATTATTGCTGAGATTAAAAATAAAAGCTTGATAGTTTAATTGGAATCATTCCAAGGATCTTTCAAATAGTTATAGTATTCTTTTGAAGGATTTAACTTAAGGAATATTTTCCAATATGCCTTTTTTGACATTTTTGCAGGATCTATAATGTTATCTACATATTGTCTCGTCTGAAACAAATTCAATGAGATTGATAATAAAACAATAAGAATAAAACTGTATTTAATTGCTGGTCCTTTATTAAAAGTCCATGCAATAAAAGCAGCCAGGGGAAGAGATAATATACTGTACGAATCAATGAAGGCTCTTTGTCCATAACTACCTCCATACCACCAGCAAAACCATGACAAAACCACATAAATATTGAGAATAGTGAAAATTAATAGCGGGATAAACCATTCCTTTTGTTTAAAAAATGATACAACAATACCCAATAAAGAAAAAACCATGACCGGAGTATACAGCAACCAACCTTTTGTATAACTAAACAGACCTTTGATAATATGCGGGGTTAAGAAATCAAAATGTGCACCTGGTCCATATGAAAAAAACAAAAATTTCCCTGTAATGTATTTCCAGTACAGGAACTGAGGAATCCAGATTAAAATGAAGAAAAATATTATTGCTAAAAGCAAATAACTATTTTTGATAAAAAAAAGGATTCTTTCTCTAAGTTCATTGAATTTAATTACTTTCCAAAATACAAACGGGATAAAAATGATAATATTAGTTGGCCTGATAAGCGTAATAATCCCTCCAAGTAATCCCAGGTAAATTGAATACCTGAGGCAAGGCTTTTCATACCAACGGATGGTGTAATAAATAAAAACTGCAATCAGAGAAAATTCATACCCATGCGGAAAGGGTGCATTATAACTTGCATAATACAGGAGGTTGGTTCCAAAGAATACAATTAACAAGGTCATAAAGACAATCCATTCATTAAAATATTTCAGTAGAACTTTTCTCAGATACAACAATCCTATCAACAGATAGATAATGAGATTAAACTGAAGTCCGCAATAATAAGGAAGGCTGTATCCGTTTGCCTCATAACCTGAATGTCGGGCGATATAATGACTAATCAAGAATGTCGGGCTATAAAGCATTGCCATACCAGCACTGGTCATTATACAACGTTTTCTAATAGGCAACGTTAAACCCCAGACGTATTTATGGAAATATTCAGTATTTCTCTCTGAATAAGACAAGGATAGATCTTTAAAAATGAAAACTGCAGGCAAATACGTGTAATATTGCTGAATATCACTAAACGTCATTAAACGTTTTTCAAATGTCCTGAAGTTTTGGATATCAATAACAATAACAGTAATGACTATTATGCCAATCAGTATCTTCGATGGAGAAACCTTTTTCAACACATTAATTTGTATTCACAATAAAAATAAAACTATTTTTTACAATCAAAAAATCTATGTACATGACAAAAATTTACTGCACTCTTTATGTTTAACAGTATTATCGCTAAAAAGTAATGAGTAAACGTAAAACAGACACCAGAAAAATCGTCCGGTTATTGCATCTAATACTTGGTACTGCCTTAAACATTCAGTATTCTTTATCTGCAGAAATAAAACATAAGGAACCTTTCAGTCGTTTTTTCCAAAGCATTTTTTACACCTTCAGCAAACAATAAGGTATCTGAGGTTAACGGGCATTACATTTAGGCATGAATATTAAACTGAACCCATTTGGTTTAACAGAGCCATGAATGACAAACCATGAAACTATACGAAAAGGATAATCTTCTCTGTTTCATTCCCCGGGTGGATTACGAATAAAAATGAGCACTTTTGCTCCTGCAATGCATTTACTTTCAAAATATATGTATATTCACCCTTGAAATCAAAGCGACTGTTTTTTGGTTTTCAGTAGGTTTATTTGTCCATTTCTTATTTTTTTCCTCTATTGTTCAGTATATGTTTTGCAATAATTGATAAATGAGAAAAAAATTAAGATTCAACCTTTCGTGGTTTTTATTTCATATCACACTGTTCATACAATGGCATTAACAACTGGTACACGGTATTTAAAAGGTATATCACAAATCCGGAAAATACCCGGATATAGCAGCGGCCTGACTTAAAAGCATTTATATGAAAAAACGGTTTCTTTTATACATTAGCTTGCTTCTGAATGTAGCTTTTATCATAGCTGTATATTTTCAGCTTGATACTTATGAATTATACCTGTTTATTAATTCCGATACCTTATATCTTCCGTTGTTATTTCGTGATATTGTAATTGATCATGCAAAGGATATTTATTGGTATCTTCCTCCCGCAACATGTTTTTTCCCTGATGCTGCAATCTATTTCATTGTCAGTTTCTTTATAAAGAATTTCATTTTAGCAAAACTTATCACCGGTATCGTTTTATGCGTGTTGATGCTGGTGGGTTTTTGGCTGTTCCTCAATGAATCCGTTATTAAAATCAGCCCGCTGTATTTGAGTATCGGTACTAATCTGATTCTTCTTTTCCACATAGCATACCTGTCTACAAAAGAATTTTTTTTCACGTTTTATCTTACTGCAACCAATTACCATTTGGGAGCATTTGTTGTTTCACTATACTGTTTGTTTCTGGCTGTGCTATACTTGAAAAATAAAAAGATATGGCCCCTGATAATACTGCTTTTGTTATATATATTGACCTTTTCAAGTGATTTTCTTACGATTTGTCATTTGACAGTCCCATTGATAAGCTTAATTATCTTGCTTATCCTGAAGAGAAGTTACCGGTTACAGGCGATATACTTGTTTGCTGTGAGTTGTCTTGGTTTGATTAGCGGATACTGGCTTTATCAACTTATAGAGAAAAGCAGCCATTTTAATATCACAAGTATGCAGGATCTTACCTATCTGAACTTTAATTTTCAGAACATAGACAAAGCATATTCATTAATGCTGAATTACCACTTCATGTTTATTAAGGCAATGGATGTGCGCATGATAATCTTTGTTTTTTGCATTATTTCCCTGGTGTCTTCAATGGTCATACTTATTCGGAAACTATGGAAATATTTAAAGGGGAATGAAATCGCCAAGGATGAACTCCTCGAATTAGCATACCTATTACTTATTGTTAGCCAGGTTGTTGTGCTCTACATTGCTCCTGTGATCACAGGCATATACAAAGGGACAGACCAATTGCGATATAATGTATATGTTTTTTATGTCCTTATCATGAATTATTCCTATCTGTCATACAAATGGTTACTACGATACGGTTTTCAAAAGTATTCCTACCCTTTTTCTATCGCAATTGTGATTTTCTTTTCAATTTTCTGTATTAGAACTTTAATCAAAACTAATATAAAACGAGGGTCAGATAACTTGTTTGGGCATTATCCCGATTATGTCAAAAAAGTTGATGAGATATGTCAGCAGCATAATTTAAAATATGGTCTGGCTGATTTCTGGCTTGCTAAACCAATTACCATGCTGTCAAAAAGCGATCTCAGGGTTTATCAAACATATTTTGATGGGTGTCCTTATCCTCATGTTGTTAATTTAAACTGGTTTTATGGTACAGAAGACAGAAAGACACCTCCGCCGGAATTTGAATTTATAATGATGAATAACTTAAATGACTCACTGGTGTATAAAAAACTGGAAAATCATATAATTGATACGTTAATAAATGATGATATCATTTTGGTTAAAGTCAGGCCGTTCATCTTTACGCGTGAAACATGGTCTGTTATGACTTTTATTGATAAACCCTAACAGTTTTTATTGTTTTTTTAAATAAAAATATTTATTCGTGAGACTCAGATTTCAGGAGTTTTATGAACCTACCTGCCGACCAGGCAGGCTGAAATCTGTAAATTGAACAACTTTTTCACGACCGAAGGGAGTAACTTTTTCACGACCGAAAGGAGTTATCCCCCCGAAGCCTCGGCGGAGGGTTAAATAACCCGCCCCTAATGGTGGTTTTTAGGATTCAGGGCTTGCCCTGGCGATTCATACCCGTGATTTCCTCATGTCATGTTAAAATGCCTTTATATTAATATGCGGGTAATCATATTCTTTTGTATTTTTAACCTTTGATTATCAATAATCTATACTTTATATATTTGTTTTTCAATGATTTTAAAAGATAAATCCCATTATATGATTATCAATTACAATTTTTAAACAATGAACATTGAATTGAAAATTCCTTATTAAAATCATCTTTTAATTATGTCTGATAATGCTATTGTTTTTTCTGTTATTACTCCGGTATATGGCTGCAGTACCAGCCTATATGAATTGTATTTGAGACTTGTATCAACGCTTCAATCAATTGCTTCTTCTTTTGAGATCATCTTTGTCAACGATTACAGTCCTGATAATGCATGGCATGTCATTACCGATATAAGTCGCAAAGACAGACGGGTAAAAGGTATAAATCTGTCAAGGAATTTTGGACAACATTATGCAATTTATGCAGGTCTAACCTATGCAAAGGGCAAATGGATTATTATAATGGATTGCGATTTACAAGATCAACCGGAAGAAATATCTAAATTGTATTATAAAGCCCTTGAAGGCTTTGATGTTGTTTATGGCTGCCGTAAAAATCGCCGGGATGGTTTCCTTAAAGTATTCCTGTCAAAACTTTTTTATAAGTTATTCGGTTATCTTACAGACACAAAGCAAGATAGCCGTATTGCAAATTTTGGCATTTACAACAGCAAGGTTATTGAAGCTGTATTAAGTATGGGGGATTGTTTGCGCTATTTCCCAACAATGGTGAGATGGGTAGGCTTTAATCAAACGATTATTGATATTGAACATGCTGAAAGAACAGATGGAAAATCTTCCTATTCATTTAAGAAACTGCTGAGACTCAGCCTGGATGTAATTCTGGCATTTTCGGAAAAACCATTGAGACTCACTGTGAAACTTGGATTGAGCATTTCGTTCCTTGCGTTATGCAGCATTATTGTCTTTCTGGTATTATATTTCAGCGGAATTATTCAAGTAATTGGATATACCAGTTTAATAATATCGATATGGTTATTATCCGGAATCATTATTTTCGTTATCGGAATCGTTGGCCTATATGTTGGCAAAACATTTGAAAATGTGAAAAAAAGGCCGGCATTTATTGTCAGGGATAAATTAAATATAGAGGATAACTAATGGACCGTTTCGAAATTTTAAAATGGGATTCAGATTTTTTTTATTTTGGTGTTGCTAAGATCAGTAATGGATGTTTGTCCCCTGAGGTTTTCGGCAATATTTATAAAGCTTTGAAAAACAAAAAAGTAAAACTTATATACTGGTCATCGGACATAAATTGTCAATTTCAAAATATTATTTCCAATAATTTTAAAGGTCGTTTAGTTGATATTAAGACCAGGTATGCAAAAGAACTCAGAAAATTCGATAGATTCCTTATTGATGGATCATCATCCATAGAATTTTATGGGAAAAAGAAACCTGATGACAGGATGATGGAAATTGCCGTACAATGCGGTGAGTATTCAAGGTTTAAAGTCGACCCTGAATTCCCAACAGAAAAATTTGTGTCACTATACAAGACATGGTTAATTAAATCGCTAACCGGTGACCTTGCAGATGAGGTAATAATAGCAAAGAAAGATGACATAGTAACGGGATTAATAACCCTTGCATGCAAGAATGGAATCGGTAATATCGGTTTGATTGGAGTTCATTATGATTGCAGGGGGATGGGTCATGGAGGAATGCTGATTAAAGCAGCATTGAATTACTTCTTTGAAAAAAAATGTCATACGGTTACTGTTGTAACACAAGGGATGAACAAAGCAGCCTGCAGACTTTATGAAAAATTCGGATTTACAGTGAGGGATAAAACGAATTTCTATCATTTTTGGATACAATAAACTGAATTATGCTTTAATACCATGGGAAAATCAATTGGTGTTGAATTGTTAATTTGTCCATTTTGCAAATCGAAAGTGCAGGCAGAAAATTCTCAGAAAATATCCTGTATTTCTTGTCATTCCGAATTCTATTATGAAAACAATATTCTACTGTTTAAGAAATTCAATAACGAGGTTATAACAGATGAACTGGATAGACTTAAAACCTTATTTAAAAAATGGAACAATCTGTATGATTTCCTGATTAAAGTGTTAAGTCCGGTCTTTATTCAAATGAATCTTAAAAAGTTTATAAAAGATCATACCAATGATGAAACCATTGCAATTAACCTGGGTAGTGGAAATTCGAATCTTTCTGAAAAAATAACCAATGTGGACATTTTTCCATATGAAAATGTTAATGTTTGTTGCGACGTTAACAATATCCCGATAGCTGAAGCTTCGGTAGATCTGGTGATAAATACAGCGGTGTTGGAACACGTAACAAGTCCTGAAAATGTTGTTGATGAAATTTATAGAATTCTGAAAACAGGAGGAATTGTATATACATATTTTCCTTTCATTCAACCCTATCATGCATCTCCATATGATTACTCAAGAAGAACCATTGAAGGCCTGAAAATACTTCATAAGAGATTTGATATTAAGGAAGTCCGGATTGGTGCCGGACCAACATCAGGATTTCTTTGGGTACTTCAGGAATGGTTGGCTATACTTCTATCTTTTGGAATTAAAAGAATTCATCATTATGTTTATCTGCTAGTTATGGTTGTTACATTCCCATTAAAGTATCTCGATCTGATCCTTTCAAGGTTTTCCACCTCGAATAATATATCATCAGCATTCATTTTAATAGCCCGAAAAAAATGATTCCATTTAATAAGCCCTATTTATCCGGCAACGAAATAAAATACATAGAAGATGCTGTAAACTCCGGAAAAATATCCGGTAATGGGATCTATACAAAAAAATGCCACTCACTTTTTCAGCAACGTTATCATTTTAAAAAGTGTTTATTAACAAATTCATGTACCGATGCACTTGAAATGGCAGCTATATTATGTGATATTAATGAAGGAGACGAAGTTATCGTTCCATCCTATACATTTGTTTCTTCCGCCAATGCATTCGTACTAAGAGGAGCAAAAATAATTTTTGCTGATAGCCGAAACGACCATCCTGGGATTGATGAATACAAACTGGGATCATTAATTACATCCAAAACCAAAATTATTGTCCCTGTTCATTATGCCGGTATTGCATGCGATATGGATGTTATCATGGATCTTGCGACCCGACATGGATTATTTATTGTTGAAGATGCAGCTCATGCCATTGACTCTTATTATAACGGACAACCTTTGGGATCCATAGGCCATTTATCAACCTTTTCCTTTCATGAGACGAAAAACATTATTTCCGGTGAAGGAGGTATGTTGGTAATAAATGATCATCGGTTTGAACAACGTTCTGAAATCATCTGGGAAAAAGGGACAAACCGATCCCAGTTTTTCAGAGGAGAAGTCGATAAATACGGATGGGTGGATATCGGATCATCTTTTCTTCCATCAGAAATAACAGCCGCCTTTCTTAATGCACAGCTTGAAAGTATTGACGAAATCCAGAACAGGCGTAGAAGAATCTGGAATATTTATTACGAAGAACTGAAAGAACTCGAGAACAAAGGCATACTTAAATTACCTTATATTCCGGATTATGCAACCAACAATGCACATATGTTTTATATCATTTGTAATAACGGAGAAACAAGAAACAACCTGATAGACCATTTAAAACGCAATAACATTCTGGCTGTCTTTCATTATCTCTCCTTGCATAAATCGCCCTTTTATGCAAACCGTTATCCGGAGATAGAACTTCCTATGGCAGATCACTATGCTGATTGCCTGCTGCGACTGCCATTATTTTATGAACTAAAGCATGAAGAAGTTTTATATATATCGAACACCATTAAAGATTACTTTAAATGCTGATATCAAATTACTATAAACTCAGCTTTTCAAATAAACAGATTTCAATTGAATGACTCGTATTTATCAAAAACTTATTGGAAAAATCAAAATAATAAAATAAAAAATCCAGTTATTTTTGAGGTCATTACATATATGAAAAATAAGCTTGATGTTTTATGAAAATGAAAAAAATAAGTATAGTCCTCCTTTTTGCATTGCCTGCTTTATTTTGTTTCATTGGAATACTGTACAAAAGTGAAATTGGTTTTTATCATCTTTTTATTACAGATCCGGAATACGCGTACCTTCTCAACGGTTTAAATATTTGTCAGTTTTCCTTCCCCTATCAGGTTAATGGTCCGGGTACACCCCTTCAGTTTTTTTGCGCGATTATCATTGGCATTGTGCACTTTTTCAGGGATCAGGATTCTATGATTGTGGATGTTATTCAAAATCCTGATATATATTTAGATATCATCCATACATCCCTCGTGGTCGTTTCAAGTATTGCTATATTTCTTACCGGATATATTATTTCCACAGTTACAGGAAACATTTTCACAGGTATTTATTTCCAGTTAATGCCTTTTGTATCATGGTTATTGATTGATATCACAAAACACATTATGGTTGAAAATTTCGTTGTTATTGGTATTATGATGTTGATAGCAATTGCATTTATTTATATTAATGATCAGCATATCAGTAATAATACAAGAATAATTAACAGGTACATTATCGGATTTTCAATTATTATAGCCTTTATAGCGGCCAATAAACTGATGTATTTGCCAATTGCTTTAATTCCGTTTCTGTTGATTGACGGATATATAAGAAAAATTACCTACATCCTGCTATCAATGGTTGCTTTTGCGCTTTTTGCATTTCCAATATTTCCAAACTGGGTATCCTTTCGCGATTGGTACTGGACGAATTTAATTTATAGTGGAATGTATGGCACAGGAACAGCAACATTTATTGACATTGAATCTTTTATTACAAACCTAAAAAGTGTTTTTTATTCGGATCATTTCTATTTAAAGGCATTCAGCATCATATTGTTTGGCAGCATGGTGTACCATTTACCCTTTTTAAAGATAAAAAAGAGTAATGACAGGTCGTACATATTTCTGCTTGGTATTGCAACTACCATGATTATAATGACACTGCTTGTTGCCAAGCAATTCAAGTTTTATTATTTGACATCTGCCCTTTTGTTAAGCATCCCAGGTCTGTACCTTGTTTTTTCAATTTTTACCAGACGACTATCGGAAAAAGTAAAGCTTATTATTGCGGTACCATTTTACCTAATTACCTTATATCTTGCTTACAGGGAAACCAAAGTAATGTTCGATTATCATCAGGCCAATATCCAAAGAAAAGAATTATTATTGAACACCAAAGTGTTTATTGAAAAAAGATATGCCAGTGATCAACCGACCTTGCTCATTCCCAATTATTATGGAGCACCTTATAAAGCACATGGATTATTTTATGGGATGGCCTGGTGTGGCCCGAAAATGGGGGCAAAATATGCAGTTGCGCTAAACAAGTATTATCCACATATTTATTTTTATCATACATGGAATAATTTGTTCAATCAATGGGGTAACTCATTTTCATATATTGATTTGCTTCAAAAATATAAAAATATTGTTCTCTTTTCAGGTGATAAAAACCTGGAAAACTCACTTTTCAGCAAATTACACGGAATGAACAGGCAACTGGATACCAACATTGATACCACGATTACTTTTGAGAAGACCGGGGAAAGAATCTATGAGGTATCTTATGATTCAGTCATAGGGGCAATGCCTTTTGAATTCTATATTGATGCCGAGGTCGTGGACAGTACAGGGGAATACTTTATCTGCCGTGAAGGCTTAAAAATCGGCAACGGAAATACACAATCTTCTGATGTCGCCCGATCAGGCAGGTATTCCAGTAAATTAACAAAAGATTCTCCCTACGGCATGACTTGTATCTTAAGTGAAGTCAAAGCAGATGAGCATTTTAAAATAAGCACCTGGAGATATAACAATGGTAATCATGATGCTGGTCTTGTGACTGCAGCGAATGATATAAACAAACTGTATATCTTAAAAAAGGAATCCTCCATTAATGAAAACGGTTGGCAAAAAATTGAAATTGATTTAATAATCCCGGTGAACGCTCATGTACAGGATTTAAAGATCTATTGCTGGAACAAAGATCCCGGATTGCCTGCATATTTTGATGATCTTTTCATTGAAAAAATTGTCCCTTAAAATACCTATGATAACCAAAAAGGATTTTTTCTTTCATACTTTTCTTCATTTTATTAATTGCCCAACCAAGCCTTTTATTCATTTCAATATTTTCATATATTTGATTGGTCCCCGGTTTTAACCGGCTTTAACATACAGGCTATGCAGGACAAGACTGAAATCAGTGTTATTATTCCTTTGTATAACGAAGAAGACAATATTGAACGGCTTATTCAAATACTGCTGCCTGTATTAAACCAACTCAACCGATCCTGGGAAATCATCTTTATTGACGATGGCAGCAAAGACCGGTCGTTTGAGCTGGTAAAAGAAATTCATGAACAGAACCCGGATGTTACTGGCATTGCACTTTCCCGCAATTTTGGCCATCAGATTGCTTTACTGGCCGGTTTGCACCGTGCAAAAGGAGACGTGGTGATTATGATGGATGCCGATTTACAACATCCTCCGGAAGTTATTCCGAGGTTATTGGAGGCATCCTCCAGGGGTTATGATATTGTAAATACCCGCCGTATTGATGCAAAAGGAACCGGGTGGTTCAAAAAAGTTTCTTCCAGAGGTTTTTACCGACTGATGAACTTTTTATCGGATATACCCATTACCGAATCATCGTCTGATTTCAGGCTCATGAGCAAAAAAGCACTGGGGGCATTTCTGAAATTTCAGGAAAGAGATCGGTTTACGCGCGGTTTGATAAGCTGGATGGGATTTAACCAGACCATTATTGACTATGAATGCCCTCCCCGGCTGATCGGAACATCAAAATATACGCTCAGAAAAATGCTGCATTTCGCCCTGGACGGGATTACATCGTTTTCGGCAAAGCCCTTACGAATTGCATCGTACTCAGGGATGATCGTATTTTTTATCGGATTGTTATATGCCCTGTTTGCCATTATCCAATACTTCAGGGGGGCCAACATGCCAGGCTGGACTTCATTGCTGGTGACTGTCCTTATCATAGGGGGGATCCAGTTGCTGGCCATCGGTATCATCGGAGAATACCTTGCACGTATTTTCCATGAGTCCAAAGCACGCCCCATTTATTTTATTAAGGATCAGACACCTTAGTCGTTAAGGTATCGGCTATATCCGATCCATTATGTGATATCCCGACAAATCCTCGTAATAAAAGGCAATCTGGTTAATGGTTATTCTATCATTCTCATGCTTTCACCATTCATCGCTTTTTCCTCCCTTCTTAAACTCCAATGATGCTGTGTTTATTTTATTGATCCATAATTATTACTTACACCAGGATTTGCTTTTCGGGAATGCTTGGCAAAGATTGCTTTCAAAATACCGATTTACCTTTTACAACCGTAAAAAGGAAAACCAATATGGAATTCAGGAAATATTGTCTCGGTCAGACTGATAGTTGTTTTGGTTATGTTGAATTGTTTGAAAACAAATATTATACCTTTTCGGCAATGATAAAAACTATATCAAAAGTATTAATCCGGATACTCCAGTGTTCCGGTATTTTGTTTTTTAACTGTTCAATAAAAGCAGTTTTCCCTTTCCCGAAAATAAATATCGAGAAAAAGATCTGCCTCAGGCTTCGGTGAATGGACTGATATGTTGCGCTGATGATTTTAAAACCCATTTTCCCCAATAACAGAATCAGATTACTTTTTGAAAAATAATGCAGGTGGGTCGGCGGATGTATCATTCGCCAATGCCTGCCCTGCACACGGGAAAGAAAACTTGAAAAGTCACCTGTGGTAATGTATAAACGGCCGCCGGGCGCAAGTTCATCGAATATTTTTTGAATGAACCGCTCAGGATACTGCAGATGTTCAATAACATCCCACATGAATACATCGGAATAAGCTTTTTCGGGTGCAGGAAGTGCAAGATAATCGGCCAACCTTACGTCCAGTTTGAATACCTGTTGTCCATATTGGATCGCTTCCGGGACAACATCAATGCCTGTATAACCGGCAATAAAATGCTTTTTAAGTATCTCACCAAAAAAGCCATAAGCACATCCTATTTCAAGACAATTGCTTACGGGCAATCGGTTTGCAATTGTTTTTTTTATGAATCGAATTCGTTTTTCAAAATTCAGCTGAATGATTTCTTTATCCTTCGTATAGTTCAGGTATTCTTCTCCATGGAAATAATCACGGGTATAAATCTTTTTCAGTGTATTTTCATCGATATCCAGGTTGGCTGTGGCAAAGCCACATTGTGCACACTTCAATAAAGTTTCAGCATAAATTGGTTGAAATCGCTTATTTCCGCAAACAAGACATTCTTTCATGACATTCCTTTTCCCATAGGTATTATCAGGATTACCTCATCTTGATATCGGCTGTGCATAAGCCTTTACATCTTCCCCTGTGATTTCTTTATCACATAAAATGATGAGCCTCTCCAACACATTGCGGAATTCTCTTATATTACCAGTCCAGCTTAGTTTTTGTAACTCTTTGATAGCATCCGGAGTGATGATCTTTTTGGGTTTGCCGTATTCACTGCCGATAAGTTCATTGAAATGCTCCGCCAGGAGGGGAATATCTTCCTTCCGTTCGGCCAGGGATGGAACGTTTATCAGAATAACCGTCAGCCGGTGATACAGATCCTCGCGAAAGGTCTTACGGTCAATTTCTTCCCGCATGTTTTTATTGGTGGCCGCTATCACCCTCACATCCACATCAATATCCTTATCGCTGCCAACCCGCGTAATTTTATGTTCCTGCAAGGCCCGTAATACCTTTGCCTGTGCCGACAGGCTCATATCCCCCACTTCATCCAGAAATAAGGTTCCACCATGGGCCTGTTCGAATTTTCCTTTACGCTGTTTGATGGCTGAAGTAAAAGCTCCTTTTTCGTGTCCGAATAATTCGCTTTCGATCAATTCAGAAGGTATGGCAGCACAGTTGACCTCTACAAAAGGCATCCCTGCACGCTGGCTTTTCTCATGAAGCCACCGGGCTACCAGTTCTTTCCCGGTTCCGTTTTCTCCTGTGATCATAACCCTGGCATCGGTGGGAGCCACTCTTTCGATCATCTCTTTCACTTTCAGAATAGCAGGTGATTCACCAACAATATCATAGGCTTTGCTGATCTTTCGTTTCAGGATTTTAGTCTCTGTTACCAGTTCCGTTCGCTCCGTGGCATTCCTTATGGTTACCAGCAGACGGTTGAGGTCAAGGGGTTTTTCGATGAAATCGTAAGCTCCCTTTTTTATTGCTTCAACAGCTGTATCAATATTTCCATGACCTGAGATCATGATAACGGGCGTTTCTCGTGATTTTTGCAGGAGGTTATTGAGGGTTTCGATGCCATCCATGCCGGGCATCTTTATGTCACACAAAACTATGTCGAAAGAACCATTCTCAAATAATTCAATTCCTTCCGGACCGTTGGTTGCCAGCTCTACTTTATGGTGCTCATATTCAAGCACCTCCTGCAGTGTATTCCGGATGCTCTTTTCGTCGTCGATTACGAGTATGTTTGCCATTATTAATTATTAATCGGTTTTATTATGAAACGTTTTCAGTTTTTGGCTTTCGGCCCTTCCTGATTCACTATTTTCCTTCTCCTTTCTCTCCTTTCCTCCTGATTTCGTCAATTGCCTTCAGTTGTCTGAC
Organism: Bacteroidales bacterium; assembly: GCA_016928305.1. Taxonomy (GTDB): domain Bacteria; phylum Bacteroidota; class Bacteroidia; order Bacteroidales; family UBA10428; genus UBA5072. The sequence continues at coordinate 137,933 of JAFGKY010000002.1, forward strand.
ATCCTCCCAATCTTTTCCCCTGCCGGCTCTTATTTTTGTATTCAGCAAGTCATTATAACCAATTACATGAATGTATACATTATCTGTTTTTAGTTCAAATCTTCTATTATATGCATCATTAAAACTCACAACAGTGGAATATAGCTGAATAATATCAACTTTATTTTCATCTTCATCATATAAAGAAATATTTTTATGAGGTAAAAGAGATTGTATGGCATTCGTTGCATCAGTCTTTTCATATCCAACAAAGACAAATGCATCGATCAGGCGGTGCAGATTGTCCCGGTCCTTATCAATCCAAATGTCGAGGTCTATCGTCGCTCTCAGGTAACCATATATATTAACCGCATACCCTCCGACTATTAAATACCTGACACTAAATTTCTGAAAAGCTTTCAGCAAAACCAGATGCGAATTGAGCAGGTTCATTTTTTTAAATGCATTGAAAAAACGCCGGGTTCTTCTTCAGGCAGATGGTGTCTCAGTCGTTCCGACAATTCATGGCCCTTTAACCAGCACTGTTCGGGTGTATACTCAGCATAAATGGCAAGCATTGCCTTTTCCGATTCTTCAAAGCTGTCATAAATTTCAATTCTTTTTCTCTTACCTTTCATACATCATTGATTAAGCAATTCATACAAAACTCCTTCCTTCAGTGCAAAATTCGATTGTATGATCCGCCGTAGCTTGAGTTTTCCCATAAGGAATTTCACCAGCAATGAAGCCGGAACAATCGTATCGATCCGGTGTGACTCTAATCCCTTCATTTGTTTTCTTTCTTTCACTGTGGAGTTGACAAGCCGCTGGTAAAGGTTTTCAAAATCGGCAAGGTCAATTTCCGTTGCTTTCGGAGATGGTGTTGCTGCAGTTTCAGCACCGGGTCCATCTTCTTTTATCATGGCTGTGAAAGTTTCAAATGAACCGGAGGCTCCCACAAGGGTAGTTATTTTATGTTTCCTGATCTCCTCGAAAAGGTCAGGCATTCTTTCTTCGAGATAATTCGAAATAAATTCAATCTCTTCAATGGTAACCGGATCGGAAGGCCTGAATTTTTCAATTAATCGCGCCATGCCAAGGGGATAGCTTTTTTTCCACCAGATCTGATCGACATCTGCAATGATGATTTCATTACTGCCACCACCAATATCAAGGATCAGGTATTTCTCATGATCAAGTATACAAGCCTGTTTAATACCATAATATATAAGTTCGGCCTCCCGATCACCGCTCAGTACCTCGACATCAATTCCAAACTTATCCTGTATGGATTTCAGGAATTGATCACTGTTTCGGGCTGTACGTATGGCTGAGGTGGCAAAAGCCATTATTTTTTCGACTTTAAACTGAGCAGCTGTTTCCAGGTGTTTCTCCAGCGCATTTATTCCCCGAGTAATGGCGTCAGGTCTGATCTCTTTTTTATCAATTCCACCTTTGCCAAGTTTTACGGGTAATTCATTTTTGCAGAGGATTTTATATTCTTTATTGCCCGTGATTTCAGCGACAAGCAGATTAAAAGTATTGGTACCCAGATCAAGTATTGCTGTACGCATATAAAACAGGTTTGTAAGTTGCGCCGGTATGCAATTCAGGTAAATATATCAGGCTAAAATACAGATTTTTCCATATTAAAAAAAGCGTATTTTGGTTACCTGATTCCGTGTCGTTTAGTTAAGCATCTTCATATTAGTTTCACATCCTGATCTACTCTTCGACTCCGCTCAGAGTGACAGTCAGGCTGAGCGGAGTCGAAGCTTACATTCCTTAACCAAACGACATTGTTACCTGATTCCTGAGGTTTTGTATAAAAAGATTCCATTCTGCCAGCATCTAATAGTTTACTGTTAACGGCCTGCCTGCCGGCAGTCAGGTTCATCGTTCATGAACCGTGAACTTTCAGTTTTTATACCGTATCCATTTCCACAATTCTTTGTACGAAACCTTCTTCCCGTACATCAATATACCGGTCCGGTATATTTTGCCAGCCATCCATGTGGTAGCCAGAAAAGTCAATACAAGCAGAAGTGCCGACGACAGGATTTGCACAAAGGGTGGCATTCCAAAAGGTATGCGTGCCATCATGATAATGGGAGAAGTCAAAGGGATGATGGAAAACCACACAGCCAGCTTACCCGAAGGATTCAGGAAAGTATTGATCATAATCATAAGTCCCAGAATAAGAGGAATTATAACGGGAAACATGAATTGCTGTGTGTCTGTTTCATTGTCAGAAGCTGCGCCAATAGCAGCAAATAATGATCCGTAAAGAATATACCCTCCCAGAAAATAGAAAATAAAAGCACCGATGACCAACACGAAGTTTACCTGTTTTAATTGTTTGAAAACACCGTTGAGAAAACTTGTAGTTGTCTGATCATCAGCGGTTTGCGACTGACTGGTACCGGCGGCCATAACATTGCCGGGAGCAACTTGTTCTGTAGCTTGCTTTACCGGCTCGGGTGAAACAAATTGCTGGGCAATACCCGAAATTGCAAAAGTGAGGATCAGCCAGGCGATAAATTGTGTTAATCCGGTTAAACCTATGCCAAGTATTTTACCCATCATAAGCTGAAAAGGTGTGACACTGGAGATAATAACCTCAATGATCCGGCTTGTTTTTTCTTCCAGTACGCCACGCATTACCTGGGCTCCAAACATAAAAATGAATAAATAAATCAGAAATCCTCCGATATAGCCAAGCCATCTTTTCACATCGGTAGCATCCTCTCCCCCTTTTTGCCAGTTTTTCCAGTCAATGCGTTTTAAGTTTACTTTCGTTTCAAAGGAATGAATATCATCAACCGGTATTTTGTTAACGATAAGCTTGTTATTAAAAAGATGCTTTTCAATAGATTTGGATATATGAAGTTCCAGGCCAAGCGATGGTGGCTTGCGGTAATAAAAATCAACATACGATTCTCTTCCGGCTGAGATCATCTGTTGTCCAAGGAAAAGTACTCCGTCATATGCACCTGCATCATAGGTTCTGAGAACATCCTGAAGCCGGATATTGTTCAGGTAAACGAATTTCATATTCTCCTTATCGGGGATGACATCCCTGAAAAACTGAAGAGAATCCGGTACCGGTCTGTCATACCTGTCGTATTCCACCACGGCAATGGTCTTTTTTTCATTATCTTCCAGTGTTGTCAGTCTGCCCGGAAGCACAATAAGTGCAGCAAAAAGGACGGGACCAAGAAAAGTCATTAAGATGAATGACCTTTTTCTAACACGTGTTATATACTCCCTGATAATAATTAAAGATATCTTATGCATGGATTTTGATTTAATCATGCTGTGATTCAATAACGTTTATGAATATTTCATTCATACCCGGGATTACCTCCTTGAAAGAGATCACATCTGAAACCGGTAATATCCTTTTCAATATCTCATTTCCGTGCAGGCCTTTTTTTGCTCTTAACCGGATAATAATGCCGGTCTGGCTTTTTTCCTGATCAACCAGTTCAAAATCACCGTTCAGTGTCGGCATGATTTCAGCCGGATCACCCCTGAATCCTATCTCATAAAGATCAGTTCTGTATCGCATACGGATATCATGCACATCCCCTTCAAGAATTGTTTTGGCTTTATTAATAAGTGTAATGTGGTCACAAAGTTCTTCTACCGATCCCATATCATGAGTTGAGAATAGAATGGTGGCTCCCTGTTTCTTCAGGTCAAGAATCTCGTTCTTCAGCAAGTTGGTATTGATGGGATCAAATCCGCTGAAAGGTTCATCGAATATCAGCAGTTCGGGTTCATGCAATACCGTAACAATGAATTGAACTTTTTGCTGCATTCCCTTGGATAATTCCTCTACTTTCTTGTTCCACCAGGGTTGTATCTCAAATTTTTCAAACCAGTATTTCAGTTTTGCAATTGCATCCTGTTTGCTCATTCCCTTAAGCCTGGCCAGGTATATGGACTGCTCACCCACCTTCATTTTTTTATACAGACCTCTTTCCTCGGGCAGGTAACCGATGCGATGGGTATCATCAGCAGTAAACCTTTTACCTCTAAAAAAAAGTTCACCTTCATCCGGGGCGGTTATCCGGTTTATGATTCGGAGCAGAGTGGTTTTTCCGGCACCGTTAGGGCCCAGCAAACCGTATATCGATCCCTCGGGAATATGAACTGTGACATTATCAAGGGCAACCTGTGATGAATATCGCTTAACAATATTGTGTACCTTAAAGATTTCGTTCCCGGGCATAATGAATTAGTAGTTAGTAGCTAGGAGTTAGTAGAATATGGTTGTTTATTTTCATTCTATTCAAAATAGTTACGCATCCGGTCAAAGAATGTGCCATCTGCTTTCCCTTTTTCAGGCTTAAAATTAGGAGACTCATCCAGTTTCTCCAGTACTTTTCTTTCCTCTTTTGAAAGATATTTAGGAACCCATACATTAATGCTTACCAGGAGATCACCGTGTCCGTAACTATTCACTTCAGGTAATCCTTTTCCCCGTAACCTGAGAATTTTTCCGGGTTGAGTGCCGGATTCAATTTTTATTTTGACCTTACCATCGATGGTAGTCACTTCAATCTGGCCACCAAGTGCAGCCTGTGCAAACGACAGGTTAAGATTATACAACAAATCGTTCCCTTCCCTTATGAGTTCGGGATGTTCTTGTTCCTCAATAATAACCAGCAGATCTCCGTTAATACCGCCACGTCTGGCTGCGTTACCTTTACCGCTGACGGAAAGTTGCATTCCTTCGGCAACACCTGCCGGTATCTTAACCGGGATGACTTCCTGTCCTCTTATTACACCTTCACCGGCACATTTGGGGCATTTTGATTTGATGATCTTACCTTCACCTTCACACGAAGGACAAAGTTGGGTTGTTGACATTTGCCCTAAAAAGGTGCTGGTGACCCGGGTAACATGACCTGAGCCACGACATGTGGAACAGGTAGTATAGGCATTTCCTCCGGTTGCACCTGTACCCGAACACTCATCACAGCGGATGTATTTTGAGACTTTCAGTTTTTTCTCAACACCTTTGAATATTTCCTCGAGTGACAATCTTACTTTTACCCTGAGATTAGACCCTTTGCTCACCCTGCGGCCACTCTCTCTTGTCCTGCCGCCAAAGCCCCCAAAGCCTCCAAATCCGAAATCACCAAAGATATCACCAAACTGAGAGAAGATATCTTCAATGGTCATACCGTGCCCTCCAAAGCCTCCATTTGCACCGCCTAATCCCGCATGTCCAAACTGATCATACCGGGTGCGTTTCTGCTGATCGCTAAGCACTTCATAAGCTTCGGCAGCTTCTTTGAATTTTTCTTCTGCTTCCTTATTCCCGGGATTCCTGTCGGGATGATACTTCAACGCCTGCTGACGGTATGCTTTTTTGATCTCCTCCTGGGAAGCATTTCTGGAAACCTGAAGTATTTCGTAATAATCTCTTTTTGCCATGCGCTGATGGGTCTTTAAAAAAAGATGTGAGAATCAAGAACCAAGATACAAGACATTTTGCTGATGATATATTGTCTTATTCGCCTACTACTACTTTTGAGAAGCGTATAACTTTGTCATGCAATACATATCCCTTCTCAACCACATCGACAATTTTGCCTTTCTGCTCTTCAGTGGGAGCCGGTATGGCTGCTACGGCCTCATGAAAATCAAAATTAAAAGTTTCGTTGATTGGATTAATTTCTTTTATCCCCTGCTGCTGAAGGAACTCCTTAAAATGATTGTATATTAATGTCACACCGTTCCTGAGTGATTCCACATCGTTGGCTTGTTCCATAGCTTTCAATGCTCTTTCAAAATTATCCAGTACGGGCAGTATTCTCTGCAGCAGTTCATCGCCGGCTGTTTTAATAAGTTCCATTCTTTCTTTCAGCGTGCGCTTCCGGTAGTTGTCAAACTCAGCACTTAACCGAAGGTACTTGTCGTGAAGCTCCAAATATTTTTCTTCATTTGCCTTCAGCGCAGCTTTAGTCTTCTCTTTCTCATGTTCGTGCTCATGAGCATGTTTCTTCCCATCGTGAACAGTCTTACTGTCTTGTTTAGCTGCATATTTTGATTTAGATTGCTTTTTTTCAGGTTTTTCGCTGCTCGTCATTTTATTGAACTGAATTGAATTAGACGTTTCCTCGAATGCTCAAATTACCTGCCAAGGTTGAAAAACCGACAAATTGACAGGAACCTGAAAAATATGTGGCGATTTGGTGATCTGGTGATTTAATTTCCGTATTGTCTTTAATCTTTTATCTTAAATCTGGGTTCTTGGTTCTCGGCTCAAAAAAAAGCTCTCCGCAATCCTTCCATTGCCAAAGAGCTGTCTTTTTTCCGTAGCCCGTAGGGGAATCGAACCCCTGTTACCAGGATGAAAACCTGACGTCCTAACCCCTAGACGAACGGGCCATTTTTGGGTTTGCAAAAATAAAATAAATTTACTTCCCTCCAACAGGATACAATAAATATTTTTTATGTTTTAGTCTGTTTAATTCATGAATTTCTTTTAATGAACAGATTACGATTAAGTCACATTAACTTTTCTTCCAAAACTAAGTGTAACTAAATCGGGCTAACCTGCTTTAACACAGAATAATCTGTGTTTTTATGAATAGGGCAGGTTATCTGTTAAAGGTATATTTTTAATTATATTTCCATGTAACCCGGATCTCCGTTACCTTGTCTCCCTGTGTCATCGATTTTGTAAAATCAACCTTAACGGAAGCCACTCCGTGAATTTCCATAGCTTTTTCAATCCAGCCGGCTATTCGGTTTTCGATCACCGGATGTGGCTCATCAAACCTTGAGATCTGTAATAATACCCAGTCGTCGCCTCTATCAGCAACCTCCATATTGGATGGCTGATAATAGGTTGAGAATATTTTGCTGGCCTTGCTGATTATAAAGAATGGTGAAGTTGCCTTAATAAAAAATTTATAAATCCCTGTCAGGGCAATCTCAGCGCTAAACCGTCCGCATTGCCACGCACCTTGCATAGCATCATTATAAAACATTTCACCCAGCTTTTGCGTGGGAATTATACCGGCATCTTTCAAAGAATACCAATTGGAAGGAAGAATGGTTTCCTGAAAAATAATTCGCGAACTATCCGGTAAGGCCTCAAGCCAATCCATGTATCTTTCACTGTGAGCTTTTTTAATAAAATCAGGAATTGATTTTACTGCAGAACCTTTAATTTCCATAGGATTTACAATAATTGTTGGTAGTTAATTGAAAATACATATTTAATGAAAAGAAATATCAACTCCAAATAATAGTAATTTCCGTCACCGGATCACCTGTGGTAAGAGATTTTGTTATTTCAACGCGTGAGGCTTTAACTCCCTGTATATCAAGTGCTCTTTCAATCCATCCGGCAATTCTGTTTTCAATGATTCCACTTGGATCATTTACCTGGGTTATATGCAGTTTTGCACCGTCATTGTTTGATTCAGCGACTTTAAACTGAACCGGTTTGTAAAAAGTGGCAAGAATCCTTCCTCCTGTTGCAACTACCATTTTGGAAGGGGCTGCCATAAGAAAGAATTTGTATATACCTTTCAGGCTTGATTCTGCACTGTATCTTCCACATTCACGGGAGGCCTTTTTTACATCTCCATCGAAAGCAACCTGACCCAGTATTTCGGTGGGAACAATGGCAGCATCCTGCATTACATACCATTCGGAAGGTTTTATGGATGCATTGAAGATCGCTGCACTGGGTGCCGGAAGTTTGGATAACCATTCCCTGAATTTGTCGGGGAATTTAGTCTTTATGTATTCGGGTATTGTCCGAACAGCTGAACCTTTAATTTCCATTGTCAGTCTTTTTAAAAACTTATTAATAACTTAATAAACATCTAAATTATAGCTTTTCCCCCGTAATCTTGCCGGCTAATTCTTGAAAATTTATTCCTGAAAAGTTTCCGGAGCTCATCATCAGTAACACCGATCCTTTCCATGAAAGAGAAAGCAGGTGCTCCTGCAATGCTGCAGCCGATGTAAAGACCATAAGCTTGTCATCATAGAAAGCCGCTTTGACTTCAGCCGGTGTGATCATTTCCAGCCTTTTATGAACGACAGTTTCAGGATTGTAAAAGACAATAGCTTCATCGGCCTGTTTCATGGTCATCCTGTATTGGGAGAGAAACGATTTGGTAAGGCTGCTGTACGTGTGCAATTCCAGACAAGCTACCAGTTTACGGTCTGGAAATTGTTCTTTAACCGCTTCAAGAGTTGCTTTCACTTTGGATGGTGAATGTGCAAAATCAAGGTATATTGTTGTTTCGGAATTACCTGCAAGCATCTGGAGCCGTTTTCCTGCTCCCTTGAAACTTGAGATAGCCTTATAAAACGAATCACTGTTTATTCCCAATTCTTTGCAAATAAGCATGGCACCGCCAATATTCTGTAGATTATGATAGCCAAATATTTCCAGGGGGATTTCCTTGTCTTCCACCTTGAGATATGTTTTTTCATCTTTTACTGTAAAGGCATGGGCCTTATACGGAATTTTCCTGACTCCAGTATTAATCCGATCGGTCATTTTTTTTAGCTCAATATCTTCTTCACTATAAACCAGAACGCCGTCAGATGGCAGATTGCAGATAAAGGTTTCAAATTGCTTTTTATACATTTCATAGGTGGAAAAAACATTAATATGATCCCAGGCAATGCCGCTGATCAGTGCAATATGGGGTTTATATACATGAAACTTTGGTCGTGGATCAAGAGCAGATGCCAGGTATTCATCTCCTTCAAAAACGGCAATTCTGGTTTTGTCATCCAGGCTTACCATATTATCAAATCCTTCTATGCGGGAACCGACAAGATAGTCAAATTCAGTATGATTGCATCGTAGCACATGCATGATCATGGAGGTAATGGTTGTTTTTCCATGACTTCCGGCAATAACCACGCGCTTTTTATAGAGCGTTTTTTCAACTATATACTCAGGGAAGGAATATATTTTAATTCCCAGTTTTAACGCCTGCCATAATTCAGGATTGTCTTTTTGAGCGTGCATGCCAAGTATAACTGCATCGACATCCGGTGTGATCTTTTCCGGAAACCATCCGGCTCTGTCAGGTAATAAGCCATGATGCGCCAATCGCGAACGCGAGGGTTCAACAATCCCATCATCGGAACCGGTAATCCGGAGTCCCTGGTTTTTCAATGCTATGGCCAGAGCATGCATGGCTGCCCCACCTATGGCAATGAAATGAATACGTAAAGATTTCATGTTCAATGATGGTATGATGCAGACCAGACTAATTTACATGATTTGGTGAAAATATTAGTATCTTTCCCAGTCAATCTATGAACCAATTAGCTATTTATGGGTTCTTATTATAGAATTTATATAGGCAGTTATCATGAAAACAGCAAACTTTACACATCGTTTTTTCATCTCTCCACTCTTCCACCATTCCAATATTCCAACATTCTATCTTAACATCCTGGATCCATGAACCTGCATGTAATCAATACCGGTAACTTTAAACTTGATGGTGGTGCTATGTTCGGTGTAATTCCAAAAAGTCTTTGGGAAAGTCAATATGCTGCCGACGAGAATAACCTGTGTAACTTCAGTATGCGATGCCTTGTTGTTGAAACCGACGGGAGAAAAATCATCATTGATGCCGGACTGGGAACTAAACAGGATGAAAAATTCCTGAGGTATTATTATTTAAATGGTGACGATTCACTTGAAAGTTCCATGCGTTCACACGGAATCTCAAACAAAGAGATAACCGATGTAATTCTCACGCATCTGCATTTTGATCATTGCGGTGGAGCCGTTGAATACGACCGTGTAACGCAGTCGTACCAGCCTGCTTTTCCATCAGCTGTTTACTGGATTAGCCGTGATCAGTGGGATTGGGCTATAAATCCCAATCCACGTGAAAAAGCCTCCTGCCTGAAAGAAAATTTTATGCCACTTATGGAACACGGGTGTATACGGTTTATTGAAAAAAACATTTTTCTCTTTCCACAGATCGAAATCAAGCTGTTTTATGGCCATACTGCCGGACTTGCAATACCCATCCTGCATATAGGGGAAAACAAAACACTGGTTTATGCAGCAGATCTTTTCCCAACCGCTGCCCATTTTCCGGTATCCTGGGTATGCGGTTACGATACCCAGCCTCTTGTCTCTATTCGGGAACGGACAGAATTCCTGAACGAAGCTTATGAAAAGCAATACACATTCTTTTTTGAACACGATATCCGCACGGAATGCTGCACCTTAAAGCAAACCGAGAAGGGTATACGACCGGATAGATTTATGACCCTTGCGGAATTTTTAAGATTAAAATATTGAGTCCACTCTAAAAAGTGGTTTTTTTAGCCACTAAGGCACTAAAACACCAAGTTCATGAAGATAAATGGTTAATTATTAACTCTTTGTGAATTTTAGTGCCTTGGTGTCTTAGTAGCATTTTTACATTAGATCAAAGCAATGACGATCTCAATAAAACGCTCAATAAACGGCAGAAAGCACAAAACGAAAAAGATCACACTGATTCCTGCATCAAGATGAATCAATAAGCCAGTTTGGTGATGACGCATATACAGGAAAGTGAAAACCGGGCGCAGGATCAACTGGAGGAAGAAAAAAAGAAAAATCTGCAGGCCGTATTTATTATATTCCCTTGCCGAATCAAAGTGCCCCCTCACTATTTCTGAGAAACTGTGTGACAAACCTGAACTGATGTCCGCATCTTCATGAAGTATTTCGAGTGAGCTGTGTAATGGATAGTTATTTTCTGCGGCTGAGAACAAGGCTGAATATACCAATATTCCTAAAAGGATAAAAATAAATATACAGTTAATGATTATATAAGGAAATGAAATAAAAGTACGTAAGGATTGAATCCGTCTTTTCACACTTATTCTACTCCTTCAAGCGCTTTCAATGTATCTTCCAGGGCCTTTTCTTTATCGTCTATCGTTACTTTCACTTCTACATCAATATCTTCCTCTTCAAGATCTTTTAATATGTCTTCTGTTTCATCCCCTAAATCCTCGAAGATTTCTTCAAAATCTCCTTCTTCCTTTATGTTTTGTATAATACTTTTAATAACAGGTGAAGATTTTTTAAAGGTGAGTCCCCAGAAGAAGGCGAATGAAAACCCCAGGATTGAACAAACCAGGGCGGCTATGATAAGTCCTTTGGGACTATTAATACGGTTAGCCTGTGACAGGGCAATAGCACTGAGTACAATACCTACTGCACCAAAAACAAGCGCTATAAGAAAAGTACAAGGGATGATTCCCAGGGGTATGGCCATTATACCCATAATCAGTCCGGCAATACCAAGACCCTGACCAGCATTTGATTGTTGTTCGTTCATTGGTTTATTATTTATCCACTAATTTAATATTATTCGGAATTTTTACCATGCGCATAGGCTATAAAATCATAATTATTTCAGGATTTTAATCCATAAGTACTTCCAGTATTTTCCTTGCTGCCACTGAAACTGAAGAACCCGGGCCAAAGATGCCTACCACACCGGAATCATATAGAAAACTATAATCCTGATGGGGAATTATGCCACCCACAATAACCATAATATCTTCCCGGTTAAGGCTCTTCAGTTCTTCAATTACTTGCGGAACCAAGGTTTTATGTCCTCCGGCCAGGGTTGAGACGCCCAGCACATGGACATCATTTTCCACTGCCTGCCGTGCAGCCTCGGCGGGGGTTTGAAAAAGAGGTCCGATATCCACATCAAAGCCGATATCTGCATAGCCGGTCGAAACCACTTTTGCTCCCCGGTCATGACCATCCTGTCCCATTTTAGCTATCATGATCCGGGGTTGTCGTCCCTCCCGTTCGGCAAACTTTTGACAGAGATGTCGTGCAATTTTGAAGTTTTCATCTGTTGTTGATTCGGATGAATAAACACCCGATATCGATCGGATGACCGCTTTATAGCGACCGCATATCTTTTCAACTGCAAAAGAGATCTCACCCAGCGTTGCCCTTTGCTTTGCAGCTTCCACGGAAAGCTCCAGTAGATTGCCGTTTCCTTCTTTCACTGCTTCGGTCAACCTGTCAAGCGCTTTCTGGACGGCTGCGTTATCCCTGTTTGCCTTAAGTTGTTCCAGTCTGGCAATTTGTGCCTGTCTTACCGCACTGTTGTCAACCTCAAGGATATCAATTGTATCATCCTTATCAGGCTGGTATTTATTGACGCCAACAATAATATCTCTTTTTGAGTCAATACGTGCCTGTTTGCGTGCTGAAGCCTCTTCAATTTTCATTTTTGGAATTCCGGTCTCAATTGCTTTTGCCATTCCGCCCAATGCCTCAATTTCCTGAATAAGGTCCCATGCACGATAGGCCAGCTCATGGGTCAGGTATTCAACATAATATGATCCGGCCCAGGGATCAACTGTCCTTGTGATATATGTTTCTTCCTGCAGGTAAAGTTGAGTATTTCGTGCGATGCGTGCAGAAAAATCCGTAGGAAGAGCAATAGCCTCGTCAAGGGCATTGGTATGCAGTGATTGTGTATGCCCGAGTGCTGCTGCCATGGCCTCAATGCAAGTTCGGGTCACATTGTTAAACGGGTCCTGTTCGGTAAGGCTCCAGCCTGATGTTTGTGAATGCGTACGAAGGGCTAATGACTTGGGATTCTTGGGATGGAACTGATTAACGATCTTAGCCCAGAGCATTCTGGCAGCACGCATTTTAGCAATTTCCATGAAATGGTTCATTCCAACGGCCCAGAAAAATGATAACCTGGGCGCAAAAGCATCAATATCAAGTCCGGCTGCCATACCTGCCCTCAGGTATTCAAGTCCGTCAGCCAATGTATAGGCGAGTTCTATATCAGCTGTGGCACCGGCTTCCTGCATATGATATCCCGAAATGCTGATGGAGTTAAATTTGGGCATGTACCGGGAAGTATACCGGAAAATATCGGCAATAATACGCATGGAAGTTTCCGGCGGATAGATATATGTATTCCTTACCATGAATTCCTTCAGGATATCATTCTGTATGGTACCGCTTAATTCTTTAAGTTTAGCCCCCTGCTCAAGGGCTGCCACGATATAAAAAGCCATGATGGGAAGCACAGCTCCGTTCATGGTCATTGAAACCGACATTTTATTGAGGGGGATCCGGTCAAAAAGTATTTTCATGTCCAGTACCGAATCAATGGCTACGCCGGCTTTCCCGACATCCCCAACAACGCGTTCGTGGTCGGAGTCATATCCCCGGTGTGTTGCAAGGTCAAATGCCACCGAAAGTCCTTTTTGCCCTGCCGCCAGATTACGTCTGTAAAAAGCATTCGATTCCTCAGCAGTTGAATATCCGGCATACTGCCTTATTGTCCAGGGATGCATCACATACATGGTAGAATAGGGACCTCTTAAAAAAGGAGGAAGACCTGCAGCATATCCCAGGTGTTCCATTCCTTCAAGATCGCTTCTTGTAAAAACCGGTTTTACGGCAATATGCTCAGCCGTGAACCACTCGTGCTCAGGCTGATTGTTCATGGCCTGATTTCCGGTAACCTTTTCAGGCATCCCGGTCCCGAATATATCTATCTTATGAAAATCAGGTTTCATGAATGCCCAGTTGTTGATGAAACTGCTTCAATATTTCCAACGCATCCGAATGGGTGTGTATGAAATATTTAATACCTGTTGCTTTAAGTTCTTCCATACAGGGTGGGATTCCGGCAATCACCAGGATGGATGTCTCCCCTATTTTTTTATAGGCTTCGGGCGCAAAAACAGCATTTTCCTCATCGGAACTGCATAACACTATTACTTCGGCCTTTGCTTCAAAAGCTGCTTGCAGACCTTCATCTAAGGTACTGAAACCAATATTATCAATAACTTCATAACCACCACAGGCAAAAAAGTTGCATGAAAACTGTGAACGGACCAGCCGCATGGACAAATTCCCGATAGTCAACATGAACACCTTTGGCCTGTAACCTCCCAGGTCAGCACTTAACCGTAGTTTTTCAAATTCTCTGGTTCCGCGGCTCAACTGTAAGGGTTGTACAATCCGTCTTGCCTCGTTGCAGCAACTGCAATCACAAGTGCCTTCCCTGCAGTCGCAATGACAGGCTTCCGTTTCATGGTTATATTCCCTGTCTTTATATATACAGGAGCACCCCGTAACACAATCCAGCGGTTTTTGGGAATAAATTTCATTAAAATCCGGAAAGTGATTTGTTCCCAGGCTTAATTCGCTTCGTGTTGCAATGGCCTGTTTACGCCGTTTGGCATTCTCACTGACCTGTTCCTGTATGAATCCCTGTTTCATGGCCGAAACAAATCCTCCTTTCCGCTGTACCTCAAGGAACAGGTTCCAGCATGCCATGGCAACCGATTCAGTGAGGCTCTCGATGTAATAAGAACCAGCTGCCGGATCAATAACTTTATCAAAATATGCTTCTTCCTTTAAAATAATCTGCTGATTGCGGGCAATCCTTTCTGCAAATGCGGAAGGCTTTTTAAACGTCATATCAAAGGGGATAACCGTTAATGCATCAACTCCTGCCAATATGGCCGACATGCTTTCTGTGGTGGTCCGTAACATATTCACATAGGGATCATATACCGTCATATTCCATTTGGCCGTTTCAGCATGGATGTGCATGGGTGCTTTACAGGTTTGGTCAAATGCCTCAACGATCCGGGACCATAACAATCGGGATGCCCTGAATTTGGCGATTTCCAGAAAATAATTCGATGAAACAGCAAAATGAAAACCCATGGTTCCGGCTGCCTCCATAACCGATAACCCTTTTTCTGTAAGAATATCCAGGTATTCAGCGCCCATAGCCAGACCAAAGGCAAGTTCCTGAATTACAGATGAACCCGCGTTGGCAAAATTACGCGCATTAATCCCAATGGTCCTGAATCGGGGAAGATGAGCAGAATCTTTGATAAGATTCAGCAATGTCTTAATGGATAATATATCAGAATCATAAGTAAAATTGCCTTTTGTACACAACCTGCCCAGCGGATCAAAATTCACAGAACCATTAAGTTCCTCATTCTTTAGGTTTATATTCCTGAGCCAGGCTACAAGCATTTCAACCGATACATCAGCATCGTATCCCGAAAAATTGAGTTCGATGGTATTGAGCGGAAAGTCATGCAATAAAACAGCAAACGGGAACTTAGAAGGTCCGGAATCTTTTGTAAATACAAAATCAATGGAAGTGCATCCCTTTTCCATCAGGTCAAGTGCTTTCCTGTTGGCGTTAACCGGATCTTTAACCCAAACCTGTTGTCGTATTTTCCAGCTGTTATGATTAATATTAGTCCCACGCAAAAACGGAAATTCTCCCGGTAATGTTTGCTGATAACATAAATCACCTAAATCCTCAGCACGGTAATAAGGTTTTATTCGGAAACCTTCCGTGGTTTTCCAGACAAGTCTTTTTTCATAATCCCCTCCTTTCAGATCCTCTTTTATTTTTGCCTCCCATTCTGAGGTTGAAACAGGCGGAAACGCTGAAAACAACAATCTGTCCTCACTAATTGCCATCGTTATTATGGTGGTAATTTCCAGGTGCAAGTTTATACAAATATTTCCAATCTGTAAACCTGTCAACCCCTAAATCCGGGAATTCATCCCCAATCGACAGATCTCAGTCCATCGTCCATGGAGAATATTTCAGTCTGTAAACTGACTAATCTTCTGTCTTTCAAATCTTTTAATCGTCACACCCCGTTCACACCATTTTCGAAGGATTAACCCATTGATCAAATTGTTCGGGTGTAACCAGACCAAGTTCCACAGCGGCTTCCTTTAGTGTTTTATCTTCTTTATGGGCTTTCTTGGCAATTCTGGCTGCGTTTTCATAACCAATATGCGGATTAAGTGCTGTTACCAGCATAAGAGAATTATTCAGGTGTCTTTTAATAACTTCCGTATTGGCTTTTATTCCCATAACGCATTTATCGGTAAATGATACACATGCATCTCCCAGCAGACGTGCAGATTGAAGAACATTGGCAGCAATAAGTGGTTTATACACATTCAGTTCAAAATGTCCGTTTAAGCCTCCTATCGAAACAGCAACATCGTTGCCAATAACCTGTGCACAAACCATGGTAAGTGCTTCAGGCTGGGTCGGATTCACTTTCCCCGGCATAATGGAGGAACCCGGCTCATTATCGGGAATAATGATTTCACCAATGCCGCTTCGCGGACCTGAACTCAACATCCGGATATCATTGGCAATTTTCATCAGCGCTATGGCTGTTCTTTTCAGGGCTCCGCTCAGTTCCACCATGGCATCATGAGCAGCCAGGGACTCAAATTTATTGGGTGCTGTAATGAAAGGATACCCGGTTAATTCAGCTATCTTAGCAGCTACTTTTTCGTCATATCCCTTTGGGGCATTAAGTCCTGTTCCGACTGCGGTACCACCAAGGGCCAGCTCACGTATCACTTCAAGAGCATTGCGAATGGCCCGTATGGAATTCTCAACCTGTTGGGTATATCCCGAAAATTCCTGTCCCAGTGTAAGAGGTGTTGCATCCATGAAATGTGTACGACCGGTTTTTACTACTGAAGAAAACAACTGTGACTTTTCTTTCAGCGAATCCTTCAATTTTTGCAATCCGGGGAGGGTAATTTCTTCTGTCATTTTGTATGCGGCAATATGCATGGCAGTTGGATATGTGTCATTCGATGATTGTGATTTGTTCACATCATCGTTAGGATGCAGTACCTTTTTTTCATCCGTTAGCTTTCCGCCATGAATAACATGCGCCCTGTATGCAATAACTTCATTAACATTCATATTCGACTGTGTTCCCGAACCGGTCTGCCAGATTACCAGGGGAAATTGATCATCCAGTTTCCCTTCCAGGATCTCATCACAAACTCTCGAGATCAGGGCGCATTTCTCTTTTGAAAGTACTCCCAGGTCAAGATTTGTCATAGCTGCAGCCTTTTTCAGGTAGGCAAAAGCGTATATAATTTCACGCGGCATGCTGGCTTCAGGTCCGATTCTGAAATTATTTTTTGATCGTTCTGTTTGGGCACCCCAGTATTTTTCAGCCGGGACATTGACTTCACCCATGGTATCGCGTTCAACTCTGAATTCCATATCGTATTTTTTTATTGGTTATATCATGAGGTCACAAAGTGGCGGGGCCTGGATGTAAAAAACAACTTCTATAAAGTTCCTGATTTTAATTTTAATTTTCAATGCTTTTCATCAGTTGAAAGCAGTTATTTTCATTAACCAGCACCGACAGGAAAGATATTTATGACAGCACACATGGAATTGACATTCCGCGCTGAGCGCTTCATTCGATGAGTTATTCATGAATGTTTGTGAGGAGATAGTAAACCGGCTATTATTTCAACACCTCATCTACCTTGCCGGCAGGCTGTGCAAGAACAGCTTTGTACTTACCCACTACAACCGGCCGGACAAGAAGCTTCGGATGTTCAAGAATTATCCTTTTCCATTCATCATCGGTAAAATTTCTTCCTTTAAGCTCACGTTTAAAGATTTCTTCCTGTTTCCTCACAAAAGCAATGGGTTTTAAACCCGATTTAAGGATTATCTCATCCAGTTCATCGGATGTAAGCAAATCTTTGAGGTATTCCCGGATAACGATATTTTTTGTTTTGGATCTTATGTATGCAAGCCCTTCACGGCTTTTTCTGCATTTCGGATTGTGATAAATTTTAATCATTATCAGGAAGACTATAATTTCCCACCAAATTCCATCAGATAAGCTTTAATGAAATCATTGATTTCACCATCAAGCACAGCTTGCGTATTACCGGTTTCATAACCCGTTCTCAGGTCTTTTACGAGTTTGTACGGATGCAGCACATAACTCCGGATCTGTGATCCCCATTCGATTTTCTTTTTCTGTCCTTCAATCTCGGCTTGTGTTTCCATCCGTTTGCGAAGCTCCATTTCGTAAAGGTGGGAACGCAAAATCCGTATGGCGTTTTCCTTGTTTTGCAATTGTGATCTTGTTTCGGTATTATCAACCGTTATTCCTGTGGGGATATGACGCACCCTGACACCGGTTTCTACTTTGTTAACGTTTTGACCTCCTGCTCCACTTGACCGGAAATAATCAAATTCCAGGTCAGCCGGATTGATAACAATTTCTATTTCATCATCCACTACCGGAGAGACAAATACCGATGCAAACGATGTATGTCGTTTATGATTAGCATCAAAGGGCGATAAACGTACCAGCCGGTGAACACCGTTTTCCGCTTTCAGGTAACCATAAGCATAATCACCGGTAAATTCAAGGGTAGCTGATTTGATGCCGGCGCCGTCTCCTTCTAAATAGCTGATTTCTTTTACCTGGTAATCATTCCGCTCACCCCACCGTATGTACATACGCATCAGCATCTGAGCCCAGTCCTGGCTTTCAGTTCCTCCCGCACCGGAATTTATCTTCAGTATGGCCCCCATTTCATCCTCTTTGTTCCGCAACATATTACGGAACTCCAGTTCCTCTAATAATTCAAGTACTTTTTTATAAAGCTGATGGGTTTCCTCCTCAGTGGCTTCTCCTTCATTGTAAAAATCAAAAACAACTTTCAGGTCATCCAGCTCTGATGTCAGTCTGGAATAATTGCTGGTCCATTTCTTTAACAGAGCAATATGTTTCAGCTTCTTCTCGGCAGCCTTCGGATCATCCCAGAATCGGGGTGCATGTGATTGTTCTTCACCTTCCTTAATGAGTTGCAGCTTTTTGTCTATCTCAAAGAAACCTCCTCAGGGCTTCGGTTCGTTCCGAAAGTTCCTTGATCTGTTCAATGTATACCATGTTCTCACTTTTAAAATCGTCCGTAAAGGTAAGAAAAAACCCCGGCACTTTTGCTGCCAGGGGTTAAAATGAACAAAAAACTCATCCTGTAAAATGAATGTATTCTTTTGCAATTTCTGCTTCGTAACCTCTTGCCATGGCAAATTGCAGTAATTTCATTCTTTTTACATCCGGTTTTTCTCCTTTCAATGATATTTCCTTTTTTTGCAATTCGTCCTTTATGATTTTCCTGTATGCCTTTTCGTCAATAGAAGCCATGGCTTCATTAATTATTTCCTCCGGGATCTTTTTCGATTTCAGAAAATAGACTATCTTTTTTCTTCCCCAACGGTTAAGTTTATATTTATCATGAACCACAGCCCGTGCATACCGGCTTTCATCAATGAACTTATCTTTTATAAGTTGTTCAATGATGGATGCGTGAAAATCTGCAGGAACTTCATGACGTATCATGTAATCCTGAATATCGGCAATGCATTTCTCTTGCCTGCTGCATAAATGCTGCAGACTCTTTCGGAGTTGATCCATTTCCTTTTCCATACTATAATCAATTCTGTTTCCCCGCTTTTATCATACGCGGTTTATCGTTTATGTCGCATCGCATCTCGACAACTTTATAATCCCGGCTGTGAAAAACATGCATGGTTTCCTCCGGTAACGCCTCATTGATTTCACAATATATCAAGCCTCCCGGTAAAAGGATATTTCGCCCAAGATCCGCTATGGCTTTATAAAACAGCAGGGGATCATCATTGGAGACAAACAATGCCTCGTGTGGTTCATACTTTAAAACATTGGAATGCATATATTTTATCTCAGATTCCCTCACATACGGAGGATTACTGACTAAAATGTTAAAATTATCACTAAAGCCGACACAAAGATTTAATATATCTACCGGATAGAAAGAAACCTGAACTTCGTTCATCGTTGCATTTTTCCTGGCGATTTCCAATGCCTTTTCACTGATATCAACACCCGTGATTGTTGCCAGGGGTAAGTTTCTTGCCAGAGCCAAGGCTATACAACCGCTTCCTGTGCCCACATCAAGAATACGCACCGGTTTTCCCCTGTTCTCCCGAATGATCCAGTCAACCAATTCCTCTGTTTCCGGCCGTGGTATCAGCACATCCCGCGAAACTAACAGGGTCATGTCAAAAAAAACCGTTTCTCCCAGTATGTATTGAATCGGTTCAAAATGAATCAGTCGTTTCAGGATTTTTTCAACGGCACCGGCATGATGTTGGGAAATCATTTCATTTCCTTTCAAACGGATGTCAATTTTACTGTAATTTAGCAGATGATGAAATATGAGATCGATAAAATTCCTGATCTCATTTTCATCATAAGAACCGGCAAGGGTTTTTCTGATTTGTTTCCGGATTTCATTCAGGGTTAAATTCGGATTCATGGAACAAAAGTAAAAAACTACGCCCTATGAATAGTAATCCGCTGCATAAAAAATACATGATCCGTTGTCTCGAGCTGGCAAGGCTCGGATTGGGCCATACTGCTCCGAATCCCATGGTAGGATCTGTTATTGTGGCCGGGGATGAAATAATCGGTGAAGGATATCATGCAAAAGCCGGAAAACCTCATGCTGAAGTAAATGCCATTCAGTCGGTTAAGAATATAGATCTGTTAAGAAAAAGCACACTGTATGTTAATCTTGAGCCTTGTGCACATACAGGGAAAACTCCTCCATGTACTGAACTTATTATTAATCATGGAATTCCAGCTGTTATCATTGGCACCAGCGATCCGCATAATATAGTTGCAGGAAAAGGAATAAAACGGTTAAATCAGGCCGGTATTTATACGGAAACAGGAATATGCAGAACGGAATGCATCAATCTGAATAAAAGATTTTTTACCTCACAAATACTGAAAAGACCTTATATAATTTTAAAATGGGCGCAATCTGCCGATGGTTTTTTGGATGTGATCAGGGAAAAAGTAGAAATCCCGCAACCTAACTGGATTTCAAATGAAATATCACGGAAGCTTGTTCATAAATGGAGAACGGAAGAACAGGCCGTCATGGTCGGAACCAACACCGCTTTGCTGGATAATCCGCGACTTAATGTGCGTGAATGGCCCGGGAAAAGTCCGTTAAGAATAGTACTGGACCGTTCGTTGCGGTTACCTCCCAGTCTGAATCTTTTTAATAACCAACATACTACACTCGTTATTAATGAAAGTAAGGACGGCAGATCCGGTAATTGCATATACAAAAAAATACCTTTTACGGCAGACCTGCTCTCCCAGGTAATGAAAATTCTTCATGAACTGGATATTCAATCGGTAGTTATTGAAGGAGGTAAACAACTGCTTGACAGTTTCATTAAATCCTGCTTATGGGATGAAGCCAGGATCTTTACAGGCAGTAAACTTTTTAAAAACGGGATTAAAGCACCGCAAATAGAAGGTCGGAAGAAGGTGCAAACCTGGATAGAAAATGATCTCCTCACTGTGGTATTTAATGAAAACCGGTTGGATTCTTTTATTTTGTAGATGAGCCATCTATGTATAATCATCTCCCATTCAAATACATAAAAATTGTTATATATCCTTTTGCATAATATGTCAATCCATTCATCACAAGAAAAAGATGATTCGTCAAAATCGGTGAATAATTATAATTTTCTGTGCAGATAAGAAAAACTCCCGGTCTGTTTTTTACGTATTTAACATTGAAAGTATTTCCAAAGAAATGATATTATGATGTTCAGATTATTCAGTTTATGAACATATTTTATTAATTTTGAAATACTTGTTTTATTAATTGCTTAACCTATCAAATTCTTCTCGTCATGAAAAACTTGGGCTGTATACTCATTAGCGGTTTATTCCTGACCGCGTCCTTTATCGGTAAAGCTCAAAATGCAAAACAGTATTATAAAACAGGACTAACTTTCATTGAAGCACAAAACTTTAATGATGCCATCGATCAATTTTCAAAAGCGGTACAGGTCGACCCTGACTATGTTGAAGCATACATTGAAAGAGCAAGGACCTACCAGACCATCAATGATATAGAAAAGGCCGCAGAAGATTATGACCGGGCACTGGTGTTTAAAAAGAAAAATAAAAATTTATTTTTAGAGGCATCGACCATAAACTATAAAATGGCTAAATATGACAAGGCACTTGAACTGGTTAAAGAAGCAATCGATCTGGATTCAAAATGCGATGAAGCCTATCAGCTGCAATGCAAAATACTGCTGGGTAAAGAGGATTTTTCTGGAGCATTGATATCCATCAATAAGGCCATCTTTCTTAAAGACAATGCCGAAAATAATTATTATCACGGTGTAGTTTCGGAAATGATGAAGAATTACAATCAGGCTGAACTGGATTATGAGAAGGCATTAGCAAAAGACAGGAAATATATTGATGCCTATCTTTCCCTGGCTAACCTTAGGCTGCAGCTTAACAAGCTAAACCAGGCCATAGATCACTGCAATTCAGTGCTGCGCATCAATCCTAAAAATAAGGATGCTTTTCTGATCCGAAGCAAAGTTTATGTTAAAATGTATGAGTATCCCAAGGCTATCGATGACATATCAAAAGTTGTTTTTAACAATCCCGAGGATCCCGGTGTATATATTTTGCGCGGAACTTACTACCAGGATTTTACACAATATCAGAATGCCATAAATGATTTTACAAAAGCCATTATGCTGGATCCGAAAAATTCGGAAGCCTATTACAAAAGAGCCTATTCGTTCGAGCAAATTGGCGATTACAAATCCGCTATTAAGGACTATACCCTATTATCCACTCTTTCTGAAGACGATGTTTATGCCCGTAAGCATCTGGATGATGCGAAAAAAAGGTTATATGAACTCAACCGTGAAACCAACAGGCCTAAAATTGTCCTGCTCGAACCAGCGGCATCAGAGGATTACACGGTAAAACTGGCGCGTAATAGAACAAAGCTTTCCTTACGTGGGAAAATGCATGATGAAAGTGAAATAATATCCCTGAAAATAAACGATTCGAATACTAATTTTATAAAGAATGGTGATATATATGAATTTTTAACAGAAGTTGATGTTTCCGGTCTTGATATTTTTTCAATCGTTGCAGAAGATACCTATAATAATATTCAGCAAATAACCTATACCATTGAAAGGACAGAGATCAATCCACCTAAAATAGCCATAATTGCACCTTATGCCTCTGATGATGGAGAGATATTTCTGGATACCGATGATACAAACCTTTATGTTGAAGGGAATATCACCGACGAAAGCCAGATTAAATCAATCCTTATTAACGGTGTATCGGCCAGCTATATGCTAAGCGAATTGAATCCTAAATTCTCGGCTACCATCAACGTCGCCAATAAAAATAAATTCACAGTGGAAGCCACCGATATTTATGGAAATGATACACTTCAGACTTTTGTGCTGAACCGTGAGGGAGTATCTCTTCTGCAGGCAAATCCCATGGGCAGAACATGGGTGATTTTTGTTGAGAATTCAAACTATGAAACTTTTCCAAGTCTTGACGGACCTTCAAAAGATGTAACCTTAATGCGATCGGCCTTAGCCAAATATGATGTGCATAAGATCATCCATAAGCAGGATATGACCAAAAAAGAAATGGAGCGCTTTTTTTCCATCGAACTGAGAGATCTTATCCGAAGTAACCGTGTCAATGCTTTATTGATTTGGTTTGCCGGACATGGAAAATTTATTAATGAAACCGGGTATTGGATTCCTGTTGATGCCAAACGGGATGATGAATTTACCTATTACAACCTGAATGCTTTACGAGCATCCCTGCAATCCTATACCAATTTTGTTGTTCATATGCTGGTGATAACCGATGCCTGTGAATCGGGACCGACTTTTTACCAGGCCATGCGTGAAACTCCTAAAATCCGTTCGTGCAACGATTGGGAAGCTGTAAAATTCAAATCATCGCAGGTATTTTCATCCGCCGGCTATGAGCTTGCAGTTGACGATTCGCAGTTCACACGGACATTTGCAAATACATTGGCAAACAATCCCGATGCCTGTATTCCCATCGAAGCCATTGTTTCAAAAGTACAGATTGCCGTATCCCAGAACAATCAGCAAAAGCCGAAATTCGGCAAGATTTCAGGACTAACGGATGAAGACGGCACCTTCTTTTTTATTTCAAAACAATAAAAAAATATGAGACTATAACCCTGACAGCACGTAAAATCCTGTCAGGGTTTTATCCCTAACTTTAAAACCCCGAAATGAGAAAAACCCTGTGGAAAGCCGGTCTGTGCCTATGGACCTTACTGGCTGTTTTTTTTGCCTGCAACCGG
Source organism: Bacteroidales bacterium (assembly GCA_016928305.1). GTDB lineage: Bacteria > Bacteroidota > Bacteroidia > Bacteroidales > UBA10428 > UBA5072. The sequence continues at coordinate 162,021 of JAFGKY010000002.1, forward strand.
TTAAGCAAAGCGCAAACTTATTATTTTGAAAATTACAGTGCTGTTGACGGACTGGATTCAAAAGTATATGCCATCATCCAGGATGAAAACCGTTATATATGGCTGGGGACAAGGACCGGACTAACACGGTTTGACGGGAAAACTTTTATAAATTATGCTACCGAAGACGGACTGGCTCTCTTAGGTGTCCGTATTCTTTTCATTGATAATAATAATACCCTCTGGACGGGCCATGAAGGGGGAGGCATTACTCGCTATGATTACCACAAATTTGAAAAAATTGTATTTCCGGATACGCTCCTGAAATCCAATATTACTTCCATTGTCCAGGACCTTCAGGATCAGATCTGGGTTACTTCCGAAGCCCATGGTGCATTGCTGATAAAAAATCCAAATGCTCCGATAACAGAACTGAATTATGAACACTTTCTTAAAGGAAAAAAGCTTGGTGACAGGGTCTATAATAGCCTGGTAACCTCCGATAGCTCAATTTATTTTTTAATCGGTTTGGATATTAAAAAATACAATCCGACAACAAATGATTTTGATAGCTATGCTCCTGAAGGTATGTTCCGTTTTTTCCAGTTTACCGTTATGTTTGAAGACAGCCGTAAGAACCTGTGGTTTGGCACTTATAATGGAGGATTGCATAAATACAATACGCAGACAAAAACATTTGAATTCTACGACATCAAAAACGGTCTTGCGGCCAATTGGATAAGTTCAATTACGGAAGACCGGCAGCAAAATATCTGGGTGGGTCACTGGAATATGGATAAAAGCCAGGGAGGAATTTCTAAAATCGGAAAGGATAAAATACAAATTTATAATACTCATAATGGACTGCATGATAACCAGATTTGGTGCATCCGGGGAGATGTTGAAGGGAATATATTGATTGGCACCACAGAACATGGACTTGATATTTTCAAAGGAGAACAATTTATTTCAATTACCACGAAAGACGGATTGAAAAGCAATCAGGTCTGGTCCATTGTTCAGGATCCTAAAGGCCAGATATGGTTTGGGACCAATGATGGAATTACTGTATACAATAACGATCCGAAGAATGGTGTTTTTGTTCATTATAACCAGAGCGGGAATTTTATCAGTAACCAGGTACGTTTTCTCAAAGAAGACCGGGAAAACAACATCTGGGTGGGAACAGCTGACCAGGGATTGCTTCTCTTTAATACCAGGCAGAAACATTTTATCAGTCAGCCGCAATTCAATAGCTGGTTGGAAGGAAATCTTGAAATCAGGGCATTGGAAATTGACCGTAATAATCATCTATGGGTTGGCACATTAGACCGGCTGGTTGAATATGACCTGACAAAAAACCAATACCTGAAAACATACCTTCAGGGAACTACAGGAATACCCGGAAATGACATATCGGCTTTATTTGCAGATTCAAAAAATAATCTTTGGGTTGGAGCAAAAGATAAAGGAATAGGGAAGATATCCGCAGAGGGAATCAGTTTAATTAATCTGAAAGCGGATAATATCACACCTACATCAGTAACCGAAGACAAGCACGGCAACATCTGGATAGGCACCCGATCAAAAGGTATTTATGTATACCATGATTCCATAATCAGGCAATATTCGGTTGAAAATGGATTGTTATCCAATATTATTAATGTACTTGTGATTGATAACAAAAACAATGTTTATGTTGGAACGAACATGGGTCTCAACGTTATTAACAGCTCACGCAATCAGGTATTCTCCTATACAAAAAAGAACGGATTTACAGGTATTGAAACAAAAGACAATGCAGGATTGATGGACATCAACGGCAATATCTGGATCGGAACCGCAAACGGAGCATTTCTTTGCAATACGTCCCTGGGAGAGCCTGTGCTTTCTGAACCTATTATCCAGCTGACCGACTTCTCAGTCAACAGAGTCAGCAGGGCCATGCAACCTAACCTCAGACTTCGAAGCAATGAAAATGATATCATTTTTCATTTTATCAGCATCAGTCTTTCCAACCCTGATGCGGTTCGCTACCGTGTTTTACTGAAGGGACTTGATGATGAGTGGCAGGATAACGAAGATAAAAATACAGCGATTTATAACAAATTGCCTCCCGGCCGGTATACATTCAATGTTATTGCAAAAAATAATGAAGGTATCTGGAATTCAATACCTGCGCAATACAGTTTCAGAATTATGGCCCCCCCCTATAAACGGGCATGGTTTTTAACCATGGTAAGTCTGATAATCCTTTCGGGAATCATTATCTTCATCAAAATACGGGAGCGTAACCTCATCCATGAAAAGCGTGTCCTCGAATCCCGTGTAAAGGAACGCACACTTGCTTTGTCTGTGGCAAACGATGAACTGGCCATGAAAAACAAGGATATACTTGACAGTATTATGTATGCCAAGCGAATCCAGCTTTCTATATTACCACCGGATATTCCGTTTGATAATGTTTTCATTCTTTTTAAACCCAAAGATATTGTCAGCGGCGATTTTTACTGGCTTACTTCTGCAGGGAGCAAAGAATTTCTTGCAGCAGTCGACTGCACAGGTCATGGTGTACCCGGTGCATTTATGTCCTTTATCGGATATACATCGCTCAATAAAATTGTTATCGAGCAGGGTATTTATCGGCCTTCGACCATTCTAAACCGGCTTAATGAAGAAGTTGCTCATACACTTCATCAGAAAGGAGAGGATATTGTAAATGATGGTATGGATATTGCACTTGTTGCCTATGATCCGGCTACCAATCAGCTTGAATATTCAGGAGCCTTTAACCCGCTGATCCTGATCCGGAGAGGTGAAATTCTGGAAACCAAAGCTGATCGTTTTGCTATCGGAAGGGCTACCGGAAAAGAAAAACAATTTACCAACCACACCATAATGCTGGAAAAAAATGATGCCATTTATATGTTTTCTGATGGATATGCTGATCAGTTTGGCGGACCGGAAGGTAAGAAATTTAAAACTGCAAAACTGAAAGAATTATTTATCTCGATGCAGGAAAAAACCATGGATGAACAACGTAAAATATTGGATACTACTATTGAAAACTGGCGCAGCGGGCACGAACAGATCGATGATATCTTGGTTATGGGGAGAAAATTCATGTAGTGAAATTGCATCACATTAACTGACTTTTGTCAGAATTCTTGGTTTGACTAATTCTTTTATGGTTTGATATATCCCTTCGGCATCAAAACCGCATTTGCCATATAATTCTTGTTGCGTCCCCTGTTCAATAAAACGATCGGGTACACCCAGGCGTCGGACATCGGCTGCATATCCATGTTCACTCATAAACTCCAGTACAGCTGATCCGAAACCACCAACAACAGTTCCGTCCTCGACAGTAATGATTTGTTTAAACAATTTAAAAACAGTGTGCAGACATTCTTCATCAAGGGGCTTAACAAACCTCATATCAATATGTTCAACGCTGATGTTTTCAGCCGCGATTCTTTCAATTGCCTGTTTAACAAAGTTGCCAGGATGACCTATTGACAGAACTGCAATATCCTTTCCATGATTTATTATCCTTGCCTTTCCAATAGGTATAACGGTAAACGGTTGCCGCCAGTTTGAAATTACACCTCTGCCTCTCGGGTAACGGATGGCAAATGGACTCTTATTGGTGAGCTGTGCCGTATACATGAGGTTTCGTAAGTCAACTTCATTCATGGGTGATGAAATGATAATATCCGGAATGCTTCGCAGATAAGCTATATCAAATACGCCGTGATGCGTCGGGCCATCCTGACCCACAAGACCTCCACGATCAAGGCACAAAACCACCGGTAATTTTTGTATGGCTACATCGTGAATAATCTGATCGTATGCCCGTTGCATAAATGATGAATAAATATTACAGAAAGGAATCATTCCCTGGGTTGCCAAACCGGCTGCAAAAGTTACTGCATGTTGTTCGGCAATTCCAACATCAAAGGTACGGTCGGGTAAAACATCCATCACGATCTTCATGGAACATCCGCTTGGCATGGCCGGTGTTATGCCTACAATGCGCTCATTCTTGCGTGCCAGTTCGAGCAATGTATGCCCGAATACATCCTGATATAACGGAGGCTCAGGTTTTTCCGTTCTCCGCATAACCAATTTACCGGTTTTTTTATCAAATTTTCCGGGGGCATGAAAAGTCGTCTGATTTTCTTCTGCCTGCAAAAATCCTTTACCCTTCTTCGTTAAAATATGCAACAATTTTGGACCGCGAATTTCCTTCAGATCAGATAATACTCTAACGAGATGCAGCAAGTCATGTCCGTCAACCGGACCAAAATACCTGAAGTTTAAAGCTTCAAACAAATTACTTTGCCGCAACAGAATCGATTTCAGACCATTCTCAAGTTTTTTTGCATAGTCGCGTGCATGAGGTGCAATTTTATTTATCTTTCCCAGGAGTTGCCATAATTCATTTTTCATTTTGTTATAAGTCCGCGAAGTCGTAACATCCACAAGGTATTCTTTTAATGCTCCCGTATTCGGATCAATTGCGATATTATTGTCGTTCAATATTACCAGGATATCTGTGTTTGCAATTCCTGCATGATTCAGACCTTCAAATGCCATTCCTCCTGTCATTGAACCATCGCCAATTACGGCAATTACATTCCGGTGCACACCTTTTAAATGATCAGCAATGGCAATACCCAGAGCAGCTGATATGGAAGTGGATGCATGGCCTGTGCCAAAAGCATCGTAATCACTTTCAGATATTCTTGGAAATCCGCTTATACCACCATATTTCCGGTTGGTGTGAAAAACATCTTTTCGTCCGGTGAGTATCTTATGCCCATATGCCTGATGGCCCACATCCCATATCAGAATATCCCTGGGTGTATTGAAGACATAATGCAGGGCAACCGTGAGCTCTACCACTCCAAGACTTGCGCCGAGATGTCCCGGATTTGCCGAAACCTCATCGATGATAAATTCCCTCAATTCGCTGCAGAGACAGATTAAATCATCAATCGATAAATCCTTTAAATCTGAAGGATATCTTACCTGCTGCAATATGCTCTTCTGCTCAGCGTCCATAAATTCCCTTTGCTCTGTTGATCGCCTAATGGTTGGTATCAATAGCGGTTTGTCAGCCTGATATTTAACCGTAAAGTTAATAATTTATTGTTTACTTTCGTTTATGAAATAGCTTTTGAATGTAATTTAACAACTGACTCAACAATGAAATTCAGTATCATGAAAACAGTACAATTGTTCATACCGGTTATAGCAGTCTTCATGGTTTTGTCATGTGTACCTCCAACCCGATTTAAAAGCCTCCAGCAAGAAAATACGGATTGCCAGCGGGAAAAAAAAATCCTTAAAACCGAAAACGATAAAATTTCGGCTGAAAACAGGGAGCTTAAATCATCCCTTGAAGTATCACAGAAGGATCTTATGAAAGTAAAAACCGATAATAAAGAATGCAGGGAGGAACTTGCTGCTCTCCAACAACAACATCACCGGATGAATAAGGACTACGATGACCTGAAAGAAGCACAGCAGGCACTGTTGAGAGGCAGTGAAAAAGAAATTCGCAAGCTTATGGCTGATCTCCAGGTATCTCAGCAGGATCTGGAGCAACAGGAACTGGAATTGAAAAAGCTTTCAGGAACACTGGACGAAAAGAAAAAAAGTATTTATCAGATGGAGGCTGAGCTGAATCAACGCAATACCCGACTGGCTGAACTGGAAACCGTATTAAAGCAACAGGAAGCTGCTGTCCGGTCATTGAAAAAATCGGTTTCGGAAGCTCTGACTGGATTTGAAAATCAAGGACTTACCGTTTCACAAAAGAATGGAAAGGTGTACGTTTCGCTTGAAGAAAAACTGCTTTTCCCAAGTGGCAGTACAAACGTTGATCCCAAGGGAATTGCCGCATTGAAGCAATTAGCCGGTGTGCTCGAACAAAATCCCGATATCAGCATTATGATCGAAGGACATACTGATGATGTGCCGGTGATTCCCGGTTCTGATTTCAAGGATAACTGGGATTTAAGTGTATTACGTGCAACTTCCATTGTCAGGATATTGCTCCAGGGATCATCCATTAATCCTAAACGTCTTACAGTATCCGGCAGAGGTGAGTTTTTCCCTGTCGACCCGGCTAAAACAGCCGAAGCCCGGCAAAAAAACCGCCGGACAGAAATCATTCTTTCACCCCGGCTGGAAGAATTATATAAATTGATTGAGTGAAATAGCAAGATATCATGACATAGTATCCCCTGCAAAAGTTGAAACTATTCATTGACAAGAATATGAAAAACAAATTTGGATTCCTCTTACTTTTACTGGCATTATCAGGATGTCTTTATGAAAACCATCCTGTCACCATTTATATGATCGGTGATTCGACCATGGCCAACAAACCGATTGAAGACAATCCCGAACGGGGATGGGGAATGATGCTTCAGGATTTCTTTGACGGCAGGGCCACTGTTGAAAATCATGCCATGAACGGCCGCAGTACCCGATCATTCATTGCTGAAAATCGCTGGCAACCGATTGTGGAAAAACTTAAAAAAGGTGATTATGTTGTCATCCAATTTGGTCATAACGATGAAAGCAAAGAAAAGGTAGGCCGGTATACAACACCCGAAGAATACAAAGGAAACCTGGTAAGGTTTGTGAAAGAAACCCTTGCTCACAGGGCGCATCCTGTATTATGTACTCCATTGATGCGCAGGCGCTTCGATGAGAACGGTTCTTTTTATGACACACATGGCGTATATCCGGACGTAGTCCGGCAGGTTGCCGATTCATTAAAAGTACCTTTGATCGATATGCACAGGAAGAGTGAAAAGCTGATAAAGGAACTCGGGCCCGAAGGCTCAAAAAAAATGTTCCTTTTTGTTGAACCCGGAATATATGCCTCTATTCCAGCAGGCAAAGAAGACAACACGCATTTTTCAGAATGGGGAGCCCACGAGGTGGCAAAATTGTTTGTTGAAGGAATCTGCGAACAGCAACTGAAATTGAGAAAACGACTAAAGCAGTGATTTTTTATACGGTCATTATTTCTTTTTCCTTGGCTGTTGTTATAACATCAACTTTTTTACTGTAGTTATCGGTTAACTCCTGTATTTTATGCTCAGCTTCTTTTGCAATATCTTCAGCCAGGCCATCTTTCTGAAGTTTCTTAAAATCTTCCATGCCTTCCCTCCTTGCATTCCGGATACTAACCTTGGTGTTTTCGGCCATATTCTTGATTTGCTTTACCAGGGTCTTTCGTCTCTCTTCCGTCAGCGGAGGTATGTTTAACCGTATAATCTCACCGTTGTTGATAGGTGTAAGTCCGATATTGGCAGCCAGAATGGCTTTTTCTATAACTTCAAACATGGTTTTATCCCATGGTTGAATCACAATTGTCTTTGGGTCAGGGGTACCGATACTCGATACCTGCGCCAATGGCATAACGGAACCATAATATTCCACATGGATGCCATCGAGGATATTAGGAGTAGCTTTACCTGCCCTGATATGCAGCAATTCATCTTCAAGATGCCTGATGGCTTTCTCCATTTTATCCCTGGCTAAGTCAATATGAAATTTTGCTTCTTCTTCCATGGCGTTGAACATTACGGGTTATGGTCTAACAAATATAAAAAAATGCAATTACATGACAATGGACTTCTATGTAAAACAAGGGAATAGAAATACCGCATATCAAAACGCCAACCGATAAACAATCCTGAAATCAACAACCACTTTTATTCCATGATGCATTCACTTTGATTCTTTATTTCCGTTACCTGGTTTATAATGACTGCTGTCGTAAAGTTTTACCTTATAAACGTTTAAGGTATTATCGGACAAGAACAGCATTTTATTCAGCAGGTTTACTTCCTCCCCATGCAAAGCCGTATTATAAAAATAAAAAAAAGCAGGCATTTCGTGTTCAAACGAATGTTTTCCATAATAATAAGAATGTTCTTTACCAACGATACCCGTAAAATCCAAATAACAGGCATTTTTTACCAGGGGTTGCATGGGCACATTGCCCAACATTTTGCCGGCAGTTAACATATGAGCGCCACGTAATATCCAGTCATATTTATTAAAAGTAATATAAATCCGCTTCTGAAAATCCAACTGCGAAAGCACATCTCCATGTTCCCTGGTTCGTATGGCTGCAGCATTCATTATCATGTTATCAATAAACACGTCCTTCAGGTACTGTGCATCACCGCATACAACAAGGTTACTCAGAAAATAATTCCCAAGGCTATGGGCAAGAATACTGAAATGCAGATTTTCAGTCATGGATTGTTTTCTGTATTCCCTGATCTGGAGCAACAAATTATAAAAATTATCCCCGCATCGACGAACCCGCGACAACGACAGGTTGAAATTACTGTGCCTGGAAGGCCAGTCAAATACAACCATAGAAACATGATAACGTGACTGTACCTGTTTTGCACGATTCAATGTCATGGGAAGTGTTTTTCCATGGCCTTCAATAAATAACAGTATGTCGCTGCCATCGTTTATCTCATTCATTCCCTCCTCAAAGCTTGAAACGAAATACAACAGCCAGTTCGCTCCGTCACAGGCGGCAATCAGATAGGATACTTTGCGGAAGTTTGCCAGATCGTTGGGAAAGAACTCCTTAATTCCTTTCCCACTGATATATGGCCGGTTTGTGATAATTAACATCTTGGGTATTCCTGCCGGAATTTCTTCATTTTTTATTACTATTTTATCCCAAGCGGGAAGAGATTCACAGAAATTTTCAGGCTTGTTTTGTGTATAAACAAAATTCGCCAAAAAAACAAATAAAAATCCGGATAGTATCTTTTTTAGAAAAGCCATAGAGTATCCTTTCAAATACAACAATCTATGAATAAATAAAAAAATCAGGATAATTAATCCTTTACCAGCGTTCCCACTTTTTCGCCCTGTATTACCCGCAATAAATTGCCTTTTTTATTCATGTTAAAGACAATTACCGGAAGATTGTTCTCTCTGCACATTGTCAAGGCTGTCATGTCCATTATTTTAAGTCCGCGTTTATAAGCTTCCTCGAATGTTATCTCATCGAATTTAACGGCATTCTTATCTTTTTCGGGATCAGCCGTATAAACTCCATCCACCCGCGTTCCCTTGAGCATAACTTCAGCATTCATTTCTACTCCTCTTAAGGCAGCTGCCGTATCCGTTGTAAAAAAAGGATTTCCGGTGCCAAAGGTAAAGATAACGGCATAACCCTGTGTTAACAAATCAGCAGTCAGGGTTTTGGAATAGCGATCTGCCACAGGCAGCATTTCAATTGCCGTAAGTATTCTGGCTTTGCCACCAGCGTTCCGGATGTAGGTTTGCAGTGCCAGTCCATTAATAACCGTGGCAAGCATTCCCATGTAATCGCCTGTAACACGTTCAAATCCAGCCTTTACACCACTAAGTCCCCTGAAGATATTACCGCCCCCTATCACTATGCCAACCTGAACACCCAACGCCTGGATCTCCAGAACTTGTGCAGCATATTCAGCCAGCAGGTTTTCATCAAAGCCATAGGTCTTATTTCCCATCAAAGCTTCACCGCTAAGTTTTAGTAATACTCTGTTATATTTATGTGCCATTGTATATAGTTTAGTTGTTCCGGTATTTGGATTCCCGGTTACGTTTTTCTGTTTCAATTCAATTATAAAGCTAAAATAAATCCATCAAACAACTTATATGTGTAAAAAAAAAGACCCGACAAGTGTTGAAACATGTCAGGCCCATGACGGCAAAATATACTATTCGATTATTTTAAAGAAAATCGTAAAAATCCTGTTACCATGAGGTCTTGATCCACCGATTGAAGGTATTGACGTATTGTTTTCGAACTGTCTTTTGTAAACTCCTGGTTCAGCAGTGTACCTTCTTTAAAGAATTTTTCAAGTTTACCTTCAGCTATTCTGTCCAGTATATTAACCGGTTTACCCTGGTTTCTCGGATCGTTTTTGGTTTGTTCGAGTGCTATTTCCTTCTCCTTGGCAAGAATATCGGCCGTGACAGAGTCCTTATCGACAGCTATCGGATTCATGGCTGCTACCTGCATGGCAATATCCTTTCCTATCTGAAGGTCTGTTTTTTTGTTCAGGCCTATCAGGGTGGCCAGTTTATTACCGGGATGGATATATGGCACTACCTGAGGAGCTTCAAGCTTTCCATAATAGGATAAATCTATTTTTTCTCCAATAATGCCGATTTGTTCCATCACCAGCTCACCTATACTGCGACCTTCCATATTCAGTTGCCTGAGTGCATCAAGATCGGCCGGATTCTTTTCAAGTGCAAGATCGAGAATAGACCGGGCGAATTTTACAAAATTCTCATTTTTCGCTACAAAGTCGGTTTCACAATTCAGGACTATCATGACTCCTCGTTGACCGTCACCGGTTGATTGAGCCAGCACGACACCTTCACCGGCTTCCCGGTCAGCTCGCTTACTGGCTATCAATTGACCTTTTTTGCGGATGATTTCAATGGCTTTATCATAGTCACCATTTGCTTCCTCCAGGGCATGCTTACAATCCATCATACCGGCCCCGGTTATTTTTCTGAGTTTGCTTACGTCAGCTGCAGTTACTGCCATATATACGTTGTGATAATGATTTATTCTATTTCTTCTTCATCCAGTTCGATATCAATTTTAGCTCCCTTCTTAGCCGCTGATTTCATTGGGATAGGTTTCTTTCCCGATAAAGATTTTGCTTTTGTTTCAATAACTTCTTCATCTTCTTCTTCAACCTCTCCATCCGTTACTTCTTTTTTTCCTTTCTTTTCCGGAACAGCCATTTCTTTTTCACGTTCAATCTTTCGTTCTTCAAGTCCCTCCTGAATCGATTTTGATACAATATTAACGATTAATGCTATGGATTTTGAAGCATCATCATTTGCCGGTATCGGGAAATCGACAAGTTTCGGATCGGAGTTAGTATCCACCATGGCAAAGATGGGGATGTTCAGCCTTCTGGCCTCACGCACAGCAATATGTTCCTTGCAGATATCAATAATGAACATGGCAGCAGGTAACCGGGTAAGATCAGCTATACTGCCGAGGTTTTTTTCGAGTTTTGCCCGTTGGCGTGCAATCTGTAGTTTTTCGCGCTTAGAAAGATTATCAAATGTTCCGTCACTTGACATTTTATCGATGGCCGTCATTTTCTTAACAGCTTTCCGGATGGTAGGGAAATTCGTTAACATTCCCCCTGGCCAACGTTCGGTAACATATGGCATACCTATTTGTCTGACCCGGTCAGCCACAATATCCTTTGCCTGCTTTTTTGTGGCGACAAAAAGGATTTTCCTGCCCGATTTGGCAATTTGTTTAATCGCCAGAGTTGCCTCATCAAGCTTAACCAGGGTTTTCTGCAGATCAATAATATGAATCCCGTCTTTCTCCATAAATATATAAGGAGCCATACCGGGATTCCATTTTCTTTTCAGGTGACCAAAATGCACACCTGCATCCAATAATTCCTGTACTGTTGTGTTTGACATGATTGTTTTTGTTTACATTCTTATTTAAGCAATTGACAAGTAGCCATTCCGCTTCCGGGATGAGTCTTATCAATTTAGATACTAAACAATTGATCCGCTCTAGCGTTTACTGAACTGGAATCTTTTACGGGCACCCGGTTGTCCGGCTTTTTTTCGCTCCACTTCACGCGAATCTCTTGTTAAAAGCTTAACAGATTTAAGCGCTTCTTTGCTTTCCGGCTTAATCTTTACGATAGCTCTTGCAATAGCAAGCCTTAAAGCCTCTGCCTGTCCTGTGGTACCACCGCCTTTCAGGTTAACGATGATATCATATTTATTGCCGGCCTCCGCCAGGTTAATGGGTTGCTGAATGATATTCTGAATCTGTTGTAGCGGGAAGTATTCTTCAAAAGCCCTGTTATTAACGGTGATTTTGCCTTTTCCCTCGCTGATATAAATCCTGGCAATTGCACTTTTGCGTCGTCCAATTGCATTGACAGTTTCCATATATGCTATTTTATTTTAAGTTCTTTTGGTTGTTGTGCTTCGTGTGGGTGTGATGAGCCGGCATAAACATGTAGATTATTGAAAATAACATTCCCCAGCCGGTTGCGAGGAAGCATTCTTTTAACAGCCATCTCAATGATATGTGCCGGACTTTTGATTGCAATATCTTTCGGTGAACGTATTTTTTGACCTCCCGGATACCCTGAATGACTTATGTATTCTTTATCCGTCCATTTGTTTCCGGTAAGACGTATTTTTTCAGCATTTATTACGATAACATTATCACCGCAATCGACATGTGGTGTATAATACGTTTTATGTTTACCGCGCAACACGGTTGCGATTTGAGATGAAAACCGGCCCAACACCTGATTGGTGGCATCAGCTACAAACCATTCCTTGTTTACCGTCTCTTTTTTTGCCGAAATTGTTTTATAACTTGGCGTATTCACGTTCTATTGTTCTTTTTAATTTGTAATCAGCAACTTTAGTCTCCACCCATAAAAAAGCGGAGTGCAAAAATACAATTAATTTTCATATTACAAAAAAATACAGATCAGTTTTATGGTTAACAGGTACAACATTATTATAGCCCTGTATGCACCTTTTTTATTACCTGGGCAGCCATACCGGTTCTGTTAATTTTCAGGGCCTTGTTTCGCGGAAATGAATCGATGGTTATAATATCAGCCGGAAAGTGATAGGCGGGTAAGTTTGTTCGCATCTGTTTAAGAAGTCTTTCTTTCTCATCCGGTGAATAAAGTCGTTGGGTGACCAGCACGGGTTTTTGTCCCAGTTTGTGATCAGGTATACCCACCAGGTATGATTCATCACCCGTAATTTCATAGATTATCTTCTCAACGCTTTCCGGATTAATTTTTATTCCACCGCTGTTTATGATATTATCAATACGCCCTTTCCAATAAAATCTGTTCCTGCCAATTATATCAACAGAATCATTGGTAATGACCGGATTTGACAAATATGAAGCATTGATTACAAGGCATCCCCGGTTATCGGTTGATATTTTTATGCCTGGCAATACATTAAACCAGGATTTTGCCAGGGGCCCATTTATCCTCCGTAAGGCAATGTGCGAACAGGTTTCAGCCATGCCAAATGTTTCAAAGACGCGGGATGGTACCTGTTGTAAACGGTATTCCAATTCTGGTGATAATTCTGAACCTCCTGTAATCAGTGTTTTTATCGCCGAAAAAAGAGAGTGTTCTTCCAGCAGGTTGAACACCTGTAACGGTACCATGGCACAAAAATCAATGGTTTTGTCTGTTCTAATATCAGGTTTTGCAGTTGGTTCGATCCAGGATAAATGCATACCGGCAGTCAAGGCTCTTACAATCATCATTTTCCCGGCAATGTAATCAACAGGAAGACAAAGCAGGGCTGTCATACCCTGACGTATTTTAAATTTCCGGATTGTTCGTAAAGCCGAATGGATCATGGCTTTCTTGGAAATCAATATTGTCTTGGGCAGTCCTGTGGTTCCACTGCTTTCCTGAACCACTTCTTCGGATCTATCAAGAAAGTCAAGTATAAAACCAAATATTTTCTTTTCCCAATCAGGAAAATTCCTCTTGCTTAAAAGTTTGCGACAGAAAGAAGGCATCTCATCAATTGAAATAAAATTGCCATATAGGCCAACTCCGCGTAATAAGGATTTCATTGTTTATGACTCAATATATGACAGATCCCATCCCTTTGATGCGTGATAAAACATCCTGTCCCCTTCCAGTGTTAAGGGACATTTTACATTTTGCCGGTATAGTTTTCCGGTTCCTAATCCTTGAGCTATGGGATTACCAAGAGTGAATGTCCATTGTGCAATTGCATTAAGACCAATGTTGGATTCAAGTGCCGATGTGATCCAGTAACCTATATTATTCTGTTTTGCCAGGTTCAGGTATTCTTCCGCCTGTTGAAAGCCTCCCAGCAATCCGGGTTTTAAAACGAGATAGTGGGGACGTATCGCGTATATCAGGGACCGTTTTTGCTCCAGCGTAGGTTTTCCTGTCAGTTCCTCATCAAGAGCAACCGGTATGGGTGAATTTCTGCATAGCAGTGCCATCTCTTCCCATTGTCCCGGTTTAATCGGCTGCTCCACGGAATGGACTTCCATATCTGCCAGTTTTTTAAGCATTTCCATGACCGACCCGGGATCAAATGCTCCATTCGCATCCACGCGCAACTCCAGTTCTTTTGCATGAAAGTGCTTACGTATATATTTTATTATCTGCAGCTCATCAGGGTATCGCTGTAATCCGATCTTTAATTTCAGACAGCGAAATTTCTGATTCAGTTTTTCTTCCACTTGTTTTAGCATATATTTTTTTGCTCCCATCCAGATAAGTCCGTTGATGTAAATACAGGTCTGTCCATCTGTAAATTCAGTTGAGAACAATTCTCTTCTTCCGCCTGTCTTCAAATCAAGCAAGGCGGTTTCCATACCAAATGCTATTGAAGGATATAACGGTAATTCAGCGGCAACATCCAAATTTTCCTGATTTATGGTTCGGCAAAGATCATTGATTTGATGATCCACCATATCTTCGGTTTCCAGGCTCAATCCCGGAATGATTGAACATTCACCGATTCCTTTTATTTCGGGTATTACATCATCAGCCAGAAAAATATACCAGGATGGCTTTTGATTCAATACGCCCCTTGATGTTTCAACTGGCTTAATATAGGATAATATCTTCTTCCTGTAATACGCCCTTATCATTTTACAGCACCAGTCCAAGACCGAAAGTAAGAGAAAAAGCAAAAGTAGTCAACGCCATTTTCAAAAGCTCACGATTCAGTTCAATCGGAACAGTATTCATCATGACATTTTTTACATCGAGCAAAAGAAAAGGCAATGTAATCATAAAAAGCAACTGAACCGGCGATTTAAAAAACATAACCGTATATACCATACTCATCAATACGGCACTTAATACCAGTATACCATGGTAAATCTTAGCGGCTTTTACTCCCAATCTTACTACCAGTGTTTTTTTACCGCATTCCGAATCACTTTTTATATCGCGCAGGTTATTGATGTTGAGAACACACGAACTGAATAGTCCAATGGTTGATGCCGGGAATAAGATCCAGGGATCAAAGTAGCCGGTATGAAGATAAAATGTTCCGCATACTCCAACAATACCAAAAAAAATAAAAACAAACATATCACCCAGACCTACGTATCCGTAAGGATTTTTGCCCACTGTGTATTTGATAGCTGCCAATATGGCTGATGATCCCAGTATGAAAAAAACAAGGATCGTAACCACCGGAAAGTGCTTCAATCCGATAAAAATAAGAGTCGATCCCACCGTTAGCGAAAGAAGCACAAAAACAATAATCATATTTCGCATAGCGTTAGGCGACACCTTCCCCGACTGGGTCAAACGCTCAGGTCCCAGTCTGCCTTTTTTATCCGTCCCTTTCAAACCGTCGCCATAATCATTGGCCAGGTTTGATAAAATCTGCAGGAACAATGTAGTGACAGAAGCGAAGATAAATACCGAGATCCGGAAATGACTTTTTGAGTATGCAAGAAAACTTCCCAGAAAAGTACTTGACAATGCAAGGGGTAAAGTCCGTAACCGGAATGCATGTATCCAGATAAGAATGGTCTGTTTCATAATCAGATTAATACTTAGGGAAGCTTTGGATATTTCTTATAGTCAGGTTTGCGTTTTTCAAGAAATGCCTTTTTTCCTTCCTGTGATTCTTCTGTCATATAATACAACATGGTAGCATTGCCTGCAAATTCCTGAATGCCAGCCTGGCCATCAAGTTCGGCATTCAATCCGGCTTTTATCATGCGTATGGCAAGGGGACTGTGTTCCATAATCTTTTGACACCATTCAATAGTCACATCTTCCAACTGGTCTGCTGGGACAACCTTATTCACCAGTCCCATATCCAGGGCTTCTGCTGCACTGTATTGCCGGCACAAAAACCATATCTCGCGAGCCTTTTTTTGCCCCACGATCCGGGCAAGGTATGATGATCCGAATCCGGCATCGAAACTACCGACTTTTGGCCCGGTTTGCCCAAAAACAGCATTATCGGAAGCAATGGTCAGATCACAGATTACATGCAATACATGTCCACCTCCTACGGCATAGCCATTAACCATGGCAATGACAGGCTTGGGCAACGACCGTATTTGTTTTTGCACATCGAGGATATTCAGCCGCGGTATCCCATCTTTTCCAATATATCCAGCAAAACCTTTTACATTCTGATCACCGCCGCTGCAAAAAGCTTTATCACCGGCTCCCGTCAGAATGACCACACCGATCTTTTCATTTTCGCGGCAATGCAGCAGGGCATCTGAGATCTCTCTTGCCGTGTCGGGTGTAAAAGCATTATGATACCGTGGACGGTTAATGGTAATCCTGGCTATCCCTTCAAAAAAATCGAATAAAATATCTTCGTATGACCTCAGTGTTTTCCAGTATCTTTTCTGGCTCATGTCGGTTTCATTAAATGGCTCACAAAGTTACGAAATACTACAGGATTTACCTCACCGGGTGTAAAGATCTCATAAACTGCTGTACTCCTCTGTCGGACAAATGTATTAAAAGTAGTATTGAAATCAGCATAACTTCTGCAGGCAAAATAGGAAACATGAAAAGCTTCGGCAAGCTTACCTATTTCAACCGGATGATGAGCTTCAAGATAGGCTTTAAAAGCAGGCGTTGATGACGGGCCCTCCAGCAGGCTGAAAATGCCTCCTCCCTGGTTATTTATTACAATGATTTTAAGGTTTTCCGGCAACGATCGGTTCCATAATGCATTTGAGTCATAAACAAAGCTCTGGTCTCCTACCAGTGCCATGACCGTTTCGTTGCTTGCAACGGCGATACCGGCCGCAGTTGAGACACATCCGTCAATGCCCGATACACCTCTGTTGCAGTATATTTCTCTGCATTGGGGTGAGAAAAAACTGATATACCGTATAATGCTTGAATTTCCCGCAAACAACAGAACGTTTTGAGGAAGCGCGGCAATGATCTGCTGTATAATACCCAGATCGCTGTAATCAATAGAACCAAGCACAGGCTTCAGAAGATCATCCGATTGATCCTTTCGTACCTGCCAGCATTGTTTATAGCCGGAGGTATTCATGGATTCTGACCGTGCCAGCCATGCAAAGAAAAGCGCCGGATCAGCCCGGATAACATCCGTTAAAAGATTAAACGTGTCAACATGCCGGCCGGCGATATCGATAAACCAGCAATGTTTTGCACGACAATCGCGTAAGAACTTCTTAAGCCGGTTTGAGACCACCTGTCCTCCGAAATAAAGGATCAGATCGGGATCAAGGTCATGATTATCTTTCCTGACAGCCAGCACCAGTTCCGGATTCCTGACTACGGCTTCAGCTGTAATGTTGGAAACGGGTTCACCGATGATGCATACCCGTTTGTCTCGTCCAACGATCTCAAGTGATTGCGTGAGCTGCACGTTGAGAGGCTGTTGTCCGGCAACGATCAGTATCTTTTTTGCCTCCCTCCAGGTTTTTATGAGATGCTGATCGGGTTCCCCTAAGGGTGCAGGTCCGGATATACTGATGCATGTAATTTCACCGGGGACGGGGAGGTCTTCATACAAAGGCTCACGTAGGGGAATGTTGATATGCACGGGGCCTTTTCTTCCGGCAACTGCAATATTATAAGCCTCGTTGACAATGCGCTGGGCGTGTCTTCTTAACGGATTGGTACTGACCTCAACCGGCAGGGTAAACGAAGCCTTACAGTTTGAAGCGTAGATCGCTTCCTGCCGTATAGTCTGGTTGTCCTGCTGATCAATCCATTCAGGAGGCCTGTCTGCTGTGATCGCAATCAAGGGAACTCCCTGGTGGAAAGCCTCAGCGATTGCCGGCGCATAATTCAGCGCAGCGGTTCCCGAGGTACACAGCATCACCACCGGAATACCTGAAAAGCAGGCAATACCTAATGCAATATAGCCCGCACTGCGTTCATCAATGATGCTTATGCATTTGTCACCGAATTCCCTCAGGAATGAATTTATCAAGGGTGCATTGCGTGATCCCGGAGAAATGATAACATAGGCAACTCCCTTCTTATAAAGGATTGCTGGTAAATCAGCTATATGCTGCTTGCTGTGCATTTACGGGTTATAATTGATGTATGATGGATAACAATGTATCAGCCTTTATTTCTGTCTCCAGCCATTCATCTTCGGGTTCGGAATCGGCAGTAATTCCACCGCCAATAAACAGCGCGAGTTTGTCGGGTAAAACCTTCATGCACCGTAGATTGACATAAAGTGACAATTTCCCTTCCGGTCCGACTGGTCCAAGATAACCGGCATAGTATTCCCGGTTATGCTTTTCAAGATTCGTTAATAATTCGAGGCTTAGTCCATAAGGCATGCCGCAAACAGCAGGTGTGGGGTGCAGGTTATTAATAAATTCACCCAGACGTCCTTTAAGTTCGCCGGCTGAAAATGAAAAATCCGTGCAAAGGTGAAGCAAATTACCTGCTTTCTTTGTGTATGGGCCCTGAAGATCAACATTTGTAAGATTAAAATGCGAGATAACCTTAGAAACATACCGGGTAACGTATTCCTGTTCAAGGCGCTCCTTACTGTTCCATGCACCTATGTTCGTGTTTTCCTCAGTGAAAGAACGTGTACCTGCCAGCGAAACGGTTTGCATTGTGCCGTTCATAGCCAGTAACAAAGGCTCAGGAGTAGCACCTATCCACAGATGATCTCCGTTATTAAAAATATAAACAAATGCATTGGAGTAAGTCTGACATAATAAATCAAAGATCACTCCCAGCCTGGAACCATAATATCCCTGTACTATTTTAACACGGCTGGGAACTACTTTTTCAAAAGTACCCTGGTGAATATATCCTACAATAGTCCGAATCAGATTGAGATATTCCGTTTTTGATATTTCTTCCGGCACAAGGCAGCTTTTGCAATGCAATTTTGTATTTCTTAAACCATTTAACCGACTCACAATATCTTCCGTTACTTTCGTTCCGTAGAACAGGTCGGGTTCAATCAGAAAAGCAGGGCAACAATCCTGAACGGCAAAAGGAGCTACCATGAAACCGTTAAGTGAATTGTAATTATCACCGGGACTGATGGTCCGGGGTTCTGCGCCTGATTGCACAATCAGAGCAGGTTGGTTCTGATTAGGCAACCGGAAAGCGGCAAATGTCAGGTTGTTCTGCACGCATATTGAAACTGCATCGGCAACGGAGAAATCCATGTTTTCTCTAATAGTTTACTTATTGCTGAGTTTTTCATTCTCAACCACGATCATTGTTACCCTGATCAGTGAGACCGACTTTTGTTCATCATTGACTATTTTAACATCCCAGATATGGGTCATGGTTCCCTTATGTATAATTTCGGCCCTTGCGTAAACGGTCCCTCCGGTAACCGGATAAACATGATTGCCGGAAACCTGTAAACCCATAACAGTGTATTTGTCCCGATCGACCAGCATATACGATCCCACGCTGGCGACAGTTTCAGCAAGTGCAAGGGAGGCTCCTCCATGAAGAATCCCCATGGGTTGAATTTTTTTATTGTCGACGGGCATTTTGGCAACCACAAAATCCGGGCCGTATTCGACAAATTCAATATCGAGATGACCTATCAGGGTATCTTTGCATAATTCATTCAATTCTTCAATATTCATTTGCAGTGATTATGATAATTTTCTTTTCAAATATAGAAAATCCCGGTAACAGAAAACCGGTGTTTTATCATGGGTTTGAAATTATAGCTTCACAGCCGTAAAAAGATTAGCCGCACCCAGAAAAAATCGCTTTCTTTCTGTTATAACAATTCCCCTTTTATAGAGTATTTGGTTTATTTCATCCGCTGAAAAGAATCCTGCCGAGGATCGGACCAGGTATCTATATGCCTGGTTGTCACCAGAAATAAAGAATCCAATTGGGATGACCAAAAGATAAAGATATCCTTTAAAAAGTAATCGTACTATAGGATTTTCCGGTACTCCGCTTTCCAGGATGAAAAGCCTTCCCCCCCTTTTAAGCACGCGGTATATTTCCGAAAGATAAAGGGATTGATGAGGATTTTCATAGGTTAAGTTGCGAAAACCAAATCCAATGGTTATGCTATCAAAGCTATCATCAGAAAAGGGCATGTTTGATGCATCACCATGCACAAAATGAACGTCACGGCAATTACCCTTTGCCGATTTTCGCCTGGCTGCCTCCAGCATCCTGATATTAAAATCCAAACCTGTTACAGGAATGCTTTTTTTGCTACCCCTGGCCAGTATGATAGTCAGATCACCTGTACCACAACATAAATCAAGTATTTCAGCCGGATTGTACAAAAGACAAGTACGGGCCGTATACCTTCTCCATAATTGATCCATCCCCAGGGTAAATAACCGGTTAATCCGATCATAGTGTTTGACAATGCGGGAGTAAAATTCATTAAGCGGATAAACCATCCGGTAACAATTTAAGTCAACTGAAAAATTGCAGGTAAAAATAAGATCAAATGTCACGATATGCAAATAAACCTCTTCATAGCGTCAGTAAAGACTTTCCGTTCTTTCCCTTGAGGCACAAGTTGACACTCAGTGAGGAGACTGAGGGGAGTGACTATCCTACATCCTGCTTTACAAAAAAGCAATTTTACAGGTAATGTTACTTGGAATTTGCATGAAATCTGAACGCTTTTCAAGGTTTCGAACACGCGTACTGATAATCCTGAAAGTCTTACTACATAGCCTATATGACCAACTGCCCGGGCAATGGTTGCCATGACCGGGGTCACCATTGAGTCATAGTTTTTTGATTGATTGTTATTGGTATGCACTGGTATCAATATCGAAGCCACGTGTGCCTTTAAATCGTTTGAAAAAGCTTTCATTTTCGGTCAGTGATGTAAAATCGGTAACGAAAGCTTTCCGATAATCGATTTCAGGATCTGGTATCCGGGATTCCATTACCTGGAGTGTATCATAGATAATGGGGATCAGACTCACATCCGGACTGACCACCTTTTTTGTATAGCGTTTCAACATTTTGGTCTGAAAAGGATCAGAAGCCAAAGCAATCTGTTCAAATCCAAGTTTCCGGGCTTTTCTAAAGGAATAATAAACATTTTCTGTGCTGTGTTTTGCCATTGTCTCGGTATAAATGTTTTCTCTCGGTATGCCAATCTTCTCTGCATACAAAGCCATTATCTCTGCTTCATAATACGGAGTATAAACCGCCGAGCCTGAATACATGATGTTATAAGTAATTCCTTTATCATAAAGAAATTTTGACCATAACACCCTGTCTTTCATCGTTCTGCTCCATTTTCCGTTATCAAAAGGTACTCCGGGGACAACAACAACATCAAATTTTTTAGTCATGGATTTCTCCAGCAAAACTCTGGATGCTCGTGACGAATAAGCACATGAATTGAGAATCAGTATCACTGAGAACAGTGACAGCACGATTGTAACAATTTTCGAAAGTATTGATCTCATAAAGGCAAAATCATTATGTAAGAAAACATACCAGAAATTTGTAAAACAGTCTATTATTAAATTCCGATTCTGGTTATTTAAACATACATAGGGTGAAAATGTTTATTATAAATTATGAAATCCAAATTTTGTTTATGTTGCAACGTAAGAATTGTTATTCTTCTTGTTTAATCCGAAGAGAAACTCTTTAATATTCGAAAGAGCCTGTTTCATAGTAAATAACTCCTCCACACGTATACGACCTTTTTCTCCCATTTTTTCCCGAAGGGCTTCATTTTCTACCAGCAACTGAATTTTACCGGCCAAATCATACGGATTATTGTCATCAACAAGAAAACCGGTCTCATTGTCAATTATTATCTCGGGATTTGAACTTGAATTGAATGCAACAACCGGTTTTGAAGAGGCCATAGCCTCGATTTTAACAAAGCCAAAACCTTCAAACAAGGATGGCAGGACAAAAATATCAATACAATGCATAAATGCCTTAATCGGTTCGATGAAGCCGGTGAATTCGATGACATCTGCAATATCCTCCTTTTCTGCCAGTTGTTTAAGCTCGTCCTCAAGGGAGCCCGTGCCTGCTATTACAAGGCTACATTTAAGCCCCTTGTTTTTTAAGATTTTTAAAACATAAAGTAACATTCTGTGATTTTTTTCGGTTTCAAGACGCCCGGCTGTGCCGATATAAATACGATCTTCTTTTCGTTTAAAAGCAGGAGAAAAATCTTCTTTATCAAATTGTACAAGATCAATGCCGTTATAAATCACGCTGATGTTATCTGTCGGAAACATCTTATTATTTCTTCCGTTTATGGTCCGTTTTGTTTCTTCAGAATTAGCAATAACAGCCGTGATAACGAACCGAAAGATGAACCTGTTCAATAATGTATTCCGGATAGCCAATGCAATACCTCTCCGGTAAACGATGTTTCGAATGCCGGCAATTTTTGCAGCAATTCCGGCAGTTTTCACATCCGGCGATAAATTCAGGATCACTGCATCCGGTTTCTCATATTTGAATAAACGTATCAGCCTGAACAAAAGGAAAAAATTTAAAAAGCTCAGATTCGAAATAACCACAGGAATAGTTCTTATACCTGCTCTTTCAGACCTTATGTACAATTCTCTACCGGGAAATGCCATCAGGGTAACTTCAAATCCATCTGTTTTCAATGCATACGCAATGTCGAAATGCCATTTTTCCCCTCCTCCCCAGACTTTATTGCTGTTAATGAACCAGACTTTCATTTAGGCTTTCGTGATAAAAATTCGTTCCCATGTGCAAAGATGCAAAATAACCCCGAATTAACTGCATTTCTTAAAAGAACGCATAGTTTCCTTCATAAACACTTCAATCAATGGATTGCTTCCCGTTTTCCCAGGAATAAAGGAAAATAGCATAAAAAAAGGCCAGAAATGAAACACTTACATGTGAATCGGTTGTATCAATGATAAATGATGATATCAGATAAAGGAGTAAAAACATCCGAAAAAGAAAAACATGTTGTTTATTTTCAAGAAAAACCGGATATATCCAGGCGAACAATATCCAACAAAAGCCCAATACACCAAAACTAACAGCCCAATTTAATAACTGATTGTGGGGTTTGCCCTTCCATTCATACTGGAAACGTATACCTTCTTTTTTGCTTTGCTCAACCATCTGGGCATGAACATCTCCGGTTCCAACACCAATGAACGGGTAATGGATGAACAGTTGTGAAGCAAGTCTGGCAAATTCAAATCGTTGTGTAACCGAATGTGAATGTACTTCACCTGTTTTAAAATATATGTCAACCTCCCATATTATCTGATAAAGTCGCTGATAAAGCCCGTATTTGTTTTTAAAAATATAATTGGCATAACCGTGCTCGATCAGGTTTATATCCTCTTTGCTCAAGCTATGTATACCGACAGAATCCTTACTTAGTCCTTTTGATGTCAGGTAACGGATAAGTGTATACATGATATGTTGGCCCTTCTTGTCATATCCTTCATATGCATACGGACTTATTATATTCCATTCCTTTTTCAGTTCCTGCTGACATATGTTAATCCAGACATGGTTCCCGTTTTCCCGCTGTTTGTTTTCAGGATCATGGAAATAAGGGGTTCCATTAACCGTGCAAGGATTCAAATGCATGAGTTCTTCATGGTTGATCCTATAAAACCTTAATACAGAATAGAATACAAAAACAAAAAGAAACAAATACAAAAGCGTCATCACCGATAAAAGGCTTCTCTTTAAAATTCTTGATTTCAGTTTTGTAACAAATACAAACAGTGCAACGGGAAAAAGAATGACAAAAATGGTAATGCCCAGGAATGAACGGAGAATAAAGACAAACACAATGAGCCATATGGCCAATAAGGAATATGCTGCTTTTTCGTAACCTTTGACCTCAAAGTGATCAAAGAATACCATATACAAGAGGATAAATATGGCAAAATCCACAATGATTGAAAAATGCAGGTGTGAGATAAAAATGGAAATATCACGTATGTCTTCCATCGAAGGTCCTGCCCAGCCAAAATAAACACTTAAACTAATGAGTGATGCAATCCATACGGCCAGGCAATAAAAAATAAAAACAAATTTTAATTCCCTTCTGCTGAAAGAACTTCCGGTACCCAGAATAACAGGCAATGCAAGCATGGGAAGTATATTTACGATCCTTTTTACACCAAACCACAGGTTTTCCTTTTCCGTGTAAATCATTCCCAGTATGTAAACCAAAAAAACTGACAGAATCAGCCAAAGGCTTTTTTGCTTTTTAAACCGGTTGAGCTTAAACCTGAAATTACCTTCAGCCAGCCAGTTTAAGGAAAGAAAGAACATCGAAAGGGTCAGAACGTATTTGGATAAAGGAAGACATCCTCCCATCACGGCAAGTCCGAAAACAGTAAGATAATGATGCAATACCTGCCTGTTTTTTATAATAGTGATCCTATTGTATTTCAGGATATTTTTACAATACTTTAATACGATTAATTAGCAATTAACGTTTCGATATCTAATTTATTGTATGAACATATCAAAATAATTTATTTTGCACACTGATATTTTTTATATTCGAGCATTATTATTTATATGCCTGACTATCAAAATCAACGACACGATAAAAGTTTTTATGAAAGAGATGTGCTCGAAGTAGCTACGGATTTACTTGGGGATAATATTGTTTTAAAAAATGAGAATGGGATTTTCCGGTTCAGAATTACTGAGTCAGAGGCATACCGGGGGGAAGAAGACCTGGCCTGCCATGCCTGTAAAGGACGGACAGTCCGTACAGAAATTATGTATCACAGTGGAGGACATCTGTATATCTATCTGATATATGGAATGTACTGGATGCTGAATATTGTTACCGGTAAGAAAAACCAGCCGCAGGCAGTGCTTATAAGGGGTATTGACGGTATCTCGGGCCCTGGCAGGGTAACACGGCATCTGGGCATTGACAAAAGCTTTTACGGTGAAAATCTCATTTATTCAAACCGAATGTGGATTGAAAAAGGTAGCGGGATAGTGTCCTATCAATCATTACCAAGAATAGGAATAGATTACGCAGGTGAACCCTGGAAAAGTAAATTATGGCGATTTATTATCTAATGATAAAAAAACCCAACAGGTTTTAAAAACCTGCTGGGTCAAACAAACCATATCATTCTTTTTTATTCCTGAACTTTAACAGACAGCGTAATGGTTCCCGATGCGCCTGTCTCCAATGCTGTAACTTTCAGAATACCTTTCTTGTTATCTGCCGTCTGGAATTCAACAACCGATCCTACGGAAAGGCTGGTCAATTTGGTAGCACTAAGCCCTGAAATGGCATTTACCTGTGTAGGGGTAACCGTACTGTAGTCCAGCGAAGACGTACCGAATTTAGTGGCATTTTGTACTGACCATGTGCTGGTCCAGTCGAAATCTTGTGATACACCATTAACAGTGGGATCATTGGGCGCAGCCAAAGTCGCCTGATTTGTGCTTCCGTAATAATACAGGATATCAATTAATGTAGCATTATTTTTTGCCTGGTCGCCTGAAATTTTGTAAACTGTGCCGGTATTAGCATCCAGGCAACTGCCATAAGTACTGCTTTGCGCTCCCATCAAAATAGCCGTAAATTCAGCCTTCAATGCAGGTGAAGCCGTAACCTTAACAGCTATTGATTTGGTCGAAGACTGTGACTCTTTGTCAATAGCTTCAATTTTTACACTGATATCCTCAGTAACCCCGGAAACTTCAATTCGGAAGGTATAGTTTAAATCATCGGTTGTTGTAACATCACCGCTGTTAAATGAGGTATAGGTTTTAATTTGATTTTCAGCCATTCCCGCCACCTTGAATACATTAACCTGATCCAGTTTTTCTTCGGCAACAATTTTTCCAGTCAGGACGGCAGTGGTTACTCCTTCTGCCAGCGTAATTTCACTGTCATCAAAAGTTATCTCAGGGGCAAGTCCTGTAGTTTCATCACCGCATGAATTCAATAATGCTGTAAGACTTAATATCCCAAGTCCATAAAGTAATTTTCTTTTTTTCATAATTACTAATATTTAATTTAACATTTAATATAAGGTTTCAGATTTAATCGCCTTTATTTCTAAATTAAAGTTACAAAATTATAAAATAAGTATTAAACTATTCAATTACAATTATTCAAAATAGAGTTTAACCAGAAGATTAATAAAAATAAAATTAGAAAGTAAGAATTTCTATAACAGGTTTAAAATCGGCAAAAGCATTTTTCTCACTTTTTTTCATTTACTTCGTATTTCAAATGTTTTGTGACCATGAGACGATATAATCTTATCAATACCATCTCCGGTTGGGTAGTTTTTATCATTGCTGCCATTGTGTACCTGATCACTATGGAGCCAACGGCAAGCTTCTGGGACTGCGGAGAATTCATTTCATCAGCCTATAAGTTGGAAGTCGGACATCCCCCCGGAGCGCCTTTTTTCATGATTATGGCACGCTTCTTTACCCTTTTTGCAGGAAATAATCTTGAAAAGGTTGCCGTAATGGTGAATGCCATGTCTGCTCTTGCAAGTGCGGCAACCATCCTATTTCTGTTCTGGACCATTACACACCTGGCACGAAAAATGGTTATCAGGAACAATGAATATCCTGTTGCATCGATAATTGCAATCATGGGAGCAGGAGCAGCAGGCTCACTGGCTTACACCTTTTCAGATACCTTCTGGTTTTCAGCTGTTGAGGGAGAAGTCTATGCCACATCATCCCTGTTTACGGCGCTTGTTTTCTGGGCTATCCTGAAATGGGAAAATGTGGCCGACCAGCCGTATTCAAACCGCTGGCTGGTATTTATTGCATACCTGATGGGCCTTTCGATAGGGGTGCACCTGCTCAACCTGCTGGTCATACCCGCTATTGTGCTGGTATATTATTTCAGAAAATATGAAGTTACGAGAGCAGGCGTGATAAAGGCGTTGCTTGTTGCTGCCATCATCCTGGGATCTGTTATATTCGTCCTCATTCCCGGCCTGGTGAAAGTTGCATCTGCATTCGAACTGATATTTGTTAATACGTTCGGGTTGCCTTACGCTTCAGGCACTTTGTTCTATGCTGTTCTTCTGATAGGGATTATCACCTGGGGTATCTATTACACCCATATGCATAAAAAGAAGGTTTTAAACACCGCCATCTTATTCATTGCAGTAATCGTAATCGGTTATTCATCCTATGCCATGCTGGTGATCCGTTCCAATGCCAATCCGCCCATGGACCAGAATGATCCTGAAGATCTGTTCTCATTACTTTATTATCTTAACCGAGAACAATACGGTGACAGACCTCTTGTCCACGGACAGTATTTCAATGCACCCGTCTTGTCATCAAAAGAAGGTAAGGCTTTCCGCATTCCAAAGGACGGCAAATACGTGAAAACGAGCAGCCGGTTGAAATATGTCTATGATGACCGATTCACTACTCTTTTCCCTCGTATGTGGAGCAATGAAGAAGAGCATGTCCGTTCGTATATCGAATGGGCAAAATTGAACGAAAGGAGCCTCTACGAAGCCATGATTGATCAACAGAGCAATGTTGTCAGAGACAGACAGGGCAATATTGTCTATGATCATAACAAACCCAGAAAAGCTCCGACCTTTGGTCAGAACCTTAAGTTTTTTTTCAGGTACCAGCTCGGGCATATGTACTTCCGCTATTTTATGTGGAATTTTTCCGGACGGCAGAATGATATTCAGTGTCATTCCAAATATGAGATCACTAAAGGGAACTGGATCACCGGTATTAAGTTTATTGATGAACTCCGCCTGGGAAATCAGGATGAATTACCGGATATCATGCTCAACAACAAAGCCCGTAACCGGTATTTCATGCTTCCCCTGCTGCTGGGGATAGCCGGTATCCTGGTTCATTATTACCTTAACCGTAAAGACTTTTGGATCGTAATGGTTCTTTTCATCATGACCGGAATTGCTATTGTTGTATATTTAAATCAATATCCCAATCAGCCCCGCGAAAGAGATTATGCCTATGCCGGTTCGTTTTATGCCTTTGCCATCTGGATAGGATTGGGTGTCCTGGCTTTATATGATGGAATTCAAAAAATCCTGCCTGCATCACTTTCAGCATTTCTTGCATCCATCATAGCATTGGTTGCAGGGCCTGTAATAATGGCAGCTGAAAACTGGGATGACCACAACAGGTCGGGACGTTATATGGCACGTGACTTCGCTTACAATTATTTGAATTCATGCGCGCAGCATGCCATTGTTTTTACCAACGGCGATAATGATACGTTTCCGCTCTGGTATGCACAGGAAGTTGAAGAAATCCGCACCGACGTGAGGGTGGTGAACCTTAGCTACCTGGGAGCAGACTGGTATATCGAACAGATGCAACGCCGCGCTTATGAATCAGCTCCCCTGCCTATATCCATGACAAAAGATAAATATATCTCAGGAAACAGGGATATAACCTATGTGGTTGACCGTTTTTCGGATTATATTAACCTGAAGGACCTGATCGACTGGGTTGCCAGCGATGATCCGAGGACCAAAACCCTTCCCAGCGTGAACGAAAAAATTGACTACATACCAGCCCGCAGATTTAAAATCCCTGTTGATTCCTCTTTGGTACTGGCCAATGGTACAGTCCGCCCTGAAATGGCAGATAAAATCGTAAAAGAAATGAAGTGGGAATTGAGTCCTTCCAAACGGTATCTGGTTAAAAACCATCTGATTGTACTGGATATCATTGCAACGAATAAATGGGAAAGGCCTGTTTATTATGCCATTACAGTTTCAGACGATAACTACCTTAACCTGGAGAAGTATTTTCAAATCCATGGCCTTGCCTTTCGGATAGTGCCGATTGAATCGGAAGGAAGCAGGTACGGAAGGGGAGGAATTGACACAAAAATTATGTTTGATAATTTCGTGCATAAATTTAAATGGGGAGGCATTGATGATCCCGGTGTATATGTCGATGAAAATGTGAATGGAATGCTGACGAATTTCCGTAACAATTTTGGCCGCCTGGCGCAAGAGTTAATAAGGGAAAATAAAAAGGATTCTGCTAAAATCGTATTGGATAAATGCATGCAAATTCTTCCCGATACCATCCTGCCCTTTAATATCTTCAACCTGTCCATTATGGAAGGCTATATGAAACTGGGAGATTCAACCCAGGCCAATGCCATTTGTGATAAAATTAAGGAAAACACATACGATGACCTCGAATATTATGCAAGCCTTGGTAAATCTTATGACAACTATCTTAACTATGAAAAACAGGTTGCCTTTTATGTACTGGATGAACTCAGAAGATATTCATATATGTATAATCAGCCAGAACTGCTTGCTGAAGTGGAGGAGAAAATTCAGTATTACAGTACTGCTTTGAATATACAGATGCAGTAATCATGTTGCCATCGCGAACTCCTTACCTGGTTAAAAAAATTTACTATCACCTGACCTGGGATCTGCCCGGTTATACCAATACTGTCTATCTTACTTTTGATGACGGACCCGCTCCGGAAGTTACAGGTCAGGTGCTGGAACATCTCAAAAAATACGATGCCCGGGCTACTTTTTTTTGTATTGGCAGAAACACTGAGCGGTATCCTGATCTTTACAACCGTATAAGATCTGAAGGACACGCTGTAGGTAATCATACTTACAGCCACCTTAACGGTATGAAAACGAAAAACGTTGATTATTTTAACGACATTCAACTGGCACAAACTTTCACGCCATCCGATCTTTTCAGGCCTCCTTACGGGATGATCAGACCTTCACAAATTCGTCATTTGCGGAAACTGTTTACCATTATTATGTGGAGCGTAATGAGTTACGATTACGATCCCGATGTAACGAAAGAAAAATGCCTTTCCAATATACTGACAAATGTAAGGCCGGGCTCCATCGTTGTCTTTCATGATTCCTTAAAAGCTTCTGAAAAAGTGTTGTATGTTTTACCACGGTTATTGGAATTCCTGAAGGAGAAAAAGTACAGGTGCGATTCTATTGCAGTCAGTTAAATCCTTGCCTGACGACAGTGTACTTATTCCGAAACAAAAATCCGAATTGTATCCTATTATCGTTTACGCCTAAAAAATAATAGTACCAGATGTCGAAGCAGAACGCTGAGCAGCACATCTGCTTTACCTGTAAATCCTCTATTTAGTCTTATCAGAAAAACCAGCCGATCAAACCTTGCCTGAAACTTCAGATCTTCGGCCCTTTCAAAAGAAATAGCCCGCAGGCATTGTATTGCCAATTTTTTCAACAGGTTCGAATTGCCAACAGTGGACTTAACTTTTTTAGGTATGTCAACATTGAACAATATATTTAGCATTATGAAAGCCAGGCAAACAGTCCTTTCTATTCTCAATGAACGAGCAATGGAAAGAATCTTTTCTTCATTCAGGAGATCCCGTTTCTGTACGTAGAAATTCCGTATATCCATTAACCATGCCAGCCGGCTGAACCGATGACAGGCCGCATGGTAACATAAATAGACAAAATCTTTCTCAGCAGGTAGCACCGGCAACATGATACCTTCAAATGCTACCAGTTCTATATCTTCAAAGAAATCCCGGTAACGATGTGCCGTTAATATAGTATTAACCAGGGGCTTTACATGCAAGTCGACAGTACAACCTGCCATCCGGTTGAAATAATGCAATTCGCGCTTGGCTGAAATATAAAGTCTTTTTTTCCATGTGTCATTCATTAAATGCTGTTCTACACAAGCATAGCCTATAGCGGTCAACACTTCATGAAAACAAGCCAGGTCATCCGGGTTTACCATCAATACATCCAGATCAACCGATACCTTCACAGCCGCATTGCCATAAAGCATCCGGGCCAGATGGGGGCCTTTGATAACGGCATAAGATATACCCTTTTGATTCAGACTTTTGCATAACGATTTCAGTTCATTCATCTGGACTAACGACCTCATAGCCTGACGGGTCATCCTGTTCTTTAGTTGTTGCAGCTGTTCAGAAGGAACTATATGGGGAAACTGCTGAAAGTATGTAAAAAGATAATAATCGGTCTTATGTCTTCCGGATAACGCTGCCAGCTTTTCAAATTCATCCTGATTGAGAAAAGACAGTACCGGTTCATTTCTACCCTGTATTTCAAGGTTCAGCATATGCAATAACACCCTGTAATGAAGTGCAAAATAATCATCTTTTTGCTTTTTTAACTCTTGAAAATCAGCCATATTCTTTAAAATATAACAGGATCATCAGGTAATTGTAAAACGCACCCGGCATCAAGTAATTCATGTCGGCTTTATCACGCTTCACTAACCTTTCATACCATTGCGGAAAGCCAGAAAAGTCAACGATTTCATTCAGATAAGATGAGTCAGAACAGGATCTTATCAAATCAAGTATTAAATCCTTTTCATTCATAAGACTATAATGCATTTGAGGAATTGTGGTCCCCGATTTATCATCGCGTTTCCATATGATCTCAGGGACAAAGTCTTTAATGGCCTGCCGGAAAACATAACGATTTATGCTGTGATGCTGCTTCATCCAGGGGGGGAAGGCCAGGCAGGTTTCTATTAAATCTATATCCCACAATGGATATCGGTATTCCAAGCCATACTGAACAGCAGCAGTGTAACAGTATTCCATGCGCTGGGGCACGTGATCGAGCATGATACGGTCAAACTGCCGCCAAGTAATTTGATTACGCCATGGTTTTCTGAAATTTTCCCCAAAGCGTTTCCTTAATGCATTTTTTAATGCAAACTTTGAATTTAGCGGTAGATTTGCAAAACGGCGGTCAAGCAATTTCGGTGTAAAAATACCTGTTCTGTATTTCGGATGATATATCATTGATTTAAGATACCTTATTGCCAATAAACCCGGTTTAAGCAATGATTTCAGGGTTATTCCATTATGATACAATTCGTCAATAATTACATCCCATTGTCGGTCATGGATAAGTTCGCTCCATGGCATAGCAATCCGGGCTGAAACCAGTTCATCCCCGCCAAATCCGGATAGCAATGCCTGTATATTCTTCTTACCGGCCGCTTCATAAATACCCCGGTTGAAAACATTGTAATTTTGCTGAACAAAACAGCCCTGTATGTCATTGGAAAATTTCAGAAGTTCCGGTATTGCTGATCCCGCCTGGTCGACACCAATCCAGGGAATTGCTATAAATCTCGTCATTCCGTCGATGAATTCCCGCTCATCCTTGAAATCGATACCAGTATCAGAGGGAAAAACATTGGAAAATGCCGTCATTGATGTTCCATGATGCGCGGCAAAATCAGCGGCAATACCGGTAACTGCTGATGAATCCAGCCCGCCGCTCAGTTCACAGCCCAGTTCCAACACGCCATCACAGCGCATATTCACAGCATTGACAAACTTTTCACGAAATAATTCAATATAGTCCTCTTCATTTAATAATTGAATTCTCTTTTCAGGATCAGGCTTCCAATATTGGGAAATCTTTTGATCTTCCTTTGTTTTGTGCAGGCAATGCCCCGGTTTCAGCCTGAATATATTCTTAAAAGGAGAAAGTTCTTTTGAAGATTTTATCGTCACCAGGGTATCCAGCAGGTATTCATGCAGCAGGTCAGGTTTTGTATTGAAAGAAGCCAGCACATAGCGCAATTCTGAACCAAAAGCAAATACATCTCCTGTAAATGAATAGAAAAACGGCCTCACCCCCATAGGGTCTCTTCCGCAGAATATCTCGCCCGTCTCCCGGTTAAAGATCACAAACGCAAAATCCCCGTATAGGAATTTCACACATTCCCTTCCCCATTTCAACCAAGCCTCAAGTATAAGTGCTGTATCTCCTTTGTCCGCCGGAGCTTTAGCGAAGGTGGAATTCTCATTCTCATTCCCACTCTTATTCTTCCCTCTTCTCTCAGTCTCACCATCTCTCTGTCTCTCTGTATCCTTTTCTCCTGGTCTGTCCGTCTCCCCCTCTCTTCGTCTCCCAATTCTCTCAATGAGTTCCTCCCTCTTGTATAGGCTTACATCCGCCAATACCACCCATGGCCCATCCACCGTCATGGTATTTTTTCTCTCCACCAGCGGATTCTCCTCCACCACCGCCGCCGCCATAAATCCTCCATGAATCTCAAATGCCTCAATCTTCCTGGGTTTAATATATCTTGCCGCCGACTTCATCCTGCTGATCATCTCAGGATCCGGCTTCTGCAAATTCGTATTCAATATCCCAAAAATCGGCGGCATAATTTTTCTTGTTCCGCCTAAATTACGTTGTTCTTTCCGAATCATCAAATCAAGAATCTTATGATATCGTCATGGCGAGCAATGCCACTCATATACCTATTAATTGAATCCCAATGCCCATGCATTGCGTGGCCATCGACTCGAATAGGCATTACTCAGTTCCATGAGTCATTTTCGAATGATTTGACCCCAGTCTTCGCCTGTCTCTATACTCTGGTTCCTTATCCCCGCTCGTCACTTGTCACTTGTCACTTGTCACTTCTTTCATCATTTTTCACTTTTCGTTTTTCACTTTTCACTGATTTAGTACTTTTGCCTTATGTCC
Source organism: Bacteroidales bacterium (assembly GCA_016928305.1). GTDB lineage: Bacteria > Bacteroidota > Bacteroidia > Bacteroidales > UBA10428 > UBA5072. The sequence goes on from JAFGKY010000002.1 coordinate 195,577, forward strand.
GGCAAAACAAAATACCGATATAGCTACCGTGCCTACGGCCTCAACATCCTGTCGCAATTACCCGTGACCGGATTTGAACCTTCTACCTTTGAAATACCCGATGTGCATATCAAAAAAGGACCTGTACCGGAAAAGCTCAGCAACATTATAAACCAGGGAGTCCTTTACCAGTCAAACGAAAGCGAATTCCTCCTGCACATGGAAAACGTGGCCTCCTATTATGTTAAGAATGGCAATGTGATTATTATCCAGCCGGCAGACAATGCTGGTGCCGGGGAAATATCCGCATTCCTTAACGGCACATCATTCGGCGCCCTGATGCACCAGCGCAGGCTGTTGCCATTGCATGCCAGTACCGTAATTTTCAAGGATAAATGCCTGTTGATCGCCGGCATATCAGGAACCGGTAAATCAACCCTGGCTATAGCCTTGTTAAAAGCTGGGGGTATTCTGGTAGCCGATGATGTTTCGGTGATAAACTTTTCAGGTGAAAAACCTTCTGTTTACCCCGCCTTTCCAACCATTAAAATATGGGAAGACAGCCTCATTCACCTTGGTTTTTCTTCGGAAGGACTTGAGCCCGTTCGGGGAGTGCTGAAAAAATATTATCTGCCCGTCAACAAATTCAGTCCAAAATACACCACTATACATAAGATTTTTATTATTAATACGCATAACCGGCCTGAAGTGGAGACAAAACCGCTTCAGGGAATGGATAAATTCAGGGTTCTTAAAAAGCATACTTACCTTTTCAGGGGTATACCCAAAACCGGTCTTGAAAAAAATCATTTTGTGCTGGTTAACCAGCTTGCAAAACAAGTGCCCATAACACTCATTACACGCCCCAGCGGGGAATTCAATACAGGCATACTGGTAAAAGCAATTGAAGAAATCCTTTGATGACTGGAAATATGGATGGTCTTAAAAAAATAGTATGGCTAGCTTCCTATCCCAAATCAGGCAACACTTGGTTCAGGGCATTTCTCACTGCATTACTTAATCCCGATGACCAGGCCATTGACATTAACAACATGCTGCCTTCCACCATTGCCAGCAGTCGGCAATTGTTTGACGAACTGGCCGGTGTGCCTTCAGCTGATCTTACACCGGAAGAAATTAACTGCTTGAGACCCCTAGTTTATCGTCAGTATGCACTGGAATCGGATGAAACAATTTACCAGAAAGTGCATGATGCTTTTATCTTGCTCCCTAGCGGAGAACCGCTTTTCCCCGCTGATATCACCAAGGCAGTTATCTATTTTATTCGAAATCCACTGGATATTGCCGTGTCTTTTTCACATCATCTGTCCATCAGTATTCACAAAACTATTGCCATTATGAACAATCCTACATATGCCTTCTGCCAGCGAATAGACAAATTGCACAATCAGCTGAGGCAGCATCTTTCTACATGGAGCGGACATGTAAAAAGCTGGGTGGATGATTCTGGGTTGCCGCTGTTGGTAATACGTTATGAAGATATGCATAAAAATCCAGTCGATACCTTTTACCAGGCTGTTTCCTTTATTGGACTCAGCAATTGCCGCAATGAAATTGAAACTGCATTGAATAAGACATCCTTTGCTCAACTGAAAAAGCAGGAGTATGAAAAAGGCTTTTCCGAGAAAAATCCCAATTCAATTAATTTTTTTCGTAAAGGAATTGTGAGCGATTGGATTAATGTATTAACCAGGGAACAAGTTAAACAGGTTATTGATGCACATGGCAATATGATGAAAAGGTTTGAGTATGATATTAAAAACTAATTGTTAAGATCTTAGAATTGATCTATGTTCATTATTCTTTTGTCTTATATCTTCCTTCTTTACTCCATTATCCAACCACTTTCATCACCTTTTTTTCACCTTTCATCATTCTTAAAAATCTTCTCTGTTAATAAATTCCAACTAAGTATTATTAAAATTCGTATATTTACTAAAGCTTGTATAATTTTGCATAATAATTGTCCTTAAGGGCCAGAAGCATGGGAATTTTTACAGCAAAGATGGAACTTACACCTGATACCATTCTCCAGCGAAAATCAGACTTATTGTTCAATAAGATAGACGGGGAAATTGTCATGCTCAGTATTGAAAATAACGAGTATTATGGAATGAATAAAATAGGATCCCGTATCTGGGAAATGCTTGAACAACCTCTGAGTTTTAAAATCTTGGTGAATAAACTTATAGAAGAATATGATATTTCAGAGCAACAATGTACCATCGATATTTTGATTTTTTTGAATAATCTGGCAAATAAAAAATTGATAAAAGTTATTTAATGTCCTTCTTTGATTGAAGGGATTTGAGTCAAATAATTCGACGATGAAATTGTATTTTTATATTCGGCGATTTTGGAAACTTCCTTGGGTTGAAATAAAATTATTAATTAAGGGATTCTCATTATGTTTGCTTTTAATAGTATTAGTAAATATTATCCCATTTAAATATTATTTGGGATTACTTAGAAAAAGGAAAGCTTTACTTCATATAAACGAAGAAAAAGAGTCGATAATTAAACTTGTACAGAAAACAATTAAACGCATTGAAAGATTATCGCCAATTAATTTTAGTTGTTTAGTAAAATCGTGTATTATAAAAATATTGTTGAATTCTTATGGCATTGACAATAGTCTGAAGCTAGGTGTTGCGGTGAAATCACAACAATTATTAATTGCTCATGCCTATGTAAAAGTTGAAGACTATTTTATTTATTTGAATAAAAAAAAGATGCATGAAGTTTTTTCAATTGATTGAATGAATAACTAATAATGTAGGGAATTAAGTAATAAAAATAAGTAATTATCAGGGCTGTAAATCATTTATTTTGTTTCATATCAAAATAATTATAGTAATTATTTAACATGAAAATAAAAAGAAAAAAAATAAAAAAAGAAAAGAAAGATTGGAATAGTCCACAACTTTTTAGTCTTGATATTAAGAAAACTCAAAGCGGATCTCCATATGTGGGTACTGAAGATGGTCTTTACGCTCCATTAGAAAGCTAAATTAATAGTCTATGAAACGATATATTATTTTCATCTTTTTCTTACTGAGCATTATCAATAGCAATAAGATGTGTTTGTCACAGGGTTGGATACTATCAACAACCATTAGAGGAAGCTTTATTGAACCAGGTTTCTCTGCCATTGACAATCAAAATAATTTAGTAGTATTATCCTATTTCACTGATACAGTTTACAATCCTTATTTCACCAAATCATATGGTCTACGAGATCTTTTTCTATTTAAGGTTTCAAAAAATGGCGAAATTCTCTGGTACAATAGGATAGGAAACACAGGGCCCGATATTCATGGAGGTATAGCTATCGATAATCAAAATAATATATATGTAACAGGAACCTATAATAATATATGTAAATTCACACCTAATGATTCACTAATCAACAGCGGTACTGTCGGAAATATTTTTTTAGCAAAGTATAGCTCAGATGGGACTTTTAGCTGGGCTAAAGCTATTACATCTGCAAGTACTCTTGAATCGGCATTGGATTTAAAATTTGACGGCAATAATAAGTTAATCCTATCAGGATTTTATAAAGATTCTATAGTAATAGGAAGTAGCACTTTGGATAAGGATACCCTATTAGGGAATGCATATAATTCGAATTTTATTGCTTCATTTAGCTTGGATGGTCTCCTTAATTGGGCAAAAGGATACCTCGGAACTAATAATACAACAAGGTTTTGGAGAATTGGAATCGGTCAAAATGGTTATTATTTTGGAGGGTTCTTTCAAGGCGATCTTACTTTTGATATCGGTACAATATCAAGTTACACTTCTACGAGTTACGATGCATTTTTATATAAAACTGACCTTGATGGAAATGGAGAATGGGTAAGACGTATCAGAGGACAAGGCACTGAAAACTTCAGAGCAATTTCTTCTGATGAATATGATAATATTTATGTTTTAGGAAATTATAATAGCACAGATATTTTTGTAGATTCAACTGCAAATCGTACTCTTACAATATCTGGAAATATGGGAGGATATGATACCTATATTGGCAAATATAATCGTAGCGGCATTTTACAATGGTTTCTCCGAAAAGGAAGTACATCTAAAGACATTTACCAGGATTTTGTTATTCGTAATAATATTATTTATGCTACGGGTTATTTTGCCAATCAAATTATATTTCAGAATGATACATTAAATACTAGCGGTGCATCAAACGAAGATGCTTTTGTTGCCGCTTTCAATGAAATCGGCGATCCCATCGCAGGAGTGAGCATTGTCGGTACGGGCGATTACAATGATGCCGGTACGATAGTGAATATGGACTCCGATTCCCGTGCCTATGTATCCGGTTACTATAAATCCCATCAAATCCAGATCGGCGACAGCATATATACCAGCACCAATGTCAATAAAAGTGATCTATTCTTTGCCATTTATGAGCATCCGCCAAAAGCCGTGATAACCGATGAACAGATGGTTTCCTGCAACGGCCTCAGCGATGGAATGCTGCAGGTGACACCTTATTTTATGAATCCGCCTTATACCTATAAATGGAGCCATAATCCGGGACTGAACCAGTCGGTAGCCACTAACCTGCCGGCCGGCACCTATACCGCAACTATTGTGGACGGTAACCTTGACTCGGCAAAGATTACAGCTGTTGTCACACAGCCTGATCCACTTGCCATTGTTGAAGTGATTACAGAACCTGCTTGTTATAACGGTTCTGACGGAGTTATTGACATCACCGTTACCGGCGGTACCGCTGCGGAAGATTACAATTATGCATGGACAACCAGCGGAGGGTCAGGAGTTAACCCTTCTCAACAGGATCAGTCGGGGATATCCGAAGGTATTTACTACGTTACAATAACGGATGACAATGGTTGTTTATTAAAAGACACTTTTGATGTCGAACAACCCATGCCGATTGTTTTTGCAGGCAGTATGGTGACGGATGTCATACTGCCACCGGGAAACAACGGATCCATCATCCCTGTGGTTTCGGGCGGTACATCACCCTACAGCTATGCATGGACGGGTCCGGACAGCTATTCATCAAACGATGATACGATTACCGGGCTGGCCGGTGGCAATTATTTTCTGCTGATAACCGATGATCATGCCTGTGAGAGCGATACGGTATTCCTTGTATATGAAGCAGGACTCTTCATTGCACAGGTCAGCCAAAAGACCAATGTTACCTGCTACGGGCTGAATAACGGAACCGCTACCATTTCTGTGGTCAATGGCCAGGCACCTTTCACATACCAGTGGTCGGATCAGAGTCCCTTCCTTTCAAGCGACACCTTTGTTGTCAGAACCGGTATGGCTCCGAATACATACTACATAACGGTAACCGACAACAACAGCAAAACATCAAATACCAATGTGAAGATCAATTCACCCTCAGCAGCTCTTGCCTTATTGTTGCAACCTTCGGATCTGAGGTGTTATAACGATAGTTCAGGAATAGTTGATTTAACTGTTACCGGAGGAACATTACCTTACAGTTTCAACTGGAATAATGGCTTTACCGGTGAAGACCTGGTTTCAATCGGAGCAGGTAACTATTCGGTTGTCGTTACCGATGCCAATGGATGTTTTGAAAACGGAGCAACTTCGGTCGGACAACCGGATCCATTTGTTACCAATATTACCCTTGGTGATTTCATACATTGTTATGGTGAAAAAACAGCAAGTGCAATAGCTTCCAGCAGCGGAGGCTACGGAAGCTATTCCTATACATGGAATGATCCGGGCCATCAAAGCACCAGCACAGCCTATAGTCTGGCTGCCGGTTTCTATACCGTGACTGTCACCGACCAGAACGAATGCATAAGTGAAGCATCGGTTACAATCACACAGCCTGCAAAACTTACGGTTGCTGAAACCCATACAAATATCCTCTGTGCCGGAGATGATAACGGGCAAATAGTACCTACATTAACCGGAGGAACTACTCCCTTTGAATACATCTGGTCAAGCGGTCAAACTACCCGGATTATTAGTAATTTACAACCCGGTATGTACTCACTTACCATTACGGATTATTATAATTGCTCGGATAGCAGCCTGTCCGTCGAAATCACAGAACCACCCGATATTTCAATAATCAGTCAGGTATCCGACAGCAATACCATTACCGTAGTTGCTGAAGGAGGAACACCTCCGCTTTCCTTTACGATCACAGGAGGAACACCACAATCAACCGGTGAATTCATTGATCTGCCCAATGGCACCTATACGGTCGCAGTTAGTGATGCCAATGGATGTGGACCCGTGTATTCAGATGAATTTATAATTTCTATTGTTGGTCTTGAAGAATCCAGGTTTTCAGCTTTTAATCTCTACCCGAATCCTTCCGATGGCAAATTCAACCTGGTCTTTGAGTCCTCCAGCAACGAGATATTCATCGAGGTGCTGAACATTACCGGGATGGTCATATACCAGAAAAAGATTATCCCCGCCACCGGCAGGATCAATGTAACAATTGATCTTTCTTCCTTCCCGAATGGTATGTACCTGATGAAGATCAATAACGCTGTAGTCAGGGAAAGGCTGATCATAGACTGAAGTCTTGCGGTCTGTTGGTCATGCGGTCTACTGGTCTTGCAGTCGTGCAGTCTTAAGGTCATTTGGTCAGGCAGTCGTGAGGTCTGATGGTCGTGTAGCCCTCAGGGTAAAGTTTTAATTCGGTTACCGATTACCTTCCTCCCACACACACCCTGCCAGGATTCTGTGCTATGGCCTCCACCCACCCTTGCAGGATTTCCAAATCCCCTGGTTCAAAACCCACACAACTTGTCACTTGTCACTCGTCACTTTTTTTTCTAAGTTTGTCCCCGTTAAAAATCCTTCATATGAACATCCTCATCTTAGGTTCAGGCGGTCGCGAACATGCCCTGGCATGGAAAACAGCCCAGAGCAGCCGTGTTGATAAATTATTCATTGCTCCCGGAAATGCAGGGTCAGCGCAGGCAGGCACCAACGTAAACATAGCCGTCATTGATTTTGAAAAGACAGGATCCTTTGCCGTTGAAAACAAGGTTGATTTGATCGTTGTTGGTCCTGAAGATCCGCTGGTAAAAGGCATATATGATTATTTCAAACAGACACCCGGTCTGCAGCATATACCTGTTATCGGTCCTTCAAAAGAAGGTGCCCGGCTTGAAGGCAGCAAGGATTTTGCAAAGGCTTTCATGAGAAGACATAACATACCTACCGCTGCCTATTTTTCTGTTATCCCTGAAAAGGCTGATCAGGGCTTTGCTTTTCTTGAAACACTGAATCCGCCATACGTTCTGAAAGCTGACGGACTTGCTGCCGGTAAAGGAGTATTGATATTGAATGAATTGCAGGAAGCCAAAGATGAACTCCGGCATATGCTGGACGGAAAATTTGGTGAAGCCAGTAAAAAGGTTGTGGTGGAAGAATATCTTTCAGGTATTGAATTATCTGCCTTTGTAATTACCGATGGTATCCATTACAAAATACTGCCTGAAGCAAAAGATTATAAGCGTATCGGAGAAGGAGATACGGGCCCGAATACCGGCGGGATGGGTGCTGTATCACCTGTTCCCTTTGCCACCCCCGATTTTATGAGTAAAGTAGAAGACCGAATCATCAGGCCCACTGTTGAGGGCATCCGGAAAGAACAAATCGATTATCAGGGTTTTATCTTTTTCGGACTCATGAATTGCCGGGGAGAGCCTTATGTTGTCGAATACAATGCCCGGCTGGGCGATCCGGAGTCAGAAGTTATTCTGCCCCGGTTGCAGTGCGATATTGTTAGTCTTTTTGAATCCGTTGTCAATAAAACCCTTGATGCAGCTGAAGTTTCTTTTGATCCGCGTGCTGTTACAACTGTCATGCTCGCTTCGGGTGGTTATCCCGGCGATTATGAAAAAGGTAAGGAAATTACAGGTCTTGACAAGGTTTCGGACAGCATTGTTTTTCATGCCGGTACAAAAATCGTGGATGGCAGGATAGTGACAAACGGTGGCAGGGTGATGGCCGTAAGTTCCGTGGGAAACACTTTCAGGGAAGCCCTGGCTGTTTCCAATAAAAACGCAGCCATCATCAATTTCAATAAAAAATACTACAGAAGGGATATCGGATTTGATTTGTAAGATATTTCTTATTCAGAGTAGGATCTGTACCCCTCTTGAGAGGGGATAGGGATTGTTAATAACATGCTGTAAATATACACACCCCCGGCCCCTCTCAAGAGGGGAGTTGTTCGCTTTTCATAAAAAATTGTGCTAAACACTCCCGTTTCATCATTAACTTTTTATCACTATATTTGATATAACAGATACTGTTTACCGGTTACTATTTGCTGAAGCCGACAACATGAGGAGCCTGGTTCAGAAAATACTCCCCCCCGAAAAATGGAAAGTGCCGGTCCTGATCACTTCCGGTATTCTGTTTGGTATCCTGGTATTTCTTTTTCACATCTCCCGTGCTTCATCCTACCTGTCAGACGATGCAAAGACCTGTGTGAACTGCCATATCATGGCCCCTCAATATGCCACCTGGAGTCACAGTTCACACCGTGAAGAAACAAATTGCAACGATTGCCATGTCCCTCATAACAACTTCGTGAATCATTATTATTTCAAGGCCATGGACGGCCTGCGTCATGCCACTATTTTTACCCTGCGTGCCGAGCCTCAGGTCATCTTTATCAAAGAGGCCGGTCAAAAGGTGGTGCAGAACAATTGTATACGTTGTCACGAGCCATTGATGACCGACAGCAGGATGCTGAACTTTACGAATTCGTATCAATGTGCCAAGGAGCAAAGGCAATGCTGGGAATGTCACCGTGAGACCCCCCATGGCCGGGTCAACAGCCTGTCGAGTGTACCCAATGCCCGCGTGCCTCTGCCCGAAAGCCCTGTGCCCGAATGGATGAAAACAGAACCTGAATAATCAGAAAACATAAAATCATTCTTATGAAACCACTCCGGGAAATCATCAGCAACAAGCCCTATATAGGATGGATATTGTTCGGTATCACCCTGGTCGTTGTGTTTCTGCTGGGTCTGCTGGCATCTTCCATTATAGAACGCCGCACCGAAGCTGTTTTTGCCTATAAGCCGCAGGTTGATTACCCCGACTGGGAACCTCGCAACGCTGTCTGGGGCAAGAATTTCCCCCGGGAATATGAATCCTACCTGAGGACTGCCGACACCCTGTTCAGGAGCAAATACAACGGAAGCGCCTTTATCGATATGCTGGAAGTCGATCCGCGCATGGTAGTTCTTTGGGCAGGGTATTCGTTTTCGAAGGATTACAACCAGTCAAGGGGTCATTACTATGCCGTCACCGATATCCGCAACATTCTGCGCACGGGAGGGCCTTCAGCTGTATCACCAAGTCCACAGCCCAATACATGCTGGACCTGTAAAAGTTCCGATGTGCCCCGGCTGATGAAAACCATGGGACCTGCAGCGTTTTATAAAGGTACATGGGAGAGTAAAGGCCATGAGATCGTAAATCCCATCGGATGTGCCGATTGCCATGATGCTGCCACGATGAACCTGCGCATTTCAAGGCCCGCCCTTTCCGAGGCTTTTCAGCGCATGGGCAGAGACATCAACACGGTCACCCACCAGGAAATGCGTTCCCTCGTCTGTGCCCAATGTCATGTTGAGTATTACTTTGATAAGAAAAAAGTAGAAAATGTGGAATACCTGACTTATCCGTGGGATAAGGGTATGACGGTGGACGACATGGAAAAGTATTATGACACTTATGCATTCAGCGACTGGACCCATGCCATCAGCAAAGCGCCCATGCTGAAGGCGCAACATCCCGATTACGAGGTGTTTCTCACGGGCGTGCACGCCAAACGGGGTGTTGCCTGTGCCGACTGTCATATGCCTTATAAAAGTGAAGGAGGACAGAAATTCACCGATCATCATATTCAAAGTCCGCTCAACAATGTTGCCAATTCGTGCCAGGTATGCCACCGAGAGGAAACAGCAGAATTGATAAACGATGTATATGAACGGCAGGACAAGATCATCGAAAATCGTGACAAGCTGGAAAAGTTATTGGTAAGGGCTCACCTGGAAGCGGGCAAGGCCTGGGAAAAAGGGGCGACGGATGATCAGATGAAAGATATTCTTTCCCTTATCAGGCAAGCGCAATGGCGCTGGGATTTCTCCTCGGCCGGCCATGGCAATTCCATCCACTCGCCGGTGGAGATCAGCAGGATCATTGCCGCCGGTATCGACCGGTCACAGGAGGCCAGGGTGAAACTCGCCCGACTGCTGGCATCTCTCGGCTTTACCGGTGAAGTACCTTATCCCGATATTGACACCAAGGCAAAAGCACAGGCTCTAACAGGACTTGACATACAGAGACTTAAAAGTGAGAAGGAGGAATTCTTGCAAACAATGGTTCCTGAATGGCAGAAAAAAGCATCCGAACGCGAGGAGAGATGGAGTAAAAAAACGAAGCCCTGATCTTTCTTATATAAAAGAATAAGATCCGTCTAATCCATAATGAATGATGAATTTTCATTGTTCATTAGTTTCTCTTAAAAGATTTTCTTCCTTCATGGGAAAACTGTACTTTTAGCCCCCAACACACATATCCCCTGCAACCATTACAACCAATAGTACCATTATAACAATTACAACTCAAATGAATAAATTCTTTCTGCTGATAGTATATTGGTTAATCCCGATCCTGTCATTTTCTCAATCCCTTCCCGACGGATATATTCTGTTGTACCAGCAAAATTTCTCAGCCAGTGCGGCAATAAAAGATTTTAAATTTTCAGATCCGGCTTCGTGGGAAATAAAAAGCAATAAGGAAAACCGGTTTCTCGAATTCACCAGTCATACACGCTATGTGCCTCCATTCCGTTCACCTGCAATTTTGGGCATCGTTACACAACACATCTTCGGTGATTTTATCCTGCAGGCTGATTTAATGCAATCCAACTCTGAAACTGAACACAGTAATATATGTATTTTCTTTTCCGTAAAAGATTCCTCACATTTCTATTATATTCAGCTTGCTTCTGGGTCAGACGACAGTACCCACGGAATATTCCTTGTAAAGAATGCACCCCGTTGCAAGGTTTCCAACTGGCAGACTTCCGGAATCAACTGGGGAAATGGGAAGTGGAATCGTGTACGCGTGGAAAGGAGTATCGTGAACAGAATCGTTAACGTTTATTTTAACGATATGAAAAATCCTGTTATGACAACAAAGAATCCCGAGCTTGTTATGGGATATATAGGTTTTGGCTCATTTGATGGTTCCGGTCGGATTGACAATGTCAAAATCTGGGGCCCCACAAGCATCCCCCAGGATGCCGGCATTTTTGAGAGTAAAATATCTCCTTAAACAGAATATCACTGCAACTAAGATACCCTATTAACCGGAAGTACATGATATTTCAATTGACTATTCCCGTTTTTATTATGTATTTAACCGCACTCTTGCCCGTTTTCAAAATCGGGCAGGACCAGCTTCCGTTTACAACCAAAGAAAGGGAAGCAAATATTCCGGACATTGATTTGTTATACCAACGGTTGAATGATCCCGAATTGCCTTTAGCTGCATTTAGGTCCTCGATGAAGGTACACAGAATATTAGTGGGGAAAGAACAGATCATCAATAAAAATGTGATAACCATCATCGATTTCGATAAACCTTCTTACCATGACAGATTATTTATTATTGACCTTGCAATTGAAAAAATAATCTATAAATCTCTGGTAGCACATGGGAAAAATTCAGGAGAGGTTTATGCTATAAACTTTTCCAATGATTTTCACTCCCATCAAAGCAGTCTTGGATACTATTTAACAGGGAAAACTTATATGGGACAGCACGGATATTCTCTTATACTGGATGGTTTGGAGAAAGGGATCAATGATAATGCCAAAAAACGGTCAGTTGTGATTCATGGAGCGACATACGTAAGTCATACATACATTGAATCGTACGGCAGGCTGGGCAGGAGTTTTGGATGTCCTGCCCTGCCTGTGAACCTGGTAAATAATATCATTGATAAAATCCGGGGGAAATCGCTGCTTTTTATTTATTCCAGCAATGAGAATTATTGCAGGGATTCGAGTCTTTTTAAATCTTTCTTGTCGAATCCGTAAACATCCTGATAGAAGAAAATGTTATAATCTTCATCGGCTTCACAGGTTAAATAATGAATATGCAGATCTACCGGATTGTTTAGGGATATTTCACAATGAATACCTTTGTTAATTAGACTTGTTATATCCAAATCATTATCTTGTACAGTACATTCCCTGACTAAATATTCTGCAAGCATCTCAGGATGCTGTAAACGAACACATCCATGCGACAATGCCCTGAAATTATTGGAAAAAACATTTTTACCCGGAGTATCATGCAGGTATATTGAATAAGGACTGGGAAATACAAATTTTACGCGGCCCAATGAATTATTTTTTCCTGCATCCTGCCTGAGTTTAAGGTCAAAATTTTCCGTAGAAACAGCATTCCAGTCAACCTGATTATATGCAACCGGATTCCTGTTTTCATCCATCAGCTGCAATCTGTTACGAGTTAAATATCCACTGTCGGACTTCAGCTTTGGTAACATCTCGTTGAGGGTTATACTACGCGGAACCTGCCAATACGGATTTGTAATTATCTTTTCAATTTTACTGTCGATCAAGGGAGTGGGTGTTTTAACCTTGCCTACAATAACCCGTGCATTTCCGATTCGTCTGTTCATCTTATAGATCCTCACCTGATAGGCAGGTATGTTAACGTATATTAAATGATCCGTTTGAAGGGTCTCTTTTCTTAACCGGTCGAGGTTAAGAGCAATTAGCCTGAATTTTTCCTCGGTTGATTGTGCAAGTGCTTTGCAGGTATTTTTATCAGCTTTACCATCCGGCTCCAGACCATGATAATATTGAAACTTTTTAAGTGCCTGTAAAAAAGCTGTATCCGATGATACGGAGTTAAGATAGCCAATGTTTGTCAATATCTTTCCGGCTACTTCCCTGAACAGATCCGGATCTTTTAAAGGATCAGGAATGCTGAAACGGGTATCGTTTCTTTCAACATTGGTTAAAAACCGGTCAAGTCCCTTCTGAAGCCTTTGGTATTCAACAAATGTGGGTTGAACCGAAAGAATACTGTTTTCAAAATCATTACCCTTCAGCAGACTGTTTAAATAAACCGGAAGATCAGCAACGGCCTGCAAAGAGAAAAGAGAGGAGTCAAATTTATGGTAACCCATTTTCAAATAAACCAGAAATTTCAAACAGGCATCTGTCAGCATCAGTTCAAAGTTCCTGCGGCTTTCCATGTACTTCATTGGCAGGTCTTTATTTTTCATAACAGCCAATTCCTGCCTTATCGCACCTGCATGAAACAATTTGCTTTCAAACCCGAACCGTTCAGCTCTGTCCAGCAAATCAAGCATTATTGCAGCCTCATCCGATATCGTTGCATTATACGTCCATACAGGTTTGTATTCCCGGGTTGCATAAAATTCTTTTATCAAGGGCATCGTTTGAAGGTCGGATCTGCCTGATGGATGACGATCATTTTTAGGAAACCGTTGAAAAAAAACTGACAGGTCATCCGAGAAAGCGGGTAAAAACAAGTTATTTTCAAGCAATAACAGTTCGTTTTTATGGCTTTGATAACTGGTGCTAACGATAAATAATCCTGTTAGTGCTATTAGTCTTAATTTAAAAAAGATAACCTTTTTAATCCGATGAGTACATCTTTTTGTGGTTGAGGGTTTACAGGAACAGGCGTGAATCTCGGTTGCTTTCATTGTTGGTTCCATAATTCCTGCATTTAACTTCTATGGATATATACGTCCCCCGTTCAAAGGAGTCATATTTTTTACACCAACCAAAAGGTCGACGTGATTAAATAATATAATAACCGGACTAAAGGTAAATAGAAAAGATAACTTATTGACTTAGTGTAAATTAATTGCAAATCCCTGCATACAAGACAGCCCCTCAAATGCTCAGCGAAACTCTTTGAGCAAAAAATGAAAAAAACTCAAAGCCTTCCGAAAAGGATAGCAATATACCAATGCTTCAGAGAAAGCACCTGGATGAATAGCTTTACTTAAAATGGGGGAACTCCCTGCCGGCATAACTTTTATCTGTTCATTCTATTATTTTCATAGAATTTGCCAGGTTAGGTTTATCTTTTGGTCGGGGTTCAGAACGAGGTTTCCCAACAGCAATAAAGGCCAGCAGATTGGATGGAGCCTTAATCTCCAGGATTTCTTCGATTTCCTTTTTAGCAACCATCGGTCCGCTAAGCCAGCAGGCACCGTATCCCATTTCAACAGCTGACAACAATAAATTCTGAATGCTGGCGCCTGCGCTTTGAATGTCGGGATAATTACGGATTTTGTTTATTTCTTCATGTGACAGGTTAACCCCACTTTCCAAAACGGTTTCGTATGGCTCGATTACCAATGCCAATACAACTGGTGCGTCTTTAAAAAAAGTGGAAAACCAGGTGACCTGGGTTACTATGTTTTTTGAGGCCACTGTTTTTTTCAAGGGCAATCCTGCAATCTTTCCGGCAACAATGTCAGCCATTCGGTTTAGCAAATCTTTATTGGTTATGGCAATATATCTCCACGGCTGAAAATTGTTAACACTGGGAGCAAGACCAGCCAGCCTCACCATTTCTTTAAGATCTGAAACGGGAACATTTTCATTTTTAAATATCCTTACACTGGTCCGTTTTTGTATTGCAGTTTTTAGTTCCATAGTTGAATTTTTTATAAAATAATGAAAAAAACATTGAATAATAAAGGATTTACCATTTGAAATTGCATGAATTAACATCGCAAATTCCCCACATGGAATTCTTTCAATATTATCTGCATGCCATATGTGCATAACCTTGTCGTTAAATGCATGAATCAAAATAATCTCAAATTGTTTTAAATATTCACGAACTTTTAATAGATTTAGTATGGAAATGATATAACCTAACCGAGTGTGATAAGCCAAAGATTAGTGGTATGACGGTAACAGATCAGGATTTTCAGCTCTTTGTTTTTGCTTTAAAAGGCACATCTCGGTATGATTTCAGCCAGTATTCTGAAAAATCATTAAAACGAAGACTCTTTAAGGTCCTGACGGACCATAAAATGAGTATGAATACGCTTATTACACGCATTAAAAGTGACAGTAATTTTGTTGAACAGATCGTTAAGGAAATAACCGTAAATACCACAGAATTATTTCGTGATCCACAGGTTTGGCAGGCATTGCGATTTTCGATTCTGCCCCGGTTTAAAAATAATTCTATCATTAATATTTGGCATTCAGGCTGTTCAACGGGACAGGAAGTATATTCCATGCTCATCCTTCTGTGTGAGCTTGACCTTTTTGACAGAGCTAAAGTATATGCAACCGATATCAATAGCGATGTACTTGAAACAGCGAGATTGGGAGAATATAAATACAGATTCAATATTGCTTACCTTGACAACTTTGACAAAGTGATCAAGGAAAATCCATATAACTATGAAGAATACAATGATGTACCCTACAGCAAATATTTTGATATCGACAAAATGAACGATATTATTAAAATGAAAAGTTACCTGCGGGAAAAGCCTGTTTTCAAAAAACATGATCTGGTGCTTGATAATAATACCTTATATGTCAAATTTGACCTTATTTTGTGCAGAAACGTAATTATTTATTTTAATTACAGCTTACAAAACAGGGTTTTTGATCTGTATCATCAAAACCTTTATGAGAATGGCTGTATGGTATTGGGTTTACACGAAACAATTCTCGGAATGCACGCTGCAAAATTCATAAAAAAGGGACATGCTTATTTTAAAAATTGATGCTGTTGGTTAAATTTAGATTACATAAGGTATTAATTGAATATTTTTACTTTAAATTTATTGATGGGATTAATAAGATTTCCGGCTTTTATAAAATATGAACCAATGAACAAATTGTCAGCTATACCAAAAAGACTTTATTATTTTTTTCTGTTGCTTCTTTTATATATTGCTGCTGTAGTATTCATCCTGTATTTTATACAGCTTCGCATAAATCATACAGCGAAAGCTGAAAAACAGCTTTTTCTTATCAAGGAAAAGATCGAAATCCTCAATGCTTCACATCACCGTTTACTGACAACCATCTTATACGGAAAGGACGTGGGAAAAGAGACTTTTGATAATACGGATAAGAAAATGGACAATATCTTTATGGAGCTTGATGAATCCATCACACGACTTGGAAATATTAAAGTACTTGTAAAAAAGTTGGAAGTTTCCGATCAGATAGAACTGTTTAACCATGTGATATCCGATTATTCAGCAGCCAATTCTATATTAATTTATTCCCTTAAAGAAAGAGGCAGTGTTTACAGCGGAGTCATCTCAAAATGGATGAAACAAACCATTGACATTGAAAATTCATTGAGAAATGTAAGCGAAGATCTTTTAATCGGAATTGAAACGATCAAAGCCTTGCAATATGAATATTTGTTAACCAATAACAACAGTATAACTGACGAGTTGAATGCCCTTACTTTAAGTATACAAAGTCAGCTACCCTTTGGTGAAATGGAGATTTCCGGTAGATTTGATACCCTGATGCAGCTGACAGCTGAAATCAAGGCACTTAACGACCGGATAGGATTTTCGACTATCCAGGGAGAACTACATGCTTATAATGAAGCTTATAAACAGGTAAATGGCACATTTGAAGACCTGAGGAATAGGATTCAGAAAAGAGTACATGGTACAGAATCCTGCAGTTACATTTCAGGTTTTGCCATCATCCTCTTCCTGTTCCTGGGATTACTTTTATCGGCATTCATTTTATTTAGGAAAGGTTTGATGAATCCGATGAGTATTATTCGGCAATGTGTATCTGAGCTCGCTGCGGGAATGCTACCGGAAGGGTCATTAAAAATTGATCCATCCGATGATCCCGGGGGTCTATCGGTTGAGTTAAACAAGTTGGCTGAAGGACTCAAAGCCAAAACACATTTCGCTCAAGACCTCAATCAGGGTCAGCTGGATACTGAGATTGAACTACTGAGCGAGAGAGACGAACTTGGTATTGAAATGAAAAAATTTCAGAATAATTTAATTACATCCTCAGAAGAACAGGCACGTTATAATGAGGAG
Organism: Bacteroidales bacterium; assembly: GCA_016928305.1. Lineage (GTDB taxonomy): Bacteria > Bacteroidota > Bacteroidia > Bacteroidales > UBA10428 > UBA5072. The sequence continues at coordinate 212,729 of JAFGKY010000002.1, forward strand.
AATGTAAGGCGCCGGTATATCAACGAAGGCCTTGCTAAATTTGGTAATATTTTGAGAATCAACAGTAATAATCTGACAAACCTGGGTGATTCATTTATCAGGGAACTCGTTAAATACCTTAATGCCATTCAGGGTGGATTTTTTATGCTCGATGAAACGGATAAGCAAAAGCCGGTTTTAAGGCTATCTGCAGCTTTTGCTTATGACCGTAAGAAATACATTGAAAAAACAATCCTGATGGGAGAAGGACTTGTCGGCACCTGTGCCATAGAAAAAAAGACCGTACATTTAACCGAAATACCTGGCGGTTATATTTTAATCACATCGGGCCTGGGGGATGCACCTCCGGATAATCTTTTACTGGTCCCTGTCTTGCATGAGTCCACACTGGTAGGAGTATTGGAAATAGCTTCATTAAATAAATTTAACGAACACGAAATTACTTTTACTGAAGAAGTAGCTGGTAATCTTGGATCAACCATAATAACCACCCGTGTTAATCAACGCACATCCGATCTGCTGGCGAAATCACAGCAACAGGCTATCGAAATGGCAGAACAGGAAGAAGAAATGCGTCAGAATATGGAAGAACTTAAAGCCACCCAGGAAGAATCTTTACGCCGTGAAGAGGAATTCAGGGGAATTGTCAACTCCCTGAACATGTCCGTTTTTCTCATCGAATACGATCTCGATGGTACCATTACCTCCATAAATGACAAATTTCTTGTTTTTCTGAACAAAAAAGATAAGGAGTTACTCGGGAAATCGCATCTTTATATTTTTGGTATTAATTCGGTCGTGGATTCCAAATTTTGGAGTCGCTTGAGCAATTTATCCAATACAACAATTATTGAAAAACTGATACTCGGTAAAAAGGTCTATTACTTCAAAGAACACTTTGCTGTGGTTACCAACAAAGATGGACTTCCTGTTAAAGTACTGAATATTATAACGGAAATTCCTGAGAAACTGACGATATAAATTGTTCCCATAACTATTACATGAAATAATGACTGAGCTTGGAATTGTTGATATTAGAGAGATTATCAGAGCAATAAAAAGCTTTTATAATTATGACTTCAGTAACTTTGCACTAACCTCAATAAAACAACGGCTGGAAAGATTAATCATCCGAAATAATTTAAGTAATGCTGAAAACCTGATTAAGAAACTCAAAGATGAACCTGATTTTTTCGATATTTTCCTCCACGAAATTTCAGTTCCCTCTACTGAAATGTTCAGGGATCCTTCCCTTTGGCGATGGCTTAGAGAAGATCTGTTGCCAAATGCTATAGAGAAATGCATTGGTAAATTCAAAATCTGGTTACCGAATTGCGTTTCTGGAGGAGAACTTTTCTCCTTGATGATCTTGTTATCTGAGACAAATTTAACGGACAAAGTGAATATTCTGGCATCATCAGTTAGCAACAAAAGCATCGAAATTATTAAAGAAGGGCAGTATGACCTTAAAAAGATTGAAGTTTCTGCAGAGAACTATATTCGTTCGAATGGTTCTGCTTCCTTTACAGATTATTATAAACTCGACCGATATTATGCCTTCAGGGATACTTCCTTAATCGCGAATGTTGAATTTAATAAACTAAATATTAATTTTGATAATGCACCTACTAATGTGAAGCTTGTTTTGTTCAGAAACAGCCTGATATATTATAATCCAACCATGCAGGATCGGATACTGTCCATTATAAGCGGCAGCATGTCGGCTTCGGGAAATCTGATTATTGGTATTAAGGAAAAAATATCAGGAGTTGGTTCTAACAAAGACTTCGAATTAGTAAACGAAGCTGAAAGTGTATATAAAAAACGGATTACTGGCTGAATTAAACAATGAATTATAAAGCAGTTATCATTGGTGGTTCTGCAGGAAGTTTTCAGGTAGTGACAAAAATACTGAGTTCCCTGCCAAAGACTTTTCCTATACCGGTCATGCTTTGCCTTCACAGGTTAAAACATGTCCGTTCAGGATTTGTGGAGGCCCTTTCGCTCAAATCAAATATCTCTATTGAAGAGCCCAATGATAAAGATCAGTTGAAACCTGGCAGGGCTTATCTGGCTCCGGCTAATTATCATATGTACATCGAGCTGGCAAATCGTATAGCTTTATCAACTGAAGATGTGGTAAATCATTCAAGACCATCCATCGATCTCTCTTTTATTACCGCAGCAAACGCCTATCGTGAAAAACTGATCGGTATAATTCTGTCGGGAGCTAACAAAGACGGAGCCTATGGATTAAAAAAAGTACATGATTGCGGAGGCATCACCATTGTTCAGGATCCCAATGAATGTGAAGTTAAAACCATGACGACTTCTGCCCTGCAACTTACAAAAGCAGATTTCGTATATACCACTGATCTTATAATAAGGTTTTTACAAAAAATCAAATGATCTGATGATAAACCTCTCTAAATACAGGCGTTTCATACTGGTAACCTTCATGGTTATCATTGTTGCTGCTTTTTTAACCTTGGCTGCTATCTGGAATTCAATGCTGACTGTTAAGGATATACGGAATGAAGGATGGATTATTGTGTTCCTGATTATATTGATAGCCGCATGCGTTATTTTATTTTACTTTTCGCTGAAATTATCTGACACGGACGCTTTTCAGGAGGCTGTCGATCGTCTTGTCGCAACTGAAAAAGAAAAGCTGATCAAAAAGATGGAAGAAAAAAAGAAACAGGAGCAAGAAACTACGGTTGATGAGTCTGATCTGAAAGAAAGCATCGGTCAGATTTATTCAGGATTACAGTCCGTGAAATCAATTGAAACATTCGCCAATAAGGTTTTAATGAATATTTCAAAACAAATTGAAATTGTTCGTGGTGTCTTTTTTTATCGCAGTGATGGTGGAAAGTTATTTACCTGTAAAGGTGAATATGCCCTCACCGGAAATAAACCAGCTTCTTTCAAGCCTGGAGAAAACCTAACAGGACAGGCAGCAATAAATAAGACAATAACCAGTATCCATGAGATACCGGAAAACTATTTCAAGGTGGAATCCGGATTAGGAGGTACGCTGCCAAAACACCTGATCATTCTTCCCCTGGTATATAAAGATGAAACGCTTGCTGTGATTGAACTGGCAACTTTTAAAAAAATCAATACCGTGCAGTTTAAAATTTTAAATATTTTAATTTCTGAATTAGGAGAAAGATTAAATAAATTTGTTTCCACAAAATAATGATCGTGGAGGAAAATAATAAAACCATATTAAGTCAGGCATTATCATCGCAGGCAATTCGATGGGCAATAATATCCGGATCACTCTTCCCGGTTGTTTCCTGGATATTGGAAATCATACGCACGCATGTTTCTTTCTCATTATCTGGGCTTTACCAGATACACAGGGATAATCCTGTAATATGGATCATGGATATAATTCCCATTCTGGTAATTGTTTCTGTTTATACAATTGAGAAAAAGCGCAACCTCGAAAAGCAAAAATTTGACCAGCAAATCAACGATCGTGATGCCAGGCTTAATGCAATGGCTGAGTTCTCAAAACAAATAGGAGAGGGGAATTACAATGCAAAACTTGATTTTACAAGCGATCAGGACATTTTGGGGCATTCGTTATTAATGATGCGGGATAACCTGCTTACAAATCACGAGAAGGAATCAGAAGAAAACTGGATTGCTGCAGGAAAAGAAAAGATATCCAATGTATTACGCCTTCACAATAAAATAGACGAACTCTCGGATAAAGTCATTGCCCTATTGGTTAGCTATATTAATGTCGTACAGGGAGCAATGTATATATACGAAGAAGATAAAAAAGTACTTTCCAGTACTGCTACTTATGCTTACAACCGAAAAAAATACATCAATCAGGAATTCAGGTTGGGTTATGGATTGATAGGTCAATGTGCGTATGAAATGGACGACATATACCGTACCGAAATTCCGGAAGATTATGTTACCATTACCTCCGGCTTGCTGGGTGATCAGAAGCCCCAAAGCATATTATTGATTCCGCTGATTGCTGGTGAAAAACTTCAGGGCGTGATGGAATTTGCTTCCATTGAAGCCCATATTCCCGAGTTAACGATACGATTCCTGAAAGAACTGGGGGAAATCATTGCACGTACCATTTTCAACCTTAAAGTCAGCTATCGTACAGAGCAGCTGTTGAAAGAATCGCAACAAATGACAATCGAGCTTCGTGAGAACGAAGAACAGCTGCGGCAAAATGCCGAAGAGATGCGGGCTACGCAGGAAGAGTTGAAAAAATCAAATGAACAACTTGAAGCCAAGATTCAAGAGGTAGAGAACGCTCAAAAACGACTGTATTCCTTGCTTGAAAATGCTTCTGAAATCATTTCGATTTACGATGAAAACATGGTAATGAAATATGAAAGCCCTTCCGTAATAAAAATCCTTGGATTCACACCGGAGGAAATGATGGGAGGCAAAGATATGGACAGGTTGACCCGCAAAGGCGAAAATGCTATGCGCAATATGTTTAAACAGCTGCTGGCTTCCCCTGATGAGCCTGTTTCCATACAGTATACCTACATGAAAAAGAACGGGCAGAAAATATTTCTTGAAACCACAGGCCGTAACCTCCTCAAAGATCCTGCAATTAAGGGGATTATTCTTAACTCAACCGATATTACAGAACGAAAAAGAGCTGAAAGAGAAGAACGCCTTAAAAGCAAGATGCAATCCCTGTCTGAAAATTCACTCGACATGATAATCCGGTTGAGTACCGTCGGACAATTCTTTTACGCAAATCCAATGGTAAAGAGCTTTATGGGGATAGAACCCAAGGACCTCATTAATAAAACTCTTAACGAAATCACCATATCGGATGTCCTTTTCAACTATTTCAGGGAAACAATCGAAACGGTAAAAGCATACCCCAACAAAACAACGAATGAACTGACAATACCAGCCGTGATTGAAGACAAACCGTGTGACCGTATAATGAGTTTTGCCGCTATACCGGAGTTTAATGAAAATGAGCTTGAAACCATTTTGTTTGTCGGGCATGACATTACAGAAGCCAAACAAATTGAGCTTGAAATTCAGGATAAAAACCGAAAAATAGAAGACTCAATCAACTATGCACAGCGGATTCAAAGTTCAATTCTTCCTGATATCAGAATCGTAAGAGAGTCCTTGCCCAAATCGTTTATTTATTATAAACCAAGGGATGTTGTCAGCGGTGATTTCCCATGGTTTTTCCGGAGAGGCGATGAAATATTCATTGCTGCTGTGGATTGTACCGGTCATGGGGTCCCCGGAGCCTTGTTATCATTTGTCGGGTATTTTCTGCTCAACAGTATTGTCGATCACGAAAGGAAACTTAAAGCCTCAGAGATATGTGACTTGTTGCATTTCGGTGTTCGAAAAACCCTTAAGCAGGAAATGGAAGACGCTGAAGCCCGTGACGGAATGGACATTGCCTTCTGTAAGATTAACCATAAAGAAAAAGAAGTACAGTTTGCCGGTGCGCACCGACCGTTATACCTGTTGCGTAATGGTGAACTTACAGAATTTAAAGGAGACAGGAAAGCCATTGGTGGTATCCCTCACCGGAAAAAGGAAGAAGAAAATTTCACAAATTATATTATCAACTACAAACGCGGAGATAAGATCTTTTTCTTTTCCGATGGATTGCCTGATCAGTTAGGTGGTCCTGAAGATAAGAAATATTCGCCAAAGCGTATCCGTGAATTGATTGCTGAAAATAATAATCTGCAGATTGAAAAATATAGTAACCTTTTTGCATCGGATTTCGATAAATGGAAAGGAGAAGGTAAACAGATTGATGACGTTTTATTAATTGGAATAGAATTTTAATGATGAAACAATATAAAAAACTTATAATACTATGAACAATAAGAAAGATGTGAAAGGCTTTCTGGAATTTGTATATGAATTTTACAAATCAATGAAAGCCCATGAAATTACCTTGGTTTATGAAGGTGAAATAACACATCAGATTACAAAAGCATTTACTTCCTTGACAGAATCAAATATGTCAAAGGACGATGAGCCAAATTCAGTTCAACGCAAAGTATTTCATGTGATGGTTGAATGCCTGCAAAACATTAGTAAACATGCTGATGATTTTACCTCCAATGATTATCTTTTTTCAGGAAGAGGCATTTTCCTGGTCAGTAAAGGGGAAAATGAATACAGTGTTACCACCGGCAATGCTGTTGAAAATGATAAAATTGAATACCTGACTGAATTACTTGAAAACATCAATAAAATGGATAAAGATGAACTGAAAGAACTTTACAAAAAACAGATGAAGGAAGGCAGGTTGTCTGAAAAAGGTGGTGCCGGATTGGGTTTTATTGATATCAAAAGGAAAACAGGAAAAGAACTGGAATACCATTTTCTTCCTATTTCTGATGATACTTCTTTCTTTTTATTAACTTCAACGATTTCTAGGTCTGAACTCTAAATTGATAATATATGGAAACAATCAAAATTCAAGGCACAGAAGATACTCCAAAAATAATCCTGGATGCGGAAAATGAGATATTAGAAATTTCGGGCCGTTCTCTGCCTGAAGACGTTTCTTCATTTTATGAGCCCGTTATTAACTGGCTGAATGAATATGCCGAAAAACCGAATAAAAAAACGGTGCTTAATTTTAAACTTACGTATTTCAATACAGCTTCATCAAAACTCCTGTTGGATATCCTGATGAAGCTTGAAGAAATGCACGAAAAAGGCCATGATGTACTGATCCGCTGGCACTATCCAGAAGACGATGAAGACATGGAAGAAGCCGGTGAAGAATATGCCGATATTGTAGACGTGCCTTTTGAACAGGTCGCTTATTCCTGATCGGGGAAAAACGTATCTGATTACGGATTATTTTAAACTTTTCTTGAATGAGTGAAGAAGTTCTAAGAGCGCTGATGCAGCTCTTCGCAATAATTGCGAAGCAGGATGAGGGTGTCGAAGTGACACAGCTGGAATATGTGAAAAATTTTCTGCAACAACAACTCAATGATGAAGAAGTAAAGGAATATTACGCACTCTTTGAACAGTATGCCGGTTTGAGTGAAGACACCGAAGAGCCTGAAAACGAAGAGGATAAAGGCACCCGTAAACTTACGTCTGTAAAGGATTCAGTCCGTATTCTCGGATTGTGTAAAAAAATCAATAAAACCCTTACACAACGGCAAAAAGTTGTTGTGCTAGTCCGTTTGTTCGAAATCATCAATGCTGACCGTAAATTTACGGATCAGCGTATGCAAATTGTCAATACAGTTGCTGATGTATTTAAAGTGACCAAAGATGAATTTGCAAGCATTGAGGCTTTTGTTATTAAGAACGAACCTGAAGAACTCGATGATATCAATATACTGATCATCAATGATAAACCCTTACACACCCGGTTTGCAAAAAAAATTCATACCAAGCAGCTCGATGCTAATATTTTAATACTGCGTATTAAAAGTGTCGATCTCTATTTTTTAAAATATACCGGTAACGAAGATCTGTTTTTAAACGGACTCCCTATTAGAAACGACCGTATATATCTATTTGCCAACGGTGGTACGGTAAAATTACCCAAAGCCGCTCCGGTTTATTATAGCGATATTGCCTCTCATTTTCTGGCAGACATGGTCGCAAGCCAGATCTCTTATATTGCCAGAGACCTTGAATTCAGATTTCCCAATGGAAATATCGGAATACGCAATATAAGTTTTTCAGAATCCCATGGCCGTCTTATTGGTATAATGGGAGCCAGTGGGGCCGGAAAAACAACCCTGCTTAACGTTCTTTGTGGAATCGAAAATCCTTCAAAAGGAGAAGTAATTATTAACGGAATAAACCTTCATAAGGAAAAGCAAAAACTCGAAGGTGTGATTGGACTTGTTCCGCAGGATGATTTGCTGATTGAAGAACTTACCGTCTTTCAAAATCTTTATTTTAATGCAAAACTTTGTTTTAAAAATAAATCGGATACGGAAATCAAAGAGCTGGTTGATAAAACATTACAAAATCTTGGTTTGTATGACAAAAAGGATTTGAAAGTTGGTACACCGCTTAAGAAAACGATAAGCGGAGGACAACGAAAAAGGCTGAATATTGCTCTTGAATTAATCCGGGAACCATCCATCCTGTTCATTGATGAGCCTACTTCCGGATTATCCTCAAGGGATTCCGAAAATGTTATGGATTTATTACGCGAATTAACCCTTAAAGGAAAGCTTATTTTTGTCGTTATCCATCAGCCGTCATCTGAAATCTACAAGATGTTTGATAAAATGATCATTCTTGATACGGGGGGTTACATGATATATTATGGTAATCCTGTGGAAGGAGTGATGTATTTTAAACGTCTTGATGCCCAGATTAACAGTGAAATCGGGGAATGCCCCACCTGTGGTAATGTCAATCCCGAATTAATTCTTAACATTATCGAAGCCAAGGTTGTAGATGAGTTCGGTAATTATACAGACGCCCGCAAAGTAACCTCCCAACAATGGGATGAACATTATCGGCACCTTATTCATTACAGGGAACTGCCTTCGGTGGAAGATGCACCTCCCAAGAACCTGAGAATACCTTCCTGGTTCAATCAGGTAAAAATTTATTTTATTCGCGATTTTCTTTCCAAAATCAGTAACCGGCAGTATATAGCCTTAAGTTTACTGGAAGCCCCAATACTGGGATTCATTTTGTCGTACATCATCCGGTACTTGGAAGACCCGAATTCCGACATTTATATTTTCAGGGTAAATGAAAATATTCCGATCTTTATTTTCATGTCCCTTATCGTAGCGCTTTTCCTCGGTTTAACCGTGAGCGCTGAGGAGATATTCAGAGACCGCAAAATATTGAAACGGGAAGGATTTCTTAACCTGAGCCGTTCGAGTTACCTGGTTTCAAAAATTGCCATTTTGTTCCTGATCTCAGCCATTCAATCTTTCCTGTTTGTCATAATTGCCAACACAATCCTGGGAGTTAAAGGAATGTACTTCGTATACTGGCTGGCCTTATTTTCCACAGCAGCATTTGCCAATATCTTTGGTTTAAATATTTCGGCTACCTTTAACTCGGCTGTTACCATATATATTCTCATCCCGCTTGTAATGATCCCCATGATGATCCTTAGCGGGGCTATGTTCAGTTTCGATAAACTCAACCGAACCATAAGCCGTATCGACAAGGTGCCTATTATTGCCGAACTTATGGTCACCAAATGGACTTACGAAGCTTTAATGGTTCATCAGTTCAAGGATAATCAATTCATGTCATACGGTAAATCACACATTAAACTTTATGAACTTGAAAAAGCTGAAAGTCAGTTTGATTATAAAAAGGTATATTGGCTTCCCGAATTAAACGAAAGACTGGAGCGCATTAACCGTGAACTGGACAATATTGAGATGATAAGTGTATCGACTAACGACTTGGCTTTACTTGCCAATGAGATAAAAAAAGAAAGCAAAATTAACACCGATATACAGTCCTTTATAGATCCCGATCAGCTGTTGCCCGAAAACTTTAACAAACCTGCTGCTGAAAAGGTAAATGAATACCTGATGGCCCTGGATAAATATTACGGTGGTAAATTCCAGTTAGTCAGTAACAAAAAGGAAAGCTACATTAACTTCTGGATGGAAAACAATCCCGATGGCTATAATCTCCTTCGCGATAATTACCACAACGAAGGCGTATCCGATATTGTGCGTAAAGTATATGAAAAAAACAAAATCATGGAGTTTAATCAGGAATTGGTTCAACATTACGATCCTATCTATCAGGATCCCATACCGGCAAGCCCTATAAGCATACGTACACATTTCTATTCGCCAGCTAAACCATTCCTTGGCAAAACATATGATACATATTGGTTTAATATTTTAATTGTTTGGATTTTAACATTATTGTTCTACCTGGTTCTATATAAAGACGGCTTTAAAAAGTTGTTAACATTTACAGAACGATTCAAAAAGAAAAATAATTAGTAAAATACTTGCAGTTTTTTTTTATTTTTATTCCGATCGTTAACTTTGTGTGTATAATCAAATTATTTGAATTATGTTAAAAAAGCTAGTGTACGTTCTGGTAGCTGTACTGCTGATCCTTTCATGTAAATCCATAAGAGATCGTAGTGCTGAAGCTGAATTCGAAGTACCGGATTCCATTCTGGATCAGGCTTTAGAAATTTCTGAGGAAACCATGCAAAATGTTGTTCAGAATATTTCATCCCCGGTAGAGATGGCCGCCTTAATTAAAGAACTTGGAGTACCCTATTCTAACCGATACCTGTCATCAACCACACGGGTAGAAAATTTATCAACCAACTTCAAGCAATCCCTGAATCTTGGAATTTATGGTGCTGATTTAGGTTATCTCAATATGTACAATAAAACATCCGCGGTAATTGAATACATTTCTGCAATTAAGACCCTCGCGGATGCAATTAAAGTTGGACAATTCTTTGATTTTACCACACTCAAACGATTGGCAACCAATAATCAAAACCTCGATTCCCTGATGTATATTTCTGTCCACAGCTTTAATCAAATGGATAAGTTTCTGCACTCCAATAACCGGAGCAATCTTAGTGCACTTATAGTTACCGGGGTTTGGATTGAAGGATTGTACCTGGGAACACAGGTGGCCAGAGAAGCCCCTAATAGCCAACTGGCTGAAAGAATCGGAGAACAAAAGCTCACCTTAAATGAATTGATTCTGATCCTCGAAAATTATAAAGCTGACAAACAATACGCCAAGCTGATTGATGAACTTCTGTTAATCAAGGAACAATTCAAGGGCGTTACTATCAAAATTGAAAAAGGAGAACCTGAAATGATTGAAGAAGATGGCATGCTTACCATCGTTCAGAATGATAAAAGTATTGTCGAAATCGATTCTGATCAATTAGATAAAATTATCACTACCACTGAAGAAGTTCGTAACAGGTTAATCAGCTTATAAGTATGAAAAATATATCTTCTATTGTCCTATTTCTTGCGTTGTCCTGCGCTTTTGCGCTTCGCGCCCAAGATATTTCACAACTCACAGCACAATGTGCTGCCAACGCCGGAGATGTCATGTATCTCAAAGATTTCATCGTGAAACTCGATGCCGGAACACCGGGAGGAGCTCCTCCTACAGCCAGATTTGCTTTGTTGTTAAGCAAAAGCGTTGTTTACAGGTTTTCCATTTGCACAGCTCCGAATTCGGAAGGAGAAGCCGTTTTGCAGCTTTTCGATATGAATACACTGTTGGGTAGTACATTCATCAGTGCTACCGGAAAAGATTTTCCGTTCTTTGATTTTAAATGTCAGAAAACCGGTGTCTATCATGTATTTATCTCCTTCAAAGAAGGAAAAGCCGGAGAAGGTGTCGGCGTTTTGTCCTATGTGAAAAAACTCTGATGATATTTTCGTATGATAATTACCTTAGCCGACAGGGATTATTCGTGTCGGTTTTTTTTAAAAAATACAATAACCGGCAGGAATAAATTCGAACCATTCATTGGCTATAACGAGTAAAATACCAGACACCAGTATAAACAAAAGGATATTGTTGAAACGTGTATTGTTGCATGTAGTAAAGTAATTGCTCAGTAAAAAAGAAAGCGAAATGCCTCCGGTATAGACGATTTCAATTCCAGCTGACGGAATCATGAATAGTGTAAGGCCATTTAGTATAAATAACCACAGAAAAAAAATAAAAAAAGCTCTTGATTGAATCTTCCGGTTGCCAATGGTTCTTATCATATGAAGACTCCCGATGATTATCAGAAAAGCAAGATATCCATAAAAGGATAATTGTACCAACGAATGATTATAAACTTTGCCCTGAAATAAAAAAGCCTTCCGGAACTCTTCCTGGATTATATTTAAAGACTGTTCGGTTATAAAAAGATAGGAGCCCCAAAACAGAAAAGGAATGCAAAATCCGATCCACGGATAAAGCCATTCCTGCCAAACAGTATTACGGAACAGGATAAGCGTGATTAGCAACATTGGAAGGAAAATCACAGCAGGAATATAAAACATTGTGGCAATTCCGGTTAATAATCCTGCATCAAAAAAATTGTATACTAATTTTTCTTTTTTATAAGTTTTAAACAACCGGTATGTCAGAATAATAATAAAAAATGCTGAAAGCAGTGCGGGTGAGAGATTGCGTAAATTCAATAGACTTCCGCAAATGATAATGAAAAATAATTGCGGTAACTGTGATCTTGTTTTCAAAAATGAATGTTGAGCGTTAAGCTGTATCAGCAGATATCCGTATAATATAACAAGGATCATTGCCAGTAAGTGTGATAAAATGGGAATTGCAGTAACCGGATTAACGAGCAATCGACCCAACGGACCGGCAAGATCCGAAACCTGTGAAGCTGAACCTGGATATAGTAGTGCATGGAGCCACAGGAATATGGCTATGGCTGGAAAAAGTATTTGTAAACCTGCCTTATTGCTGTTAAAAAGTCTTAATAACATAGCGGCAGATTGTTGGCAGGTTAAAACAAGTGACCCGATTAAAACAGTTTTTCAAGCTTATTGATAAAATTGGCCTTTGGCGCAGCCCCAACCAGTTTGTCAGCCACAACTCCATCTTTGAAAAATAAAACCGTAGGAATATTCCGTATTCCGAATCTGGCTGCAATATTGGGATTAGCATCAACATCCACTTTCCCAACAATAGCCTTATCTTTATAATCTTCAGCAATCTCATTAACAATAGGCCCAACCATCCGACAAGGGCCACACCACTCAGCCCAAAAATCAACCAGTACAGGTTTATCTGCCTTTAAAACAATATCTTCAAAATTAGCGTCATATAATTCCAGTGCCATTGTACAATTTATAAGTTAAAATTCAATTAGTTACATATGTATTAGAATGGCGGTAAAGGTATAAAATCAATTTTTCACAAACAAGATATTCAAAAAAGCTTAAATTCAATTTCAGGGTTTTGAAACAAAAATTCAATAAAATCGTCTGATAATTCAATATGTTTCGATCGGGAAAACATATCTACTGCGATGTTTTCAGTCGTATCAACCAACAAAACCTTCATGTTAATACTACCTTTGTTGTTCAGGGTGAAAAATTTCATTTTTTCCAGTAGTTTTTCGGTAAGTTCATCCAGTGGTATTTTAAGCTGAATACTCGTAATAAGTTCATCCCTTGCACTGCTCAGCATAAAAATATTCTTAATGCGAAATTCCAGTTCGGGTGTTTTTTTCCACGTGCTTTCCTGAACCGAACCTTTGATCAATAAGGAATAACCTTCATATATAAACCTTCTGAAGTTCTCATAATCCTTACCGAAAAGAGTAATGGAGTATATATCCGTATAGTCTTCCAGGGTAAAACTTCCAAAAGGTTTCCCATTCCTGGTAACGGAATGCTTTACTGTAGTGATAATACCGGCTATGGTCAAATCCCTTCCCTTCAGGGATGGCAGATCGCGAAATTCCGCCAGTGTTGCGTTACAAAAATGTTTCATTTCCAGGCTGTAATGATCCAACGGATGCGATGACAGGTATATCCCAATAAGTTCTTTTTCTTTGTTCAGCTTGACCAATGCAGGCCATTCCTCTCCTTGCGGGGATTTCGGTTTAACAACCTGCAGGGAAGCCATATCACCAAACAACGTTTGGGTAACATTTCCCTGATTTTGGATCAGATTGCCGTAACGAATAAGCTGTTCAATAAAACTGGTTCCGTTTTCATCCGTAATAAAGAACTGATGCCGTTTAGGTTCCGAAAAACTATCAAAACCTCCTGCCATAGCCAGTGCTTCAATACACCTTTTGTTCACAATCGTCAGATTCACCCTTTCAACCACATCATAAATATCCTTGAAGGGACCCGAATTCCTTCGAACTTCAAGTATATGTTCCACGGCAGATTCTCCAACGCCTTTAATAGCTGTCAGTCCAAACCGGATCTGTCCGCTTGCATTGACCGTAAAGGTTGAAAAGCTTTCGTTGATATCCGGAACAAGTACGGTCAAACCCATACGCCTGCATTCATCCATAAAAAAGGTTATTTTTTTTATGTCGCTTAAGTTCCGGCTTAACACAGCAGCCATAAATTCAGCCGGGTAATGCGCTTTCAGGTAAGCCGTCTGATAAGATATATAGGCATAACAGGTTGAATGTGATTTATTAAAAGCATAATGGGCAAATGACTCCCAGTCTTTCCATATTTTCTCCACGATTTTAGTATCATGACCACGCTGAATGCATCCTTCATGAAACTTAATCTTCAGCTGATCCATCATAGAAACAATTTTCTTTCCCATGGCCTTTCTCAATGAATCAGCCATACCTTTTGAAAAACCTGCCAATAACTGGGATAATAGCATAACCTGTTCCTGATAAACGGTAATGCCATATGTATCCTTCAAATATACTTCCATCAAAGGTACATCATATTCAATTTTTTCCCGTCCGTGCTTGCGCGAGATGTAGCTTGGGATGTACTCCATTGGACCAGGTCTGTACAAGGCGTTCATGGCAATCAGGTCTTCAAACCGGTTTGGTTTTAATGCTTTAAGGTATTTTTTCATCCCGTCTGATTCAAACTGGAAAAGCCCTGTGGTATCTCCCCGGCTGTACAGCTCATAGGTCATCGGATCATCCAGCGGAATTGTACTGATATCGATATCAATGTTTCTTGAGATTTTAACATTTTGTATGGTATCCTTTATGATGGACAATGTTTTCAGTCCCAGAAAATCCATCTTAAGCATACCAACGGATTCAATATGTGATCCATCAAATTGGGTCACATTCAATTCGGCGTCCTTGTTACGGCATACCGGAATGTATTCTTCAAGATCATCTTTACCGATGATGATTCCGCATGCATGAACGCCTGTCTGTCTCACAGATCCCTCCAGCACTTCAGCATACTTTAATGTTTTGGTAATCAGCTCATTTTCTCCCTGACGCTCCTGAAGCAGCAAAGGAGCTCTCTCATAAGCCTCCGGGAAAGATATTCCGGGAATTTCAGGTACAAGTTTGGCTAACCGGTCAGCCTCCGGCAGTGGAAGCTTTTGAACCCTGGCAACGTCGCGGATAGCCATTTTTGGAGCCATTGTTCCAAAAGTGATAATATGGGCTACCCTTTTGTCACCATATTTCTTCACCACATATTGTAATACTTTTTCTCTGCCATCCTCATCGAAATCAATATCAATATCCGGCATTGAGATCCGGTCAGGATTCAGGAAACGCTCAAAAAGCAAATCGTATTTAATGGGATCAATATCTGTAATCTTTAAACAATAGGCGACAACTGAACCTGCTGCAGATCCTCTTCCGGGACCAACTGAAACTCCCATTTCACGGGCAGCCCTGATCACATCCCAGACAATCAGAAAATAACCCGGGAAACCCATTTTCTTAATGGTATCAAGTTCAAACTCGATACGTTCTTTCACTTTTTCATTCAGTATGGGATAACGTTGTGCTGCTCCTTCATACGTTAAATGGCTCAGGTATTCATTGCTGTCTGAAAAGCCTTCAGGAATCTGAAAATCAGGCATTATGGGATCATTATTGAGTTCATAAAGCTCAATTTTTTCCACTATATCATTAGTATTCATAATGGCCTCGGGAAGATCTGCAAAC
Source organism: Bacteroidales bacterium (assembly GCA_016928305.1). GTDB lineage: Bacteria > Bacteroidota > Bacteroidia > Bacteroidales > UBA10428 > UBA5072. The sequence continues at coordinate 228,342 of JAFGKY010000002.1, forward strand.
AAGGTTTTCATTTCCTGCTGTGTTTTCATCCATTCCTGGTGCGTATACCGAAGCCTGGAGGGATCATCCATATCTTTACCTGTATTAATACACAATAACTGGTCATGCGCCTCAGCATCCTCCGCATTTATGAAATGAACATCATTGGTTGCCACTATCTTTATGCCTGTTTCCCTACCCAGTTTTACTAGCTGGTCATTAATGAAAACCTGGTCTTCATAAACTTCCTTATCAATTTTCGGATCTCCGGATTTATGTTGTTGTAACTCAAAATAATAATCATCTCCAAAGATACTTTTATACTCTTTAATTACTTCCAGTGCCCGGTCATAGCTTTCATGCCTTAACACCCAGGGTAATTCACCATGAAGACATCCTGTCAGCGCAATCAGGCCTGAATAGTGTTGTCTGAGCAACTCCTTATCAATCCTTGGTTTATAGTAAAATCCCTCTGTCCAGCCATACGATACAAGTTTGATAAGGTTTTTATAACCTTGTTTGTTTTTGGCCAGTAAAATCAAATGAAATCCACCGCCATCCAACTTATCCGATTTTTCAAACCTGGATCGCCTTGCCACATAAACCTCGCATCCTAATATGGGCTTTATACCTTGCTTTGTAGCTTCGTTATGAAATTCCTTTGCGCCAAACATATTGCCATGATCTGTTATGGCCAGGGCTGTCATGCCGTCACTTTTGGCCTTTGAAATTAGCTCCCGGATATCCGCCGCACCGTCAAGTATCGAATATTGTGTATGCAAATGAAGATGTGTAAACAACACATTATTCAATTGAACAGCATTCCTTTTAGTGTTGTCATCCTCATTTTCCTTTTTTCTTTTTTTATACAGGTTTGCATCAGACACCTTCACAGGAGAAATAACATCCTGATTACTTTGTTTAAATTGTGCCAAAGCTTTGGGATTCCATTCAGGAATAGCCGGTTTTATAACTTCCAATCGTACCAGTTCCAAAAAACAACGTGCTGTTGCAGCAACATCAGCGGTTGCATTATGAGCCTCCTTAAAATCTTCGGCAAATAATTTCTGATGAAGCTCACTCAGGGTTGGCCATTTGAAACTACCACCCTTACCCCCGGAAAGAGCACAATATTCGGTAGCTTCGACTTTTGTGCAACATACAGGAAGAGACATTAATTTATCCGGTATCGAAGTTCTAATGTATTCCGCTCCAATAATATTCCTGTCAAAATCAACATTATGTCCGATAATAAGTTTTGAACGAGCCAGTGATTCGTTAAATTCCTGTAATATAAAAGTAAGATCTTCTCCTTCAGCCAGCGCTCTTTCAGTTGAGATGCCATGAATTTTCTCCGATGCAAACGGAATGGTATATCCGGAAGGCCTGATAATATAACTTTTTGCTTCAAGGATAATCCCTTTCGCATCATGACATTCCCAGGCAAGTTGAACCAACCGGGGCCAATTGCTGAGGTTCGTTACAGGAGCATTGTAATCAGCAGGTAATCCTGTTGTTTCGGTATCAAATATCAAAAACATAACCGGCTTTGCAGCAAATTTTTAAATCGCTGATAATCAAATATAAATTAAGAAAATTATAAGAGATAAAATTAACCTAAAGCTTACCCATTCGAAAGCGTTGTTAATAAAAATGCAAAAGAAGTTCTAATAAAATACCAGCCGGTTTTATTTTTCAGGAAATTTATGATGCAGGTCAACCGGTTTTGATATCCGGCGTATCCTGATATTAATTATCTCAACCACCAGGGAAAAGAAAACAGCAAAATAAATGTAGCCTTTTGGCACATGTTTATGCAGACCATCAAGAACCAGCATAAATCCTATCAGAATAAGAAAGGACAGCGCCAGCACCTGCAAGGTGGGATGCTTGTTAATGAATCTGCTAACAGAACCTGCAAATAACATCATGATCAAAATGGCAACAATAATAGCCGTTATCATAAGCGGCAGTTTATCGGTAAGGCCAATAGCCGTTAATATAGAATCGAATGAAAAAATAAGATCGAGCAACACAATCTGAAAAATGACGGTAAACAAATGCGTCTTTACTTTTATTTTGACTTCATTATCCGCACCTTCCATTTTCTGATGGATCTCCGAAACACTCTTTATGATCAGAAACATCCCTCCGGCCAAAAGGATCAGGTCCCGAGTCGAAATTTCCAGCTGAAAAACAGCAAATAACGGATTGGTAAACCGTATAAAAAATGAGATGGTCAACAACAATAAGGAACGAAATATCATTGCCAGCAACAATCCAAGATTCCGGGCTAACCGTTGCCGTTCTGCAGGCAACCGGTTGGTTATAATTGAAATAAAAATTACATTATCGATACCCAGTACTACTTCCAATAGTATCAGCGTTATCAGAGCAATCCAACTCCCTGGTTGATAAAATAATTCCATTATCCTCATTCATTAATACAGGACAATAAAAATATACCATTTAGGTCCGACTTCTCCAACTGCTGAAAAAATTATGATTCAGGTTACATTACAACCTGTGATGTTTTTTGATGTTAATTTATAAATTCAACGATTCCGGTGTTTTATTTAATAAAAGACTTTCGATCTGCTGAATGAACATTTTTTTGGTTTCTTCCCGTGTCTGGGCAATGCCAGCCAACATGGACGGATTTCCCTGAAGCGGGCAGAACAAAAATGCAGGTATGCTTTGAATACCAAATACCGATGCCAGTTCCTTTTCCCGCTGAACATCAATTTTGTATATGATAATTTTTCCAGAATATTCCTGTGCCAGTTCATCAAGAATTGGAGCCGTTTGCCGACACGGGGCACACCAGTCGGCATAGAAATCAATCAGGCAGGGCAGTGATCCTTTGTAGATCCATGCGGTTGCATTCTTCTCATAATCCATGATCTTATCCAGAAAATCAGCCTTTGTTATATGAACAGGTTTGTTAATACTGATATCATGTTTATCAAATTGGTTGTTGCTAACTATTTCAGCAACTTGCTTTTTATCTGTACCGGATGTCGGATCAATTCCTGCCGTACCCGCTTCCGGTTGACTGTTACATCCCTGTATGGTAAAAAAAACTCCCGCAGAAAACAGAACCAATAATTTTCTCATAATTACAAGATTAAATATTATTTTAATTGACTTGCTATGCTTCGTCAGATTTACAAAATTACACAAATTAAAGTATAATATTGCATATTATTCATATATATGCATATTTATATATCATAAATTGTGCCAAGAATTCATCAGGATACAATTTTGTCAGGAGACTGATTATCTGTAATATGACTATAACAAGACCTGAGTTTATATAAAACTGCTTTTTCTGTTACCTGAATATCAACAACATTCAGGGATATTAACTTAACCAGAATAATTTCTGCAATATGACGACTTGTATGAGCTATTTTAACAAATTTTGAAAGGGTAATAAAGGGATTCTTTTCAAGGTAGGTGATCAGTACTTTTTCCTCCTTTCCATATTTTAATAATATACCTCTCGGATTGTTATATTTGTTCCATACTTTAATCAAAATCCTGTTGGCCTGAAAATTCTGGTCAGCAACACGAACAAAAGCTGTCCATTTCCCATTCTCATCCAAGGCATAATGAGGCCTGTTATGACTTTTCTGAATGATGGCTTCAAGAACCCAACGACCATCAATATTCCATTTCTGAAGTGTATAACTGACCTTTGGTTTGCAATATAAATGAGCGGCCGATTCAATCATGTATTCTTCTTCTTCAGTTCGGATACCGGTTATAACTCCGTTATCTTTCACACCAATCAGTAATTTGCCGCCATCGGTATTGGCAAAAGCTGACAGGGTGCGCGCAATCTTTCGGGCATCGGAAATCTCAAATTTAAAGTCGAGGTTTTGATTTTCTCCTTTTGCGATCAAATCCTGTATATAGTGTGATTTAGTTTTCACGGATCAAAAAACTCAGGTCTTCAAAATTAATTCATTTTATCGGCAATGCCTTGTAAAAGACTAAGAGGTGAAATTGAATATATTTAAAAAATTATGAATACAAGGTATACAACGTGTTTACTGACAAAAAGTCAGATATGCAATCATGCTGCCTGAATTATCATAACGTTATTGGAAGATATCCGAAAAAAATAATTTGCTTTTTGCCAAATAAAGTCTATATTATAAACGAGCATTTTGATTATAACATAATCATTTAACCATACAAACAATTTTATGAAAAAGCTGATATCTTGCTGTGGACTGGATTGTGCTACCTGTGATGCACGGACGGCTACCATCGAAAACAACGATGAGCTGAGAAAAGCCACAGCTGCGAACTGGCAGAAGATGTATAATGTTCCCGATCTTTCGTTTGAATCTATAAACTGCACAGGGTGCAGGGAAGAGGGCGTGAAATTTTCGCATTGTAATGTATGTGAGATCCGGAAATGTGTACAACAAAAAGGTTATGAAACATGTAGGGAATGCGCGGATATGGAAACATGCCAGATTGTAGCCATGGTGCACCAGCATGTCCCGGAGGCAATAAAAAACTTGAAACTTCTGAACCAGTGATTGGAAACGAAAACATATCCTATGGAACATGAAAAATTTCGTTGAAATACCTGACATTCTCTTTTTGTCGTTAGGCAATGGTGATTATCGATAATTTTATATATTTTTGCGCACGAAAAGAAGGGGAATTAGCTCAGTTGGCTAGAGCGATTGCATGGCATGCAATAGGTCAGGGGTTCGACTCCCCTATTCTCCACAAAACACTGAATTGGATTGTTCATGATTTATCTTGGCAACTCTGTTCTTTTTGTTATCATCCATCCTGTTACCGAGCATGTCTAACCGGCTATAAACGTTACAATACCCTCTTTATCTGATTCCGACAATAATCCGTTTTTTGATTTCCATTCCGGTATGCTGTCTTCAGGTGCATTCGGAATGTGTTTCTTCATTGCCCTGAACATCGAACCGGTAGCAAATTTATAGGTAGTAAATAATCCTACTTTCATACCCTGAGGAATGATTAAATTCCGTGCAAATTTAATCCACACACGATCAGGATGCTGAAGCACCAGATATAATCCACTGGTCCAACATCCCAGAAACAAATGGGTAACATCCTGAAGTAGATCAGCATTGAATTCCTCCGCTGCCACTACCCTGGATTCCAAGCCATTTTCATTCAGTATTTTCCCAATTTCCTCACCGTATTTTCGTGTATGACCTTTCTTGCTCTGATGAACAACGAGTGCTTTTTTCATAAGATCCATAAGGTTAGTTATTATAATAATTTATGTTTTATGCTTTTTTGATAACGAGCGATTTTTTCAAAGGCCTCCCATGAGAAGGATAAAAAACTTTGCAACCTGTTTGTGATAGCCTTTTAATGCTTTTCTTTAATTGTTCAGCATTATTATAAAAAGGTGGCTTAACATTGTTTGGTAATACACCATACATTGTGTCTCCAACGAAAGCAACCTCATCGTCAATAATAACACACTGGCTACCGCTCGAGTGTCCCGGTGTATGCATGATATATCCAAGGAATCCGTATATGCTGAGATCAAGTTTTTCGGTAACAAGAACCGAAGCCGATGCAGGTTCATACCTTATTCTTTTTTGGATCCATTGTCCCAAATTCGTTTTAAGAATCCGTTCCAGTACTATAGGTCTGGCCGGAAGCTGACTGCTGCCTTCCTGCAAAAAAGCTGCTTCGGATTCATGCACAACAATTGGTGCATTGTATTTCGAAGCCACCCTGGCAGCATTTTCCGCATGATCAAAATGCGTGTGGGTAAGGATTAAAGCATCCAGATGCTTAATGCTATAACAGGAAGATAATTTCTTCGAGAGTTCATTCCATTTGTTTTTCCGTCCTGTATCAACAAGCATGCAATTCGTGCCGTTTGATACCAGAAAAACATTACATCTTCCTTTTAATACCTGGTAAACCCTGTAACCACTTTTGGTCACTATTGTCTTCATCGATGATTGCATATTAAAATTCAGGTAGAAACGCATTCTTCAAATTATCTCCAATAATAATATAAAATCATGGAGCTGTAAAACCAAAGTCTGAAAATCCTGATATTCCGATTAGTTTTTTTGTTACTTTTATCTATAATATGCGTATAAAATGTCAATTATTTGCATGATTAATGATTTGAAATCTTAAAAACCCGGATCATGAAAAGCATTTATATCCTCTTCATATCATTGCTTCTTCTGGTTGGTTGCTCCTCATCAAAAAAGCTGATGCAAAAAGGCAACTATGACGCAGTGATTCAAAAGTCGGTTAAAAAGCTCGTTAAAGATCCTTCCCGTGAAGAAGATGCTGTCATGCTTGACAAAGCCTATGCCCTGGCGAATGCAAGAGACCAGGAAAGGATAAAATACCTGAAGTTGGAAAACAATCCTGCCTCATACGATGAAATTTATGCCATTTATAATAACCTCAAGAACCGTCAGACCACTGTGAGAAAGGTTTTGCCTCTTAACATCGGAGGGCGTACGGTAAGGTATGACTATGTTGACTACGACAAGCAAATGGTTGAAGCCAAGAAAAAGGCTGCCGATTACTATTATGATAATGCAAACAGGCTGATGAAACTAAATACCAAGGAATCATACCGGCAGGCTTATTATGAATTCAGGAAGGCTAAAAATTATATGGGAAGCGCATATCCCAACATTGATAACCTGATTAATGAATCCCATTATCTTGGAATTAGTCGTGTACTGGTTGAAGTTGTCAACAATACGCATATTAAATTCCCCGATGAATTTTTGGGCAATATAAGCACGCTCGATACACGTGAGTTTGCCAATGAATGGACTGAGTATCATCTGGAGCGTATGGATCGTGAGACACAATATGACTATTATGTCGATATTGTTTTACAAATGGTTGACATATCACCGGATATGGCATCGGATAAGGATTATATAGAGAAGAAGACCATTGAAGATGGATTCACTTATGTATTGGATTCAAAAGGCAATGTGATGAAAGACAGCCTCGGCAATGATATTAAAGTAAAGAAATACAAAGAGATTACATGCACTGTGATTGAAACTTTACAGCAAAAACATTGCACCATTAAGGGAAACCTGGAATTTATTGCAGCCAGTACAAATCAATTGCTGAAAAAAGAGCCCATTGCTGCTTCAACACATTTTGAACATCGCTCTGCAAGGGCGATTGGTGATATCAATGCGCTGACACCCGAAACGAAAAAGCTGATACAACTTAAACGTATTCCCTTTCCGGATGATTTCAGCATGATATACGATTGTACCGAAACATTGAAGCTTTCGATACATGATGCACTTAAGTACAACCGATCCCTTTTACAGTAAATCATTATTTTTCCTTGGGGAGTTACACAACCAGATCGGAACAGGAACGGGCAATACTCATCGGAGTTACCAACCGCGATTACGGGCCTGACCAGATTAAAGACTTTCTGGAGGAATTGGCTTTTCTGGTGGATACAGCTGGTGCTGTTCCGGTTAAAAGTTACATACAGAAATTGGATATTCCCAATAACCGCACTTTTATAGGTAAAGGTAAACTTGAAGAGATTAAGGAATATATTCATACACATGCTATTGACATCGTTATCTTTGACGATGAACTTTCTCCCAGTCAGATTCGTAATATTGAAGATGAATTGAGGATCAGGGTCATCGACAGGACTAACCTCATTCTGGATATATTTGCCAGCAGGGCAAAGACAGCTCATGCAAAAACACAGGTTGAGCTTGCTCAATACGAATATCTGCTTCCGCGACTTACCGGTATGTGGACCCACCTCGAAAGGCAACGCGGAGGTATTGGCCTTCGTGGTCCCGGTGAAACGGAGATTGAAACCGACAGAAGAATCGTCCGTGAAAAAATCGCGATCCTTAAAGAACATTTAAAAAGAATTGACAAGCAGATGAATACCCAGCGTAAAAACAGAGGTAAGCTTGTGCGCGTTTCACTGATAGGTTACACGAACGTTGGCAAATCAACAATTTTAAACTTGCTTAGTAAATCCGATGTCTTTTCCGAAAATAAGCTTTTTGCCACCCTCGATACAACGGTCAGAAAAGTTGTAATCGGAAACCTTCCGTTTCTAATGAGCGATACCGTGGGATTCATCCGGAAATTACCCCATCACCTGGTTGAATCATTTAAGTCAACACTGGACGAGGTCAGAGAAGCTGACATTCTCTTGCATGTGGTTGATATTTCACATCCCGGATTTGAAGAACAAATACGTATTGTGAATCAGACACTTCATGATATCCGGGCATCCAATAAGCCAACCATCGTTGTGTTTAATAAAATGGATGCTTACCATTATATATTAAAGGAAGAAGATGATCTCACTCCGAAAACCCGGGCAAACCTTTCATTGACAGAACTAAAAAACAGCTGGATGGCAAAGAATAATTCACCCTGCATTTTTATTTCAGCCACGAAAAAGGAAAATATTGATGAATTCCGGGCAATACTTTATTCCAGGGTGAAAGAGATTCATATTACCCGTTATCCGTATGATGATTTTCTTTTCTGAACCGGGTTTTATACCTCAACGAAATTTATAAAATTTCGCCGGAGATCTTATCACACCAGGTTTTTCTTCACCAGGTATTCAGCAATCTGAATGGCATTCGTGGCAGCTCCTTTTCGTAAATTATCAGAAACAATCCACATATTCAATGTTTTGGACTGTGTATCATCACGGCGTAAACGTCCCACAAATACTTCGTCATGGTCATGTGAGATGATAGGCATAGGATAAACATTGTTCTTCGGATCATCCATCACAATGACACCGGGTGTTTGCTCGAGTATTTTGCGAACATCGGTCAGATCAAATTCCTTTTCAAATTCAACGTTCACGGATTCGGAATGTCCTCCCACGACGGGGATCCGGACAGCAGTGGCCGTTACCTTTATGGAATCATCTTCCATGATTTTTCTTGTTTCATTCACCATTTTCATTTCTTCTTTGGTATAACCGTTATCCAGAAAAACGTCAATATGCGGAAGGGCGTTTAAATCTATTTTATGGGGATAGGCCATTTCGCCCGAAATTCCCTTTCTTTCATTCATCAGCTGGTCAACTGCCTTTTTCCCGGTACCGGTAACAGATTGATACGTAGAAACCACGATTCGCCTGACCTTATAAGCTTTGTGAAGCCCTACAAGGGCAACTACCATCTGTATGGTGGAACAATTTGGATTGGCAATGATTTTATCCGACTTGGTCAGCACATGAGCGTTTACTTCAGGGACCACAAGCTTAATATCCGGTTCCATCCTCCAGGCTGAGGAATTGTCAACCACTGTAGTGCCTACTTCTGCAAATTTCGGAGCCCATGTTTTGGAAGTACTGCCACCAGCAGAAAAAATCGCAAGTTGTGGTTTCATATCGATTGCATCTTGCATCCCCACTACCGAATATTCCTTACCTTTGAAAGTTACTTTCTTTCCAATCGATTTTTCAGATGCAACAGGTATAAGATCTGTAACAGGAAAACTGCGTTCTTCAAGAACACGAATCATCTGTGCGCCTACAAGACCGGTAGCGCCAACAACAGCAACTTTCATGATGTATGTTTTATGGGTTAATAAATATTTATTAACAATCAAAGAGAATGCCACTGACATTCTCTTTGATTTCATTATACTTTTAATTAATTTTCTCTGTATGTTATGAGGCAAAATTCGCAAAAAAATCGGATTATGAAAATCCCTGCCGTTATTTTTTTTATCCTTCCCCTTACCTTACATGCTCAACTAAGAGAAACCTTTGAATGCGGGAACCTGGATTGCTGGCAACAGTTTCCGCCAGATCACTGGGAATGCTCTGCAGTACAACCGATACAGGGCAGGTTTTCCCTTCACCATGGTTATAATAATTCCATGCCGGGCTTCGATCGGATATCCTTTGCCCATGATCCTCTTTACTGCGATTCATTGACAACTACCTGGAAGTTCAGCATACTGTATTCCTGCTTCCCATCATCCCAGAATAACTGGTCCGTATATTTGCTTGCCGACAGATCTGCCGGTTATATGAACCCGAATAGCAACATCAGGGCCTATATAGCAGGAGTCAATCTTAACGGATATGATGATCTCCTTAAAATATATAAAGTCAAAAACAACCGGGTTGAAACAGTGGTCAATTCGTGTTTTAACTGGCAGACAGAGACCTCGGTTCTCCATGCAACACAAATTAAAATAATCCGCAGTACCGGAGGCATATGGTCAATATTAATAGATACCACGGGATCCGGTAAGGATTTTGTATTTCTCGACGACGGGATAGATTCCGAATACTCCTTATCAAATTATTTTGGTATAGGATATCGATATACTTCCACTAACGACCGTAAACTTTGGCTGGATGATCTGGAAATAACCGGCTGTTTCAAACAGGACCTTGAACCTCCCGCTATTAAAAAGATTTCTGTTGTTTCACCCAATAAAATCAACGTTGAATTTACGGAAGCTATCAATACCAGTGAACTGTCCTTAACCATGTTTTCAGTCAATGATGAGGCAGTTATTCCTGTTATCCTGGATATCCAATCTCCTGCTTCAATAGCACTTACTTTCTCCGGATCCTTTGATTCAACAAGGGAATATGAGATTTCCATCACCGGAATAAAAGATATTTATGGAAATGCTCAAAGCATTTTAAAAAATAAATTCATCTGCTACTTTGCCAAACCTTTTGATATTATCATAAATGAAATTATGTCCGACCCGGAACCTGCAGTCAACCTTCCAGATGTCGAGTATATTGAGTTGTTTAACACAACAAACTATGATATTGAAGCGCTGGGATGGGAACTAGCAATAGGTGAAAAATGCATTTCTCTGCCATCGTTCCTGATTTCAAAAAATGCCTATCTGATCGTATGCGAAGCCAGCGATTCGTCAATGTTCAAGCCATTTGGAACAATCTTACCCGTCCGGGGATTTCCGGCATTAAATAATGAGGGACAAACCATAACACTGGCAAATTCAGAAAAAACTATTATTCATTCGGTTTCCTACACCAGCCGATGGTTCAAAAATCCAATTAAAGCCGAAGGAGGTTGGTCTCTTGAAATGATCGATGCCGAAAATCCTTGTGCAGGGTATGATAACTGGGAAGCATCTGACAGTTATCTGGGTGGCACACCCGGATTCGAAAATTCAGTAATTCATTATAATCCTGACAATACCAGACCTTATCTGTTACGGGCTGCAACGACCTGTGATACAGGTTTGCTGGTTAGTTTTAGTGAACCTCTTCTTCATAGTAGCGCTTCTGATCCCAATTGCTATTCGGTAAACCAGGGCATCTATCATCCTGTTAATGCGATACCGATTACGCCTGATTTTTCGACTGTTTTGCTTTCATTTCCGGTTAAATTTGAATCCTTCAGATTGTATGAACTGATGGTTAAAGATAAAATCAGCGATTGTTATGGTAATCTGCTTACCAGTGGTTATATGGGCTTTGGATTGGCATCTCCGCCAGATTCTTTTGATCTGGTTATCAACGAGGTACTTTTTAATGCACGTGATGAAGAGGATTTTGTTGAAATGCTGAACCGTTCTGATAAAATTATCGAGCTTTCATCCATGAAAATTGTCCTGCTGGATGAATTCACGGGAATTGTGAATACGATCTTATGCGAATTGCCATTTCCTATTCAGTTACTGCCTGGGCAATATTTGGCTGTAACAGGTAATGCTGCCGTTCTACAGGAGCAATACTATTGCAAGAACCCGGCTGCCATATTTGAAGCAACAGGAATGAAGGCACTTCCTGACAAAACAGGAGTAATTGCACTGCTCGACTCCACCTATCAAGTAATCGACAAATTTCTCTACCGGTCTGATTATCATTTTAATATAATAAGCCATACCGAAGGGGTTTCCCTGGAACGTATTCATTGCAACAGTCCGACCAATACATCGGATAACTGGCATTCGGCGGCTGAAGATGAAGGATTTGCCACACCTGGCTACAAAAACTCACAATCATTTGAACCGGCCGAATCATTACCATCCTCTATATGGCTGGAGCCGGAGATCTTTACTCCGGATAACGATGGATATGATGATTACATCACACTTACATATCATTTTAACAATCCGGGTCTTATGGCTACCATAATAGTCTTTGACAATCGCGGGAACCGGGTTAAACAACTGGCGAATAACACCATGCTTGGCACAGAAGGATTTTTCACCTGGGATGGAACGAATGTGAAAGGATTACACGAACAGGCGGGTATATATGTTATTTATACCGAAGTCTTTTCAGACAATGGCACCATTAGAAAGTTCAGAAATATTTGTGTTCTGGCAAACAAGCTGAAATAGACAATATTTTTTTTCACCTTTAATTTTCTGTAACATAAACCATTGAATAATCGTACTTATTTTAGAATTTTATGATGCCAATAAGTCTTTTAAGAAAACTGCCTGATTATGAAATATACCATTCTGGTAGCTGATGACTCGAAATTGTATTTCGATATTATTGAAGAGGCATTCAGACAGTTGGGTGATAACTACAGGTTAATATGGGCCGATACTGGAAAAGCAGCTTGCCAATTAGCTGAAAAACATTTACCTGACCTGATCCTGATGGACGTAATCATGCCCGAGATGAATGGCGTGCAGGCAATCAGGGCATTAAAAGAAAATCCGCTGACCACGGATATACCAGTGATCATGCTTTCCGCATCAGAAAGCCTTAAAGCAGCTTGCGAAACCGGTGCCCATGATTTTATTTCCAAACCATTCAATCACTTTGAATTGCTTATGCGCGTGAGGGCTTCCTTAACCCTGATTGATAAAATTAAGGAAATTAAGAAGCAGAAGGAGAAACTTGAAAAAGAACACCAGAAAATATCACAGCAACGAAAAGAAATAATTGATGATATTACATATTCCAAACGAATACAGAAAGCCATCTTGCCGACAAACGAATTGATTAAGAACATTTTCCCTGAACACTTTGTTCTTAATATTCCGAGGAACATCGTGAGCGGTGACTTTTATTGGGTCGGCCAGAAATCAGGCAAAAAAATAATAACTGTAGCCGACTGTACAGGCCATGGAATATCAGGAGCATTTATGACCATGGCTGGAATTGCTTATATGAATGATATTTTCAACAGATATACCTTAGACGATCCAGCTGAGTTTTTATTCCTGTTACGTGAACAAGTTATGAAGCTGCTCCATCAAAAAGGCATAGAAGGAGAGGCCACTGATGGGATGGATGTTGCACTTTGCATCATCGATGAAAAAAAGAAGTGCTTCAAATATGCAGGAGCCAACAATCCGATTTACCATATAAACCAGCATGAATTACATTTATATAAAGCCGACAGGATGCCTATTGGAATACACGTCAATTTCACTACTCCGTTTACTTCCCAGACTTATCCTTACCGTCCGGGAGACATGCTGTATTTGTTTTCAGACGGATATCCCGATCAGTTTGGGGGACCTGAAAACAAAAAATTTCGCTACAAACATTTCCAGGACCTCCTTTTATCAATTCACCAGGCTCCGATGTCCGATCAAAATGAAATTTTACGGCATACTTTCTTTAACTGGAAAGGTGAGGAGGAGCAGATTGATGACATTCTTATTTTTGGGATCCGCTTGTGATAAACTCTATCTTTCAAAAAATGATAGTGCATATTTAATAAACTTTTAGTAATTTAATTTTTTTAAATTGCTCCTATGACTGATCCGTCGTTCACAAAAAGCATTGTTAGAAGAATATTGTTGCTTTTTCTTGTTATTGCAATAACAATTGCTGACAATGTACTGTTAGCTCAAAGTAAATCAATTCCCCAAAGTATAAAAGACGAAATTGCACAAAATGACCAATTGATCAAACAATATACACGGGAAGGAAAACTTGCCGAAGCTGCAACCTATTTAAACAGATCGGCTTACCTTTTTCAAACACACGGTTTAAACAAAGAAGCGGCAGCGTATTATACCGAGGTGTTGGAAATCAATCGACAACTCAATAATCAGAAAGGGATTCAACTGGTTTCCAATACGCTTGGAATGATCTATATTGATCTTGAACAATACAATCAGGCAATAGAACATTTGCAAAAGGCGTTACAGCTTTCAAAACAGTTTCATCAATCCGTTGAATCGGTTTCCTGTCTTACCAATATTGCATTGGCTCAACAAGGAATGGGGAAACATAAAGAAGCCATCACCACCCTCGAAGAAGCCATTAGTATTGCCAAGGAATTAACCGATCTGAAGTTGCTCCGTCGATGTTATGGATTGGCCTATGATAGTTACGACAAAATCGGCAACACGGAAAAATCATATGCCTATTTTGAACTTTATTCATCACTCGACAAGGAAATTAAAAAGCAGGAAATGGAGAATGTCAAGTCAACAGCGGAGTCGGAGGTGAATAAAGCTTATGCCGCTCGTCAGCTCACTGAAGAAGAGCTGAAAGTTAAAAAGGAAGAGCTTAAAATAACAGCTGACTCCCTGCAGGCTGCGGAACAGCTGACCCGCGAGCAACGACTTGAGTTGGAACTGCGGCAATCCCAAATCGACAGGAAAGAAGCGGAAATAAGGATTGAAAAAATGAAGCGTTTTCAGATAACCGCATTGCTCCTGGGTTCTATGTTGTTCACGGTTGTCCTCATTTACCTATTATACCTGAATATCCGGTCAAAACGTAAGATCCACGAACAGAAAGAACTCTTGGAAATACAGAACCGGAATATTACAGCCAGTATCCGGTATGCAAAAACTATTCAACAAGCTATTCTTCCCGACCTGTCGGCTATTAAAAAATATTTTGATGTCTTTGTCCTTTACCAGCCAAAAGACATTGTTTCAGGGGATTTTTACTGGTTTTCCGAATTGCATGCCAGGACATCGGGTGGTAAAAGCTTGCTACTGGCAGTCGTCGATTGCACCGGACATGGGGTTCCGGGTGCATTCATGTCCATGATCGGTAACCGGTTATTGAATGAAATAGTCAATGAACGAAGAATTGATAGTCCGAAAGAAATATTGGAAGTCCTGAATACAGGAATTCGTTCAACATTGAGACAGGAACAAACTGACAATAATGACGGTATGGACATCTCCATATGCCGATTTGAAAAAATCGCGAATGGTGAAGTTCTTCTTACCTTTGCCGGTGCAAAAAGAAATATGCAGATCATTAAGAAAGAAAGAAAAGAAGTCATTAAACTGAAAGGAGACCGGTTATCAATTGGCGGATCCAATGAAAGCAAAGGACAAATACAATTTAAAAACCATGAAATAAAGCTATCCAAGGGCGATATGTTATACCTGTCAACCGATGGGATAATTGATCAGAACGGACCCGATCGCAGCCGTTTCGGTACCAACCGGTTTGAAGAAATTTTATTTAAATACTCAAAATTCCCTATGGAAGAACAGGAGTATTCTATTCGTAAGGAAATTGAAAGATTCCGCCAGCATGAAGAACAACGGGATGATATTACCTTGTTGGGATTAAAAATAATTCAAACATAAAATCATGTCAACAATCAAAGAAGAATACAGGCAAAACAGCCTTATTACATACGAGGGACCTATTACCGTTAATCTCGTATCCTTTCTTGGAAATTATATTAAATCTTTTATTGATTTTGACAATAAAGTACTGGTAAGGTTATTTAAAATATATATTGAATTGACCCAAAATGTATCTTATTATTCAGCCGAGACCATGCAGGTTAAAAACGGTGTCAACTGTGGAGTAGGCTGGTTTGTCCTTCAGGAATTAAAGGATTCATTCCGGATCACCACCGGAAATAAAATACTGAAAACAGACGCTGCAAAACTTATCAGCTACTGCAACGAAATCAACGGACTTAATGAAGAAGAACTGCGGGAACTAAAAAGAAAAACCAGGGCTCAGGCTATGGTGCGGGATGTCGGTGCGCATATCGGTCTGATTCAAACCAGCCTGACCAGTGGAAACAAACTCGATTATAACATCGATGCCATCAATAAATTATATTCGTTCTTTACCATTTCTACAAAAGTTATTAAATCGTAATTATTGCATAGCAAAACCATGGAAAGTTTGGTAATTAATGAAGTTAAAGGATCTCCTTATTATCCTTCGGTACATTTCAATTCAGAGACAGGTGTATGTGAAATGAAGGGTGAATCCTACATGGAAGAAACTTATAAGTTTTTTGAACCACTGATTGAGTGGATCAAAAGTTATATTTCTCAGAATAAGCCACTGGTACTTAATTTTAAACTCACCTATTTTAACACCAATTCTTCGCGATTAATACTGGACATACTGGATGTCGTAAAGAAATACCGGGATTCCGGCGGTAATGTCAGTGTCAACTGGTATTATGATAAAAAAGACCCGGATATGCTTGAAGAGATTGAAGACTTTATGTTAGAATCAGGGATGGATATCAACATGATTCCCATATAGCAAATTATTCATAACCCTCAAGTCGCAATTCAGGTAAATTTTTTAGAAAATGCACTTTTCTTTCCACAGGGATGACTTCCAATTCATCTCCATCTTGCTGAAAAGACTTCTTTTCGTTTTAATTGTATATACAGCATTCCGCTGGCTCTTTTACGTTTTCAATATCAGTATTTTCGGAACAATAAGCGCAAAAGAGATCATCGACATTGTTGTCGGAGGTCTGCGATTTGACTTGTCTGTTATTGCTTACAGCAATTCACTTGTTATTTTGTTAATGGTTATTCCCTTTTCTTTCCGAAAGTTTAAATGTTACCATCAGATCGTATTTAGTCTGTTTGTTATTGTTAACAGCTTTGCATGGTTGATAGCAACTGCTGACATTGAATATTACAGCTATAATAACCGCAGGATGACCCTCGACTTATTTTTGTTGGTGGATGAAGTCGATTTTACATTCCGTGATATTTTTATTAAATACTGGTATCTGATCGGCCTTTTCCTGCTTTCTGTAACCAGCTTGATCATCGCAGACATCCGCTTAAACAGTTATCAGAAGGCAACCCGTTATCAAAATCACATACTGCATTCCGGTTTATGCATAATCACTCTTGGCTTATCATTTTTTGCTGCAAGAGGAGCCTTTACAGGCAGACCGTTGACTGCAATAAATGCCTCTAATTATGCCCTTTTCGAAAAATCCTCGTTGGTTACAAACTCCCCTTTCGTTTTTATGCATTCTCTTGATATGAAAAGAATTGATCATACAGAATATTTTCCACCAGCAGAATTACCCGAACATTTTACCACAACGCGATCATACAATAATGCTCTGCGCAATGAAAACATGAATATTGTTATCATTGTCTGGGAAAGCCTGTCGGCTGATTTCATCGGGAAGCTAAACGAATATCCGGGTTTTACTCCTTTTCTTGACAGTATTTTGAATGAAGCACTGGTGTTTAAAAACGCTTATGCAAATGCAAAGCGATCAACCGAAGGTATACCGGCCATATTATCATCTTTTCCGTCGCTGGTAAATGTCGCCTACGTGAGATCATCCTATCAGGATAACTGCATAACCGGGATAAGCTATTACCTGAAAAAACGAAATTATCATTGCAGTTTTTTTCACGGGGGCAACCGGGGTACCATGAATTTTTATTCCTTTTCAAAAAAAATCGGGTTTGATGAATACTACGGACGTGAAGAGTTTTCAGACGAAACTTATTATGATGGTCACTGGGGTATATACGATGAAAATTTCATGCAATACTATGGAGAGCAATTAAATGCGTTTCCCCAGCCTTTTCTGAGTGTAATCCTTACCTTATCATCTCATCATCCCTTTAACCTTCCTGAAAAATACCAAGGTAAATTCAAAAGTGGCAGACAACCGGGGATTTGCGAAGCAATAAGCTATGCCGATTATTCGTTGCAGAGGTTCTTTGAACAGGTTTCAAGCTACAAATGGTTTACAAACACCTTGTTTGTCATTACAGCCGATCATCCGCATAAACTCAATGAGCATGAATTGGAAAGCTATAATACA
>JAFGKY010000106.1 GCA_016928305.1 Bacteroidales bacterium
GTTGCGAATCATAGCTTTTCAAGGGCAACTCAGTGCTACCTGGACACCAAACCGCTCCGATCTCCGCCACTGTCCATACCCGAAAACCGTTAGCGTTCATTGTAAAATACAAACTGCAAATTGAAACATTGACAAAAAAATTTTAAATATCAGGACTTTTAACTTTAGGAATCATAGTTATGGGACTTTTAATTCTATTAAATTTTGGAAAGGTTTATTATTGGATTTCCCTGATCGACTTTAACATCCACCAATCAGATAGAAATAATGTCGTTGATATGATTAAGATTAATAAACTAAATGATTACTCTTATAAAAGCTCGATAAATTGGATAAATCTTCCAGACTCTTTGAAAAACTTATCTCAAGGAGGTAATGTGCGGATTGAAATGATCGAAAATAAAATAAGTGTATTTTTCTATTTGAAATTTAAAGAAAGTGAAGATCCAATTGGATTTGCTTATTTTGATACTCCGATGACTAAAGAGAGAATAATGAATATTAATAATCCAAATAGTTTTTATTTTGGTGATAAATGGATTAAAAAAATTAATGATAACTGGTTTTATATCGAGAGTATAACAATTAGAGAAACTGGACCTTGATTAAAAAACAACGAACGCTAACACCGGGTATAGTCCATTGCCGGCTTTGTGCTCTTGCAGGGGTCAGCTCATCTAATTTCCTCTGTTGTACCCGGACAAGTTAGTACCCCCGGGTAGCCCTGGATGTGGCCGAAGAGACCGGCACTTTCGCGATCGACCTGAACCGACTGTCCATGGATGCATTCAGCAGCAAAGGACGCGACTATGTGACCGCGAATTATTTCATGCACCTACCTCCGGGCAAATATGAGGCCTACCCGGAGGGACTGTCCGACGATACGCATTTCCAACCCGAAGGCGCCCGGGTGGTCGCCAGACTGGTGTTTGAAGTTTTGAAAGCGTTACCGTAACCGGACTGGTTTTTCCCTTTTAACCGGCTGTTAAAATCATACCTGAACCATGCGCCGAACCTGCGCAAGAGGCACTAAGGACCCTTACCCCGTCAGGGGCGGATCCCGGATGCGGTACCCGGTGATCCTGAACCGGCCGCCACATTGCTCAACGGCCTCGGCTGTGTTCGATCTCAGTTAAATCCGGAGGAGTAAGGAAATGCGATTTTTTATTGTTTTTTTCCGAAATTAAAAAAACATAATTCCACCATTTCCTGGTGGCTGAATAAATATCCTCGCTTCGGTAGTACCTGTTTTTCCCTTTAAGACTTCCGTCGTAATATCTTTTACCCATACTATAGGGATCATATACCTCAAAAAACACATTACCGTCAACCGTTGTGCAGCCTTTTACGATAATGAAATGTCCCCAGCCCGGAGCCCCGGTATAGTAAAACTTGTCCACCCTGTACTCCTGGACTTCAGTGGCAGTGATGTAATACATGTCCAGGCATAACAATACCACGAATCCGTTATCCAGTCCTGATCTGATTATCTGTTCATTCTCTGCCTTGTGAATACCCAATCCACTTATGGTATGAGGTATTCCGTAATCGGTAAGGTAGTTGCTGATATCATCGGTATACCACCAGCCACCATCAGAATGATATGCAGACCGTGCATCAACCGGAGTCTGGGTAAAATTCCTGTCGGACCATTTTGCTGCCATTACGGTTGATGTTGGACCACAGTTTTCATATTTGTATTGGCCGGTTTCCCCCTGATCCAAATACCAATCATAATCTCTTTCTCTGCTGAAGGAATTTTCCAGGAATCCACCCAACCCCCAATCATAAGTGTAATCATTATTAATACCGATAATCTGCCAGTTTGATGTATTATTCCCGTCCTCAGCAGTTATTTTCAGGGCAAGGGGTTTTTCATAGTTATTTGCAGTTACACCACTTACCTGTATGACAGATCCGATCATAGCCGTAGCTCCTTCACTGATGGAGAATTCTGCCGTTAGATTCTCGGCTGATGCAAATCCTGAAGAAAAGTCGAGCAGGATAGTACTGTCAGAAGTATTAATGAAACCATCGGTCACTGTTTCGATAATTCTGTAATTATAAATATCTGCGCCTGTATTGCTTTTTTCGCAGGCATGGGCAATTGTCAATACAGCAAGCAGAATCATACCGTTTTTCAAACGTTCAATCATATGCCAATGCAATAAATTTTGTGTTCAACGGATACAGCATATGTTTTATGCTCAAAGCTTTGATTTTCAATAAATTAATTACAGGCAACCAAATGAATATCAAATCCGTTACTAAAAAATCCTGCTGTTAAAACAGAAATAAAAACACGGAATTAACCAATTAAAGTTAAAAAAAATGATCCTGTTCACCAGGATCATTTGACTATTATTTAGCGTAAAACCCTACTTGTTTATTTACTAGCAGCAAGAGAACACGCAATTATTTGATTTTGGTCATATTGGTTACGGTGTAGAAATCCCACCACCACTTGCCATCAAAGGTAACACCATCGGGTTCAACCCATTTTATTCCCCAGGGGCCCATCATTGAGATGTCTCCGTTTTCCTTGATGGTGGCAACAACGTATTCGTCGTCTGTAACATCAAGTTCCCAATCCAGTTCTGATTCGGGGTCGCCTGCATAGAAATAGGTATAATATCCATTGCCATTGGGTCCGGTGAGTTGCTGACCAACGGGTATTTTTATTTGCATGGCTTCCAGGTCGACATCAGCAGTAAGTTCTTTAAAGACAACCATATTACCTCCTCCGGAACCCAGAGAATCATAAGGGATAAGGCCAATAATCTTTACCTGCGTTTCACTTACCTTTTCAATTGTAAGCGTATCATTCAAATCCCAATTTTCTTCTGCTGTGCTCCAGATCGATTCAGCCAGAAACGCATAATCACCGACGATCAGATCAACTGTTTTCTTGTCTTCATCATCTTTGCAGGAGATGAAAGCCATAATCACTGCCAAAACTCCGAATAGGTAAATTAATTTTTTCATTTTTTTATGATTTATATTCGTTAAAAAAAAATAATTAATAATCTTCAACTTTCGTTAAGATTGCGGATGTATAAAAATCCCACCACCACCAGGAATCAAAAGCTCCGCTTGGTTCCATCCATTTAGGACCCCAGTTGTCAAATCCGGTGATCGTGATATCGGAGCCTGAGCCCGCCCAGCTGAGAATGAAAGCCTCATCCAGGGGTTCAGGGCCCTGGTCATTTGCGTTTTCCGGATCTCCCTTGTAAAAGGAGAAATAATACCCGTTGGTTTTGGGATTGCTCCATTGTTGCCCCGATTTAACAGTGATTTCTTGCTTTAAAACGTCGACTGTCCCAATCAGAGGCCTCGAGAGCGTGGGGGTAACGCCTTCCACAATGTTAGTTAATCTGACCTTTGTGGTATCCGCATCAGGTTCGATCAGGAAACCTTCGTGGGCTAGGTTATATTGTGATCCGTAATAAGATACTGCCTCGATACGGTATCTTCCAAGGATATATTTCAACGGGTGCTCATCATCCTGGATGGTGATAAGAATCTTGTGTTTTCCATCTATTCCAATCTGGTAATCTTCCGTTCCTGACTCAATTTCAAGCCAGAATTGCTTCAATCCGTCTTTTTCATCGTTGTCAATAATATCAACAGAAACTTCAGCATATCCCATCCCGTTTGGAAAACTTACCTTGCTTCCA
Organism: Bacteroidales bacterium; assembly: GCA_016928305.1. Classification (GTDB taxonomy): domain Bacteria; phylum Bacteroidota; class Bacteroidia; order Bacteroidales; family UBA10428; genus UBA5072. Next base: position 3,678 of record JAFGKY010000106.1, read on the forward strand.
GCGGGCAGATGATAATCCGTGCCTTCTATTGCAGGATATTCAAGCCCTTCAGAATAGCTTGTCAGGGTGAATTCAGCAGGTGATGAGGAATAAGTCGTCAGGTACAATTCGATATCCACCTCACCCTTGTTCTCCCTGATAGCAGTTTCAGAATGACTGAATGCCACATAGGAGATATCATCAGGAACAAAAATGGGATGATTGATCTCACAGGAACTCAATAATCCAAAACCTGCGGCTAGAAATACTAATAAATTTTTGTAATTCATTGTTAAAATTCTTTATATAAAACTCCCGTTTAATAACCCGGATTCGGTTCCAGATTTTTGTTGGCATCCGTTTCCCTTGCAGGAATTGGCATGGCCCACCTGTAATCAGGAAATGCAATATTAATATTATCAGATTCAGAAATCAGGATCTCTTCAGGATCTCTTTCCAGTCCTCTGCCGGTTCTTGAAAGATCCCAGAGCTGGTTTCCCTCAAAACAAAGTTCCCTCCTTCTTTCATCATAAATGTCATACAGCGAAACGCTAACAGCAGGTTCTAAACCACGGTTGGTACGTATCATATTATAATCTTCCAGTGCATTTTGCCCGGTGGAATGATTCAGCGCAGCTTCTGCCCTTATCAGGTACATCTCTGATAGTCTTAGTATGGGTATATTGTTTTCCCGAATATGGTTTTTGCCTGGGTATTTAGCAGGCCAGGTGAATCCCGGGTAGTCGGGATGTCCCATAAATACCGTCAGTCGTACGTCATTGGCTTCATAGAGTCCCAGTAAATTATTTGTTGCACAAATATCACCATACCCATAGGGGTAGAAAATATATCCGATTTCATCAAATCCCGGGTAGTATTCCTGGCCATCTTTACCGAAAACTTCGAAAACGACTTCACTTTGTCCGTTTTGTCCCCATATATCCGCATAATTGGAGGCATTGTAAAGAATGAAATCTCCATTGATAACATCTGTTGCGTAATCTGAAGCATCCTGCCATTTGCCCATGTAGAGTGATACCTTAGCCATCAGGGCTATTGCAGCGTACTTTGATGCATAGGCTCTGGAACTACCGTTTGTTCCATCCGACCTCGGATTTTCCCCTAACATGGATATTGAATTTTCAAGGTCGGAGACAATCTGGTTAAAGACTGCTTCAACACTTGAACGTTCCGGATAACTGATTTCGGTTTTAGTAATAATGGGAACCCCCAGTGACTGAGGTTGAGATGTAAAGGATTGAGCATACATCCTAACCAGGTCGAAATGTCCAAGAGCCCTGAGAAAAAGGCACTCTCCCTTTAATTGATTAAGGTCAGCCGCATCTACCAACGGATCATCCAGTTTTTCTATATATTCAAGCACGTTACAGGCTCTTGTGATGGTTTGGTAGGCGGGTGCCCATACATTAGAGGTATAAGAATCGTTGTTTGTCCAGGTATAATCATATCGGAACCTGCCTGTATTAATGGGACTTGCCTTCCCATTTCCTCCCTTCAGGTCACATATAACGACGAATCCTCTGCCGTACCATTCAGAGGAATACAATGGTGCGTAAGCTGCATTGGTAGCTGAGACAAGACCTTCATAGGTGTTCAGTGCATCCTGGATGGTCGTTTCCAAAGGAGGTGTCCGTGTCAGGAAATCCTCACATGATCCTAACATTGCAGTCAGAATAGCAAATCCTGTATATAGCACTTTTGTTGATTTCATTATTTTGCAGATTATCAATTCAGATTCCGATTTTAATTCCAAAGATCAATTGTCTGGATAAGGGATACGTAGAATAGGTGTTCCCGTTATAAGATCTTTCAGGATCCCAGTAACTCACATCGTGCCAGGCGTAGATATTATTCGCCTCCATGCTGATATCAAGCGTCTTTAATTTCAAATGGCTGATCCATTTCAATGGCATACTGTAATTAACAACCACGTTCTTCAGCCTGAAGTAATCCCCTTTTTCAATCCACCTGCTACTTTTCCAGGCATTCGAATTTGATGTATTATTTGCAATTGGTTTTGGAACAGATGCTTTGTCTCCCGGATTCTTCCAATAATCCATCTGTGAAGCCACCTGGTTGTGGCCGATATACCAGCCATCTGATTTGGTGTAAGTGGATTCCATAATGTATACATAGTGGCCGGTTTTGAATTCCATCATGCTGCTTATCGATAAGCCTTTCCAGGAGAGGTTAAGGGAAACACCGCCAACGTATTTGGGTTCGATTTGTCCTTTGGTCACCCTTCTTGCATTTTCATACTTTTCTGTAAATTCACCGTTTTCATCATACCACATTCCCATTCCGGTCAACGGATTCACTCCTGCCCAGTCGTATACATACCACTGTGAGAAAGCTTCATTAAGCCTGTGTATCCTGTTCCATCCGTCAAGGATCTCCTGTTCTCCGCCCAGGTCGAGCAGTTCTGTAATATTCCTGGTGAGATTAAAGGCTGCATTCAATTTCAAATCCCTTTTTGAGATGATATCGTAGCCTGCGCTAAGTTCTATCCCCATGTTGCTAAGTTTACCGGTATTCCTTAGTTGGCTGTAAAACCCTGTGGAAGATGGCAACTGAACCCAAAGCAGCATGTCCGAGGTAATCCTCCTGTAAAACTCGATATTCAGGTTAAACCGGTTGAACATAATAGACTCAATTCCCGCATTGATTTCATGGTTCTTTTCCCATGTGAGGTCATCATTCTGGAGTCGGTTGGGGAGGCTGGACTGGTTATTATTGTATTCGCTGGTAGTGTATGTTCCGTAAAAATTGTAGTCTCCTATATTATAATTGCCGTTGGTGCCATAACTCAATCGCAGCTTAAGGTAATTTAAAAAATCAGCAGCTTTAAGGAAACTTTCGTTATGCATGTTCCAGGATGCTCCGGCGGAATAAAAAACGCCCCATTGGTTGGATGGCGAGAACCTCGAGCAACCGTCACCACGCAGACTGGCTGATAGTATATATTTGTCTTTAAAGTTATAATTCAATATTCCGAAAAATGAAATCAAAGAGGTTTCTCTTAGTGACTGCCCGATATCCTTTCGTTCCTTCGTAGTATTTGATACCTGGTGAATCTTGGTTCCCATACCTGTGGCATTGAGATCATAAAGGGAATAACTGGTTAATTGGGCTTCCTGTCCGGCCAGAAAATTGAACCGGCCGGCGGTTACAAATTCCCGGGAATATTCAAGTATATTAGAAGTCTGCATGCTGGAATTCTTTGATATACCACTCCATATTGCGCCGTTCACATCAGCACCATCCGGCATTACCGGGCTATAGTAGTTTTTCCCCTGGCTGTCGAGGTAATCGAGTGAATTGTTTGTTTTAAACGTTAGTCCCTTGAATATCTCCCAATGAAAGTAAACGCTGCTGAGCATCCTGTAAAACTTATCCCATTGTTCATTTACCCGGGCAATTCCAACAGGGTTATAGTTAAAATTGGAGGGCACATTCCAGTTAATATTTCCGTCTGCATCAGTTACATTTTGCCATGGCAGCATGTTCTGAGCGCCATAAATCGGACTGGCCCAGTAGAGTTCCTGCGGAAGATCAGAAATATCGGAATAAGATCCCTTTGCTTTCACACCGATCGAAATATTCTTTTTCAGTTTCTGGTCAAGGTTTAAAGTCAGGTTATACCGTTTCATGTCAGAACCAATCATGATTCCTTCCTCGGAATAGTATCCGCCGGATACAAAAAACTGTGTGTTATCATCCCCACCGGAAGCACTCAGGTCAACATTCCAGATTTGACCTGTTCTGAAAACTTCCTTGAACCAGTCGGTTTGAGGCAGGTCAAGCAATGTTTTCGGGTAATAATGCGGCGGATCGAATCGGTCATCGGGGTTAAATCCTGCATTAACAACCGCATCCCTATGGTATGTTAACAGTTCTTCAGAAGTCATAAACCGGTAATCGCCGGATTTTGCCAATGTTGAAGATCCTTTTCTTATACTGGCCTCAATTGTTGTTTTCCCCTTTATCCCCGATTTGGTTGTTATCAGCACAACGCCGTTTGCAGCCCTTGACCCGTACACCGATGCAGCCGAGGCGTCTTTTAATACCGATATGGATTCTATATCTGAGGGATCAAGTGTAGACAGAATATTGCTATTGGTTGTTGAGTATCCAAAACTTCCTGAAATCACAGGGACTCCGTCTACTACAAACAGCGGTTGGTTACTGGAATTCAGCGAACTTATACCTCTTATATATATTTCAGTGCCACCACCAGGCTGGCCAGAATAATTGTTGATCTGAACACCAGCTATCCTGCCTTGCAGTATCTTCTCCGGACTGGTAACGTTAACCTTACCTATCTCATTTTCCTTTACAACACCTACAGATCCGGTGGAAGCTTCTTTACGGGTAACTCCATACCCGATCACCACGACTTCCTCGAGGCCAATAATATCTAATACCATACAGAGGTTGATGTCCTTGTTTGTTTCAACAGGAATTTTTTCGCTAAGGTATCCGACATAACTGAATTCAAGTACATCACCTGAAGATGCCTGGATGGTATAGGCACCACTTATATCGGTAGTGGCCCCCCTGGTAGTTCCACTTATCTTAATGGCTACTCCAGGCAATGGCTCATCTGTACGGCAATCAGTTACGGTACCTTTTATGGCAGTCTGCTGCGCATTTAGGCAGACCGTGCAAAAAAGAAACAGAATAAAAAAGGATTTTTGTAGCATCGGACGTTGCATTAAATTATGGCACTTACTGAAAATATTATTATGCCAAATGTGAAAACTGCAGAAGATAAAAGTATTCAAAAACAAAGAATAAATCATAACGATTTATTGCTACATTTATACTACAAAAAGCAGTTTTAACTGATTTGCTGAAGAAAACCGGACAGGTTGATGTTCGTGTTTTCAAGATTTAATTTCTTCCTGAGCCGGGTTCTGGCGACATTAATGCTTTTAGCACTCTGCTGAGTAATAGAGGCTATATCTTTGGTTCTCATGTTCAGAAAGAGAAATACACAAAGCTTTATCTCGTTGGAGGTAAGACTCGGATATTTTTCATGAAGTGTTTCCAGAAAGCGGGGATTGGATTCAACGAAGATCGTTTCAAATTCCTTCCAGATCTGATTATTAAGGGAATAATTCATTTCATTGATCAGGTTTTGCAGACTTCTAATACTTTCCTTTTTATCCCCATCCTTTGAAAAATACGCCTTAAGTCTTTCCAATTCTCCTACTACTTTTTGAATCAGTTGGTTATGATGAAAGATCTTCATGACTTTAATAGTCTGTTCCTTCTCTTTATGGCTGAGCTTTTGCTCAATCGCCTCCTTTTGTTTTTTTATTAACTCCTTCTCCTGTTCAAATATTTTTCTTTCCTGCAGCTTAATGGTCTGAATATTTCTGTTTACTACCCTGTACTTCCGATATATAATCACCAGCATGATTACAGCCTGAATCAATATGAAAACAACAAGGAATAACACAATTTGCCGGTTTCTCAGTTTCAGGGAAGCAATCTCATTCTGGCTCATAAGTTGCTTGTTTTCGAGTTGGCTCTTAATCAGTTTATAAGCAGATTCATACTCCGCGACTTTTCTGACCATATCCGTTCCAAAAATCGAATCTCTGGTATTCGTAACCTGCTGATACAGCAGGTAAGCTTCTTCAAACTCATTTTTATCCTGCAGGATCTCACAAATTGTATATCCTGCATCAAGATATAATCTCATGAAATTATTCCTGCGTGATTCCTCCATTATTGCTTTAAGCTTAGGAAGTACATTAAAAGCAGGGTTTATCTTATATGTCACATAGAGAAGGTTCAGGTTGGTGACCATTACTCCAAACCGGTTCTCAAGTTTCTCGGCAATCTCCAGCGTTTTCAGGTAATAATAATAGGAACTATCGTACTGATCGGTCAGCTTATATATATTGGCTATATCATCATATAACAAGAATTGTGTTCGCAGCCTCCCGGTACTGTATGAGTAATCCAGTGCCTGGTAAAGGATGAGGAGTGAATTTTTATAATCTTCCTGCTGCATCAGGATATCGGCAATGCCGGCAAGGGCATCCGCGATAATAACCGTATCCCCGATCTTTTCGGCTTCTTTCTTTGCTTTTAGGTAAAATTCCATGGCTTTGTTAAGTTCACCCTGCTCATAATAGATATCCTGATAATAGTATACATTGGCCAGGTTCAGGAAATACCAGGCAGTGCCCCTGGGCAGGCCAATGCTGTCAGCAAGCTGCTTCATCCTGTTCAGATAAAAAAAGCTGCTGTCGTAATTATTCTTATAGTAGTAGTGTATTTCAGCCAGCAACTGCAACAGGTAGATTTTCCCAATAACATATCGCGTGTTTTCGAACTTTGAAAGACCTTCCAGTGCTATTCCATTGGCAGCTTCATAGTTGAATTGAAAAATGGTTCGAGCGCTGTCTATGTATTGGGTAAATTCAATAGAATCAAGGACATAGCCAACATCCCTTTTTGAAGAGCTGAAGATGCTACTTAGGTTGAGTAAAGACAGGATAAAAATAATCAGCACATTTCTCATCTGATGTCCGAAAATATCTCAGTGCAATAATATTCCCAAGATATAAAACATTCGGTTCAGATAAAAATAAATCTGAAATTTGCCGCTGGAAACGCATCAATGTCCTGACTATTTTTTGACCATATAGTAGCTATGAATCCAATACCTGTAAATCTCCCCTTTGTCATTTCTTTCAAAGCGGATATCTGCACCTAAACTTCCATCATCCTTTATTTCTTTAAACATATCATTTTCAATGTATTTCATAAGGGTAACCGGTTTATCCGGGTACATATATCTGAGTGAGTAAAGTGCGAGCTTGCCTTTCCATGGAACAATGATATATTCACCATCCCAGAAATCCTGGTAGATCCCGCAATATGTTTCAGGTTCAGGCACTTTTTCGTTGGGCACATCTTTGGCTGTTTCATATGCTTGCAATATATTATACATTGCTTCAACAATACTATAGGAATCCTCACCCTGACAATTGATCAATACAATAAAACCAAGTTTCTTGTCCGGGATCATTTTTAATTGTGAGAGGTATCCGGGACATGAGCCGTAATGTCCGATCATGGTAGTTGCTCCGGTTTTGTATATTCCGAATCCTAATCCACGGGCGTTCTTCCAGTCCGGATCAATCCAATGCAGTCTCTGCATTTCTCTCAGTGTATTCCCATTGAGGACGGGGTCATGCGGGTTTTCCCTTATGCTGAACTGCCAGGATATAAACTTCGCCAGATCTCCGACTGTTGATGAATAGCCAGCGGCAGCAACAAGACCTTTGGTCTGAAAGAAATCCAATTCACTTCTCTTTCCATCTCTTGATTCCACACTGTATCCTGTGGCCAATTTCCCTTTTCGAAATGATTCAGGCATAAGTGGCCTGGTATTTTTAAGGTCGAGTGGTGACAGGATATTTTTATTCACATAATCTTCATAGGTAAGGCCTGATATTTCTTCAATCAGAAATCCCAGCAAGGACATGCCAAGATTAGAATACTGGTAAATGGTTGATGCCGGATACAGTGTTTTCTGACCAGCCAGTTTTTCTATCAATTCTTCCTTGCTTGGAAATGGAAATTCAGGGTTTGCCCAATAGGGACAATCCGAGTCGCGAGGTATACCTGATGAGTGAGTAAGAAGAGATCTTATCGTTATCGGAGATCCTTCGGGGTAAGTTTGTTGCAGGTTAAACCAGGACAAATGCTCTGATAAAGGATCGTCAAGATCAAGCTTCCCCTTGTCTCTCAATTGCAAAATGGCAATTGAGGTAAACAGTTTTGATATGGAACAAATGCTATAGATGGTAGAATCGGATGTTCTGATTTTTAATTCCAGATCGGAATATCCACTGGCATGCTTCCATATAAGATCCTGGTCTGACACAATGCCGGCCGAGATGCCGGGGATCGATCCATAGTCTTTCTGAGCTTCTATCCACGCGTCAATAACCCGGAGCGGTTCTGAAAACCGGGTACTAACCTGACCATAAACTGAATAGAATGTGTTTATGAGAATAAGAATGAGAACGATCCTGTTAAGCAGCCGGAGGTTGGTTAATGTATTTGTTTTCATCATAAGTCGTTTTTATAAAAATGGTCTTTCCCATTTTAAAGTAATAGTAAAAAAATCATTAATTGCCTGAATTTCCTGCTACAATTGTGCTACAAAATAATCCCTGGTACACTTTAACTTTGTAAAGTATCTCCCTTTACGAACATAAATCGAATCCTGGTTTACTACTACTATATTTGAGTTACCACCTGAATCCTTAAATAATAATTTATTAAAATTACAAAAATGAAAAAGAAACTTACATCATAAATCCAAGGTACCACAATAGATCCCAAGAAAGAGCAAGCTATAGAAAAAGCAGCGATTCAAGAACTTGCAACCTCACTAGATTCTGCATGGAATAAAAGTGACGTGGATGCATTTTGTCAATTATTCCTTGAGGATGCTGACTTTCAATATTGGGATGGAGTACTACTTAAAGATTTAAAGGAGATTAAACAATACTATGGAACAAAAGTATTCAAGGCTACGCCAACTAGATTTCGTCATTTTTCTATATTCCAGCGTATTAAATTCATAGAACCTAATATAGCAATTGGAGATGGTACGGTATTGATAAAACAAGATGGAGAACCTGAGACTGATAAACCAATTCTGAATTGCATACAACCGAAATAGTTCAAAAGAAAAATGGACAATGGAGAATAGCAGCCGTGCGTCTCATGATGCCTATAAAAGCTATCTTAATGCCCTGACTTTGTACCATTTATAAAGTAGTTTTCCTATCATTACAATTAAATAAATGAGATATTACAATTGCTATAATAAATTTACGCACCATAACACCGGGTATAGTCCATTGCCGGCAAAGTGCGTTTGCGAAGATCAGTTCATCTAATGTTCTTTCGTGTACCCGGACAAGTGGGCGCTTCGAACCAGGCAACGAACCATACCCGAAAACGTCAGCCTGTGCAAAAACTCCTCAAAATTGTTCACATTGAATTACTGAATCTTTAGGCATA
>JAFGKY010000107.1 GCA_016928305.1 Bacteroidales bacterium
CTCCGAAAAGTATCATGGTAGATTTTCAGCAACTTTCTACCCCAACCCTAAAGGGTGAAGTTGCTGAAAATCAGGCTCCCTTTAGGGCCAGGGGTAAACCTGATTTTCAGCTATTCGTGAATCTTTGACTTTTCGGAGCAGATTCATTCTTTGTTCTATTATCTTATGTCTTGGTTCTTGACTCTTGGTTCTAATTCATTGCCCTTATCCGTAAATAAAAAGTATTACCGGTGGGGTGGTTTGGTTCCACCCAGGCTTCAGCATTATGAATATCGGCAATCTTTTTCACGATCGCAAGTCCTAGTCCGCTTGTTAATTTTCGGGATTTGTCCAGTGTAATCCTGCGTTCGAAGATTATCTTTCTGTACTCCTCGGGTATGGTATTTCCAAAATCTTTCACCATCACAATTATATTTTCCCCTTCTTTTTTAGCTTCGATAATGACAATGAGGCCTTCACTGGCATATTTAATGGCATTGCTGATATAATTTGTGAATACCTGTGAGATGATAGGATTAGCTTTAACCATAAGCTTATCCTGAAGTTTGGCTTTTATTTCCACCAGAGGCTTACCGTTCATCGGCATGAATTCTTCAAGGGCTTCCTTTATTGTCTCGGTAAGGTTCATGGTGATCGTATCGATTTTTTCTCCTGCACTTATTTTAGCCAATGTTGAAGCATTATCGATAACATTAAGCAAAGCATGACCGGCAGACTCAATATTGTTTACAAATTCAAGTTCCGGATTCATTTCCTTCAGCAGGCTGGTAAATCCAATAATATTGCCTGCAGCATTGCGCAGATCATGCGTTATAACATCAAGCAACAGGTCTTTCATATCGTTGGTATCCGAAAGCTGTTCAGAAAGCTCACGGTATTTTGCCTCTGATTTTCGGATATGTTCTTCAGCCAGTTTTATTTCTGTAATATCAAAAACAGATCCCTGAATATAAATAGGGACACCGGAATCATCGCTGATGCTTTGAATGGAGTCATGAATCCAGCGCACTTCGCCGGTTTTCGTGTGTATGCGGTACTCCCGTTGTGCTTTGAATCCGGGTTTTTGAAACTTACGAACATCGTATTTTTGTTTCAACCGGGGCAGGTCTTCGGGATGAACAATATCGAACCAGTCGGGACGCAGGTTCAAAAAGTCGGTTTCACTGTAACCGGTTATTTCTTTCACAGCACCATGAAAGAATATGGGTTTCCAACGCATGTCAAGCCGGTACGCAATGCCCTGAAAGTCCTGCAGAAAACTCCTGTATTGATCTTCAATATGTTGTTCCACCTTCAGGGATATGATCTCTTTTGCAAGCTGGGCATTGGCAGCCATCAGCTGTGCTTTTGTTTTTGCCTTGTCCGTCATGCTGTTGAATACTTTTTTGAAATATAGTAAAAATCTTCGTTCAAATGGTTTAAGCCTGCATAATTCATGAATTTCTTTTAATGAACAGATTACGATTAAGTTACACTTACTATTCTTCGAAAACTAAGTGTTACCAAATCGGGCTAACCTGCTTTAACACAGAATAATCTGTGTTTTTATGAATAGGGCAGGTTAGACTTCACCATCATTCCACAAACAATACCAGACCTTTCAGGTATTCTCCTTCGGGATGATAAATACTCACCGGGTGATCGGGCGGTTGCGTAAGCTGATGGAGGATCTCTACGTTTCTTTGGGCATTAGCCGCTGCCGCAAAAACGGATTTCCTGAAATTTTCCCTCGATACTACCTGCGAGCATGAAAATGTGAACAGGATTCCTCCGGGACGGAGTTGTTCCAGGGCCAGCTGATTAATCCGTTTATAAGCCTGAAGGGCATTTGACAGAGCGCGCTGATGTTTGGCAAAGGCAGGAGGATCAAGAACTATAACATCGTATTTATTTTTTATATCCCTGAGAAATGCAAACGCATCCATACAGAATGAACGGTGAATTCCGGCAGAAAGTTCATTAAGCCGTATATTTTCATTGGTCATCTCGATGGCCGTAACGGAACTATCAACTGAATCCACGAGGTTGGCATGATTCAGTGCGGCATAAACAGAAAAGCCCCCGGTGTAACAAAAAACATTCAGCACATTTTTGCCGTTGCAATAGTTCGACAGTAACTTCCGGTTATCGCGCTGATCAATGAAGAAACCGGTTTTTTGTCCCTCAGCTACATCCACAAAAAAATTGAAGTTATTTTCTGTAACGGTCACCCTGCTGAGGTTACCCCATAGGAATTCATTCTTCACCTCCAGACCAGCCTTAACAGGAATAGTAGCTTCACTTTTATCATATACAGCTGTCAGTTTATTACCATACAGTTTTTTAAGAATATGCCCCAGCTGATGGCGCATTCTGTACATTCCAACAGAATGCGTCTGCATAACGGCGATACCGTTATAATAATCAATAACCAATCCCGGCATATTATCACCTTCACCATTGACCAGGCGGTAGACTGTGGTCTGTGAATTATCGGCCAGGCCAATAAGCAGACGTAACCGGAATGCAGTTTCAATTTTTTTATGCCAAAAGTCCAGATCAGGCTTCACCTGATGAAAAGAAAAAATCCGTACCGCTATCGATCCGATCTGGAAATGTCCCAGTGCCAGGAATTCTTCCTGAGCGGAAAATACTTCAACAATATCACCTTCGACCGGATTTCCTGTTATCTTCCTTATGGCGCCGGAAAATATCCATGGATGATATCTTTTGACGGATTGTTCCTTATCCTTTTTCAGGATAACTTTTTTATTGTGTTCCTCGTAGACTGATGACGCAGCCGAAAAATGATCTTTTTCCATTGAATCATTGTCTTTTCATATCGTTCAGCTTGCGGTATATTTCGTAACAAACCCATGCGTCGGTAGCCGCGTATTCAAGCTGTGGCTCAGATAGTACATCCTCCTCCCAGTTAGATGTCTGGTAACGTTTGGATATTCTGAAGCCAAGGATATTGGCTGTGAGTTTTTTGAGACCCTTATCCTCAATGTTGAACTGCGTGACAAACTGCTGAAGGTCGATAAAACCTTGTGTCTGCATCGACCGGATATGATTAAGTGCTTTCAAATCGTCCCTGATGGCTACTCCGGCCTTAATTATCCGTGAGTTCTCAAGAATTGCTTTAACAAAATCGGGGATTCCCGTCAGGTTAATACGGAAAATAAAAGCATCTTCGCGGGTAGCCAATTGAAGCATGGCAACCTTGTTCGTCTTTCCTTTCCGGAAGGATGGACGGGTCTCTGTGTCAAATCCGAATTCAGTAAATTCTTTCAATAACCTCTTAACCGAATGGAATTGTCGTGGATGATCAATCAGGTGTATCCGGCCTTCAAAACTTTTTAAGGGAAGTCCCTGGATGTGCTCTTTCTCAACGGTTCGTTGGAATCCTTTGCTATTCTTCATCATACGGAACATCATCTTCTTCTGAAAACCAGCTTTCATCGGTTTCTTCAGCGCCTTCAAAATCATCATTAAACTGAAGCTGACTGGTGGTAAGCTGATGCCCGTAAAGCAACTGATGTATTGATTGAAGGGTCTCAATCAGCTGTAATCCCCATTGTTTCTCAAAACTGTCACGGCTGCTCCAGATTGCATCATTCATTGCCTGTGAAAGCCCCACTTCATATAGTTTATAGGAATCTTTCAATTCCTGGTAGATGTCGGCAAGTGACTCTGCGAGGCTGAAACTTACTATGTCCATACCGTTCCCTTTATCGTTTCGTTTCATGGAACCTATGCCATTGAATTTTTCAATTATTCTCTGCAATCGGTCATGAATAAGGGCGTATTCATTTTCCTGGACAAATTTCTGCGGCTCATCCTCATAGCAGTACTTGGGTTTTCTGATCTGCGAAGTTTTTGAATATACCCTGGCCAGGAGATTTTGCAGGGATTCAAATAATTCAGCAGGTTTAATGGCACCGGCTTCATCAATAAACATACAATAATCCTTGGCGGCAGTGATGTATTCTTTTACCTGTGCACTTTTCAGATCTTCCATGTTGTATCGTATTGTGAAAACATATGTCAGGTATATTTCATCAGCTAAGCATGGTAAAATTATAATAAAAGATGCAAAGATAGCATAGGAGGGAGTTATGAATTAGTAATTATGAATTATTAATTATTAATTATTAATTATGAGTTAAGAGTTAAGAAATAAAGTCCGAACCTCTTCCTCCTTCCCTACCCCTTCTTCACCAGTATTAACCGTTGATCTTCGGTATATGCAACCATATTATTATCCAGCAACCACCGGATAACTTCTATTACCTTATCGCGGTTAAAGGCAATCCGTTTAAAGATATCATCAGGCTTAACCGGTTCCATGGCCAGTATTCCCTTTACCTCATCCATGATCATGTTGAACTCCTCCTGCAGCAATTCCTTCTCTTTCCGGTTTCTGCATACATCGCAATAGCCGCATGGTTTGACCAGGAATTCTCCGAAGTATTTCAGCAGCAGCTGACTTCTGCAAGCATCAATCGATGAAGCATAATGCAACATTGCCTCAGCCCTCTCCCAGTATTTTTCTTTTCTGAGCCTGTAATTCTCCCTGGAAATATACAGCGATTTTTCATCGAGTCTTTCCTCAAGGAAGATTACCATAGGTGTACGTTTTTGTTTGACATATTTGATGATTCCAAGCGCATTGAGTTTGGTAAGGTATTGCATGACGATATCGATATCTACTGAGGCTTTTCGGGCCAGTGATGTTTCGTCAATGGCCGTATATTCATTGAATACGCCGGTATAAGAACGCAATATCAGTTTAATAAAAGCATCAAAGGAGGCATTGGCAATCTGAAATTTATACAAATCATCGCGACTAAGAATAAACTTAAGGCGTGACGGGCTGTTTATCTCTTCGGTGACTTCAATATATCCTTCTCTTTCAAGTATTTTAAGGCTGCTGAATGCAATGTGCAGATCCAATTTAAAAGCCGTGATAAAATCAGAAATGGAAAAATCGTATACAACTCCTTTACCGCTTCCAACAGGAACACGTAAAAAGTTGCCCAGTGCAGAATAAACGTTCTTGATGGTTTCGAGGTCAGGAAAATTGGCCCGGTATCGTTGCTCGGCCGTAATGGGATCATCGGGAGAGAATAACAGAATGGCGAAGGCGCGTTTACTATCCCTGCCCGCCCTGCCTGCTTCCTGAAAATAAGATTCGGGGGAATCCGGAAGGTCGGCATGGATAACAAACCGTACATCGGGTTTATCAATTCCCATACCGAAAGCATTGGTAGCGACCATGATCCTTATTTTACCAATTGTCCAGCCCATCTGCCGGTCTGATCGCTGTTCATACGGCATACCGGCATGATAGAAACTAACGGAAAGACCTTGTTTTGCGAGTAATGCAGAAAGATCGGCACATTTTTTTCGGCTCCGGACATAGATGATGCCGCTTCCATTCATTTTTTTTGCGAGTTCGATTACATCCGCATCTTTGTTCTCGGATGTCTTCACGGCATAAATAAGGTTTTCACGGACAAAGCTGCTTTTATAAACGTTTTTTTTCTTAAAAAGAAGTTTATCCTGAATGTCATCCACTACCACAGGTGTAGCAGTTGCCGTCAGGGCCAACACAGGTACATCCGGCAACAATGTCCTGAGTTCGGCGATTTTCAGATAGGAAGGCCGGAAATCGTATCCCCAGTGTGAAATACAGTGTGCTTCATCAACCGTAATGAAGTTAACTTTCATCTCCTGCACACGTGTCCTGAAAATTTCCGTAGCCAGCCGTTCCGGGGACAGGTAAAGAAACTTGTAATCACCATAAATGCAATTGTTCAGGGCAATGTCAATTTCTTCACGTGTTAAACCCGAATGAACTGCAAGGGCTTTGATTTGTTTCTTTTTTAAGTTTTCAACCTGATCGCGCATCAGGGCAATCAGGGGTGTTATTACCAGGCAGATTCCGCCCATGGCAAGCGATGGAACCTGGAAGGTAAGCGATTTGCCCCCTCCTGTAGGCATAAGTCCCAAGGTGTCTTTTCCTTCCAATATCGATTTGATGATCTCCTCCTGCATGGGTCGAAAAGCGACATAGCCCCAGTGGTCCTTTACTATCTGCCTGTAATTTTTCATAACTCATTCCGTGTGCGACACAGAAATACCTATTAATTGTTGCATATAATAGCTGTCTCGCCGACCTTCCGGTGATCAGCCTTATTTATGGGATAATTTTTTTTTAAAAATCAATATTACTCCAAATTTTTGTAATTTCGCACCATTTAATTTTAAGTATCGTATTTATGGCTCATCTCCCGGAAAAAATAATATATGAAGCACTGACTTTTGATGATGTGCTATTAGTACCAGCCTATTCTGAAATATTGCCTAAAGACGTGGATATTTCTTCGCGGTTAACGCGCTCCATAAAGCTGAATGCGCCTGTTGTTTCTGCCGCCATGGATACGGTAACAGAAGCCACCATGGCCATTGCCATGGCACGGGAAGGAGGCATCGGTGTCATTCACAAAAGCATGAGCATTGAAGATCAGGCCAAACAGGTAAAGACTGTCAAGCGAGCGGAAAACGGAATGATCTACGATCCGATCACCATCCACTCCTCGGCAAATGTTGCAGATGCACTGAGCCTGATGAAAGAGTACAAAATAGGAGGCATACCTGTGGTCGATGGTCAGCATAAGCTGATTGGTATTGTTACAAATCGCGATCTCCGGTTTGAGCAGCGGTTTGATAAGCCCATAAACGAAGTGATGACAAGCCGTAACATCATCACCACATCGCAGGAAACCGATCTTGAAAAAGCAGCCGATATACTTCAGCGTCATAAAATTGAAAAGCTTCCCGTTGTTGATGAATCCAATCGCCTGATTGGGCTGATAACTTACAAGGATATCACCAAGGCAAAAGACAGGCCCAACGCCTGCAAGGACTCTATGGGACGTTTGCGGGTTGCCGCTGCCGTTGGAATTGCCGGAGATACCCTGGAGCGTATTGAAGCATTGGTAAAATCGGATGTGGATGCTGTTGTTATCGATACCGCTCACGGGCATTCCAGGGGAGTAATTGATATGCTGAAAAGAGCCAAAAAACGTTTTCCGGACGTTAATTTTATTGTCGGCAATATTGCCACTTCGGAAGCCGCCTATGATCTTGTAAAAGCCGGTGCCGACGGCGTAAAAGTTGGGATCGGACCGGGATCAATTTGCACGACAAGGGTTATTGCAGGAGTCGGAGTTCCACAACTTTCCGCAATATTTGATGTGGCATCTGCGTTAAAAGATACCGGCGTTCCCATCATAGCTGATGGTGGACTCCGGTACTCGGGTGATATGGTAAAGGCTATCGCAGCCGGGGCCAGTTCTGTAATGGCAGGTTCACTGTTTGCAGGTGTTGAAGAATCTCCGGGAGAAACGATAATTTTTAACGGCAGAAAATACAAATCATACCGGGGAATGGGGTCGATTGAAGCCATGCAACAGGGATCGGGGGACCGGTATTTTCAGGACCCGGAAGATGACATTAAAAAACTGGTTCCGGAAGGCATTGTAGCCCAGGTTCCGTATAAAGGAACTCTTACAGAAGTATTTTTTCAAATGGTAGGTGGCCTGAGGGCAGGAATGGGATATTGCGGTGCACGCAATATCGAGGAACTGATGCAGGCAAAATTTGTACGCATAACCAATTCGGGGATTATTGAAGGCCATCCTCACGATGTAACCATTACCCGTGAAGCACCAAATTATAGCAGATAAATACAGTAAATAAAATCAACCTATTGAACATGAGAAAACTTATTATTCTTATCACAGCCTTCAGTTGTGCATTAACAGTTACAAAAGGACAAGAAGAAATACTGATGACCATTGGTAACGAAAAAGTGACCCGGTCAGAATTCGAACGGATTTATCATAAGAATAATTCTTCCGTTGTTTATGAAAATAAATCTCCACGCGAATACCTTGACCTGTTCATCAACTTCAAACTAAAGGTAATGGAAGCAAAAGCACTGGGTTATGATACCATGAGCACTTTTGTAAAAGAATTGAACGGATACAGGGATCAACTGGCCAAGCCATACCTGCAGGATAAAGAACAAATCCAGCAGATGCTGGAAGAGACCTACCGAAGGATCACAACGGAAGTGAATGCCAGTCACATTGCCATTAAGATTGCTGCAGGCGCTTTGCCGGCCGATACCCTTGAAACATACAATAAAATCATGTCCATCCGCGACCGTCTGCTTGCAGGGGAATCGTTCGAAGATCTTGCCGTAACCTATTCCGACGATCCGTCCGTTAAAACGAATAAAGGCAACCTGGGTTGGTTTTCTGCGTTCAGGATGGTCTTTCCTTTTGAGGATGCTGCCTATAAGACACCGGTCGGACAACTGTCCATGCCCGTCAGAACCCGTTATGGATACCATATCCTTCGTACCAATGCTTTCCGTCCTGCGATCGGTGAGATAATGCTGGCACATATCATGATACGCCTGCACCCCAATGCTGATTCTGCGTCTCAGCAGGCAGCCAAAGAAAAAATATTCAGTTGCTATGAACAGCTGAATAATGGAGAGCCTTTCGCCGAAGTAGCACAGCAACACTCCGAAGATCAGGCTTCTGCCCGGAACGGAGGAAAATTACGCTGGGTGCGTTCGGGAGAACTACCGCCTGAAATTGAAGAAAAAGTATTTGCCATCAAAGACAGCGGTCAATATATCGAACCGTTAAAGTCAGAATACGGATACCATATTTTTCAGTGTCTTGGGAAACGGCCTATTAAAAGTTTCGAAGAACTAAAGCCTGAACTTGAAGACAGGATTGCCCGCGATGAAAGACAAAAAAATACCGATCTTCTTTTTGTTGAAAAAATCAAAAAAGAATACGGTTTCACAACATATCCTGAAAATGTTGCTGAACTGATGGAAAAAGTTGACAGTTCAATCTATGAAAACAAATGGGATCCGGCACTGGAAGGTGAGCTGATCGATCCGGTATTCACCATAGGTGACCGCGATTATTCTCAGCTTGAACTTGGCAATTATATCAAAAAAGTAAGAAAACCCTCAAAGAAAGAATCCATTGAGTCGATTTGCAAACGACAATATGATGATTTTGTAAAAGAAATGATTATTCAATATGAGAAAGACAGGCTTGAAACAAAATATCCTGAATTCCGCCACCTGATGGAAGAGTATCACGACGGAATTTTGCTGTTCAACATAACCGATGATAAGGTATGGAGCAAAGCAGTAAAAGACACTGCAGGACTGCAATCGTATTACAACCAGCATAAGAAAAACTATAAATGGCAAAAAAGGGCTGATGTGTCGCGTTATTCAACCCAGGATTCAAGCCTTGTTGAGAAAATTCTGCTGCATGCACCACAACGGAAAACCAAAAAGTGGACACCCAAGGAATTTAATGCCATCGTAAGCGGACAGGATTCAATACAGTACATTGAAGTGCTCGACCAGAAATATGAAAAAGGAGGGGATTCAATGGTAGACACAATGACATGGAAGAAAGGAACAACGAAAATATTTACCGACAAGAATAAAACCAATGTGGTGTACATTAACGGAATCCTCAAACCCCAGCTGAAACAGCTAAAAGAATCGCGTGGTCTGGTTACAGCAGACTATCAAAACGAACTTGAAAAACAATGGATTGAAGAGTTGAGGAAAAAATATCCGGTGACCATTCATGAAGAAGTATTGTCAGCTATTAAATAATCCGGCATCCATGCATAAGATTGCCTTTCTGGTTCTGATTTTTGTCATCCTGTCATGCGAAACGAAAATGCAGGATAGCAGAGAAAAGCCGGTTGCCCGTGTGCTTGATAAAACACTGACGGCAACAGATATGAAAGAAATTTTCCCGGAAGGCATTTCACCGGAAGACAGCGTTCAGATTGCTAAGAACTTCATTGAGAAGTGGGTGCGAAAACAATTATTGCTGAATAAAGCGGAAATTAACCTGACCGAAGAGGAGAAAGATGTTAAAGAGCAGATCGAGAACTACAGGAGTTCCCTTCTTATATATCGATATGAACAAAGCCTGTTGAAACAAAAACTCGATACTGCAATTGATTTCAGGGAAATTGAAGAGTATTACAACCAGAACCTCTCCAATTTTCTTCTGAACAAGAATATAGTAAAATCGCTTTACATTAAAGTTCCCCGTTCCGCTCCCGAAATCTATAAAGTAAGGCGTTGGTACAGGGCTGACGATGCGGAAAGCATTAAAAACCTTGAAGCCTATTGTTCTCAGCATGCCGAAACATATGATTTTTTTGATGAGAACTGGGTGGATTTCTCTGCGCTTCTGGATAGAATTCCGATTCAAATTGGAAATCCTCAGAATTATTTACGTTACCGACAGACCATTGAAGCTTCTGACTCAACTTACTTTTATTTCGTTCGTATCCATGATTATGCCTTTAATGGCGATCCTTTCCCTATCGAGCTGGTGAAAGGGGATATCGAAAAAATCATCCTTAATAAACGAAAGATTAAACTTTTAAATGAGTTGGAAACCAGTATATATAACGATGCTCAAAACCGGGGACAGTTCACTATCTATGAATAACATTATATGATAAGAAAATACCTGTTTTTTATTATCCTGTTGTCTTTTTCTTACTCAGTGGCGATAAGCCAGGTGAAGATGATCGACCAGGTTATTGCAGTGGTAGGCGACAAGAGAATACTGTATTCGGATGTTGAACAACAGTATTATCAACTAATCGCCCAGGGTGAAAAAACCACGGCTGATACACGTTGTCAGATCTTAGAGAATTTACTGGTTCAAAAGCTTTTAATCAATCAGGCAGAAATTGACAGCATCGAAATCCCTGAATCACAGGTTGACGCTGAATTGGAATCCCGGATGCGGTATTTTGTTACTATGATGGGATCGGAACAGAAGCTGGAAGAGTATTTTAAAAAGTCTACTTTGGAAATAAAGGAAGATCTTCGGGATGATATTCGTGAAATGGCGTTAACCGATAGGATGAAACGGGAAATAACAGGGAACATTTCGGTTACTCCAACCGAAGTCAAGAATTTCTATAAATCATTGCCCCAGGCTGAAATCCCGTATATAGAATCGGAAGTGGAAGTCAACCAGATTCTGGTGTATCCAAAATATGGTGAGAAGGCAGTATTCGAAGTGCGTGAGAAATTACTGGCTATCCGTCAGCGCATACTCGACGGTGAAAATTTTGCTACCCTGGCCGTCTTATATTCGGAAGATCCGGGATCTGCAACCCGTGGAGGGGATATCGGATGGGCTTCCAAATCCGATATTGATCCGGAATATGCCAAAGCCGCATTCGGATTGAAAAAGGGTTCGGTCTCAAAGATTGTCGAATCTTCTTTCGGCTATCATATCATTCAATGCCTCGACCGAACCGAAGAAAGGGTCCATACCCGGCATATTCTTATGAAGCCCGGGATGACACCCGAGGTTAAACAGGAAGCTATTGACCGCCTTGATAGTATCCTATTCCTGGTAAGAACGGATTCCTTTACTTTTGAAAAGGCAGCTATAGCGTTCTCAGAAGACAAGGATACCCGGCTAAACGGAGGCCAGTTGGTTAATCCCAGAGGCGGCCCGCGATGGAAAATGGATGAACTGGGAAGCCGGGATTACTCCGTAATTAAAAACATGACCGTTGGAGAAATCACTTCCCCTTTTGAGTCCATGGATGCGAAGGGTAAAACAGTTTATAAAATACTGCTGTTGAAAAAACGTACGAATCCCCATATTGCTAATCCCGAAGAAGATTTCAACCGGCTGAAAGAAATGACCGTTGAGAAAAAACAGCTTGAGATCGTGAACCGATGGGTTGAGGATAAAATAGGTGCTACCTTCATCCGGATTGATCCTGAATACAGAAACTGTAAATTTACCATCAAAGGTTGGCTGAAATCCTGATTATCTATGACTGATGATCTGTTATTGTTCCGGGTGTTGAAACTAAAAACCGGATTATTTCTTTTCGCATTACTGAACGGACTCAATTTCTGTTACATCCCTCTTTACTCACAACAACCCCAGCATATCGAATACGATGCGGATGATATTATGTACGACAAGAACATTGCCAGCGGAGCATACCGGCTGATAAACCATGTTGTCTTCCGGCATAAAAATACGATCATGTATTGTGACAGTGCTTATTTTTATGCTGCCGGAAACTCACTTGAAGCTTATGAAAATGTTCATATTAACCAGGGCGATTCGGTTCAGATTTATGGCGATTATCTTTATTACGACGGCAATACACGACTGGCCCGTATCCGGAATAATGTAAGACTCTCGAGCAGCACTACACGGTTGACAAGCCAGGCCGTTGACTATGATTTGCACAATAATGTAGGATACTATACCAGTCATGCCGATATTCTCAACGGCAACAACAAACTGCGGAGCCGTCTTGGTTATTACTATTCCCGGCAGAACATCTACCTGTTCAGGGATAGTGTTGTAGTGGAAAATCCTGAATATACCATCTATTCCGATACACTTAAGTACCATACTGTAACGAATACCGCACACTTTTTCGGACCTACAAGGATCATCAGCGACAGCAATGTCATTTATTGTGAAAGAGGATGGTATAATACAGAAACGGATGTTTCCATGCTGAAAAAAAATGCCAGCATTGAAAATCCTGCCCGGAAAATTACCGGTGACAGCCTGTATTATGAACGAGAGACAGGGCATGGTGAAGCATACTCCAATATTCAGCTGGTGGATAAAGAACAAAATGTTGTTCTGCGAGGTAATTATGCCAGGGTGAATGAAAAAACCGAAAATGCCCTGTTAACGGATAGTGCTTTATTTATTTACATCACCGAAAATGATTCTCTGTTTATACATGCCGATACCTTACGGTCTGAGCCCGACAGTATCGGGAAAAAGGAATTCCGGCTCTACTACAGGGTGAAACTTTTTAAATCCGACCTTCAGGGAAAATGCGATTCCATGTTTTATTCAACCGCTGACTCCATCCTTCGTTTATATTATGAACCCATACTTTGGTCCGGCGAATACCAGCTTTCTGCAGAATATATTGAAATCCGGATCAAGAACCGGCAGGTCAGTCAACTGCACATGCTGCGCACAGCCTTTATTATTAACCAGGAAGATTCCATACGCTTTAACCAGGTAAAAGGGAAAACCATGGTTGGTCATTTCTTGGATAATAATTTATATATGATCAATGTATACGGCAATGGTCAAACAATCTATTATGCCAAGGACAAAGAGGATATAATCGGTGTGAACAAAGCCGAGAGTACGGATCTGACCATCTTCCTCCAGGATAAAAAAATAGAAGAGATACGTTTTTTAAAAAAACCAGCCGCTGTTCTGTATCCACCTGAGCAGGCTCCAAAGGAAGAACTGGTATTGAAAGACTTTAAATGGCAGAAAGAAATACGTCCTCTGACAATGGAAGATATTTTCAGGTGGGAGGCGGGACAGAAAAATCCGGAACCCGAAACCGAAAGGCAGAAGAGAAGAGACGAGGGACAAGAGACAAGCCTGCCTGCCGAAGAGGCAGGGGATAAGTAAATCAAGAACCAAGACAAAAGACATTTGAAGAGTTGACAGTTGACAGTTAACAGACAACAGTGAACTGTGAACTGTGAACTGTGAACTGTGAACTGTGAACTATTAAGCTTTTTCCGTGGACTGTCGACTGTGGACCGTTGACTTTCTTCTAATTAGTATTCATCCTCATTGAAAAAGAAATCATCTTTACTGGGATAATCCGGCCACAGATCCTCAATACTTTCATATATTTCGCCTTCATCTTCAATTTCCTGCAGGTTCTCAATAACCTCAAGGGGAGCACCGGAACGAATCGCAAAGTCAATCAGTTCCTCTTTGGTTGCCGGCCAGGGTGCATCCTCGAGTTTAGAAGCTAATTCTAATGTCCAGTACATAACGATGTGAATTTAGATAAGACTTTTTTGGTAAAAATTGTGCAAATATAAAAAAATATCAATAAACTACAACCCGGAGTTCCATTTTAACTCAATACCTTGATTATCAATAAGTAATCTTCTTGAAAATACAAATAAAAAATCAGATAACCGGTTAATATACTGCAATACGGTATCAGGCACAAAATGTTTCGATGAGACCTCAACAATTCTTCTCTCAGCCCTTCGGCAGACTGCCCTTGCTACCTGAGCATATGAACTTATAACATGGCCACCGGGTAGCACAAAGGAAGATAACCCCGGTAATCCCTTTTGCATGTTGTCAATTGCATTTTCCAGTTCCTGTATATACGATTGTTTCAGTTCAGGAATTTTCTCCCCGCAATCATCACAATCAGAAGCCAGTATTGCAGCACAAATCATCAACCGGTCCTGAATGCCAATCAGCAATGCCTGATATTCTGAAGATGATACCTGATCGCGAAGCAAACCGATTTGGCATATTAACTCATCCACGGTTCCATAAGCTTCGATCCGGATATTCGATTTGGAGGTCCTTTTGCCTCCTATCAATGATGTGGTTCCATTATCGCCTGACCGGGTATAGATTTTCATATTCAACATATTTTAGTAATACAAACCGTATTAAAATGTCCAATGATCTGTGCATGAAGGGAGCACTGACTCACTATGGTCACTGGATCCTCAGGCTGTTGTTGCAGGTGTTTAAAATAGTTGTTCCTGGATTTGTCTTTTTGTTTATCCGATCATGATGATTACCGTTGAGTCATCAACAATACCCAATGGATCAATTATTATCCAACAGGGTCTGTTCGATCATCCTGTCATATTCAACATGACCGTCCAGTAATCGTATATTCCGGTGAGCATGGCGTGCAATGCTTTCCTCATGGGTCACCAGTATGATTGTATTACCCCTTCCGTGTATCTCATCAAACAAGGTCATAATATCATCCGATGTCTTGGAGTCAAGGTTTCCCGTTGGTTCATCAGCCAGTATAATAGAAGGATGGTTGACCATGGCTCTTGCCAGCGCAACACGTTGCCGCTGACCACCGGAAAGTTCATTAGGCCGGTGTTCCATACGATCACCCAGACCAACTGATGCCAGCATCTCCTCTGCTCTTTCGATTCTGTCGTTTTTAGAAAATCCGGCATATACCAGTGGAAGCATCACGTTTTCAAGAGCCGTATACCGGGGAAGCAGATTGAAGGTTTGAAATACAAAGCCAATTTCTTTATTCCGGATATCAGCAAGCTGATTGTCTTCCAGTTTGCTTACATCCTTCTGGTTGAGCACATAGGTGCCGGAAGTTGTGGTATCAAGGCATCCCACGATGTTCATCAGGGTGGATTTTCCGGAGCCTGAAGGCCCCATGATAGCAACATATTCATTTCTTCCGATATCAAGGGATATAGAACGAAGGGCAGGCACTACCTGTGTACCCAGATAATAATTTTTGACAATATCCCGCAGTATAATGAGTTTTTCCATATTACAAACTGAAATTTACGATAAAAGTAATATTCTAAAACGAACAACTAAAACCTTATGGTATAATTCTCCGGGAAAAAATCATGCTTTATAAAAACAATTCCCATATAAAAAAGATCAATGACAAGCGTGGCCTTTTTGTTTCCCCGAATTTCTTTCCAGGCCTGCCGCATACCTTCCGACCAGTTGATATCGTCAAATACCAGGATGCTCCCATCCGGCAGCCTTGAAAGGAAGGAAGAGGCATAACTGAGAGTTGAGGAAAACTGGTGATTCCCATCTATAAATACCAGCGTCTTCCCCCGAATTTCTGTCAAAATCCACGGTAATGCATTTTCAAATGTATCAATAATTACGCTGACGTTCATCAGATTATGATGCTGCAGCGCTGCAGAAGCAAGGGTGGCCACTGCAGGATCCGCTTCGATGGTTATTACCCTTGCGTCGGGATTTCCGGATGCCAGATAATGGGTGCTGATGCCCAGTGAGGTACCCAGCTCTATGATCAGATCAGGTTTATAATACTGTGCTATCCGGAACAAAAGCCTGCCGGATTTGCGGCTAACAGAGGCAAGGCTGGCAATATCGGCAACCGTTCTTTCCTGCGCTCTGCCAGCTCTTGAACCGGCGCCGAAATCAGTCAATCGTATTAATGTTTTGTCTTTCTTCAATGAATACCGGTAAGTTTCAGCAATATCATAGGCATTATATCGCACTTTATCACTAAGTACCGATGCGATGAAACCGTAAACAAAAGGGGAATGAACACCATAATCCTTTTTATGACCGGTCTTCAACCAATATTTCAGGAAAGCCGCTGACGTTCCGAACCATTTAAACCAATGCCACATAAATACACGAATTTAAAGAAATCTTGCGGTTATTCTGCGTGTTAGGAATAAAAAGGATGAATGGGAGGAAATATCCGGCGGATTTTTTATTTTTGAATTTATTCAAACCGTTTTTACTATTCAACGTATATACCTGGCCTGTATGACAACTGAACAGAAAAATCACTCATCCTGGCGTTATGTGATATCCATACATTAAAATCAAATCAATGAAATATATAAAACCATTCATAAACCCGCTGGAATGGATAAGAGCAATCAGGTTCCACAGGCGAAATGCAAAAATCGACAAATCAGCTTACGATCTGGAATTATGGCTTTACTCTAAAATACTGAAGAACGATATGCTTCATTTCGGATATTTTGAAGATACGTCCATTCAGCCTGATACAATGTCATTCAAACAGTTGGAAGATGCGCAGGTTAAATATGCGAAAAATATTATCGGGCACATCAAGGATATCCGGAATCCTGTCCTGGATGTCGGATGCGGAATGGGAGGTTTGGCAGAAATGATGCATAAACGCAACCTTTGGGTTGAAATGCTGACACCCAATAGAGATCAGATTGTTTACATTAACAAACAACATCCGCACCTGAAGAGTCATTGCTGTAAATTTGAAAAATTTGAGTCAGAGCGGAAATTCGGTACCATCATTAATTCAGAATCATTACAGTATATTTCATTAAAGGATGCATTTTTAAAAGCCAATGAGATCATTTTACCCGGAGGAAGATGGATCATTGTTGATTTCTTCAGGCTGAAAGGTGACAGCATTAACAAAACCTCCCATCTTCTTGAGAATTTTGATCAGGCCATCCGGGAGTTTAACTGGACCATTGTATATCAACAGGATATCACACAAAATGTTTTACCCACGCTGGCCTTTGCCTATATGTATGTGGAACGTTTCTTGCTGCCGTTGAAGCATGTTGGCTATGAAAAACTCCGTTACAAGAAACCATGGCTGTATTACCTGACGCGTGAAATAAGAGATTATGTTGACAATAAAATCATCAAGGAATCAGCCGCCATTGATCCTTCTAAATTCATACAGGAAAAGAAGTATATGTTTTTTGTACTCGAAAAAACAATACAAAATAATAACTAAAGTAAGATCCGAAGCGGGATTTCCATGGACACCCAAAGATCAAACAGGATCACGGAAAAAACGGGCAACCGTGACCTTCTTGAAACCGGCATTCAATACCTGAAAGGTGTTGGCCCAAAACGGGCCGAACTGCTGGGAAAAGAGTTGAATATTTACACGTTCCGTGACCTGCTGTATTTTTTCCCTTATAAATATATTGACCGTTCAAAATTCCATACAGTTAAGGAAATTGATACAAACCTTGCCTACATACAATTGAAAGGTCGTATTACGGGATTCCGCACCGAAGGATCAAAATACAAACAACGGCTTATCGCCAGGTTCACCGACGATACGGGAACAATGGAACTGGTTTGGTTTCAGGGCATACATTGGGTAACCAGGAATATAGAAGCCGGCAAAGATTATATTATTTTCGGACGACCGGCCATCTATAACAACCGCATTTCTATTGCTCATCCTGAAATCGATCCGGTGGAAAAAACCGATCTTGTTTTTTCAGGAAAACTACAACCTCAGTACAGCAGCACCGAAAAGCTCAAGAACAGTTTCATTACTTCAAAAACCATCCAGAAACTGGTTGCAGGTTTATTTCAGCATATAGGTAAGATGGATGAAACCTTACCGCAACATCTTATTCACAGATTACACTTTCCAGACATCAATGAAGCCTTGTATTCTCTTCATTTTCCTGCCGGACACCCTCAGCTGAAAAAAGCCACTTACCGGCTTAAATTTGAAGAACTTTTCTATATCCAGTTGAACATCCTGCGGCAAAAAAACCGTAATCAGCAAACCATAAAGGGACATGTATTTGCCAGCGTGGGCAATTATGTCAACGATTTTTACCATAAAAAACTGACGTTTGAACTAACGGAGGCTCAGAAAAGGGTCATACGTGAAATACGGAAAGACCTCGGTTCGGGAAAACAGATGAACCGATTGTTGCAGGGTGATGTCGGCAGCGGAAAGACCCTTGTTGCCGTAATGGCCATACTGATAGCACTTGACAACGGATACCAGGCCTGCCTGATGGCGCCTACCGAGATCCTTGCCAATCAGCATTTTGCAACAATTTCCCATTTTCTCGAAGGGCTGTCTGTCAACGTTAAGCTGCTTACCGGTTCTACCCGCAAAGCTGAAAGAAACACGTTGTTTGCCGAGCTGGCTGCCGGCGATCTGCAGGTATTAATCGGAACCCATGCCCTGCTTGAGGATCCTGTTCAGTTTAATAACCTTGGTCTGGTTGTGATCGACGAACAACAACGTTTTGGTGTTGCTCAACGGGCCCGTTTACGCCAGAAAAACACGGATCCACCCCACGTACTTGTAATGACAGCCACTCCGATCCCCAGAACACTGGCCATGACACTTTATGGAGATCTGGATGTATCGGAAATTGATGAAATGCCACCGGGACGAAAACCGATTATGACCATACACTACTCCGATTCCAAAAGGCTTGTCATGTTTGGTTTTCTGCGCGAACAAATAAAGCAGGGTCGGCAGGTTTATATGGTTTATCCGCTGATCAGTGAATCAGAAAAACTGGACTATAAAGCACTTGATGACGGTTATGAAGCCATGGTCAGGGCATTTCCCCCACCCCGATACCTGGTCGTTTGTGCCCATGGCAGGCTGAAAACAGAGGAAAAAGACCTTGCCATGCAGTTATTCCAGACCGGCAAAGCACATATCATGGTAGCAACAACAGTCATTGAAGTGGGGGTTGATATTCCGAATGCAACGGTGATGGTCATTGAGAGTGCCGAACGTTTTGGATTGTCGCAGTTGCATCAGCTCAGAGGTCGTGTTGGTCGCGGAGCTGATCAGAGCTATTGCATCCTGATGACTTCTCATAAACAGACAGCGGAAGCCCGTAAACGAATTGAAACCATGATAAATACCACCGATGGTTTTGTCATTGCCGAAGCTGATCTTAAACTCCGTGGACCCGGGGATATTGAGGGAACACAACAAAGCGGGATACCTTTCGACCTGAAAATAGCCAGTCTGAGTGAAGACGGACTGATATTGCAATTCGCACGTGACACAGCACAGGAATTGCTTAGCCATGATCCTGACCTTTCGGCACCCGAAAATGGAATGCTGGTAAAGCAGCTTAAAAGACTGTCACGGTCGCAGGTGGACTGGAGTAGTATTAGTTGAGAGAAGCCTCTCCCCTTCCCCTCTCCAGGAGGAGAGGGGTAATATCTTGCGCATAATCTCAAATTGTTGTGAAAATTGTGCCCTCAGAAAGGCTTGCCGTTATGCAGTCATTCCGTCTGCCGGCAGGTAGGTTTCGTTTTTTACTGTTCACTATTCACTGTTCACTGTTCACTGTTTACTGTTCACTCCAATCAGTCGCTTGGCTTCGCCGAGTGACTGTATCATGCATTTTTCTTACTATGTCGCCTGAATAAAAGACATATAGCCATCAAAATCACAGCCTCCCCCGCAGTAAAAAGCATCCATGGAAAACGCACGGGCACATATTGAAGAGCCAGCTCAAAAAGAGCATTTCTGTCAGAGGGATGGATGATCCCGATGAAAGAATAATGCCTGAGAAGGAAAGAGCAATAATCCCATACAAATGAAACGACTAAAATGAATGATCCTGCTATTAGCAATACCCATTCGAAGCAACTGACGGTGATATCACCCCGTTTTCTATTCGAAGTGATTATTATAACAGCCAGCAGGATCATAGTGCATGAAACGATGATCGGACTGATGACAGGGCCCGTCCATGTAACCGGTATCAGGAAGAGGACATCCCAGGTCATCAGCGAATCCGGCCAGCCGACCAGAACCTTCAGAAACACATAATAAAAAATATCCCATACAGCAAAACAATAAACAAATCCGGCAAACCTTGTGGCAAAATTCCGGCCTCCAAGGTATCCTGCTCCCAGTAACATAATGATGGTTGCGGCCTCACGGAATATCTCCGTAACGGCAAGGTCGTGGCGAAGTGGGGCAAGCGGGAAGTCAAAACCTTCGGGGTATATGATGACACGCAGGTACACCACTACGGCGCTTTCGAGATAAGCCATGGCGATGCTAAAGACGGTAAGCCAAATTATTGTCCGGCGCATATCCTGAAAACTCATGGTGCTTTAAATTATACAAACGGATTAACGAATGTAAATATTGCCGGTATGAATACGGAAAGAAACACTGAAAACCAGCTTATCGGAATAAGTCAGAAATAAACGCAGGAGCCTCCCAGGATACGGTGTAATTTCAGTATTTTTCATTGTATTATGACTTAGTCGGATAAGAAGCAATCACCCAATACAATTTATCTTTATCAATTGGCTTGGCAATATAATCATCAAATCCTTTTTGCAGTATTCTGATTTTGTCATCTTCCTGGGCATAAGCCGTTACGGCTATCACCGGAATGTTCTTATCCATGGCTTTGATCTGTTCGGCTGCTTCATACCCGTTCATGCGGGGCATCTTAATATCCATTAAAACCAGGCATTTCTTGTACCTGCCTTTTTCGCGGATATACCGAACGGCTTCCTCTCCATCCTGAGCCCATACAATTTCCGCTCCGGTTTTTTTTAACAGCCTTTCCATCAGATAAAAATTATCGACCTCATCTTCGGCAACCAAAATGGTGGAAAACTGCAGGGTTCGTTCCGGCTGTGCCGGAATAGCTCTTTGATCAGGCATTTGTTCAGAAACGGATACGGGGAGTGTGAAGCTGAAAACCGATCCTTTGTTCAGCTCAGAAGTCACACTGATCTCTCCGTCCATCATTTCAACCAGTTTTTTACATATGGCAAGACCAATTCCTGTTCCCTGATAAAATTTATCGGTGTTGGGCTCAATCTTATTGAAATAATTAAAGACTTTATCCTGATTCTCTACACTGATCCCAATACCGGTGTCTTCCACATAAAACCGGATAAAATCCTTTTCCCGTATATAGCCGAACTTAATATACCCATGGTCAGTGTATTTATATGCATTATTTATCAGGTTCGTCATGATCTGACGGAATCTGACCGGGTCGTTATATAAGTATGTTTTCCGTTTTGATAAATCGTGGTTTGCATAATGGATATAAAGGTTCTTATTGTTCTTCAGGTCATAATATGTCCTTAACTCAAGCAGAATATCATCCACGCAGAACTTTTCCTTATGCAGAACAAGCTGGTTTACCTCAATGATTGAAATATCCAGGATATCATTGATAAGGGCCAGCAGGCTGTCGCTGTTGTTCTTTATCGTCTTAATGAAGCTGTCCCTTTCGTGCGCAGATACATCATCATCATTCAGCAATTCCGCAAACCCAACAATGGCATTCATAGGGGTGCGAATCTCATGCGACATGTTGGCCAGAAAAGCAGATTTAAGCCGGTCGGATTCCTCCGCCCTTTCTTTGGCTGTTTTCAGTTCAATTGTTCGTTCATCAACAAGCTTTTCCAACTCATTTCGGTGTCGCTGCAATTCTTCATTCTGAATTGTAATTTCCTCCTGTTTCTCCTCCAGGAGAGCAACAGCACCGGACAGTTCTTCCGTTCTTTTCGCCACCGTGTTTTCGAGAATATGCTTTTGCCTATTAAGCATGCTGATCCTCATCCGGTACACAGAAAGCACAATCATCACGGCGACAACAATTAAAAGTACTTTAAACAAGAGGGTATTCCACCACGCGGACAGGATGGTTATTTCAAGGGATGTTCCCTCCTCATTCCAATAGCCGTCATTATTCGATGCTTTGACCCTGAAAATGTATTCTCCCGGATTGAGGTTGGTATATGAAGCTTCACGCCTGGAACCACAGTATATCCAATCCCTGTCGAAACCTTCCATCATATAGGCATACTGGTTCTTTACCGGTAAGGTATAGTCGAGTGCAACGAACTCAATTTCAAAAAAATCCTCCCGGTAGGTAAGCACCAGTTCCTTTAATACAGATATGTCATTGGGTAATACAATCCGGTTATTGATTTTTTCATTGACGTGTACGGTCCTGTTGAATATTCTCAGGCCGGTAATGATAACCGGCGGCCTGGTTGTATTGTATTTAATCTTATCCGGATAAAAGGAATTGAATCCATCCAGCCCGCAGAAAAACATTTCGCCGTCCTTCGCTTTGTATGCCAATCCATGAAAATTCGAATTCTGCAATCCATCGCTCTGGTCAAAAACACGGATCTCTTTTGTATCCGGATTAAACCGGGCAAGGCCTTTGTTGGTTGCCAGCCATAATATGTTTTCATCGTCAATCAGGATAGAGCTCACAGCATTCCCCGGCAATCCCTCTTTGTCGGAATAATTGGTAAATTCACCCGTCCGGGGATCATATTTATCCAGACCACCGGCCATGGTTCCAAACCACAGATTATGTTGCTTATCTTCGATAACACAAAATACACCTGTACTGCTTAGACTATTAGGATTTTCCGGATCATGCAACAGATTTCTGAACTTTATCGGTTGCGGCAATCTGGAAAAGTCATATTGTTTCAGGTCGATCACACTAACTCCATCGTAAGCGGCAATAAACAAGTTCTGCCTGCTGTCTTCAAACATAGATACAATGGAGTTATTGACAAGAGAGGTTGAATCGCGGAATTTGTGCAAATAGTTGTAAAACCGCCCTGTCTTTCTGTCCAGGATGTCGAGTCCGTCCTGTAAGGTTGCGACCCACAGATTTCTTTTGCTGTCCTCAAACACATACCAGATATGCTGGGATGATATGGAACAGGGATCATCCGGATCGGGCATATAAGCCTTAAAACGTCTGCCATCCCAGACACTCAGACCGCCGTTGAATGTCCCCAGATAAAGCATTCCGTCACTGGCTTTGCAAAGGGAAATGATGGTATTGCTGCTGAGCGATTCATTATTCCCGGGTTCATTCATATACCGGGTAAACTTTCCGGTTTTTCTGTTCATCAGATTCAGGCCTCCTCCGTCAGTACCAACCCAGATATTCCCATCCTTATTCTCAGCAAAGCAAAGCACATTGTTCAGGCTGAGGCCATCGGGCCGGTTGTTCCGGAAATAACGCCTGAATTTCTTACCGCCGGGGCTGTATTTGTTTACGCCGTTGACTCCTCCGATCCAGAATGTTCCCGAATTATCCTGGTATATGACTCCGATCTTGTTTGTGTTCAGCGAATAAACATTGGATTCATCATGCAGGCAATAGCTGAATTTTTCAGTTCGTTTGTCAAATATGTTTATTCCGCCGTTGTCCCTTCCACCGACCCAGATCGTTCCGTCATTATGTTCAAAAAGCCCGAACAGGAGATTGTCATTTGGATTATTATCTGTCCCATCGGACTTGTAAAGCTTAAACCGGTTTTCATCCCGGTACCACACGAGTAATCCATTCCAGTCAATCGTAATAAAGAAATTCCCATCCCGGTCCTGTATCATGGACTTGTGCGTATTTGTAAAGTGCTTCCTGTCGGGATGATCGATAGGATATGCAATAAAAGATTTTTGTTTTTCATCGAAATAAAACAGGTTATTGCTGTAACTGCAAATCCAGATCACCCCTTTTTCATCCTCGATAAATGAACCTACGCTTGTAAGGTTTGCCTGACCCATATCGGGTTCATTCAGCAAAAACGTATCGGCTTCAATAAAAGGGCCGGCAAGTTTTGGATTATCATATATCTTAAACCTGTAAATAATACCGAAGCTGCCAAGCCACATGTATCCCCTGCTGTCAATAAAGGCCCCACTAATGTATGGATAATCAAACCGCACATCGTCGTGTTTCAGTGTCTTGCGCGAAAAATTATCGGTATTTGCGTTATAAAGACAGAAAAAATGGCTGGTCATAATCCATAAATTGTGAAGAGAATCTTCAATCAGTGAAGTAATAGCAGTACTTGATATGGAAGTACTGTCCCTTGAATCAAACAGGTAGTTCTTAAAAGACAAGCCGTCGAACCGGTTAAGTCCATTTAACGTACCAATCCATACAAAACCCCTGTTATCCTGCAGGATGGATGTAACATAGCCATTTGATAATCCTTCATTTGTGGAAAAGTGGTCAAATTCAAAGTCCGGATTCTGACCATGAACATTGAATACCACCATGCTGATCATGAAAAGAAGCCCTATCAGTAGATGGCTTTTAATCCTTGGCATAAAGAAGTCCTCCCTACACGTATATTAAAGCTTTCTGTTCGGGACAATGAATCATCCATCGTCCGTTTCAAAGCCACCAATCTCATTAAAGATACTAAAAAAATAAAAGAAGGCAAAGCGGGAGATATTATTTTCAAGATACGGAACGAAGCAAAAGGAGAATATAGCCTGATCCGTCACACCATCAGAATAGTGAAAAAGAAACCGCAACTTTCAGGCTGCGGCTTATAATTGTGCTGAAATGCATTGAATTATCCGAGATAGGATTTGAGCAGTTTGCTGCGTGATGTATGACGCAGGCGGCGGATTGCCTTTTCCTTAATTTGCCGGACTCTTTCACGGGTGAGGCCGAAACGCTCACCGATTTCTTCGAGGGTCATTTCCTGCACGCCAATGCCAAAGAAAAGCTTAATGATATCTCTTTCTCTTTCGGTAAGGGTTGATAATGCCCTGTCTATTTCTTTCATCAGCGATTCGCTGATAAGTGTCTTATCGGCCTTCGGTGAATCATGATTGATCAGTACATCCAGCAGGCTGTTGTCTTCACCATCGGCAAACGGAGCGTCAACCGACACATGGCGTCCCGAAACTTTAAGGGTATCGGTAATTTTTTCTTTAGGAATTTCAAGTGCTTCTGCGAGCTCTTCGGAGGTCGGAGTCCGCTCATATTCCTGTTCGAACTTTGAAAAAGCCTTATTGATTTTATTCAGCGAGCCTACCTGATTTAACGGCAGGCGTACGATCCTTGATTGTTCAGCCAAAGCCTGTAAAATCGATTGCCGGATCCACCAGACAGCGTATGAAATAAACTTAAAACCCCTTGTTTCATCAAACTTCTCAGCAGCCTTTATCAGTCCGAGGTTTCCTTCATTGATCAGATCGGGAAGACTTAATCCCTGATTCTGGTATTGCTTGGCAACCGATACAACAAACCGGAGATTTGCTCTGGTGAGCTTTTCCAATGCTGTTTTATCACCCTTTTTTATACGCTGCGCCAGTTCAACTTCTTCTTCAACCGTAATAAGATCTTCTTTGCCAATCTCTTGTAAATACTTGTCTAATGAAGCGCTCTCCCTGTTTGTAATCGACTTGGTAATCTTTAACTGTCTCATTTTCTTCCCTTAAAAAAAATTAGTGCGAATTTATGCTATTTTAAATATAAATTCAAAATAAATTATCGTGTGGCATAAAATAAGGCTTACAGAAATGCAGGCCTTCTTTGAATTACCGGCCTTTGTTTCTAAAGCCCAAAGGCATAATACGCCACTACCCCGCTTGGATATACTCCTTCAATGTATACACCACCTTTAACACTTCTTATTATTTTATCGAGCTCTGATACTGAATAAACGGGTTTGTTGTTCACCTGTGTGATGATAAAGCCCGCTTTCACGCCTTCCGATTTCAGCCTGCCGGTTTGAAGTTCAACCACTTTAACACCGTATTTCAGGCCAAGTTTAGCTTTTTCATCTTTGCTAAGTTCAACAACTTTTGCACCCAGTATGGTATCGTAGGTTCCGTTTTTTACAATGTTCGTATCTCCTTGCAGGTTACGCAAAGTAACCTCAAATTGTTTCACCTTACCCTTTCTTTTTATCAAAACAGTAATCTTATCACCCGGTCTGTAACGGCCCACCTGCTCCTGAAGCTCAGCTGTACTATTGACCTCAATTTCATTGATCTTAAGGATAATATCATCGCGTTCAATCCCTGCCTCTCTGGCTGCACTGTTATCACGAACATCGGTGACATAAACACCCTCTATTTTGTCCAGATTCTTTTGCTTTGCCAGTTCAGCAGTAACATCGCCAATGCTCACACCAATAATGGCACGTTGGACCACGCCAAATTCAATAAGGTCTTTTACTACTTTCTGAACAATGCTTACCGGTATGGCAAATGAAATACCCACATATCCTCCCGAGGGTGATACAATAGCTGTGTTGATACCAATAAGCTCACCTTTCAGATTTACCAGAGCCCCTCCGCTATTGCCACGGTTAACGGCTGCATCAGTCTGTATGAACGATTCAATGCGATAATTATCCTGGATGATCTGCATGCTCCGGCCTTTGGCACTCACTATTCCGGCAGTTACGGTCGATGTGATATTAAATGGATTACCCACTGCAAGCACCCATTCCCCCACTTTCAATACGTCGGAGTTACCAAAGGGGATATGATGCAGGTTGTCCGCTTTCACTTTCAGCACGGCAAGGTCGGTTGATTTATCAACTCCAACAAGGTTTGCCTCGAACTCCCTTTTATCGTTCAAAGTGATGTAAACCTTCTCAGAGCCTTCCACCACATGATTATTGGTGACAATATATCCCTCCGGGGAAACGATAACACCTGAGCCAAAGCCTACAACAGGTTCCGATTCACCCTTGTATCGGTCTCCATAGAAAAAGTCATATATAGGATTTCTGTACTCAATAACCGACTGTGTTTTAACATGGACAACCGCATTGATCGATTGTTCAGCAGCAAAAGTAAAATCGCCTGCCTGACTCTCACTGTTCAGATTAACCATTCCAATTGGTTGCTCTACCCGGGCTGATACTTCCTTTTCTTTATTATCGATAAGAACAGAGTAAACAATAACGGCAATAAGTCCCCCCACGATGGCAATAATCGCGGTTACTAAGATTTGTCTGGTCTTCATATCGTTTTATAATTAATGTTCATCTGTAAAACAAAATCCGGTGAAATAATTTCATGCATTACAAAATTCACCTCAAGAAATTTAGCAGAAGGTTAATTTTATAACGGCAAAATTATGACATTTATGCATTGAATACCGGGAATTGGTAAAAATCATTGCTCAGCGTCTCCGACAGTCGATGACTACATAAGGTATGGTCAGCCTTATCTCTCCTTTTTTGGCTGCCTGTTTATTAAGTTCACATTCCAATGTGTTAAAAATCTCATCATGCATTTCGGTCTTAATGATTTTTTTCCAGCTGTCAGCAAACCAAAATCGTATCAGA
This sequence comes from Bacteroidales bacterium, assembly GCA_016928305.1. Taxonomy (GTDB): domain Bacteria; phylum Bacteroidota; class Bacteroidia; order Bacteroidales; family UBA10428; genus UBA5072. The sequence continues at coordinate 27,534 of JAFGKY010000107.1, forward strand.
GAATGATTAAACATGGCATCTGCATCGAGGAACCTCAGAAAAAAGCTGTTTTCAACAACCTCCTTAACATTGAATTCATATTTTTTAAGGAGTACGATCACTTCATTTACCGGTCTTCTCTTCTGATAAATATGATCCTTCATGGCAGTAATTTCGGCAGATAACTTCTTAGCCGACAAGACTTTTTCAAAGACTGTATAGAATTCTGTCATCGAATTTTCGAGATTCTGGGCCAGAACAAGCTGTGCATCACGTGCTGCTACACGACTGCATTCCTGTAATGCCTGTTCCAGGTTATTTACATTATTCAATCCGTTGTTTGATACAATGAGATCAAAATACCCGTCATCAAAAGACATCGACTCTGCATTATAGTTAAATACTTCTACATTGGATAACTCATAGTGAAAAACCTTCAAACGGATTCTTTCCAGGGCTATTTCCCAGGGATCAATGCCGGTCAGGCGGCAGGTGTTTCCCAAACGCTGTGCCAGTTCAATCAGCGGAAATCCCAGTCCGCAGCCAACATCAAGGACTCTCATTCCGGCTTTCATTTCAACTTTTTCCAGCAGGCTTAGTCCAAAAGGAGCCGACCAAAGCGGCAGTTCATCGACACACGAAACAAAGTCCTTATATTCTATATCGGGTTTAGCTTCCAGGTATTTTTTCATACTGAATTCTATTATCAAATCGGTTAATACTAATTGTGCCACAGCCTAATTGACTGGACAAAGCTAATATTTTTCGACCATATGGTATGAAAAACTATCTTTCGCAAGGATATGCCTGAACGGCTATTTCAACCGCTGTATATTTTTCCTATATTTGAAGCCAACTTAACAATTGGAGAATGGACTACCGGAAATACTGTGAATTGGTAATAGACATTGCAAGAGAGGCAGGAGGATTTATCCGTGAACGGTTGCATCAGGTCAGGTTAAGCGACATAGAGAAAAAGGGCAAACAGAACTTTGTCACTGAGGTGGACAAAGGGGCGGAGGAAAGAATTGTCAGCAGTCTTGAAAAACTGCTTCCGGAAGCTGGTTTTATAACCGAGGAAGGGACTTCAACCAAAACCGGGATACGGTACACCTGGGTGATCGATCCGCTGGACGGGACGACCAATTTCATCCACGGGTCTCCTTTTGTGGCTGTCAGTATTGCTCTTCTCGAAGATAATGAGCCTGTTGTTGGCGTGGTCTATGAGCTTTTCATGGACGAGTGTTTTTATGCATGGAAGGGGAGCAAAGCTTATCTTAACGGAAAGGAAATAACCGTTTCAGCAACCGGAAGGGTAAGCGATGCATTGATTGCAACCGGTTTTCCTTATCATAATTTTGATCGCCTGGATGGCTTTATGCAATCGCTCGCCTTTTTTTTCACCAATACTCATGGCGTACGTCGACTTGGATCGGCAGCTACCGACCTGGCTTATGTTGCATGCGGCAGGTATGATGCATTTTATGAATATAACCTCAATCCCTGGGATGTCGCTGCCGGTGCCTTTATTATCACGCAAGCCGGTGGCAGAGCATCGGATTTCAAAGGTGGAAGCGATTATCTTTTCAGTCGGGAAATAGTGGCCTCTAATTCCAATTTATACGCAGAATTCCTTGAGAACGTCGGGCGCTTTATGAACTACAGAAAAACAGACCCCTGATGAACGGATTCATCTATTATATCCTTTTGTCTTTTGTTTGGCTTGTATCAAGGCTTCCCTTTTTTATACTTTACCGGATATCCGATCTGATTTTTCTGATTGCATTCTATGTTTTTCCATACCGTAAAAAAATCGTATATAAAAATCTTCGTAATGCATTTCCGGAAAAGCACGCATCTGAAATTAACCGGATCGCCAAAGAGTTTTACCGGTATTTCTGTGACTTTCTGGTCGAATCTGTAAAACCATATTCCCTTTCATTACAGGAACTCGATGACAGATTCCGGTTTACCAATCCGGAAGTTATGTATGAATTTCACAATAAAGAGCGTGACTATGCTGTCATTTCGGGACATTATGGCAACTGGGAATTTAATGCCAATCAGTCCCTGATGGCTAAACGCGACGGAATTGTGGTTTACCGGCCCCTGAAAAACAAAAACATGGACAGGCTCTTTAAACGATTACGCATCCGGCCGGGTGGTGTCATGACGCCCATGAAAAATGTTTTCCGTGTGGCTATGGAATACCGGAATCACAAAAAGCCGTTCTTTATTTGGTTCATCGCCGATCAGCGCCCGCCACGCAATAATGCTTTCTGGACCACGTTTATGAATCAACCCACATCCTTTTTCAACGGAGTGGAAAAAATATCACGCAAACTTGATCTGGCCATATTGTTTATGCAAGTAACAAGGATTAAAAGAGGGTATTATGAAGTTACCCTGAAAAAGCTCTTTGATTCGGCGGCATGGCTTCCGGAAAATGCCATAACTCTTGCATTTGTGAAAGAGCTGGAAGATGAGATCAAAAAGGCACCGCAATACTGGCTTTGGTCACACAACCGATGGAAACATAAGCCCGATGATTCAACCGTAGTTGTTCCCCGATGACAAAAGTTGCCGTTGTAATATTGAACTGGAATGGCATGGATTTCCTGCAAAAATTTCTGCCCAAGGTTATCGAATATTCGAATGTTGATAACACAGAAATCATTGTCGTTGATAACGGATCCTCCGATGGGTCCCTCAATTATATGAAGACGCAACAACCCGCAATCCGGATAATTGGTTTTGAACAAAATTACGGATTTGCGCCGGGCTACGTCAAGGCACTCCGTATGATCAAAGCGGAATATTTTCTTTTGTTGAATTCTGACATTGAAGTAACGCCCGACTGGCTTATCTCGTTAGTTAATCTGATGGATTCAGATCCCACCATTGCAGCCAGCATGCCAAAAATAAGATCATACAGTCAAAGGCAGTTCTTTGAATATGCAGGCGCGGCCGGTGGTTTTATTGATCTTTTCGGATATCCCTTTTGCCGAGGACGTATTCTCAACAGCATTGAAAAAGATCTGGGTCAATATGACGCACCGGCTGAACTTTTCTGGGCTTCCGGGGCCTGCTTGCTGGTCAGGGCATCAGCATATTTTGAAGCCGGCGAACTCGATAGTGACTTTTTTGCTCATATGGAAGAAATTGATCTTTGCTGGCGTTTCAAAAGACTCGGATACAAAATTGCCTATTGTTATCAATCCCTGGTATATCATGTCGGTGGCGGCACCCTGCCCAATAATAATCCGCACAAGCTTTACCTGAACTATAGGAACAATCTTTATCTGTTGTGCAAAAATCAGCCGGGTCATGAGCTGATATTTGTCCTGCCCATCCGCATAATACTCGACTGGTTGTCGGCATTCGTATATATTACCTCTTCATCAGCATTTTTTAAATCTGTCTTCCGGGCTCATCTGAGTTTTCTTAAATCACTTCCCACCCTTATCATCAAACGAAGAAAAGTTAACCGTATAGCTAAAAAGGGCTCCTGGCCTCAAATATACAAAGGAAGCATACTTTTTGCTTTTTTCTTCCGGGGAGTCCGTTTTTTTAATCAGCTGAAATTCTAGCATCCGAGAGAGCCGAATCCAAATGGTATTAAAATCTTAATGACCGTTCACTTTTTCCTAATTGAATCCTTCCATCCATGCTGGCCCGCAGGCAAATTGTATAGGAGAAGTCCACATTGCCGGGCAGGAAATGCAATGAAAACTCCATTTTTCCGGTTATTTTATCCAGCCAGGTCCGCTGAAAATAGAAATCCGCCCTGCCATAATTTCCCGACTTATAAAATCCATCACCGTATAACAACACCTGACCGTCTCCCCGATAATATACACCGTGAAGTCCGAATCCTTTATAACTTACATTGATATCACTTATCCATCCCCACATGAAATGCAAATCATAGATGCTGCGCCACCGGTCATACGACATTAAGACACCCGAGGATACCGTCATCGTATCCAATGGCAGCCTATCGCTCAGGGTAAGCCCTACCATCGCGTTCATACCACCATTGTCACGGATATGATCGTCCGGTTTATTATTTGCCGGCAGGGCGTGATGGTACATTAACAGATGATGCCGGTATATGAACATTCCTTTATGGATCAAACCCGATGCTCCCAGCAGAAAAGCCTCAGGTATGGTATCGGTCTGCCTGCCGGTCCAGTCGAGCCAGATATGCTGGAAGCCCCAATCACGCCTGTATTCAAGTAACATGCCTTCAACCACCGGGCGAAAGTATATAAGTGTATCGGTTAGCATTGCCAGTGGCTGATCAATCAACTGGTATCGGGGGAAAGATCCGATATAGAATGTGACAGGTTTCCATTCCCCTTTATAATAAAGGATCACCCTGGGTAATGTGTAATCTGCCCGGGTGCCGTTCTCATAAATAAAACTTAGTCCCGCCCGGAAGCGGTTATGGTGATTAATGGCAAAACCCGCTTCAGCAGAACCATTCTCACCAAAAATGGTCTGGTCAACCGTGTAATCATTGAAGTATTCACGGTTATCAAAAAAACCAAAAAAATCTGCCTTCCATTCAAATTGCTGTGCATGGTTTTGCATTCTTCCTCCGATAAGAAGCAGCAATACTGCCACAGTCATATTTCTTGCTATCCGGCTATTTGTAATCATCATGAAGCGAATTCAAATTAAATCGCAGCTTAATATAATATGGGGAAAAAGCTATAAGAAAAATCATAACGCAGAAAAGATATACAATAGTCCGGATACAAAAATAGGAATAAACAGCTTTTATGCAACTTCCATGAAAAATATGCCGGGAATTTACTTGTCAATGAGGTACCGGTGCTAAAAACACACACTACAAAAAACGGCAATAACGAGTATTATCAGCATGCTTTCGTGAACCATCGAAACTCAACACTTTATCAACAGTGGTTGAATTCTTTTTTGCAGGTGAACGACGCATTTAATATATTTGTTATAAATAAGTAATTCATGAAAATAAGCGTAGTTGGGAGTTCAAATACAGATATGATCATTAAGGTTCCCCGGCTTCCGGTTCCGGGAGAAACGGTCATTGGAGATAGTTTTACAGTTGCCCTTGGAGGGAAAGGAGCCAATCAGGCCGTTGCAGCAGCAAGGTTTGGAGGAGATGTAACCTTCATCGGCCGTGTCGGTAATGACGTCTTTGGGATACAGGCATTGAAAGGATTGAAAGATGATGGCGTTAATATTGACTTTACAGTAAAAGATCCCGTGGTACCATCCGGTATTGCGCAAATTGTCGTAGACGAAAACGGGAGAAATATTATTACCGTTGCCTCAGGTGCCAATCAAAACCTTTGTGAACAGGATATCATGAAGGCGCGCAAATCCATTCTTGCCTCGGATATTCTGATGCTGCAACTGGAAGTGCCAAATCAGACAGTAAGGTTTGCAGCAAAACTGGCCTTTGAAAACAATATCAGGGTCATTCTTAACCCTGCACCGGCTCATCCGCTGGATGATGAACTCCTGGGTTACATATCGGTATTAACACCAAACAAACAAGAAGCGGAATACCTGACCGGCATATCCATTACCGATGAACGTTCTGTGGAATTAGCCGGAAGGATACTTCTCGAACGAGGACTGACACGTGTTATCATCACTCTTGGTACAAAAGGAGCTATGGTCATTGATAACGGAGGAGCCGAACACGTGCCGGCTTTTCATGTTAAATCGATTGATACCACTGCAGCAAGCGATGTATTCAACGGAGCGTTAGCTGTTGCACTGGCTGAAGGCAAGAACTTCTATGAATCGGTGAGGTTTGCCAATGCCGCGGCTGCTATATCAACTACCCGTCTCGGAGCACAGCCATCCATACCCAAAAGAGAAGAAGTGATGGCATGGCTTAGGAAGCATCCATAACAAACCTGCCGTAAATCATAAATTAATTTGAAAATTGTCATGGATAATTATAGTTTTTATGCCCAATTTTACTAAAAACAATAATTATTCGTTATGAACGTAACCAAGATAATGACTGACCTGGAAAAGAGAAATCCGGGCGAAATTGAATATCTGCAGGCCGTTCATGAAGTGCTTGCTTCCATTGAAACGGTTTATAATCAGAACCCCCAGTTTGAAAAAACAGGCATCATTGAACGTATTATAGAACCCGACAGGATCTTAACCTTTAAAGTTCCATGGCTCGATGATCAGGGGAATGTTCAGGTCAATCGCGGATACCGGGTTCAATTCAATAATGCTTTGGGCCCTTACAAAGGAGGTCTTCGGTTTCATCCCAGTGTTAACTTAAGCATTTTGAAATTCCTGGGATTTGAACAGGTTTTTAAAAACAGTCTTACTACCCTGCCCATCGGTGGCGGTAAAGGCGGATCTGATTTTCAGCCAAAAGGAAAATCAAATGCAGAGATCATGCGTTTTTGCCAGGCCTATATGCTGGAACTCTGGAAAATAATAGGTCCGGAAACCGACGTACCGGCTGGAGATATCGGGGTCGGCGGCCGGGAGATCGGTTTTCTGTTCGGCATGTATAAAAAATTAACCAATAGTTACGCCGGTGTCCTCACCGGGAAAGGTGTTGCCTGGGGAGGCAGCCTTATCAGGCCTGAAGCCACAGGCTACGGAGCTGTTTACTTTGCGCAGGAAATGATGGCAACACGAAAGGAATCGATACAGGGGAAAAAAGTTGTCGTTTCAGGATTCGGTAATGTGGCATGGGGCGTTGTTAAAAAGCTGAATCAGCTGGGAGCCCGAGTAATAACGCTTTCGGGACCTGACGGATACGTTCATGATGAAGAAGGTATTTCGGGGGATAAGATTAACTACATGCTCGAACTCAGATCATCGAATGAAGATATAATCGAACCTTTTGCCAGACAGTTTAAATCGAGTGTTTTTATTAAGGATAAAAGGCCATGGGAGGTACCCTGTGATATTGCCATGCCCTGTGCCACACAAAATGAACTGGGACTGGAGGATGCCCGGACGCTAGTAAAGAATAAGTGTCTCTGCGTCTGTGAAGGTGCTAATATGCCCTGCACACCGGAAGCGATAGAAACATTTCAGGAGCACGGTTTGCTTTATTCCCCAGGCAAGGCGGCTAATGCAGGAGGCGTAGCCGTTTCGGGACTGGAAATGACTCAGAATGCAATGAAACTGCATTGGCCCGCTGAAGAAGTTGATACCAGGTTGCATCAGATCATGTGTGCAATTCATGAATCATGTGTTCGCTGTGGAAAACGTCCAGACGGATATGTAGATTATGTTAAAGGGGCTAATGTTTCAGGTTTTCTGAAAGTAGCCAATGCCATGCTTGATCAGGGAGTGATCTGAAATCTTCTTAAATCATACCTGTTATGAATCTTCACGATACAATGATTTTTCTCGAAAAGAAGAATCCTGGTGAAAAAGAGTTTCTTCAGGCCGTAAGAGAAGTTCTTGAAAGCATTAAGGAAGTGTATAACCAGAATCCTCAGTTCGAAGCTGTCAGCCTCCTCGATCGGTTGATCGAACCCGAACGCGTTATTATATTTAAAGTGCCCTGGCAAAATGATGAAGGCAGAATAATCATCAACCGCGGATTTCACGTGGAATTTAACAGTGCTCTCGGACCTTACAAAGGTGGATTGCGGTTTCATCCGAGCGTAAACCTGAGCATTCTTAAGTTTATGGCCTTCGAACAGACTTTCAAGAATTCCCTTACAGGCCTTCCGATGGGAGGAGGAGAAGGAGGTGCTGATTTTGATCCCAAAGGAAAGTCAAACAATGAAATATTACGATTCTGCCAGAGTTTCATGGATGAACTGTACCGTCATATAGGTCCCGAAACGGATATTCCGGCCGGTGACATTGGTGTCGGAAGCCGTGAAATCGGGTACCTGTTCGGACACTACAAGCGGCTTGTTAACAGGTTTGAAGGCGTTTTTACAGGCAAAGGAACTACCTGGGGAGGTAGCTGGATACGTAAAGAGGCAACCGGATATGGGTTGGCCTACATAGCAAGGAAATTCCTCGAAGAACAAAACGACAGCATGAAAGGAAAAACCGTTTTGATATCCGGAGCCGGAAATGTTGCCCTGCATGCAGCTGAAAAGGTTTATCAGCTGGGAGGCAAGGTAGTTACCTTTTCCGATTCGGACGGGTATATTTATGATCCCAAAGGCATTGACCTGGCCCTCGTTAAAGACATCAAAGAAGTAAACCGGGGACGTATAAAAGAATATCTTGAGAAATTTCCGAAAACCACCTTTTCCGAAAAACGCAATGACGTCTGGAAACATAAAGGGGATATTGCACTCCCCTGCGCAACAGAGAATGAACTGGATCTGGAAGCTGCCCAGGCGTTATACAAGAATGGCTGTAAACTTATTGCAGAGGGAGCCAATATGCCCACCACCTCCGATGCAACGGAATTTCTGCTGCAGCAAAGAGCCGGTTTTATCCCCGGTAAAGCAGCTAATGCAGGAGGGGTGGCCGTATCAGGTTTAGAGATGACACAAAACTCCATGAAACTCATGTGGAATCGCGAAGAGGTAGATATAAGACTTCACCGTATCATGGTTGATATTCATGATACATGCGTAAAATACGGGAAAGAAAAAGACGGGTATGTAAATTATGTTAAAGGAGCCAATATCGCAGGATTTCTTAAAGTGGCCCAGGCGATGATCGACCAGGGGATCATGTGATTGTTTGATTTACTGATTTACTGATTTGCTGATTTGCTGATTTGCTGCCCTGTTTAACGGCAAGACCCGGTTCGCTGAAGCTTCACCTAAATAATACAGGTTCACAATTCACAGAACGTTTTCACGTTTTGCGTTCATCATTACCAGTTATCTACATAAGATTCTATTTCAAACTGCCATCTTAATTAATTTGAACGTTGCGGAAAGTTTAATACCTTTAATACATTATTGTAAAAAGGACTCAGAAAACATAAAAAATCCTGTATGAAAATAGCCCTGTACGGAAAAACGTTTACACCCGGTTTTCACCCTCATATACAAAAGCTTTTCACTATGCTGTCGGATAATAAAGCTGAAATCAGCATTTTCGCATCTTTCCTTGACTTTATTGACACGCAGAAAATCCATAAGCCGGTTTTTGAATCGGTATATAGTTCCGAAAAGGATCTGAATCCCGAAACCGACCTGCTGGTCAGCATCGGCGGTGATGGCACCTTTCTTGAATCCATTCCATTGGTATTCAGGAACAAAATTCCCATTATTGGCATTAATTCCGGAAGAATGGGATTCCTGGCAAATATTTCAAAAGAAGATATTGAAAGTGCCTTCTCATCGATCTTTAATGGCGATCACCAGATCGAACTCCGTACCATGATTCACTTTCAGACCCCGGAGGACATTTTTGGCGATCTGAATTTTGCCCTGAATGAAATAACGATTCAAAAAAATGATGCCTCCCTGATCAATATAGATGCATATATTGATAATGAATTCCTGAATACATACTGGACCGACGGATTGATAGTTTCCACACCGACCGGATCAACAGCTTATTCACTGAGTGCAGGTGGTCCCATTGTCGTTCCGGGAGCAGGCAGCTTCATCATCGCACCCATCGCTTCGCATAACCTGACGGTCAGACCAATCGTTATTCCCGACCATGTGCATATTAAGCTCAGTGTGAACAGCCGAAGCGGACAATACCTTATAACGGCCGACAACCGCACCAAACTGGTGGATTCATCCGTGCATTTCAACATCTGCAAATCGGAATATACGCTTCACATGATAAAATTACCCTCAACCAACTTCTACAGCACCATCCGGAATAAGCTCATGTGGGGCATGGACAAGAGGAATTAACCGGAGATTGGTAACGTACGATGTGCGATTCTCAAAGTCAATGATCAGGGAAGAATGGCCTTGATAGCGCTGTGCTGTGCCTCCAGATCCTGCCAGTCAACACTGGTCAATACAGGTTCACTGGCCTTCAGGTTATTCCATGTATTCTGGATATTCTCAAGACGGTTCTCATCGCTGGGATGTGTACTTAAAAATTCAGGGATTCCATTGCCTTCACTTGCTGCAAGAAGTTTTTCAAAAAATCCACCGACCCCGAGCGGATTGTAATACCTTGTATCCGCAGTATAATACACCGCAAATTTGTCTGCTTCATTTTCATTGCTCCGGCTGTATGCAAGAATAGTGCCCTGCAAGGCCAGACTGGCCAATATCTGTTCGAGCTGACTCGATTCCTCACCCATGAGAATAGAAAGTAATACCGAGAAACCATATTCTTTCGTCATAGTTTCGGTTGAATGCCTCCTGTCGGTATGGGCAACTTCATGCCCCATAATCCCGGCAAGCTGTGAACCCTTATCCAGGTATTTTATCAAGCCTGTGTAAAAAAACAGGTATCCGCCCGGAGCTGCAAAAGCATTAACAACATCGCTGTTAATAATGGTTATTTTCCAGTTGAATTCATCCCTGTACAATATTTCATCCGATTGAAGAATATCATTCAACATCGTTTCCAGGTAATTATATACTGCCGGATACTGTGATTTATTCAGAATCGGATAATCGGTAGGATTAGCAAGAACAGCTGAATCAATCTGAGAGCCAAATTCAACATCCTGGCTCACGGTAAAAAGATTCAGGTCATTGTCTTTTGAACATCCGATCGTTGCCATCATAACAATCAGGCAGTAAACCAAAGCGTATATTTTCATTTTTTGCTGTTTTTATTCCTACTAAAATTAATAAAAAAGGAATCAAAAGACAAGGGGGGTAAATGGTAAGCAGTAATCTATTATTGGCATTAAACCCACTCCTGCCCCTCCCGGGAGTGGAATTGTGAAGGCCATTGACTGCATGTCCTGTATGACCTGCACGACAACACTAAATTGTTTCTATATTCTCACGGATTCGGCTATCACATTCCGGTCAACCTTCTTAATAAGACCCTGAAGTACAGTGCCCGGTCCGACTTCATAAAAAGCTGTTGCCCCATCCTTCAACATATGCTGAATGGTCTGGGTCCATCTGACCGGAGATGTCAGTTGTTTCTTAAGATTAACCATTATCTGATCCGGATCGGAAGAAGGAAGACTAGTAACGTTCTGGTATACAGGACATAAAGGCTTTGATACGTAAAATGCATCCATTGCCTTTTCAAGCTCTTCCCTGGCGGGTTCCATCAGGGGAGAGTGAAAAGCACCACTGACTTTCAATACAAGAACACGTTTAGCGCCCAGTTTTGTCAGCTTTTCAACGGCTTTCTCAACGCCATTTACGGATCCGGATATTACAATCTGGCCGGGGCTGTTATAGTTGGCAGGGATAACGATTTCAGGAATCTCATTGCAGGCTTTTTCCACAACCGTATCATCCAGTCCGATAACAGCCGCCATAGTGGAAGGTTCTTTTTCGCATGCATGCTGCATGGCCTCCGCACGCTTTGAGACCAGCAGGAGTCCGTCTTCAAAAGAAAGTGCACCTGCTGCTACAAGGGCTGAAAACTCACCCAGGGAATGACCGGCTACCATGTCGGGTGAAAATTTCTCTCCAAGCACTTTTGCCAGTACTACCGAATGAAGGAAAATGGCCGGCTGCGTCACGCGTGTCTGTTTCAGGTCATCGTCCGTACCGGAAAACATAAGACCCGTGATGTTAAAGCCAAGGATCTCATTGGCTTTTTCAAATAACTGCCTGGCAACGGAATAATTGTCAAACAGATCTTTTCCCATGCCGATAAATTGCGCACCCTGACCAGGAAAAACATATGCTTTCATGATGAAAAGGATTGGTTCAGTGGCAAAAATAAATAGTTATGGGGAATAAATTCAGCAGGAGGGAAGAAAATACAGGTCAAATAAGTTAACCATTCTCAGAAAGGTCCTACAGTCCACGGTCCACAGTCCATAGTCGACAGCAAATTTTCAAATCTTCAAATTTTCAAATCTTCAAATTTTCAAATCTTCCGATTTATCAATCTGTAAACTTGTAAATCTGTCAATCTGTTAACTTTTTTTATAAATCAGCGCTACTGCATAAACAGCTATACCTTCTCCGCTGCCAACAAATCCAAGGCCTTCTGTTGTTGTTGCCTTTATTGATATAGTATTGGGAGAGATCTTCATCACCTGTGCCAATTTTTCCTGCATCTGTGGAATGAAATTCAGTAACTTCGGGCGTTGCAAGCAGACCGTTGCATCTATATTCCCCGGCGTATAATTATGGGAATGCAGGATGGAGATAGTTTTCTCAAGCAGGATCAGGCTGCTGATGTCTTTATACTGTGCGGAACTATCCGGGAAATGATACCCTATATCACGCAGGTTAGCTGCTCCCAGCAATGCATCACAAACAGCATGCACAACCACATCACCATCGGAATGAGCCAGGCAGCCTTCAGGATTTGGTATGTGAACACCTCCCAGAATGAGTTTCCGTCCGGGTACCAGCCTGTGTACATCATAACCGAAACCAATCCTGAAGTCCATTGAAATCGCTATTTCTTTCCGAAATCCAGTCCAAGGGTGAACCGCATGGTATTGGCCAGCGGATTACTGGTCCCCGTGGTGGATATCAGGTATGAAAAATCAAGATAAAATATATTCAGCCTCATACCTACCCCTACAGCAAAATACTTCCGGTTGCCTTTGAGTTCATGTTCATGAAAATACCCGGCACGGATGGCAAACTGTTGCCGGTACCAGTATTCAAGTCCGGCAGATATCATGATCTCCCGCATTTCTTCATTAAAACCATCCGGTGCATCGTAAAATGACTGTATCCAGCTCATCGGCAGGGAGGTGGGAATAGGTTCACCATAGAGGTTACTGTCTCTGTCGTATATCGGTGGTGTGGGCACCAGTAATTTGTTGAAGTCCACGGCTGCGGTAATGGAATTGTATTCATCCATCTGCAGTGTCATACGGGCTCCGATGCGAAGGTTAGCCGGAATAAATTGTTTATCGGCTCCCTCGGTATAGGATATTTTTGTACCCAGGTTTGAAAAGCAGACTCCCCAGGCAACTTCAGCATCGAGATCCCTGATTTCAACAGGTTTCTGGTAATATATTCCGAGATCGGCAGCAAATGAATTGCCGGGATTATATTGTTGTCCCTCTATGGTACCTCCGCCGGTAATATCTGAACGAATATAGCGCATGGTCAGTGCACCTGAAAAATGTTCGGTGAAAACGCGGGAATAGCCGACATCAAGTGATAACTCATACGGAGTATATTGTCCGCTGTACTCACCCCAGGAATCACGAAAGATAATTTCCCCCAGTGAGAAATATTTCAATGATGTGCTGACTACCTGCTTATCATCAAAACGGTAATAAAAGCTCAGGTAGCCCAGGTTAATGTCTTTAACAAGATTACGCAACCATGGAGTATAGGATAGCGATAAACCCATCTTATGCTTTATAAAGGCATATTTTGCAGCATTCCAGTTCTGAGAATTGGCATCCGGTGTAGTTGCCACGCCCAGATCACCCATGGCCCCACCCCTTGAGTCGGGGGCAATAGTAAGAAAAGGAACCGTTGTCTGAAGTGCATTCAATGAATTCTGCAATCCTTCAGGAAGTTTCTGAGCAATAATTGCATTTATTGTTAATAATCCTAAACAAAAGCCTGATAAAATCTTTCTGAAAATCATCATCTTATTTTTTGGTGCGACAAAGTTAAAATATTTGATTACAAAATCAAATCGGGTAAATTTTCTTCATAGGCTATCTTTGTTAATTCATTTGAGAATACTGTTATTCGGATTATCAATAATTTAATGGTCAGGTATTATGGGTCATAGAAATTCCTATTTTAATTATCAGTAACGAAATATAAGGAGTTTCTGGAATCCAACCGACACATGGCCTGATTTATCTTCCACCCGTATACGGTAGGGATAGAATCCGTTGCCCACCGGATTTCCGCCCCGGTCTTTCAGATCCCATTCAAGGGGGGATGAATTGTATCCGCCAGCAGCAACATTTTCTTCCAGGGTTCTTATCTTTCTCCCGGATAAATCAAAAATGTCAATGGTAACATTCAGATCCGACCCGGCTTTGTTATGTTCAAACTGAAAACAGGTATAGCTTCCGGCCGGATTCGGATAATTGAATACATTTCTGAGAACAAGCTCCTCCTTATCTATCACCTCAAACTCTATGACAGCTTCGGATGGATTGTTGTAAATATCCCAGGCTCTCAGCTTTATACTATGTATGCCAACGGAAAGATCAGATAAAGGATACCGTACTGAACCGTTTTTATAGTCATCAAGATCGGCTTCATAAAAATCATTTAAAATAACAGGTTGAGTGGCATCACCGTCAATAATGCCGACAATATCGTGGCCGATTCCGTTCCCGCATGTATTAATACCGCTTTCATCGGATATTCGTGCATAAATATGGGGATTTCTGTCTGTGATCCCGCCGTAAACAAAATTCTCATCGTTTACATAAAGGTCAATCCGGGGTCCGATCTCATCGACATACATATCCAGATTTGTTCCTCCAATAATGAACTCGTTGAAATAACCGTTTGCATCGGTTACGGAATCCTGAGCATAGTAGAATATCTTTCCGTTTCCGAGGCTGTATGTGATATCCTTGGGAACAAGGAAGGAAAAAGAAAATTCGCCGTTTATAACGTTGGCCTTACCTTTATAAATAATATTATCACGTATCATAAATTCCAGGGTGGTATCCTCATTATCATTATCCAGCGTACTAACTTTCAGTGCTTTGTCATACACAGAGGGATATAGTGTTCCGTTGAATCCGGTCAGCTTATTGTTTCCGGGGTCAACCAGGTGACCTTTGATGGTTATTTCGGTAAAAGCCCTCAACGTGTCAAGGATCTGAGAGATGTGCACGCCGTTGAGCGAATCGGTAACCACGGTATTTTCAGGAACGGCAAGCCGTATTGCGGGATCACCCAGCAAAGTAAAGTTCAGTTTATTCCGGGTTTTTGATGTTTTATTCTTGGTCAGCCTTATCACGTCTCCCAGACGGTAGTATTGTCCATCCTCATCGCGTTGAAAAACATATGTATAGAAATTCCGGTTTAATACTTCATTTTCAGTAGCATATACCAGGCGCGATGTTGAAAGCAGGGCTATGCTTCCTCCATCGGGATTAAGGAGTGAAGCTTCACCGGCTGAAGTCAACTCCTTGATATTGCCCGATACATCATCGGCCAGGTCATCGTATCGTGAGAACTCACAGGTTGCTGTGATAAACAAAGGAAAATTCGGAGCATTTGTATAAGTGGAAAGCTGTTCGCGGGTTACCAGTTGTTCCGCGGCCAGTCCTTTTTCATTACCATGACCGGTATAGTTGAAGATCAGGACACCCTTATGCAGATTATCATAAATGGCTTTGTTCACATCGGGATATCTTTCACCGGTTGACGAGGCTACCTGCTGATAGGCATCGGACAGTATTTTTTTGATGGCGAACTGGGGGTAATTGGTATCCACCCAGTCGGCCAGATCATTGGCCTGTCGCATATGCAAGGTATTATCCTCATCATCAGCAACGAATAATAGTTTGTTTCTCCAGTCACGCATGTTCCCGGCCTGATTATATCCGATTATCTTATCCACTACTCTCCGGGCTTCCGATGTATCCTTATCTTTTACCTTTACCGGTAACCTGCCTACTCCCAGATCAAGCGGAAAATTCTCCATTTTGTCTGATCCGCCTTCATCATCATCCATCAGGCCATAAAAATCATCGGACACATAAGAATCCGGATGATAGAGCGAAGCCTGTGACTGAAATGTGAGTATATAATTAGGATTGCCGCTTGCCTGTGAAATATTATTGTGGGAACCATCGCCAAAAAGCAGCAGGTATTTGAAGGGCGAATCACCGTTTTGCCCTCGTTTGTACAACATCCTGGCAAAATCACGGATGGCACTGACATCCGGTGCACCCGATGAAAATTCATTGTATATCTGGTTGGTTGTCGCTACAAGCACTGTAAGGTCATCGTGTGTGCGATGAAAATCAGCCAGTCGCTCTGCCTGCTGCAGAAATTCCGGATGGGTTGCGATAAGCATTTGCGGCGTGGCAGTTCCGTGCAGGTTTTGATTGTCAATCCATCCCAAATCCTTGCCCTCCGATGTTGGTTTTGTGAAAACGGCACCGGGTAGCAGTGCAATCAATTCACGCAGGGTATCTGTGGCAATTTTGAAACTCATTTCATTCCCAGCAAAGGAAGACTCAATGCGCGTGATATTATAAATATCCGTGACATCCCATACCTGCATACCGGCAGCAGCGCCGGAAATTACAAACCGGCTTATGTTTCCTGTTCCCACAGAAGCAATATCCCTGAATGATAACGCATTGCCGGTCATGATAAGATTTCGTCGTGCATTCACGGTTATATAGTCGAGCCAGCCGATATCTGCATATTCAGTTTTATTATAAGACACAGTGATATTCACCTGGTCTGAAGAAGGCGACAGGTAAAAAAAGCCATAATTCTGTGCGGCATAAGCACCCAGAAACGCACCGAGGTTAACTGCCCCTACTGAAAAAGAACCAAGAGTGCTTCCATCACTGCGGATAATAAAGTATTTTGTTGAACCCGACCGTGAAGCGGCATTTACCTTAAATCGGACAGAAGACGGCTTATCTATGTTGGCAAATACAAACGTGGTATCAAAGGTTCCCGACAGTTTGCCATCAAACCACTGCCGACCTGATTTGATGAGGTTACTCAGGTTTCTTTCGTAATAATCATAATCGTTGAATGTGGTAACGGTATGTGTCACCTCACCTGCAGCCTGTGATACGGTTTCGATCCTTTTTCCGGGTCCCAGGTCGGTCGTTAAAAAATAATAGGCTGCTTCTGAATAATCATTGAGCTTATGTGAAAAGAAATCATTTACCGAGTCATATTGCCAGGATAAAACTCCTTTACCATAAAACAGGATGAAATCACCTTTATTGAAGGTACCGTCAGTACCTTTCTCCATAAAAATGGCATTTTCCTGCAGATCATCCGGGCGCCAGTCGCTGTTCATCAACGGAAGTGTCTTACCTCCATTGCCATAGACACGGATATCTTGTGGATTTGCCAGCCCGATTTTTTCAAGATCTTCATAAGTAAGTTTGTAAATTCCGTCATTAAAAATTTTTATTTTATACCACTTGCCGGTTGCCAGAATCGATGAACTCGCATAAGGAAGGTTTTCGGGGGCCGAAGCAATACCATGCCGTTTAAATAAGCTGATTGTAAAGCTTATTACTCTCTCATACAAACCCGTGACTTTATTTTTACGGAGCGGCAGCAGGCTCAGCTGAACAGCAGGATTCCCCCTGTTATAAGCCATAGAGTATGTGAAATCAACATTCTCACGCAGGATTTCAAGGCTCTGCACGCCTCTGAGTTCTTCGGGGGTGAGCTTCCTGTATTCCACGTTTTCAATCCGGATGCTGTCGACCACCGAACCGGCATCCAGGGTGATCAGCTCATAAAAATAAGGCAAGAAAGTTGTTTCATCCGGATAGCCGGCATCTTTAAAAGACAGATAACGGATCTTCGGATCAAATGTAATGAAACTGTCCTGGTAAATAGCCCGCGGACGGCTAACTTCCCATGCAATAGAGCGGCTGTACCGGTTTACCTGCGAATATAAGGTACCTGGAAGAAACAGCAGAACAAACCATATTACAAAAGCCACCAGGTTAATGCGTGGAATGCGGATCTGCTCGTGGTCAGTGGTAAAATTCATGCTTACTTATTGAAATATTCACGGACTTTAAACGTTTCAAAAATACAATTATTGTCATATTATTGATAAACAAAAAAAGTTTATTATAGTTTTACAGACCTCATTAACCTGTAAGTTGAAACATTTCAGTGCATATATCTTCCTTCTGATATTGTTGTCTTGTCAGCCGGCGTACTCCCAGGACTTTCATTTTTCAGGTTTCCTGCACAACCAGGTATACCTGAATCCGTCATATGTTGCGATACCCGCCATGAATGAAGTTTCCATGACATACCGCAACCAGTGGCCGGGCATACCGGCTAATTTCGTTACGTATGGAGCTTCCTTCATACAGCCTATATCGGTCATCAATAGCGGAACGGGATTGGTTTTTCTGCGCGATTCTGAAGGGGGTGGTGTATTCATAAGAACTTCGGCCAGCCTGTATTATGGGTATTCCTTTAAGGTCAACCGGAGACTGCAAATGTATACCGGAATTGGAGCCTCCTATGTATTCAGGCAATTCAATCCGGAAAACCTTACGTTTGCATCCGATATTTTAAATGATCTGGGTGGATCTTATCCGCCGGTATATATTTCAGCCTATACCAGGGGTTATCCTGATTTCAGTGCCGGTTTCACCGGAAAACACAGCAACGGATTTACACTGGGCGGGGCAGTCTTTCACGTTACACGACCAAAGGAATCATTTTCCGGAGAACGAGGCAGCCGTCTGCCTGTAAAATACTGTCTTTTTTCATCCTACAAAATGCGGGCAGGGGGCAAATATAACAGGCGGGGAGTTCTCTTCACACCAGCTTTGCTATATATACATCAGGGAAAAACGAATGAACTGTTATGGGGGACGGCTGCTGAAATCCGTTTTATTACGGCCGGTATCTGGCTCCGGCATAATTTAAGCCTGGATTTCAGTTCATTGGTGTTATCGGCCGGAATTTTGCAAAAGAAATATACTTTTTTATACAGTTATGACGTTAATTTAACACGTGCTGACTTTTTATTAACAAAAATGGGATCACATGAAGTAACCTTTTTATACCGATTTAAGTATAAAAAGAAGAAAATTAAAGCTGTAAAATGTCCATAAAGAATAATATTTTTTCAATAATTGTTGTAAATTAGAGTTACAAATATTTACTATATTTGAAAACAAAAATAAAAAACCATGAATGTTAAGTTTTCTGCTGTATTAAAGATCTTTTTAATAGCAGTTGTCGTTACCGCTTGTGGCAAGAGGGGAAGTCAGACTTCAAGTACCACGGGATGGGATTATAATGATCCCGATAATGGGGGGTTTGAAGTTATTACTGGTAGTGAGCAGGAGACCGGCCCTGGTCTCGTCCTGATAGAAGGCGGTACTTTTACCATGGGAAGGGTAGAACAGGATGTAATGTATGACTGGAATAATGTTCCACGCAGGGTCACGGTAAGCTCCTTTTACATGGACCAGACCGAGGTCAGGAATGTTGATTACAGGGAATATCTGTACTGGATACACAGGGTTTTTATTGATTATCCGCTGGTATACAAAAAAGCCCTGCCTGATACATTGGTATGGAGAAGGCCCATGGCTTATAACGAACCTTATGTTCAGTATTATTTCCGGCATCCTTCGTATAATGACTATCCGATAGTTGGCGTCAGCTGGTTACAGGCCAGTGACTATTGTGCCTGGAGAACCGACCGTGTAAACGAAGGTGTTCTCATCCGAGAAGGCATCTTAAAACCCGATCCCAATCAGCTTAATCAAACGAACTTCAATACAGAAGCCTATCTTGCCGGTCAGTATGAAGGGCTGGTCAACCAAAATCTGCGCAGTCTTGATCCCAACCAGGAATTCCGCAGGGTAATGATTGAAGATGGTATTTTGCTGCCAAAGTACAGGCTTCCCACCGAAGCAGAATGGGAATATGCTGCACTGGCATTGATTGGCAATACCTATGATGAATTATTGTATGAAAGAAGAATATATCCCTGGGACGGTCACAATGTAAGGAATGATATAAAAAAACACAGGGGTGAAATGAGATCAAATTTTGTACGCGGTCGCGGTGATATGATGGGCACAGCAGGCGATCTTAACGACAATGCAAGTATTCCTTCACCGGTTGAATCTTACTGGCCTAATGACTATGGATTATATTGCATGGCCGGAAATGTCAATGAATGGGTTGAAGATGTTTACCGGGCGCTTACTTTTGAGGATTTTGACGAATTCAATCCTTTCCGTGGCAACGTTTTTCAAACGCTGGTTACCGATGAAGAAGGAAATATTGCCGAAAAAGACAGTCTTGGCCGGCTCAGGTACAGAAATGTTACGGAAGCCGAATCCATCAATCGCTGGAACTATAAAAAAGCCTATTATAAGAATTACCGGGACGGTGATTACGAATCAAGTTTAATTGATGAAGCAGAATGGACAGCCAATGCCAAAACACAGTCTGAGAGCTCACAACGCATGTATTCACAGGAAGTGGGGATGGAAACCTCTCTGATCAGTGATAAAACCAGGGTATATAAAGGTGGCTCATGGCGTGACAGGGCTTACTGGCTGAGTCCTGGTACACGGCGTTACCTCGATGAAAACCAGTCAAGAGATGACCTTGGATTCCGGTGTGCAATGGTACGTGTAGGAAGCCCTGCCGGTAATTAAGGTCGTACATGAAATAATTTCAAAAACCTCATTAGCAATAGTGAGGTTTTTTATTTTTACATCATGAATATTCATGAACTATATAGAATATACAGGATTAATCCGTTCATCAGCACCGATTCGAGAAATATAGACAGGAATTGTCTGTTCTTTGCCCTGAAGGGAGATAAGTTCAACGGTAATTTGTTTGTAAATGAAGCGCTGGAAAAGGGTGCATCATGGGCTGTTGCAGACGAAAAGGAGTGCCAGCCAGGGGAAAGGATTATACGGGTTAAAGATGTATTAAAAACCTTGCAACAGCTGGCATCCTATCACCGGCAGAATTGCAAATTCAATATTCTGGCAATCACGGGATCCAATGGCAAAACCACCACAAAAGATCTTTGCAGTTCGATACTTGCGATCAAATACAAGGTGTATGCTACACACGGAAATCTTAACAATCACATCGGCGTGCCCCTGACATTGCTTTCCATGTTGCCCGAAACCGAAGTCGGCATTATTGAAATGGGGGCCAATCATCCGGGTGAAATTACCTTGCTGTGTAACATTGCAAAACCCGATTACGGGCTCATCACAAATATCGGGAAAGCACATCTGGAAGGATTTGGGAGTATAGACGGAGTAGCACTGGCAAAAGGTGAACTGTTCCAATACCTGACAAACCGTAACGGTATCGTTTTTGCCAATACCGCTAATCCGTACATCCGGAAAATGTTACCGGCAAAAAAGAAAAATGTTATCAGGTATAACAGTCCCGATACAGTGTGGGGGGAAGTAAATGACTTGGGCTTATTCCTTGAAATAAAGGTACATGACAACAGGGACATCATTCCTGTGAAAAGCCATCTTGTCGGTAAGTATAACGCCGAGAACATAATAGCCGCTTACGTTATCGGGAAGTATTTTGGAATTCCACCACCGGGCATTGCGGAGAAAATAGCTCTATATTCCCCCTCTAACAACCGGTCACAGTTTATTAAAACAACGCACAACGAGATCATAATGGATGCTTACAATGCCAATCCAACGAGCATGAAAGCAGCCATTGAAAATTTTATCGCCGTGAAACCTTCCGGGGGCAGGATCATTCTGGGTGAAATGCTGGAACTCGGAGAATCATCTACATATGAACATCAGGCTATAACAGACTGGCTAAAAAAGCAATCCTTTCAACAGGTAATCTTTGTCGGTAATGGTTTTAAATTACCAGCTTTATCGGCAGGCTATACATGGTATCCTGATGTGGAATCCTTAAAGGCTGCTTTATTGGCCTCCCCCATTTACGGTTCTTTTATCCTTGTTAAAGGCTCAAGGGGTAATCAATTGGAAAAAATTATGGATCTGTTATGAAATAATAAATTATAGAGACATAGCATGCCACGTCTCTACATGTCCATACCCAACGTTTTCAGAAACCACTGGTTGCATATACATTCAAAAATATTGATAGCTGCATTGGGCAGGTGAAACCTGCGGGGTGTTTCAAACGGTAATTGTAAAACGTGCCGGATCCAGACATTCAGAACACCTCCATGGCTAATGACCAGCACTCTCTCACCGGGATGACCTGTGGCAATGTCATCAAAGAAATCAACAGTGCGGGCGAGCAGCTGATGCTTACTCTCCCCGCCCGGAGCCTTGTTCATTGGATCGCGTGAAAGTTCCCTGGCTGCTTCATCCGGAAATTTTTCAGCAATCTCCTTCCAGGTCAGTCCCTGAAAACTTCCGAAATGTCTTTCCCGGATACGATTATCATACCTTATGGTAATACGATCGAACCGTGAGGTAATGATCTGAGCCGTATGCCTTGCCCTTTCAAGATCACTGGAATAGATAGCGTCAAAACGGATACCGGATAACTTGCCTGCCATAGCCGTTGCCTGTCGGATACCTTCTTCCGTAAGCGGACTGTCAAGCTGTCCCTGCAACCGTTGTTCAAGGTTCCAATGCGTTTCCCCATGTCGTACCAGGTATACCAGTGTTTTCATAATGCCGACAAAGATAAGCCGATTTTGAAATCCGGCAAAGAAACAACAAGTTGACATTTGTTATGATTTTGGAAACCGGCTTTTTCTAACTTTGAATTACAATAAACCGTTTCAATTATGATTAACAATCAGTTAATGAATCCTGATCGTATTGTTGTCGTCGGCGGAAGCAATAATCTTCATAAACCGGGTGGCAAGATCGTTGAAAACATTATCAAAGGCGGATACAGCGGTCATCTGTATGTTATAAATCCAAAAGAAGATGAAGTGCAGGGTATCCGATCGTATCACAACATAACGGAATGTCCGGAAGCCGATCTGGCCATTCTGGCGATAGCTTCGAAATACTGCGTACAGGTCATCGAAGAGCTGGCTGCAAATAAAGGAGTAAGGGCCTTTATCGTTATCTCATCCGGTTTTAGTGAAGAAAGTGATGAAGGAGCACGTGTGGAAAAAGAGATGATCGCAGTTGTCAATCGCTATAATGCATGTTTGATAGGGCCAAACTGTATTGGTATGATAACCTCACGTTACAGCGGAGTATTTACTTCACCGGTACCGCGGCTTTCCGTTTTTGGATGTGATTTTGTCTCGGGTTCGGGTGCAACGGCAGTATTTATTATTGAATCAGCCTTGCCGAAAGGGTTAACATTCTCACGCGTTTTTTCCGTAGGGAACAGTGCCCAGATTGGCGTTGAAGATGTCCTTGAATACTGGGACGAAACCTATGAAGCAGGAAGGAGCTCCGGAATAAAGCTTATTTATGTTGAAAAAATTGCCAATCCCGATAAATTGCTCAAACATGCCGCCTCACTGATCCGGAAAGGCTGTAAAATCGCAGCCATTAAGGCAGGATCAACCGAAGCCGGAAGCAGGGCTGCATCCTCGCATACCGGGGCAATAGCATCGTCCGACCTGGCTGTTGAGGCTTTATTCAGAAAAGCGGGTATCGTAAGGTGTTTTGGAAGAGAAGAGATGACAACGGTTGC
The DNA here is from genome assembly GCA_016928305.1 of Bacteroidales bacterium. Lineage (GTDB taxonomy): Bacteria > Bacteroidota > Bacteroidia > Bacteroidales > UBA10428 > UBA5072. Next base: position 50,888 of record JAFGKY010000107.1, read on the forward strand.
ATCTGTCTTCATGTATAAGGAATTAACCGGAAAAAATATTGCCATTATAACGCATGCAGGAGGACCGGCTGTTATGCTTACCGATGCACTTACTGCAGGAGGATTGAATATTCCTGCGATTGAAGGCAAGCACCGCAAGGAACTCCTTGCCATGATGAATCCCGGTGCTGCTGCCGGGAATCCCATTGACCTCATGGCCACCAATACAACGGAACAGTTGTTTAATGTTATTGAGTATGTCGACAAAAAGCTGGATTTCATTGACGGCATCATTGTCATTTTCGGCAGTACGGGATTAATTGATGTAACTGAAACATACGATATGCTGCATCGGAAGATACAGGACTGCAATAAACCCATTCTTCCTATTCTGCCTTCAATAAGCAGTACACACAAGGAAATTGAATACTTTCTTTCCAAGGGCCACATTAACTTTCCCGATGAAGTATTGCTTGGCCGTGCGCTTACTAAGGTATACAATACTCCTTTCCCAGCCGATGACAAAATTTATTTTGAAGGTGTGGATATCCCTCGCATCCGGAAAATAATCGATGATACACCCTCCGGTTTTATTGAACCTTCAGTTATCCATGAATTGCTTGGATACGCCAGCATATCGGTTGTCCCGGAAGGTGTTGCCCGGAAGAAAAAAGAACTGATTCAGCTTGCACAAAAAATCGGCTTTCCATTAGCGATTAAGGTTATTGGTCCTGTCCATAAGTCCGATGTGGGCGGAGTAACTCTCAATATTAAGTCGGAGACCCACCTGGTGGCCGAATTTCATCGTATGATGAAAATCAAAGGGGTTAAATCGGTATTGCTGCAACAAATGATAACCGGGATGGAGCTTTTTATCGGAGCAACATACGAACCTCATTTTGGACATGTTATCCTGTGCGGACTTGGTGGCATATTCGTTGAGGTTTTGCACGATGTGTCTTCCGGACTGGCTCCCCTGACATTCAACGAGGCATACTCAATGATACGGAACCTTAAAAGCTATAAGATCATCCAGGGAACGCGCGGTCAGGAGGGAATCAATGAAGAAAGACTGGCCGAAATTCTGGTTCGTTTATCCTCACTGTTACGTTTTGCAACCGAAATTAAGGAAATGGATCTTAATCCGTTGATCGGTAATTCGAAATCTTTGACTGTTGTGGATGCACGTATCCGTATTGAAAAATAATTATGGGTATTTTTAGCTATTGGGGATATAAATTGTATATTTAGTTTCAAAATTTTAACAGTAAATCTGATGATTGTCCATCAACTATCTGTATTTCTTGAAAATAAATCAGGGAGGCTAACCGAGGTACTGGAAACCCTTGGGCAGGGGAACATAAAAATCACGGCCCTGAGTGTGGCTGATACATCTGAATTTGGAATTCTCCGCCTCATTGTTTCTGATCCCGGAAAGGCAAAAAAGCTGCTGAAAGAGAAATCCTTCACGGTAAATCTGACAGATGTACTGTCCATTATCACGCCCAACGAGGCCAAGTATTATGCCAAAGCCCTGAAGATTTTATCGGACCTTGAGATCAGCATTGAATACACCTATGCTTTTTCGGTGGGTGAAAGATCTGTCATTATATTGCGCACCAACAACCCTGAACTTGCTATTAAAGCCCTCCAGGATCATGAGATTGAGCTTCTCAGGGCCAGTGATCTTTATAAAATTTAGCACCATAATTTTCATTCTTCCAATTATATAACCATGGAAATCTGGAACAGGCATTTTGAATGCATGGCTCGTGAAGAATTGCGCAAGCTTCAAGGGGAAAGACTCAGGGAAACGGTTGAAAGAGTTTACTTTTATGTGCCATACTACCGTCAAAAGATGCAGGAAAGAGGGCTTGGGCCGGAAAATATTCAATCGCTTGATGATCTTTCTCGTTTACCTTTCACCACTAAAAACGACCTTCGTAACAATTATCCTTTTGGCCTGTTTGCCAGTCCTATGAGTGAGATTGTACGACTTCATGCCTCTTCGGGGACAACCGGGAAACCAACTGTAGTAGGTTATTCAAGACGTGATATTGCCACCTGGTCGGAAGTAATGGCGCGTACTCTTACCAGCGCTGGTGCAACACGGGACGATTTCATTCACATTGCATACGGCTACGGCTTGTTCACAGGAGGATTAGGGCTTCACTACGGCGGTGAAAAAATCGGCGCTTCGGTGATCCCGGTCTCCGGAGGAAATACCAAGAGGCAATTGCAGCTGATGCATGACTTTGGAAGCACTGTTCTGGCCTGTACACCCAGTTATGCCCTGTACCTGGCAGAAGCCATTGAGGAAAGCGGGCTGAAACGGGAAGACCTTCACCTGAAAATTGGAGTTTTCGGCGCTGAACCCTGGACAGAGAGTATGCGAAAAGAGATCGAGGAGAAATTGCGGATCAAAGCCATTGATATATATGGTCTTAGTGAAATAATTGGTCCGGGAGTTGCCAGTGAATGTCTTTTGCAAAACGGATTACACATCAACGAGGATCACTTCTATCCCGAGATCATCGACCCGGAGACGCTGGAAGTATTGCCCCCCGGTGAAACCGGTGAGCTTGTTTTCACCACCATCACAAAAGAAGGGCTGCCCCTGATACGATACCGCACACGTGATTTAACACGGCTTAACTATGATACCTGTAGCTGCGGCCGTACGCTGGTGAGAATGGATAAATGTCTCGGACGAAGTGATGATATGCTTATTATCAGGGGAGTTAACCTGTTCGCCTCCCAGGTAGAAAGTGTTTTACTGGAAATGAGTGAAATAAAACCTCATTACCAGCTTATCGTTGAGCGGATTAACAATCTTGATGAGATTGAACTCAGGGTAGAAGTAGATGAACAATTTTTTCAGGACAAAATAGGGCAACTGATGTCACTCCGGCAGAAAATCCAGCAAAACCTTGAAAGTGCTCTTGGCATATCCATTAAAATCACCCTGGTGGAACCCAAAACACTTGAAAGAAGTGAAGGTAAGTCAAAGCGGGTAATCGACAGGCGTAGTTACTAAAGCATTAATGAAGCGTATATGGAAAAATTACCATTTTCAAAAGAATCTTTATATCAGCAAGCTGTTGAACTGGGAATACAGAATATAGGGAAAGCTTCCATCCGTGAAATCGTTGTTCTTGTTAACCGCATTGAAAAAATGTCAGGACTCCCCTATATCCGAATGGAGATGGGAGTTCCCGGACTCAAGCCACCGGATATTGCATTGGAAACGGAAATCAATGCCCTTAAACAGGGTGTTGCATCTATCTATCCGGCTATTGAAGGCGTTCCCGAACTGAAGAAGGAAACATCACGCTTTATAAAGCTTTTTCTTGATATTGACATCGATCCTGCAGGATGTATTCCCACGTGTGGTTCCATGCAGGGTGCCTTTGCCTGTTTTCTGACGGCAAACCGTACTAACAGGAACAAAGAAGGAACTCTTTTTATTGATCCCGGATTCCCGGTTCACAAACAACAGGTGCGCGTGCTGGGGCACAATTACTATTCTTTTGATATTTATGATTTCCGGGGCAAAAGATTAAAAGAAAAACTGAAAAGCTACCTGAAAACCGGTAAGATCTCAAGCATCCTCTATTCAAATCCCAACAATCCTTCCTGGATATGTTTTACCAAAGAAGAACTTGAGATCATTGGTACGCTTGCCACGCAATATGATGTAATTGTACTGGAAGACCTTGCTTACTTTGGCATGGATTTCCGGAATGATATTTCAACTCCGGGCAAACCTCCTTTTCAACCTACAGTGGCAAAGTATACCGATAACTATATTATACTAATCTCATCCTCTAAAGTTTTTAGCTATGCAGGACAGCGAACAGCGATCATGGCTATTTCCGACGCCTTGTTTTCACGGCGTTATCCCGACCTTAAGAGGTTTTTCACATCCGATGTGCTGGGCCATAGTATTATTTATGGCACCTTGTATGCCCTGTCGGCAGGAACAGCTCATTCCTCACAGCTTGCAGTAGCAGCCATGCTGAAAGCTGCCAGCGATGGGGATTATAATTTTATCATTCCCATCCGGGAGTATGGTGAAAGAGCCCGCAAGATGAAAAAGAGCTTTACCGATAATGGTTTTCGTATTGTGTATGACACAGACATTGACGTTCCGGTAGCCGACGGATTTTATTTCACGATCTCATACGAGGGATTTTCAGGTAATGCCTTGCTGGAGGAACTTATGATGTATGGCATCAGCGCCATAACACTGGATATAACCGGCAGCACACGTTCTGAAGGACTCAGGGCATGCGTTTCACAGGTCAGAAATGACCAATTGCCGGTGCTTGAAGAACGTCTCAGGCTGTTCAGAAAACATCATTTATAATAAATGTCATGGTTTTTTACATGAAAATATATAATATTAACCAATTCGTTTAAATAAACATGTGTGCCGGAAGGTATTTCAATCTTAATGCATTGATACCAACCAGACACTTCTGAAAAGCATTGCATAATGGCCAAAATTAAAGGAGCGATTGTAATCGACATTGAACATTGTAAAGGATGTGAATTGTGCATAACCGCATGCCCTACTGACGTGATCCGAATGGAGATAAAAGTAAACAGCAAAGGATATCATTATGCCTATATGGAAAATCCTGATGCCTGCACCGGGTGTGCAAATTGTGCCGTCGTATGCCCTGACGGGGTAATTACTGTATACCGGAAAAAAATAGAAGAATAACATCAAATAATCGGTCATGGGACAAGTCAAGTTAATGAAAGGAAATGAGGCCTTTGCCGAAGCTGTTATCCGGTCGGGTTGTGATGCCTATTTCGGATATCCCATCACACCTCAATCGGAGGTTTTGGAGTACCTGGCTTCACAGGAACCGCATAAACGAACAGGCATGGTATTGCTGCAGGCAGAAAGTGAGATAGCTGCTATCAATATGGTATACGGGGCAGCCGGAACCGGTAAAAAGGTAGTCACTTCCTCATCCGGTCCAGGCATCAGCCTGAAACAGGAGGGAATATCCTACCTGTGCGGCTCCGAACTTCCCTGTTTAGTCCTCAACGTAATGCGGGGCGGACCGGGACTGGGGACGATCGGCCCTTCCCAATCGGATTATTTTCAGGCTACCAAAGGAGGTGGCCATGGTGATTATAAGGTAATTGTGCTGGCCCCTTCATCGGTTCAGGAAATGGCTGATTTTGCCAGACTGGGGTTCGAACTTGCTTTCAAATACCGGAACCCGGTAATTATTCTATCCGACGGAGCCATCGGCCAGATGATGGAAAAAGTCGAGCTTTTCGAGCAGCAACCCCGTTTTACCTCATTCGACCAGTCGTGGGTAACAACCGGAAAAACACCCGACAGGGAGAGAAATATCATTACTTCACTCGATCTCGATCCGTTCCGGATGGAGCTTCATAACAAAAAGCTGCAAGCCAAATTTCAGAAAATGAAGGAAAATGAGGTACGTTACGAAAAGATTGATTGTGATGACGCCGAATATCTTATTGTAGCTTACGGATCCTGTGCCCGTATCTGCCAGAAAACAGTAAAGCTGGCCCGGCAGAAAGGAGTTAAACTGGGTCTGCTCAGGCCTATAACACTATTTCCATTCCCCACTGAGGCTACCCATGAAATGGCCGGTAAGGTAAAAGGTATACTTACGGTTGAATTAAGTTCCGGTCAGATGGTCGAAGATGTCCGACTGGCCGTGAACGGTAAGATTAACGTAGCCTTTCATGGCCGTATGGGAGGCACAACGCCTTCTCCCGAGGAAGTACTGAATGTTTTGGAACAACAATTCTTAAATTCCTGACACATGGAAACAAAAACTGTATCAACGGACGAAATCATAAAAGAAGAAAACCTTGTTTATAAGAAGACATCCCTGATGACGGATAAAACGTTATCCTATTGCCCGGGATGCGGGCATGGTGTCGTCCACCGCATCATTGCTGAAGTCATTGACGAAATGGGGATACAGGCTGATACCATTGGTATTGCTCCGGTAGGATGTTCGGTTCTTGCCTATGATTTCCTGAATATCGATATGCAACAGGCATCGCACGGAAGAGCACCTGCCGTTGCTACAGGGATTAAACGATGCTGGCCCGACAAATTTGTCTTTACCTATCAGGGCGATGGGGACCTTGCCGCCATCGGCACAGCTGAAACCATTCACGCATGTAACCGGGGTGAAAATATTACCATTGTTTTTATCAATAACGGAATTTATGGTATGACCGGTGGACAAATGGCCCCTACAACTATTCCCGGAATGCGTTCTTCAACAACCCCATTTGGACGCGACGTTGCACTTATGGGGAATCCGATAAAGATTACCGAAGTAGTTGCCATGTTGCCCGGAACTTATTTTGTTACAAGACATTCGGTGCATTCACCCCTGAATGCAAGAAAAACCAAAAAGGCCATGCGGATGGCATTTGAAAACCAGAAACTAAAAAAGGGATTGTCATTCATTGAGGTCGTTTCAAGCTGTAATTCAGGCTGGAAAATGACACCTTCACAAGCCAATAAATGGATGGAAGAAAATATGTTTCCATTTTATCCACTGGGAGATATCAAGGTAAACGGTGAACTGGTTATGAAAAAAGAATAAAACAAAGCATAAACCTGCAGGTTATAGTTATAAATGAACCATTCCGTCATAAACAGATGGAAACTTATATAGAACATATTATTTTCACCGCAAACACCGATGAATTAATCCGGTACCGATGCGATTTAAATACAAGGAATTATGAATGAAGAGATTATCATTGCAGGATTTGGAGGACAAGGGGTGCTTTCTATGGGTAAAATACTGGCCTATGCAGGTATGACGCAGCAGATGGAAGTGAGCTGGATGCCGTCATACGGTCCTGAGATGCGTGGCGGCACAGCGAATGTTACTGTAATCCTCAGCGATGAAAGGATCAGTTCCCCTATCCTCAATCAATACGATACGGCTGTATTGCTGAACCAGCAATCGCTCGACAAATTCGAGAAGACGGTAAAACCCGGCGGCATTTTGCTGTATGATCCCAATGGTATATCCCGTCCCCCGCAGCGAAAAGATATCCGTGTTTATCAGGTAGAGGCAGCCATCGAGGCAAGTCATATGAAATCTACCAAAACCTTCAATATGATCGTCCTGGGTGCTTATCTCAAGCTTAACCCCATTGTTACACTCGATAACGTTGTTCATGCATTGAAAGATTCCCTTCCTGCCAGGCATCACCACCTCATACCGGAGAACGAGAAAGCAATATCAAGGGGAATGGAAATTGTGAAAAAGGTATCGTAGAAGCTGTATTTATTATATTGGCCTTGAAGTCTTATCGTCATGCACTCAAATACTGCTTACCGTTAACCATTAATAATTAATCATTAACAATTAACAATTAACCATTATTCTTTCTCCTGCCTTTGTCTGTTGTCGTCTATGTAGTTTAACAGTTCAGTCCGAAATATTCTCAGGTTATTAATAATATCCCTGCATCGAAAGGTATTGCTTCACATATTCCTCCACACCTTTTTCAAGTGTATGAAATGATCTTTGATACCCGTTCTGGCGCAGTTTTTCCATAGTTGCTTCGGTGAAATACTGGTATTTGTCGCGGATATCAGCAGGGGTATCTATAAATTCAATGACAGGCTTCAGGTTCATGGCCCGGAATGTGGCTTTTGTCAGGTCGATAAAAGTCCGGGCCTTACCCGTTCCAAGGTTATACAAACCAGAGGCAGGACGGCTTGTATACAAAAAGTATAACACATCGGTGACATCCTTTACATAGATAAAATCACGCTTTTGCTCACCATCTTTAAATGCCGGATTATGAGAACGGAATAATCGCATTTTGCCCGATTGTTTTATCTGATTATAGGCGTGAAATATTACGGATGCCATTCTTCCCTTATGGTATTCGTTTGGTCCGTAAACATTGAAAAACTTCACCCCTGTCCAGAAAGGAGGGACTGCTTTTTGCTGCAATGCCCACCTGTCGAAGTCATTCTTTGATTCCCCATAAGGATTAAGAGGCCTGAGCCGGTTCACTATTTCATGATCATCTTCATAGCCGTGTTCACCCAATCCATAGGTGGCAGCAGAAGATGCATAAGCCAGGGGTATACCATATGCTGAACATGCATTCCACACGGCTTTGGTATATCCAAGGTTCAGCCGGTCGAATACGGATTTATTGAATTCAGTCGTATCGGTTCGGGCTCCGAGGTGAAAAACAAATTCAACTTCACGGTAATGTATTTTAAGCCAGTCAAAGAAACCATCACGGTCAACTCGTTCGCGGATGATCTTGTTTTGAAGGTTCCTGTTCTTTTCCGGCTGACCAAACTTATCCACAACGATTAAGGATGCATGGCCCTCTGCATTGAGTTTTCCTACAAGGTTGCTCCCGATAAAACCGGCAGCACCGGTAACGATGATCATAATATCCGGTTAAATTGATGTACAAAGTAAGTGAATTTTTGCCTGAAATTTAAAATTTTGTGACTTGTCCCCTAACCTGGCACTCGTCACCTGCCTGCCGGCAGGCAGGCTTGTCACTTGTCACTTCTTCCAGTCCCTCGTCCCTTCTTCAGTCAATCCTTAATTCCCCGAATACATCCATCAATGCCTTGGTGAGGTTCTTCAGTGCAAGCGGCAGATACCAGTTTTCGACCCTGGGTATTTCAACAAAACTTGAAATGGACCGGATTTGTAAAAAAGGAACTTTTTCCATCAGGCACACATAAAAGAAAGCTGCTCCATCCATTGTTTCAATCTCGGCATGGTATTTATTTTTCAGCCGCTGAATTTTTTCCTGAGATCCGTGAATGGTATTTACGGTAATGGCCTTCACAGGTATCATTGATTCGATTTCCTCGATCTCAAAATTTCCAAGGCTGCGCATGATCTCTCCCGTAAAAGGAAACGAATCCTGCTTTATCATTTCTTTCTCTCCAAGGGTATAAAAGCCATCCTTATCTTCAAAGCCCAGGTCGGCGAATTGGTCCTGAATAACATTTACCACGAAACCCTGTTCAAGGAAATAATCAAAACTGCCTGCAACGCCTGCATTTATTAACAGGTCATAACTATTTGACTGTAAGGCCCTGGTGAGGTGAAAGGCAGTGAATACACTTCCATAACCTGTTATCAGGAAATCTATGTTCAGGTTTCCGTATTTATAAGCTGACAAATTTGGAGCCAGTCTGTTCGCAAAAATCAGTTTATCCTTTACCTTTTTAATCTCAGTGTTGGAAGCTGCCACAATCAGTATTTTCATGAACCAGTAATTTAATAGGTTTGTTCCAACCGAAAAGTTTCTAAATTTGCTTTATCCAGCCATACTAAATTAACGATTTTTTGTAATACAACGGAAAAATCTTACGATCATCAACTAAAGAATCCCATACCATGGAAGAAAAGAAAATAATTATTGAAGGTATTGCAGAAGCCGGTTTTGAGCGAATCGACAAATTTCATGGGAGAAAAACAAAAGCCCTTGCTTCGCTATACAGAAAAGTGTTGCTTAACCTGGGTGAAGATCCCTGCCGGGAAGGGTTGATTGAGACGCCTGAAAGGGTAGCCAAAGCCATGCAATATTTAACACATGGTTATTTTATTAATCCCGAAGAAGTTTTGCAGGCTGCATCTTTCAAGGAGGAATACCAGCAGATGGTGCTGGTAAAAGACATTGAACTGTATTCGATGTGCGAGCATCATATGCTACCGTTTTTTGGGAAAGCCCATGTAGCTTATATACCTGATGGTTACATCACAGGTTTGAGCAAAATAGCCAGGGTTGTGGAGGCTTATGCCCGTCGCCTGCAGGTACAAGAGAGGCTTACTGTGCAAATACGAGATTGCATAAAGAAAACCCTTAAGCCGCTGGGCGTTGCAGTTGTCATCGAAGCCAAGCATCTATGCATGGTCATGAGGGGTGTTCAAAAGCAGAATTCAGTTACAACAACCTCTGCATTTACCGGGGTCTTTCTTAAAGATAGCCGTACACGGGAGGAATTTATTCACATGATCGGTGTTAAGCTCCATTAATCTTTGGCTGTGAGCATCTGTCACATACGATACAGGCAAAAATGAATCAACAAGAGAATAGAATCCGGTTTTTCCTGCGCAACCTGATGAAGGGTTTCATTTGGCTCACCGTCATCGTTGCAGCATTTGTTTTTACCAAGCACACCGTTGATCCGGAGTTACTGGAAAAGTTCGAGCCTGTCTTTAATAAAACCTATCTGGTTTACGGCATTTATTGTCTTTCAGAAGTATTGGTTGGTATTATTCCTCCAGAACTATTTCTGATCTGGGCATTACGAAGTAATACGGTTACAGAATTCATCGGAATCGTATGGCTGCTTACGATTATCTCTTACGCAGCGGGCATCATAGCCTTTGGCATCGGAAAATACATGCATCATACACCTCTTTATGAATACCTGAGAACACGGTTTCTAAAAAAAGCTGAAAAACTATTACAGACATATGGGCAATACCTCGTGCTGGTTGCCTCACTCACACCCATACCTTTTTCCGGAACGGCAATGCTGGTGGGAGCTGTGGATTATCCATTTAAAAACTATGCGCTGATATCTTTAATGAGGTTTATCAGGTTTGCCCTGAGTGCCTGGGTGATCTGGGAGGCGAATAGGATATGAATCAGGACGGGAAGACCAACAGGGGAATACGGGTGTGGTAAAAAAGCTTCTTCGTCATGTTGGGCCTGAAAAGCTTTTCCAGGATATTTCTCCGGTGCGAGGTAATAGAAATAATATGGATATTCTTTTCCTGTATAAGGTTGTCAAGATCTTCAAGGAGATTTTTCTGGGTGATAAAACTATAACCTACCTGTGTTTTGCCGTATGATTTTCTAAAATACTCCATCAATCCTTCCATTCTGATCTTATCCCATGATTTGGGATCATCACCAATGTGAGCACAGTATATATCCAATCCCAACTGGTCGGTAAGATCGATAAGCGTCCGGATGGACATAAAGTCAGATTCATCAAAATCTGTCACATACATTATATTTTTAATATTCTTTTCACCGATGAATTTGTATTTTTCGGGTATGGCCAATACAGGATAATCAATTCTACCAATCACCGCCGCGGTGACACTTCCCATAATACTGCCTACTCCGCTGCCTTTCCCATGGGTGCCCATGACAACAAGATCGGGCTCGTACCATTCGCTGTATCTTCGGATTTCATCTTCGGGAACCCCGGGTTTGATTTCATATTTAATTGGTATCTCCGGCAAATGATTTTCAAGCAAATAATCATTTAAGCTTTTTACAAAGTTCTCCGCTGTTTCTTTCTCACTGGCCTCCAGATTACTGAGAGCTTCCTCCTTAAGCTGGGTCTGTGTCTGAACAGCGCTGGCCATTTCAATCAGATCAAAGGCCGGAGAATAATACGTATGGAATAATTTGACTTCAGCCGTCAGCCAGCCGGCAATTTTCAGGGCATAGCGACATGCAAATACCGAACATTCAGAATAATCAACCGGAACCAGTATTTTTTTAAGGGATTGCGAATCTGTTGATGTACTATTTATGTCCTTCTCTGCAAACATAACTTAATTTATTAAGTGGATAAATTGACGTAAAAGATACAAAATAAAAGGGTGGAATCCAAGAGTCCACCCTGCAAAGTATTTTCCCGGTAATTTCAATTAAAGCTTTGTATAAACGGCCACCACATCATCAATTTGCCCGCTGCCATCGTTAACGGAATAGTTCCAGTCGATCTGATTGTAATTAGAAGATATTGTTCCTGAGCCAATAACTTCAAAACCGTCACCTATGGTTTGCGAGTTAATGTATAAATTACGGTTAGATACGGTTGCGACCGCTGAAACATCGAATCCCAGCTGATAGAAATTATCGATTAACACCTTGGTGGAGTCATCAGGATGAGGAGAAATGTACACGGTAAACTTTGTAGCCGTTGACTTATAGTATTCGCTTGTTTCGTCACATTGCCACTGGCCTTCAATCTTTTCACGGACATCTCCGGTATTCATATCATCCAATAATTCCTCACACGAAAGGTTAACTGCCATCAGCAAAATACTGAAAGGGAGGATGGGTTTTATGATATTTTTCATGTTCATGGCCTTTATCATTTACATCTTTGCTAAAACCATGCCAAATTGTTTTATTTTTACGCATTATTCTGTAAAATGTTTTAACCAAATTCTATTATCCATGAAAACCAGAACTATTGTTATAATTGTTATTGTCGTTCTTCTTCTGTTGGTGCTGGGAGGATCGTGTAAAAATACCTATAATAAAATGGTGACCTTGCGCGAGCAGGTAAATCGCGAATGGGCCAATGTGGAAAATCAGTATCAGCGTCGACTCGATCTGATACCCAACCTGGTTGCAACGGTTAAGGGATATGCAGAACATGAGCAGGAGACCTTTACCCGGGTTGTTGAGGCCAGGGCCAGGGCGACGGCTGTTACAATAGATCCTGATAACCTTACCGAAGAGAATATGCAACAATACAGGGCAGCGCAGGGAGAATTAAGCTCTGCTCTATCGCGTTTGCTGGCTGTTGTTGAAAACTATCCAGACCTGAAGGCCAATCAGAATTTTTTGGAGTTACAGGCACAACTTGAGGGAACAGAGAACCGGATTTCTGTTGAACGAAGGAAATTCAATGAGACATCAACGCAATACAACACGTATATTAAAAGTTTTCCTCCCATCGTGTTTGCCGGCATATTCGGATTCAGGGAAAAACCCTACTTCAATGCCGAACCGCAGGCAGAACAAGCACCTAAGGTAGAATTTTAATAACCACAGCCATGAAAGCTAAAGCGTTCTTTACCCCTGAACAAAAAAGTATTATTGTCGATGCCATCAAGGAGGCTGAAAACCAAACATCGGGAGAGATACGTGTATATATCGAGAATTCATGCAAGGGAGAAATGCTCGACCGGGCAGCTTACCTGTTTAAGATGCTTGATATGTACAAAACAAAAGAACGCAACGGAATTTTGTTTTACCTGGCCATTGCGAGGCAGCAATTTGCTGTTTTGGGTGATAGCGGCATCCATGCTAAGGTCCCTGAAAATTTTTGGGATATGATAAGGGATACGCTTGAACGACATTTTAAAGAGGAGGATTTTACCGGAGGCCTGAAGGAAGGTATCCGGTTGGCCGGGGAAAAACTGAAAGCGTTTTTCCCGCGGCAGAACGATGATACCAATGAACTTTCGGATTCCATATCATTCGGTGAAAATTAATGTATTTTCAATGAAGAACTTTCCACTACATGCTTTTCTGTTGCTGTTAAGTTATAGCATTTGCGGGCAGAATATCCCCGAGCCCATGATACCGCTGAGGCTGGTGAATGATTTCACCGGATTGCTGTCAGAAGACCAGCAGATAAGTCTGAACAACAAATTACTGCAATTCAACGATTCAACATCCACACAGATCTATGTCATTACCTACAATGACTTGCAGGGATATCCGGCTGCTGAATTTGCTGCTGCGCTGGGTGAAAAATGGGGTATCGGACAAAAAGGAAAGGACAACGGCATTGTTATCCTGGTTAGTCCTGAAAACCAAAAAATTGCAATACAAACAGGATACGGGCTTGAAGGAGCGGTTCCTGATGCCATTTGTGTACGGATCATTCATAACGTTATTTCACCGGCTTTTAAGGAAGGAAATTTCTACCATGGCCTCGACAGTGCCACCAGTATTCTGATGGCGCTAACAAAAGGAGAATTCACAGCCGATGACTATATGAAAAAGACAGGATCAGGCGGAAGATTTGTTCCTGTAATTGTATTGTTGATCATTTTCTTCATTATTTTCAGTTCATTGAGGTCAAAACAGCGTTTATATTCTCCTGGAAAGTCAATTCCCTGGTGGGTACTGATGACCATGATGGGATCATCCGGTCATTCACAAAAGCGAACGTATAAGGACTTTCATAGCGGCAACGGCGGTTTTGGCGGATTTTTTGGAGGTGGCAGCTCCGGAAGCGGTGGCTTTGGCGGATTTTCAGGCGGAGGTGGCGGCAGTTTCGGCGGCGGCGGAGCCAGCGGAGGATGGTAGGAAATTTGAAAGTTTGAAAGTTTGAAAGTTTGAAAGTTTGAAGATTTGAGAGTTTGAAGATTTGAGAGTTTGAGGGCAGGTAAACAGTGAAAAGTTAAAAACAAAACCTGCCGACAGGCAGGCATTATAACTATTACAATCATTACATCATAAAAACATCCATGCTGCAAAAAGTCATATTCTTATTAGCCTTCCTGCTTACCATCCTCCACCCCTGCCATCCCCAGCATTCTGACACCACTTCCCTCACCCTTGTTTTCGCAGGTGATATCATGGGACATGATGAGCAGATAAACGGAGCCTGGGACGAATCAGCAAAATCCTATAATTACGAGCCCACTTTCCGTTATATTCGTCCCTTTATTGAACAGGCCGACATTGCCATAGGCAACCTGGAAGTCACACTGGCCGGATCCCCATATGGTGGCTATCCCCAGTTTTCAAGTCCGGATGAACTGGCCGGTGCAGCCTTTAAAGCCGGATTTGATGTTATGATCCAGGCCAATAATCATGCCCTCGACAGGGGCAAAAAGGGATTTGAACGGACATTGTCTGTACTGGATTCATTAAACCTCCTCCACACCGGTACTTTCCTTAACGATCTTGACCGAGCAAAGAATTATCCCCTTATCCTGGAGAAAAATAACATTCGTATCGCTTTACTGAACTATACATACGGAACCAACGGAATCACGATACCACCTCCCTGTGTCATTAACCGCATTGATACGGTACAGATCATCGCTGACCTGAAAAAGGCAAGGCTTGTTAATCCTGATTTTGTTATTGTAACCATGCACTGGGGAGAAGAATATCAACGATTTGAGAACAGGCAACAACAGCAACTCGCTTCTTTCCTCTTCAGGCATGGTGCAGATGCCGTAATTGGTTCTCATCCACACGTGATACAGCCCATACGAAAATACTTTCCTGATCCTCACGATTCCTCAACCTATAATATCATAGTATATTCCCTGGGAAATTTTGTATCCAACCAGCGGGCTCAATACAAGGACGGAGGTATTTTATTTTCGATGAAACTTTATAAATCACTCTATGGAACTATGCTTACGGAATACAGTTACCTGCCATACTGGGTTTATCGGGTCAACCTTACCGGAAAATCAACGTTTTATGTCCTGCCGGTTGGTCTGTACAACCAAAATGAAACCTACTTCAATATGGCAGAACATGACCGGTATAAAATAAGCCGCTTTTACGAGGATACACGGGAACACCTGACAGGGATTCCAGAAAACCAGTTTTTCACAGTGTGGAAGCTGGCGGAAGAAGTGAATAGTGAAAAATGAAAAGTGAAAAGTGAACGGGACACGGTTAACAGTGAGTCATTGACATTGCGAGCAACCATCCTTTAAACAAGAAAAACAATTCAAATGACGAATCTGAATATCGAACAAGGAACATCGAACACCCAACACTGAAGTTAAGA
>JAFGKY010000108.1 GCA_016928305.1 Bacteroidales bacterium
GACATAGTGCATATTACCTTCGTAATTCTTAACTCAGCGTTCCTTGTTCGAAATTCACATTATATTATTGATCAAATAGTTAACATAGAGCGTCATTGTAAGGAGCGCTGCTAAAATGGCCGGAAATAATGAATATGCCTGTGCGCGACGTGGCAATCGGATTAAACTGTCAGAACATTACAAATAGCTTTTGCATCATCCTGCCTTATGCCTATTCTATCCGATTACTCGCTACCCGCTTGCAGGCGCTCATGGCCGCTCATGAGAAAAGTTGCCACGCCATGTACGAGCATTTTACTATATTCTCAATCATCCATGTCGCATGGCTTGCAATGACTCACGGTGTGGCCAAAGTGTCATTGCAATGACGGCTCCTGCAAGACAACATGATATGCCTAATAGCAATTAATAACAAAATATCAGTTATGAAAAAGACTTTACCAAAGAAACTTATTTTATACGCAATACTGGTTTTATTGCCTTTACAGACCGACGCTCAGAAATTCGACAGCCTTGCCCTCACCCCGCCTATGGGGTGGAACAGCTGGAACCATTTTGCCTGTGATGTGAATGAAGAGTTAATCCATGAAGTGGCTGATGCGATGGTGAGCAGTGGCATGAAGGATGCCGGTTATGTGTATGTGAACATTGATGATTGCTGGCATGGCACACGGGATAGTCAGGGTTTTATTCATCCGGATCCAGAGAGGTTTCCCTCGGGCATGAAAGCTCTTGCTGATTATGTCCATGCCAAGGGACTGAAGCTGGGAATCTATTCCGATGCGGGCTGGAAGACATGTGCAGGAAGGCCCGGAAGCCGTGGCTATGAATACCAGGATGCACAGACTTATGCTTCATGGGGAATTGATTATCTAAAATATGACTGGTGCAATACTGAAGCGCTGAATGCCGAAGGAGCATTCCTGACCATGGGGCACGCGCTGGTGGCTGCAGGTCGGCCCATTGTGCTCAGTATTTGCGAATGGGGAACTTACAAACCCTGGGAGTGGGGCAAAAAGATCGGGCATTTATGGAGGACTACCGGTGATATTTACAATTGTTTCGACTGCGTGATCAACCACGGCACATGGAAATCCTGGGGAGTGATGCAGATACTTGATATGCAGAAAGAACTGCGAATGCATGCCGGACCGGATCACTGGAACGATCCCGATATGATGGAGGTCGGCAATGGCATGTCGGTCTCTGAAGACCGAGCCCATTTCTCGTTATGGTGTATGTTAGCGGCTCCGCTGATAGCCGGGAATGATATACGGAATATGAATAAGGAAACCAGAGACATCCTTACCAACAAGGAGGTAATAGCTGTTGACCAGGATCCGCTGGGTATACAGGGTTTTGCATACCGTACTTACAAGGATATGGAAGTATGGGCTAAACCGCTTGTCAATGGTCAGCTGGCAATATGCTTCCTCAACCGTAGAGAAAATGCCCGGGAAATAATTTTTAACTGGCAGGACAATCCGGTTGGAGATGACATATCAAAAACCAGTTATGACTTTGGAAAGACGGAATATATCATCCGTGATCTGTGGTTAAAAAAAGAAACCGGCACCACCGGCACACCGTTGAAAGCCGTTATTGCCGGTCACGATGTGCTGATGCTGAAACTGATCCCTGAGAAATAAAAACCCGGGACACCCTTTCGGGGTACCCCCACCCTGGCAGGGTGGTACACAATCACCGCACCCCTAAAACCTATCCAGGAAAGTCGCAATGAGCTGAAAAAGAAACTGGTATTGAAGCTTATCTCGAGAGATACCCTTTCGGGGTGGGGGTACCCCGAAAGGGTGGGGGGTATCAAAACAAAAAAGGTCCAAGCTACATTTTGTTAAGCTTGAACCAGTTTTTTGTTTTTACTTTAACTGTGATACCGAACCTTTAATATCAATCGCCTGTATAGCCCTCGTTTTGTTTGATTACTCCCCGCATCAGATCCAGTTCGTTATCCGGTATCTGGCAAAGACCTTTCTTTTGTGCGAAATTGTTACCATCCACGTCGAGACTAAAAGGATCGGCAGTCTGTGACTGATCACCATCATCGTTCGGATCGACATAGGTAAGAATGGGAATCAGCTTGGAAAAGTCACCCTTGCACATGCGCAGGATATCCCAATAGCGCAATCCTTCAAATGCCAGTTCAAACCTGCGTTCCCTGATGATATCATCGATGGTAACGGTTGAATAATTATGGGTAATGTCGCCAAATGCTCTTTCACGCACCCGGTTGGTAAGGGTTACAGCGGTTGCTGCATCCCCGTTCAACAGGTGCAGTTCAGCACCCATCAGCAACACATCGGCATACCGCATCAGTATATAATCCTCGAAACAGTCGATCTGCCAGTTTGGTTGAGCTTCAGGCCTTCCATTGACAGACACTATGTCGTATTTTTTTACATTATATCCGGTGTATTGTGCCTGCGTTTGGGAAACATAATCATATACGAGGCCTTCATCGTCCCAGGAGAGGATTGATGCTGTTTTTCGTTTGTCACCGGCCTCAAAGGCGTTCCAGAAGGTGGGAAGAACAGGCATGGCACCCCAACCCTGACCATAAGGATCAATATTGACATTCCGGGGTCCTATCATTCGCTGCAGCCACTGGAACTGGTTACCCGATGGATCAAATCTGACAGCCCATAACACTTCAGAATTTTCTTCTCCGGCATATTGATTGAGGCTTGTATCACCTCCCAGCTCGGACAATGTGGGTACTCTCCAGAGGCTGGCAAACTCAGGAACCAGTGCGTGTCCGCTGTTGTTGATAACATCATCAATATAGCCAAGTGCGTCGGCAGCGGTAAGTCCTTTGATGTCCGGATCGTTAAAATAGCCGCTGTAAAAAAGGTATACCCTGGCGATCATGGCTTCGGCGGCCCATTTTGTCGCACGTCCCCAGTTCTCGGGGTCCATGGAACCGTAAGGAGCAGAGAGTCCGTTTTCGGCACAGAATTTAAAATCGCTGATGATCAAATCATACAGGTCTTCTGCAGGTGTTCTTTCGGGAATCTCATCGGGTGTAATGGTATGATCAAGGGCCGGAATAGTACCGAACATCCGGGCCAGGTAAAAATGATAATGAGCCCTGAGGAACCGGGCTTCAGCCTGGTACTGCAAACGTAAATTTTCATTGCCATTCCAGTCGATAAATTTTTCATATTCCAGATAGGTGTTGGCACGGTAAATTCCTCCGAAGTAATATTGCCACGCTTCCTGATTTGCAGTAGCATCAGGCCAGGGAATTGCCCTGTCCCAGAGTTGGAAATGATTTCCGGCATCGGTTGATCCCGCCCCTCCGGCACAATTATCGGACATAATTTCAGACATGATATAATTGCTCCAGTAATCATCATAAACAAGTATATTATATGCTGCTGTAAGCGCTTGTTTACCATCCGACGGTGTTTTATAGAAACTTTCAATTACCTGATAGGTAGTGGGATACCGGTTGAGAAAGTCTTCGCTGCATCCGATCAGCATCAATACAGGGAATACTATTGTTATTATTTTTTTCATGGCGTTTCTAATTAGAATTTAACATTCAAACCAAACAGGTAGGTACGGGCAGAAGGATAGAAACCGACATCCACACCCGAAGCATATGCATCGGAGAGAAGCCCTGCAGAATTATAATAAGATCCGTATCCAACCTCAGGATCGAGTCCCGGGTACTTGGTAAAGGTAAAAGGATTTGTTACAGAGAAATAAAGCCTAAGCATCTGCAAGGGTGATTTCGGAATGAGCGTGTTAAAATCATACCCCAGGTTGATGGTTTTAATCCTGAGGTAACCGGCATCTTTTACATAGAGATCACTGAATCGGCCCCAGTTTTGATTGGATTCATTGCCATAAGCAACACGGGGTATTGTGTTCGATGTTCCCTCACCCGCCTGGACAACGCCATCATTGTTTTTGTCAATCCAATGCCAGCGGTCAAGGATGTCTGCCGTATAGTTATTGAAAGGACGCTCGAAAGTCCGGTAGGACATAACTACCTGGTTACCGGCAACACCCTGAAAATTCATAGAAAAATCTATCCCGATAATATTGAAAGCCAGTGAAAATCCGTAAATAAAATCAGGATTCGGGTCCCCCAGCATGACCTTGTCAAGATCACTGATTACACCGTCGTTGTTTTCATCGATACGTTTGATATCTCCCGGCTTTGCACCTCTTTGAAGTACAAGAGAACCGGTTTCCTCACTTGACCTGTAATTATCAACCTCCTCCTGTGTCTGGAAAATACCATTGGTTTCGTAACCCCAGAAGTAACCCATGGGATACCCTTCCTCAACACGGTAAAACTCCTGTGATCCGTTGTATAACACACTGGCAGAACCACGGATTAATTCGCCCGGTACTTCTGTCACTTTATTTTTGTTATAAGCCAGGTTGGCAGCAAGATCTATATTAAATTTGCCGAACGATTTGTTATAATTCAGTTCAAATTCAACACCTGTATTGATTACGTTGCCTGCATTAATAAGTGGTTTATCGCTGCTAATGGCTGCAATGCCTGAAATAGAGGGAACGGTATTGGGTATAATCCAGTCTTTGCTGTTTTTCCTGTAAAAGTCAAAAGTAAAACCAATACTATTCAGAAACCGGGCGTCAATTCCGATATCGGTTTGTGTAGAGGCTTCCCATCTGAGACTGGGATTGGGCATGATGTTCGGAGATACACCAACCTCCCTGGTCCCGAAGGAATAATACCGGTTTGTTGTGGCCAGTGTGGCCAGGTAGGTATAGGGACGGTAGGGTTCCTTGCCATTTTGTCCCCAGCTCCACCTCAGTTTCAGGTAATTCAACCATGTTACTGAACGCATGAAATTTTCACCGGTAGCCACCCAGCCTAATGAAAATGCAGGAAACCAGCCTACACGGTTTTCAGGACCGAATCTTGAAGAGGCGTCTCTCCTAAGGGAAAGAGTGACGAGGTATTTTTCGCTGTAATTATAGCTTATACGTCCAAAGAAGGAATAACGACTGTCCCCTTTTCCGAAATCACCTTTTAAATAGGTGGTGTCAATGGTTGCCACGTTGGTTAAAACAGGCACATCGGTTGAAAGCCAGCCTTGTGTAGTTCCGTCGACATTAAAATACCTGTTATCCTGCACATTTGCACCAATCATCGCCAGTATATTATTGTTAGCGATACTTTTCGTATAGGAAAGCACATTGTCAAAATTATAACCGAATTCACGTGACATATATTGTTTGTATTCCGGAACGGATCTGTAGGTTACACTCGTCAGTTTGAATGAATCGTTTGCTGTAGAATTGTTCTGTAAGGCCAGGGTCATTCCAAAATCAGACCTGAATATCAGGCCCTTTACAGGTTCTATCTCGATATAAATATCACCGATCAGGTCATCATTCCTTCTTTTCTCGTTATAATTATAATGCATGGAGGCAATCGGGTTAATTTGTTCTTCCACGAAAGTTGATCGTCCGAATCCATCATATACATCCGGATCGTAAGGGTCGATTAGCGGACTGGCCTGCAAAACATCTCTCATGAAGTTGTTGTTGTAAGAGCCTACACCAAGCCCTCTCCGGTAGCGATGTGTATAAGTGAGGTTTTCACCCACGGTAAGGTATTTTTTCAATTTATGCTCGGAATTGACACGGACCCCGTAGCGTTCAAAGTACGATTTATTTTTATAGTCAAAAATTCCTTCTTCCGTGTTATAGGAAAGTGAAATGGAATAGGATGATTTATCAGTGCCTCCTGTTATTCCAAGGTAATGGCTCTGGGAGGGTGCATGTTTATTGGTAATTTCTTCCTGCCAGTCAGTGCCGGTATGACCCAGGTTATCTATGCTGTCAAGTTTAGCCTGAGAAAAAGGCACTCTTGTTCCCGTAGGATACAGGTTGTAATACCCTTCGTTCATAAGATGTGCATATTCTTGTGCATTGAGCACATCCACTTTTTTAGTAGGATTGGAGAGGCCATAGTAAAAATCATAGCTTATCTGCGTTTTACCTGCCTTTCCTTTTTTTGTGGTTACCAGGATTACACCGCTGCCGGCACGTGAACCATAGATAGCAGCTGAAGCAGCATCTTTTAAAACATCAACTGTTTCAACATCGGAAGGATTCAGGGTGGTTAAGCTGCCGGGCACACCATCAATCAGGACAAGCGGATCGTTGCCGTTAACCGAACCCAGTCCGCGGATGGTAATATTAAAATCAGAACCGGGCTGACCGGATTTCTTGATGAGGCTCATACCCGGGGTAAATCCCTGTAAGGCCGATTCAATGCGATTCACATTGTTTTTAACGAGATCTTCGCTTTTAACCTGAACGGTAGCACCGGTAACCAGCTTTTTCTTCTGAACGCCATAGCCTACAACAACCACCTCTTCAAGCCCGATAATGTCGGGAACCAGTTTCATCACTATTTCTGTCTGATCTCCCACTACGATTTCTTCGTCAAGGTATCCGACGGAACTGATAATAAGGATATCGCTTGGTGAGACCGATATGCTGAATTTGCCTTGGATATCCGTTACCGTTCCCGTAACCGTTCCTTTGATCTGGATGGATACACCGGGTAGTGATTCATTGGTATTGGCATCGATGACTGTTCCCGTCACAACTTTTTTTGTATCGTCCTGCCGGATCAGGTTATCTTTTGCAGTTACCTGAGGCAGCTGCAGAGTGAACAGCAATCCAAGGATCAGTAATGTAATCCTGAAGCCTGGGCAGCTCTTTTGATGTAAAAATGAAAAAAATATTTTCTTCATAGTTAATAGGTTAGAGGTTGCAACAATAATCTGTACAAAAACAGGAATATATTAAGTAAAATTAAGCAGAGTAAAAATATTTTGCAGGATTATCCAATCAAAATTAACAGAAAGTGGAAACAAATGAGAGGTTAAATGTTGCACATTTGTATAGCATTTGTTAATCAGCAGTCAGAGACAACCAAATAAAGGCAGGCTAAAGACTTTCAAGGGTAAAGATTACAGGTTATTCGTAAAATTCAGTATTAAAATCAAGGTAGAGAGACCCGTTAAGAAAAGTGAAATGGTTGAGAGATTGATTTTAAGCATCTTGCTCTTGATGGGTTCAACATATACGATATCATTGGGCAACAGGAAGAATCCATCGGAGGTAAGCAAACTAATATCGGTGAGATCGAGCCGGAATGTTTTTGTTCCGTCTTTTGTAGGTCTCAGGACAAGTACCTGTTTACGATTCCCAAAATCGGTGATATCGCCCGCCATACTGATGGCTTCGAGAACGGTAAGCTGGTTGTTAAAGTTGCTGTAAGTACCGGGTCGGCCTACTTCACCCAAAACAGAAAATTTAAAGGATACCAGTTTGACGATTACCGTGGCATCTTTAAGGTACCGGGCGGCTCTTTCACGGATGGCATTGATCGCCTGATCCATGGTTTTATTGGCCACCTCGATCCTGCCGAGAACCGGTATTTCCACAAAACCTGAGTCATTTACCGTATATCCATTGATATAAAGATTTGGTTCATTCTGGAAAAGATTCTGCTGGGAGGTTCCCATGGTTTGGTTGATGAGGTTGCTGATATCCTGATTCAGTGTGTAAATCCGGATGTATAAAATATCACGTGTCTGTATTCTGTATTCAGGCCTGCTCTTTGGAAAATAACTTTCCGCATTGACAGAATCCAGGCTTTTCAGGTAAACCAGTTGCTTATGCTGCGTACAGGAGGAAGAAAGAACAACCACCAATGTGAGCATAAAAACAGCCTTATTTAGAATTCTTAA
Source organism: Bacteroidales bacterium (assembly GCA_016928305.1). Taxonomy (GTDB): domain Bacteria; phylum Bacteroidota; class Bacteroidia; order Bacteroidales; family UBA10428; genus UBA5072. The sequence goes on from JAFGKY010000108.1 coordinate 7,773, forward strand.
CAGCATAATTATCAGGCAATATAATTTTCGTATACTTTTTTAATCCCTTCCTCCAGCTGGATTTTTTCTTTCCATCCAAGTTCATGGATTTTTTTCACGCTGAGTAATTTCTGAAATGTGCCATCGGGCCTGGAAGTGTCCCATTCAATGAGTCCGTCAAAACCTACAATTTCTTTCACCAGGTGAGCCAGTTCTTTTATGGTAAGATCTTTGCCTGTCCCGATATTGATATGTGTGTTTCTTATTTCCACTTTTGGATCGCGGGAGGTGATTTTATCGGCATACTTTTCTTTAACAATGTCTTTAAAATCGACATTTTCCATTAAGAAAACACAGGCATCTGCCATATCATCGGCATGCAAAAACTCACGACGTGGTACACCGCTACCCCACAAACGTATGGTTACAGGAGCATCGGATAAAGCATGCCGGAAAATACCGAATCTCTCGAGTTTTTCACCTATTTCAATCGCTGTTGACTTACCGTCAATTCCTTCAACAGGTCTTTTGTTAAAGTCACGACGTATTTCATTCCAGTTATCTTCGATCAGGCATTTTCCCAGGTGCATTTTTCGGATAAAAGCGGGAAGCACATGTGATTTTTCAAGATCATAATTGTCGTTTGGGCCATAGAGATTGGTAGGCATCACCGAAATAAAATTGGTGCCATACTGAATGTTGTAACTTTCGCATAATTTAATTCCGGCTATTTTGGCAACGGCATAAGGCTCATTGGTATATTCGAGCACATCGGTCATCAGGTATTTTTCCTTCAACGGCTGAGGCGCCTGTTTGGGATAAATGCACGAACTTCCCAGGAAAAGAAGTTTTTTTACACCGTTGAGATAACTATGATGGATAACGTTATTCTGGATCATCAGGTTTTCATAGATGAATTGTCCACGGTAGGTATTATTGGCCACGATGCCTCCAACCTTGGCAGCTGCAAGCAGAACATATTCGGGCTTTTCGGCAGCAAAAAAGTCAGCTACTGCCTGTTGATTGATAAGGTCAAGTTCTTCAATGGTCCGACCTACGATGTTGGTATATCCTTTGGATTCCAGGTTCCGTTTCAGTGCGCTTCCGACTAAGCCTGTGTGTCCGGCAAGGTATATTTTACTGTTTTTTTTCATTCAAAATAATTAAGTGTCTGATAGCCTCCGTTCTTAAGATGTACTTCTTTCAGTGCAATTCTAATATCACTGGCAACCATATCTTTAATAAGGGTTTTAAGATCATATTCGGGTTCCCATTTGAGTTTTGTTTTTGCCTTTGTCGGATCACCAATCAGCAGGTCAACCTCAGTAGGCCTGAAATATCGTGCATCAACTGCCAGTACTTCGGTTCCCGTTGGAAGCTGGTAGCGTTTATCATGGCATGCAGCGACATAAGCTTTTTCGTCCACACCGGTACCTCTGAATTCCAGCTCGATGCCTGTTTCGGCGAAAGCCATTTTTACAAAGTCTCTTATTTCAGTGGTGATACCGGTAGCAATTACATAATCTTCGGGTATTTCCTGCTGAAGTATCAGGTACATGGCTTTGATATAATCTTTGGCATGACCCCAGTCACGCTTGGCCGAGAGGTTGCCGAGATACAATTTATCCTGAAGACCCAGTGCAATACGGGCAACAGCACGGGTTATCTTTCGTGTGACAAAGGTCTCGCCGCGGATAGGGGATTCGTGGTTGAAAAGAATGCCGTTGCAGGCAAACATATTGTATGCCTCCCGATAGTTAACGGTAATCCAATAGCCGTATAATTTTGCAACAGCATATGGGCTTCGCGGGTAAAAGGGTGTTTTTTCCGATTGGGGTACTTCCTGAACGAGTCCATAAAGTTCACTGGTGGAAGCCTGATAAAAGCGTGTTTTGCCAACCATATTGAGAATGCGTATGGCTTCGAGGATCCTGAGTGTTCCTATTCCATCGGCATTGGCAGTGTATTCCGGGGTATCAAAGCTAACCTTCACATGACTCATAGCCGCCAGGTTATATATTTCGTCGGGTTGCGTTTCCTGTATTATGCGGATCAGATTTGTCGAATCGGTCAGATCGCCATAATGCAGCGTGAAGTTCCTGTTTTCAACGTGGGGATCGAGGTATAAATGATCAATTCTTTCGGTGTTGAACAGCGAACTTCTTCGTTTTGTACCGTGAACGAAGTATCCTTTTTTTAACAGGTATTCTGCCAGGTATGCGCCATCCTGGCCCGTTACTCCCGTAATCAGAGCGACTTTTTTTGCGGCCATTTGCGTATATTGATTTACATTAGACTGTTTTTGAATTATTTTATTGCTGTTTTGCAAAGTTCATGATAATCTCCTTTCAGTCCAACAGGACTGGCATTGCGAATGGCATGAACCGTCTCAATGGAAGCCTTTGCTTCCGTCATCCCGAATCCACGGCCGGCCAGGATCTCCATGTAGCTTTTGGTATGCAGGTCGGCAAAACCTTCACTGAATTCAATTTCCTGATTGTCCATCTTGATAGACCGGTATGTTCTGTTGCCTTTTTCTTTCATAGCAGCCGGAAGATCATTATAATCAAGGCTGAGAAACCATCGGACATGCGCTTTTTCAAGTTCAATATAACCTGAAGCTTTATTATGCTGCAATACATGAACAATGTTTTCCCTGACTCCCCCGAAAATCCAGATCAGCATGTCGAAAAAATGAATACCGATATTGGTAGCGATACCTCCCGACTTTGCCAATTCCCCTTTCCAGGAGATAAAATACCAGTTACCCCTGCTGGTAACGTAGGTCAGATCAATATTATGCCGGATACCGGGAGGGGATTTATCAATTCTGTTTTTCAGATCAATGAGAACCGGGTGAAGACGTAATTGCAATATGTTGTATATCTTTTTCCCGAATTCATTTTCAATTTCCTGCAGGGCATCTATATTCCATGGATTCAATACCAGTGGTTTTTCACAAATGGCATCAGCTCCTGAACGCAGGGCGAATCTTATATGTGAATCATGCAGGTAGTTGGGAGAACAGATGGTTACATAGTCAATCTGAGTACCGGCCCGGCGTAATTTATCAATATGCCTGTCAAAGCGCTCAAATTCCACAAAAAAGTGACTGTTGGGGAAATAACTGTCTATTATACCAACACTGTCGGATGGATCCAGGGATGCAAGCAATTCATTATGGGTATCCTTAATTGCTTTCAGGTGACGTACTGCAATGTAACCACCAACTCCAATGATAGCAAATTTTTTAGTTTGATTCATTGACGACTAAATATTTGTTAAAAGTAGAAAAATTTATGCTACATACTTCAACCGGTTGTTAATATGTGCGCTTTTTTGACTATTGCAGAAAAGAAGATGCCATAAACCGGACAGGAAGCAAGACATCACTATTTTTCGGTGGTACCGGAACAGCGGCAGGCCATAACATACAGTAACTACTTTTGGCAAAATGTCCTGCCTTATGGGATGCAGTGATCAATGTTACCGGATTACCCCGATTTTATTCGTGAGACTCAAATTTCAGGAGTGAGCGAACTGAAATTTGTTAGTCGAACAACTTAGTACCGGCTGTGCCGGGACGATCTCATGAGGCCATCAGGCCGAATAATCCCGACGAAGTCGGAGAGTATAATACCCTTCAGCTCTGCTGCGGAATAAGTTTCTCCCGAGTTCTCGAGACTTTGGGGTTTCATACCCGTGATTTATTAATTTATGCCGGCTAAGTATCAATACCTAAGGTTATTTTCCGGCATCTTAAAGTTTGAACTCCTGCTTAAGCCGGTCAACGTAATCAAGCTTTTCCCAGGCGAAAAATTCAACTTCTTTTTGTATTTTATTACCACCGTTGGAATTTCCGTTTTCATAGACAAACACGTTATCTTTCCGGAATGATCGTCCCATATGTCCGTAAGCTGCTGTTTCGAAGAACACCGGATTCTTAAGTCCAAATCGCTGAATGATCGCATAAGGGCGCAGGTCAAAAATGGCGTTGATCTTTTCTGCAATTGCCCAGTCTGAGATGTTTATTTTTGAGGTTCCGTATGTGTTTACGTATAATCCGACGGGTTTGGCAACACCAATGGCATAAGCTATCTGTACCAGTATATCATCAGCGATGCCAGCTGCAACCATATTTTTTGCTATATGTCTCATGGCGTATGCTGCTGAACGGTCGACTTTTGAAGAGTCTTTACCTGAAAATGCACCACCTCCGTGAGCTCCGCGGCCACCGTATGTATCAACGATGATTTTACGACCGGTAAGACCGGTATCTCCGTGAGGTCCGCCGACAACAAATTTACCCGTAGGATTCACATGCAATATAAGGTCCTTGTTGAAAATTTGTTGAATCCTTTCAGGTAATTTGGCTATTGTCCTTGGTATCAGTATGTTTTGAACGTCATGCCGGATTTTTTCAATCATGGCCTTTTCCGATGCAAACTCATCGTGTTGCGTGGAAATAACGATCGTATGAATTGATTTGGGCACACGGTCAGCTCCATACTCAATGGTAACCTGCGATTTGGAATCGGGTCGCAGATAAGGCATCAGCTTACCTTCCCTGCGTATTATTGCTAATTCCTGTAACAGTGAGTGCGCCAGCTCAATAGGCAAAGGCATGTATTCGTCTGTTTCGTTTGAAGCATAACCGAACATCATTCCCTGATCACCGGCTCCCTGATCTTCAAGATTCTGGCGATCAACACCCTGCCTGATATCTGCAGACTGTTCATGAATGGAAGAAATTACACCGCAGGAATCAGCATCAAACATATATTCTGCTTTTGTATAACCAATCTTGCGGATCACTTCTCTTGCAACCTTTTGCACATCAACATAACCTGAGGTGTGCACTTCGCCGCTCAGAACAACCAGACCGGTTGTAACAAGGGTTTCACAGGCGACTTTTGAATTTGGATCAACACGTAAAAATTCGTCCAGTAAAGCATCTGATATTTGATCGGCAATTTTGTCAGGATGTCCTTCGGAAACAGATTCGGAGGTAAATAAGAAAGCCATAATAGGAAAATAATTTTGGTTAAAAAATCAGGGTGTAAAGATAAACAGATAAATTTATTTGTAATGGATCGTTATTAAGCTGGTAACGATTATTTGATAAATAGTGGCAGGATATGGATGAAGAAAACGTGAAAAAATACAAATGCATATCAGTTGGTTAGTTCACGGAATACATCTTCGAGCTTTTTCTCCTGCCGGTGCATGGATAGAACGATAAGGTTATTCTCAACGGCAAAGGAAAAGATGGCAGGACGTATGTCGGTGTTCATATCGCATTGAATGAGCCAGGTTTTTTCCTTTACCTGTTGTACTTTTTCGACACCCGGGATCTGTTTTATTTTTTGACGCGGAGGTTCATCGTTAAACTCTACAAAAATTGTCATGAACGTCTCATCGTTTTTGTTTTTAAGGTGTCGTGTGATGCTGTCAGCAACTATTTTACCCTTATTAATAATAATTACCCTGTCACAGATAGCTTCGACTTCCTGCATAATGTGGGTTGATAAAAGTATTGTTTTATTGGTCCCGATAAACTTAATCAGGTTACGGATTTCAATTATCTGGTTCGGGTCGAGACCGGAAGTCGGTTCATCCAATATCAGCACGGATGGGTTGTGCAACAAGGCCTGTGCAAGGCCAACACGCTGACGGTAACCCTTGGAAAGGGATCCTATTGTTTTATCTTTTTCCGCGGAAAGTCCGGTAAGTTCAATTATGTCGTTAATCTTTCCGGTGCTTTTTTTCCCCAGTCCATACATTCCGGCCACATAGGAAAGGTACTCCACGATGTACATTTCGGGGTACAAAGGATTGGTTTCGGGCAGATAACCTAATGAATGCCTTACACCGGCATCATCCTGATCTATTCTGTGGTTATTTATGCTGACGGTCCCCTGGTCGGGAGCCAGTAATCCACAGATTATTTTCATAGTGGTAGACTTTCCTGCACCGTTTGGCCCTATAAATCCTGCGATTTCTCCGGTTTTCACAGAAAAGGAAACGTCAGAAAGTGCAGGTTGACGGCCAAAATGTTTGGTTATATGCTGCACGTCAATTGACATATGGAATCAATTCTTTCAACGGATCAAAGATATATAAATTTAAAGACCTAACAGGTTTTAAAACCAGTCAGGTCTGTAAAATATTGAATCAAAATTCTATTTTTGCAGTTCTGTTTTATATAATAACTCAATCAATGAGGATCAAAGAAATATTGCAGTCATCGGCAGCCATCGGTAAAAACGTTGAAACAAAAGGATGGGTAAGGACAAAGCGGGGTAATAAAAATATAGTTTTTGTTTCGCTGAATGACGGATCAACGATAAATAACATACAGGTGGTTATTGATGCATCCCGGTTTCCGGAAGAAATGATTAAACAGATAACAACGGGTGCATGTATATCGGTAAAAGGTAATTTGGTGCAATCACCGGGGAAAGAACAAAGTATTGAAATGCAGGCTGAAGATGTTATTGTATATGGTTCTGCGAATCCGGAAACCTATCCCCTACAAAAGAAAGGGCATTCGCTTGAATTTCTGCGCGAAATTGCGCATCTCAGGCCGCGTACCAATACATTTGGTGCTATTTTACGTATCCGGCATGCCTTGTCATTTGCCATTCATAAGTATTTTAACGATAAGGGTTTCTATTATCTTCATACCCCTATCATAACCGGCTCTGATTGCGAAGGTGCCGGAGAAATGTTCCGCGTAACAACGCTGAGTGCGACAGATCCGCCATTACTTAACGACGGCACGGTAAATTTCAGCGAGGACTTTTTTGGTAAGGAAACGAAACTCACCGTTTCGGGTCAGCTGGAAGGGGAACTCGGAGCTCTTGCCTTATCGCGTATTTATACCTTCGGACCTACTTTTCGTGCTGAGAATTCAAATACCCCAAGGCATCTGGCTGAATTCTGGATGATCGAACCCGAAATGGCCTTTTTTGATATAAACAATAATATGGATCTGGCAGAAGATTTCTTAAAATACCTGATCCGTTATGCGCTGGATAACTGCCGGGAAGACCTCGAATTTCTCCGGAAGATGTATGATGAAGAACTCCTTATGAGACTGGCTTTTATCATGGAAAACAACTTTGCCAGGATAACCTATACGCAGGCCATAGATGTTCTTCAGCATTCCGGTGAAAAATTTGAATTTCCTGTAGAATGGGGTGTCGATCTTCAAACGGAGCACGAGCGTTACCTGGTTGAAAAACATTATAAAAAACCGGTAATAGTTACGGATTATCCAAAGACCATCAAAGCATTTTACATGAAGCAAAACGACGATAATAAAACCGTGAGGGCGATGGATGTGTTATTCCCAAAAATAGGCGAAATAATTGGTGGTTCACAACGTGAGGAAGACTATAAAAAGCTGAAAAAACGTATACTGGAACTTGAGCTGCCGGAAAAAGATTTATGGTGGTACCTGGAAACCAGGTTGTTTGGCAGTGCTCCGCACAGTGGATTTGGTTTGGGTTTTGAACGACTGGTACTTTTTGTCACCGGTATGAGTAACATCCGTGATGTAATTCCCTTTCCGAGATCGCCTAAAAATGCTGAATTCTGAGACCTTCCTGTTTGACAATATCGGCAAAGTTTAGTAATTTTCTGAAAGATTTTGGTAGATAACAGATGATTCATGCTTAAGCAGAAATTACAGCAAAAGCTTTTACAGAAACTCTCCCCGCAACAAATTCAAATGATCAAATTGCTGGAGATACCTGCTATGCAGCTGGAGCAGCGGATAAAAAAGGAAATGGAAGAAAATCCGGTGTTGGAAGATGAAGGCATTGAAGAAACGGAATCCGGTATGCAGGAAGAAGATGTTTCTTCGGATCCCGATGATAAGGATAAGGAAGAGTTTACCATCGAAGATTACATGGAAGAAGACGAGATCCCGTCTTATCGCTTGTCAGCAAGTAACTATTCCAAAGATAACAAACGTGAAGAAGTACCTTTTTCCGTAGGATCGACTTACCATGACTATCTGGAGAATCAGCTGGGGCTGCGTACTCTTGATGAAAAGCGTCATACACTTGCTCTTTATATAATCGGGAATATTGACGATGACGGGTACCTCAGGCGTAAACTGGATAATATTATTGATGACGTGGCTTTTTCACTTAACATTGAGACCACAGAAGAAGAACTTCTTGAAATCCTGCAGATCATACAGGATTTTGAGCCTGTCGGAACCGGTGCAAGAAACCTGCAGGAATGCCTGCTGTTGCAAATTAAATCGAAGGATCAGTCGGATAAAGATATTGCGTTGGCCTATACGATATTAAAGGATTACTTTACTGAATTTACACGCAAACACTATGATAAAATTATCAGCCGGTTAAACATTACGGATGAGGAGCTGAAGAATGCACTGGATGAAATATTAAAGTTAAATCCAAAACCGGGCAGTGCGTATAGTGATCCACAAAATAAAGATTCGGCACATATTGTTCCCGATTTCCTGCTTGAAAATGATGAAGGTGATCTGAGATTGTCGCTGAATGCAAAAAACGTTCCGGATCTGCGGATCAGCAAAACTTACATCGACATGCTGCATAATTTTCACCATTCACGCGGTAATCCCACACGGGAACAGAGGGAAGCGCTTAGTTTTGTCAAACAAAAAATTGACTCGGCCCGCTGGTTTATTGATGCCATTAAACAGCGGCAGAATACTCTTATGATCACCATGAATGCTATCATTAATTATCAACAGGGATATTTTATGGAGGGTGATGAAACAAAACTGCGTCCTATGATCCTGAAGGACATTGCTGATATTACCGGACTGGATATATCAACTGTTTCAAGGGTTGCAAACAGCAAGTACATTCAGACCAATTTTGGTATTTTCCCGGTCAAGTATTTCTTTTCGGAAGGAATGCAGACAGAATCGGGTGAAGAAGTTTCAACACGTGAAATAAAAAAGATATTACAGGACTGTATCGATAGCGAAGAAAAACGGCACCCGCTGACGGATGAAAAACTGACTGAGATTCTTAAAGAAAAAGGATATCATATTGCCCGCCGAACCATTGCCAAATATCGTGAACAGTTAAATATACCGGTTGCCCGAATGAGAAAGGAATTAAAATAACCGTTTATTCACAGTCACTATCGGATTATTCATGGAAAAAAAACTAGCTGTCTTCCTCTCCTATATTCTGCATCCCTTGCTGGCTCCTACTGCAGGAATCTTTGTCCTTACCCATTCGGGTACTTATATTGCTGACCTGAGTGATGATCTGAAAAACCTCATATACCTTACCGTTGTGTCGCTCACACTGGTCGTGCCGGTTTGTCTGATACCGTTTTACCTGTATATTAAAATAGTCCGTAACCTTGAAATATCACAGCGACGTGAACGGCTTATTCCTGTTTTTATAACGCTGACCGCATATGTGGCAGCCTATTTTCTGATTCGACGGTTACCGGTCAGCCAGCTATACGGACAATTTCTTCAGGCTGCCTGCCTTTCCGTAGGGATCGTTCTTATCACTTCGAATTTTTGGAAGATAAGCATCCATATGACCGGAATGGGAGGCCTTACGGGCCTTGTGCTGGCATTATCAAAAAAACTGGGAACCGACATGATGATGTACCTGCTTGTATTACTTCTATTGTCGGGACTGGCGGGTTATGCGAGGATGCGTATGAACGAACATTCCGGATTACAGGTATTTGTCGGTTACCTGATTGGTTTAACGACAGTTTTTTTTCTTTTGATGATATAGCTTGAACAGATCCTGCAGATAATTTTCAGTACGGGTTATAAAAATCTCGGGGCGGCTGAATTTTGTTGACTGATACAATTGTAATGCCTTTCTTAAGTTAAAATATTGCTGATTCATGGTACAAAAAAAGCCCTGTTGGCTCAGGTAGCCGGCAAGATATTCCTGTTCGGATTGGCCCGGAGTTGGAATTAATATGGCAGGTCGTCCGATTTCTATAAGGTCCATAATAGTTGAATAGCCTGAACGGCAAATAATAATACCCGTATGCAATAATATATCACGGAATGCCTCTACCGGCAAATGATAGTAAAAATCAACCGTACTGGAAAGCCGGTAGTAATTCTGTAAAACGGGTTGTTGCAGACCGCATATGATAGCAGTTTTATAGGTTGTTTCTTCGATCTGCCGGACCAGAATTTCCTCCAGTATGGTTCGCTGTGGCTCGGGGCCACTTAATACAATCGTAATATCGTAATATTCAGAAGTCTTTCCATCATACCCGCCATGCAATTCGCTGAAACGGGATAAAATACCCATAAAAACGGCGTTGTGGAACAGGTCGTAGCGATGTGAAAGTATGCCTGTAAGATTCCGGACAGGATCTTCATTATCCGGTATCCAGCAACGGCTAAAAGACCGTACAAAAAGCCCAAGGAAAGCGTGAACTAAAGGTTCCATCCATTTTAATCCGGATGGAAGCAACGGGAAAATTTGATGGGATATAAAAATACAGAGAATCTTTTTGTGAAAGAGTCCATATCGGTTGTCTGAAATAACAACATCAATGTGATGCAATGAAACTGTTTTTTTAAGCCAGCGATGTTCTTTAATGATTCCTGACAGTATCGCGGGCAGTTGAAAAATTATTTGAAAGACCTGGGATTTGCTTTTTGAATATCGTATTGTAAAGGAGGGCATATCAAAAAAACGGAGTGCCGGGAACTCGGTTTTCAGCAATTCCCCGGCTTTTCCACCGGATGCCAGCATTACTTCCATATTCGATTGCAGCAACTTACAAATCAAGGGATGCATACGCGAAGCATGTCCGATTCCCCAGTCAAGAGGGCATACAAGGATTTTTATTGGCACATTCAACAACTTAACGGATAAATCATGCAGAAATCTGCACCCGGAATCCCCTACGACGGGCCAGGGTAGCGATGGACTGCAATTCTTTTATCCCGGCCTTTACAAGTCCTTTCGTCGGAGTATCACGGGCGATGGTATAAATCATAATGCTTTCGGGCCTGATCCGATCGATCGTGTCAAGCCACTTTTCTATTTCTTCAGGTGTTGTATTATCAACGGGTTGATTGTTGATCCTACCCCTGAAAAATAAAGTCTGAATAATGAGGTTTCCTTTAAATCTTTTCAGGTACGTCAGTGTTTCTTTCAGGTTGAATTTTCTAACGGGACAGTTAATCCGTTTTATCGTTTCTTCAAATCCCGAGTCGAGCTTAAGGATATTCAGGTCGGTCTTCGACAACGCTGTGAATATTCCTTTATCGGAAATCCGTGTGGCATTGGAAAGAACGGCTATCTTAACATGCCTGTTGTAGCGGTTCCTCAGATCCACCGTATCATCGATAATAGCTGCAAATTGCGGATGCAGGGTTGGTTCGCCGTTTCCGGCAAAGGTGATTGAATCCAGTGGAATGCGGGATTTGTTAGTGTCTTTCAGCCATTTTTCAAGTTCATGCCTGACCTCTTCGCGTTTGGGCATTCCGGAGCTTTGTGAAGGGTGCAAGGTTAATCCGCATTCACAGTAAATACAATTGAAATTACAGATTTTTTTATTGACAGGCAGCAGATTGATCCCCAGCGAATTTCCAAGTCTCCGGCTTATCACCGGACCAAAAACAATGCTATCGAAAAGAAATGTCCCCATTGGCTTTTACATGCGATAATAAGTAACATATGGACGTTGCAAACAGGATACAAAATTAGCATTTTAAGAGATAAAATTGCCTCACCCCTGCCCCTCTCATCGCCTTCGCGTAGCTTAAGCGAAGCCAGGCCTGAAGGAGAGGGGAAATGCAGTGAAAGGAATCATTTAAAAGCAAAAATAAACTTAAAAATAAAGTTTTGCTGTAATTCATAAACAAATCCGATGGTCAATTTATTTGTATAAATGATTGTCATATGTTTCTTACTCACTCTCCTTCAGGAGAGGGGCAGGGGTGAGGCTATTCCCTGAAATATACTTTAATATCAGAAACTATGGCATGTTTGGTGAAAAGCGTATCGAGATTGGAATGGTCGAGGATAAAGCCTTTAATATGGGTAATTTTTGGATTGCTAAGTTTATGTGTGACGGTATACGTCACGGTTTTTTCATCTTTTTTTACAGGAGAACTCCGGAAATATTCACGAAATCCTTTGGGTGAACCGTTATCATACCAAAAATAACAGGTTATACGTGGTGCAACGGTCTGATCATCATCAAAAAGTCTGATCTTGGCTGAGATGGTATAAAAACCCGGTTTACTGACAGGAAGACTTATTTCAACTTTATTGATATTCCCCATCTGGGGCAATACATACGCTTTATTATCCTGCCAGACAAGAATCTTTTTTTCAACTTCCGGCTCCTCTTTATCGGTTTCAAGATCGGAAGACTTTTTATTCAGAATAGCATTCACTTCAGTATAGATGGCCTGCAGTTTTTCCGGCTTTTTGGTATAATAGGCCATGGAAGAATCGAACATGGCACGCGTGATATGGTGTTTTGTAAAAACAGCATTGTAGAGAGTTGCAGAGTCTATCCGTTTTGAAACATCAGAATAGGGTACAACAATTCCAATGCCGTCAGCCAGATGAATATCAACCAAAACCGGAATTAGTTTTTTTTCGGGAATAATAAATTTTCTTTTGCCTATGGAACAGGAAAACATCAACAATACAATGCTTGTTGAAAGCAGCACAAGGCAGACTTTTTTTACCCAAATTCCCTTATTAGTCTTTGATAGCATTAAACCTGTATCCAAGCATCAGTTCATGTGAACCATAATTATGCGAAAATAATGGATTCAGGACAACATCGTATGAATATCCGATATAAATTTTCTTTTCCCATACGTACCCCAGCAAAATGGATACTGCTTCCTGCGTCCGGTATGAAAATCCGCCCCAGATCATATTTTTGTACCATACCCGTGCGTTAATATCAAGCTGAAGGGGAGCATGATATACATACTTCAGAACGAGGGAGGGTTCCAGTGCCCATTCACGGTTAACGTAATATTTATAACCACCATTCAGGTAAAAATGACTTTTAAGACGGCTGTTCCCTGTAGGATCGGTTCCTATTTTTATTTTATTATTAAACAGATAATTTGCTACCAGACCGGCATAGTATGTCGATGAGTAAAAGTAAATGCCAACAGTAGCATCGGGCAGGTAGTAATTCTCTTTTGTTCCGTTAATGATTTGATCATCGGTTTCATTCTCAAAATCAATATTTGACAGGTCAATTTTGTACTGTAATATTCCCAGGTTAAGTCCTGCTGATATCTTCATATCTTCGTTCAGCGTATAATGATAGGCATAGGCTCCGTGTATGCTTCCTACGGACGTAGGACCCACGACATCGTATGTAATAGAAGCTCCCCATCCCATGGGATACTTGACCAATGGTCCATAAACAGACAATGTATTGGTAATGGGTGCATCCGTAAATCCAACCCATTGAAAGCGGTTATTGGAGATTACCTGAAAATAATTATGTGTCCCTGCCAGGGCAGGATTGATTAAAAACGGATTGGTCATAAAAAGCGTTGTAAGCGGTTTCTGCTGACCGAGAAGGAATACTCCGGTAGTAGCCAGGAGTAACAGGGTTGAGAAGATTCGTTTTTTCATGTTACCTTATAATAGTTACGGTTCCTGTTAAAGGTTCTGTCTTTTCGTCATCCAGTGTGATTATATAATAGTAGGTCCCAACCGGTACGGGTTTCCCTTTGTAAGTTCCATCCCATTCGACCGATCCTCCGTACCCCTTGGAATAGAATAATTCCTGACCCCAGCGGTTAAATACCTGCACTTCGATTTTCTTTCCGTATTCAATAGCATGTGGTATTACCCATTTGTCATTGACACCGTCGCCATTCGGAGTAAATCCGGAATAGATTGTGGATACCTGCTGTGCTATTACCACATTCAGTGTATCTGAATCTTTGCAACCGTTTCGGTCTGTTCCGGTTACAACATACAATACGTCGATCAGTGGTGAACAGATGACCGACTGTGAAGTGGAATCACTCAGGCCTGTAACCGGATACCAGATGAAAGTGTCAAAATCACCGGAAACCTGCAATGTGGCTTCTTCTCCGGAAAGCATAAACAGCGTTGTATCATATTCCTGGCCAGCAGCATCCATGATGTTTATTGCATCAACTTCATAAACATCAATTTCAACGGTGTCCTTATCCCAGCATGTTGCATTATACACTGTAAAGATGAACTGAGTCCGGGTGTCCGGTATGATAACCGGATCTTCTGCTGACGGGTCACTCACCAGGTTGGCTGGTTCCCAGCACACACTGTCATGACCGAGGTCCGATCCGTTAAGGATATAAACAGTACCCGGGCAAAGGGTAGTATCACTTCCGGCAAAAGCTGACGCCGAATTCAGTGCCACCAGATCAAATTGGAGTGAATCCCTGCAATTGTTGGCATCCATAACATTAACCTCATAAAGACCCTCGGAGACATTCAGCAGATCTTTGGCAACTGAGCCATTTGACCAGTTATAACTAAAGTCGCCGGTTCCTCCTGTTACGGATAAAATAACCGATCCATCATTTGTGTTGAATGAACATGTAGGCCGTGTTATCACACCTGTTATAACGATTTCAGGAGGTTCGTTAATGATGATGGTATCGGAATAGGTTCTGCCTTCGGCATCACCAATTACAAAATCATAAGATCCGGCCATGATACCCATGGTAAAAGCGAAAAATCCATTGTCTGAGGTGATGGTGTCTGTATCGAGGAAGCTTCCGGTCATCCAGTAATTGGGAGTGCCGTTTAAAGCCGTGATAATAAATTCACCGTCACTGAATCCGTAACAGGAGACATCTCTTTTTGTGATGAAAACATCCAGTTCGTTTATTATGATCCTTACAGTATCGGTGAAAGTACAGCCATTGGCATCCTGCACAAAGACATCATACAAATCCGGTGTAAGGTTATCAAAGAATCCGGTATCCTGTGTATTTACACCATTATCGATGGAATAAATGTACGGTGGTGTGCCGCCGCTTGCAGTCAGTGTGATGGTTCCCGGCGTGCTGCCTATTGCGTGGGTGACGGCCACAGCAACCAAAAGTTGTGAAGGTTGATCTACCTCCAGCGTATCAATTATCAGCGTACAACCAAGAGAATCTCTTATATAAAGTGTTTTTGGACCACCATTGACCGATTCAAACAGATTGCCGGACTGATAGACAGTTCCATCCAGTGAATACTGAATTTTATCCCATCCGCCGGAAGCCTCAATATATATGCTACCGGTAGAGTCACCATAACAACCCGCAACATCTGCTATCCCCAGCGTATCAATAACAATAGGCATCGGATTGACCAGTTCTACGGCGGTTGAATGGAAAGCAACACAGGCATTCTCATCCCGTACGGCCGGGGAATAGCTCCCTCCGTTAAGGTTTGTAAAAGCAAGTCCGGAAACAAAAGTAACGCCGTTATCGATGGATCCTTCATAAGCCCCTGATCCTCCGGATGCATGAATGGTCAATGAACCCTGGCCTCCGTTGCATAAAATTGGAACAACCGTCACTGAATCGATTAACAAAGGCGAAGGAGCATCCATCCGGATGGTGTCGGTAATAAGTGTATCACCGCATGTACTTGCATCGATGACACGGATTACATAATTACCCTGACTGAGATTATCAAAAACTCCATCGTTATTGACCTCAGTGCCCGGTGTTATCCAGAACTCATACGGAGCTTTACCTCCCTGTGCAGTAACCCTTATAATACCGTCAGCATCACCGCTGCAAAGCAAACTATCGATTGTAATATCCTGGATTATTAATGCATCAGGTTCTGCAATAACAATGGTTGTATCGAAATAGCATTCGTTCACATCTTCAATGTGGATCGTGTAGGTGCCTGCCGTCAGGTTGGTGAAGACACCAGAATCAGCAACTGACGAAGGTATATTACCCGGCATAAGGGTATAGGTTAGATAACCTGTTCCGCCACCGGCTTTTGTTCTTATCACACCGTCAGCATCGCCATGGCAATTCAAGGTATCTGTATAAATTAACGTATCCATGGTAATCGGAGGAGGTGAGCTTACCTCAACTGTAGTTACCGCAATACATCCAAGTGCGTCAGTAACCGTAAGTGAATAGGAGCCTTCGCACAGGTATACGGAATCAGTTCCATTGCCAGCAACAGGCAAAGGATTCCATGCGTAATCGACATACGGACTTGTGCCGCCAACGACAGTAACAAGTGCCAATGCATCACAACTGCCATTGCACTTTGTATTCAAACCCATAGGTGAAATATACCGGGTCTCGGCAAATTCATATACATCACTCTGATAAATCGGTTGATTGATAATGCCGGATGCATAAACAACCGTTTCGAGTGCTCCGGTATATGCGGTATCGGTAAATGAAATACTGGCAAAAGTCAGTTGGCCATCTGTAGGGCTGAGTACATTATAGCTGGCATCGATTATAACCACAGACCATGCACCGTTGGCCGGATCCATACCGTACATCGGACTGAAACTGCCGGTTGCCCTGTAGGTACCTGAAAGCGGAATCCCGGGCCAGAATGGAACAGTGCATATATCTAATGTATCATATGTGGTATCACTGGTAAACGTCAGATCAGCAGCATCTCCATAATTACACATGAGGAAATCGTCGGATATCTTTAACGGTACCCGCGTACCGTCAGGTGCCTGCAGGTAATAACTGATATCATGAATGGCTTCATGATTTTCAATTTTAACGGACACATTGATGAGTGTATAGGGCCCTATCAGAAAAGGAGTCGGTGCTCCGATGGTCGCAATTAACTGAGGCGGGATGGTGATCTTTATGGAATCGGTGGTACCACCGCAAGATCCAATTCCTGTTGCAGAGAGATAAAGAGTAATATTTCCGTTGAGCAGATCATTAGGACCGGGAGTGTATATTGGATTGAGTATCAATTCATCATCAAACCACCCGTCGCCAATGCCTTTGTTCCATGAAAATGATGTATAGTATGATACAGAGCCGTTTAGTTCAACGGCTGATCCATAACAAATGGTTGTATCGGTACCTGCGTCAACTACAGGTTTTGGAATAACATCAAGTGACATGTCATCGGTGACCGGCAGGCAATTTGCGTTGCCGTTCGCAGTTAGACGCAGTACAACTGTAGTACCGGCATCGGCAGGGTCAGGCGTATAGGCAGGAGTGAGTGTGGCGGCATCTGCAAGGGTACCGGCACCGGAAACCACGGTCCACAATACGGATGAATAGTTGGTTGCACTGGCTCCACTGATCAAATATGAATCACTAACACAGGTTGATCCATCTGTACCGGCATTGGCAGTTGGAACATCTTCAATCAGTAGATCCATATCATCGGTTACCGGTAAACAATTGGAATTACCGTTTGCGGTAAGACGCAATACCACGGTAGTGCCTGCATCGGCTGGTGCGGGTGTATAGGTGGGTGTCAGCGTA